>NZ_KE136479.1:197463-913409 GCF_000407165.1 Enterococcus haemoperoxidus ATCC BAA-382 | reverse complement strand
GGATCGATGATGATGATGTAAAAAAATCGATTGTTGTCTTTATGCTTTCGTTAATCATGTGTTTCTTTGCCGTCTTATTTTTAACTGCGACAGAAGACCATCCGTTGATTGCTATTATTGTCGAAGTTGCTTCTGCTTTTGGTACGACTGGGTTGTCACTAGGCATCACTTCTGATTTAACCACAGTTGGTAAGCTAATGATTGCTCTGTTAATGTTTATTGGACGGATCGGAATGCTTTATACTTTAATGTTATTTGTACCAAAAGAAACACGAGATATCGGCTATGAATATCCTTCTGAGAAAATCATAATTGGATAAAAAATAGGGTACCAAACATCATTTTTGTTTGGCACCCTATTTTATTTGTAAATAGTGAAATCAGGAACATCCTTATTATTTTATATCATATCAGGACATTCACAATCAAATACATCAAAAACAAACCAGAGATCAACCACATCGGTAATGATAATTCTGCTTTTTTCCCTGCAATCCATTTCGTCACTGGATATGCTACAAAGCCAAATGCCATTCCATCAGATATATTCATGGTAAACGGAATCAAAACGATCATCAACATTGCTGGAAAATAATCACTGAAATCCTCAAAATGTAGCGTTTTGATTTGCTGGATCATTAAGAAACCCGTTATGATGATTGCTGGCGCTAAAGCTGAATCAGGAATATAAGAAAGCAACGGCAACGCGAGTAATGCTAAAAAGAAACAAATTCCACTAGTAATGGCTGTTATTCCCGTTTTTCCTCCTTCTTCAATCCCAGTTGCACTTTCAGCCGCTGCCACAGTCGGACTTGTTCCAAAAATACCAGATAATAACGTAATAAAGCCTGTCACACGATACGCTCTTAAATATTTTTTTTCATCTGCTTCTGGCATCAACCCTTTAAGTAGCCCCATTGATTCAAAAATTAAAATCATCGATAACGCAAATACACCTAACAAAAAACTTTTTGAAAAAAAAGTGCTGAAATCTAGTTGTAAAAAAATCGTAGAATAATGACTCAATCCGCCTAATGAAAAATGTTCTGCTGAAGGTACCAAACCAAAAATATTAGCA
Organism: Enterococcus haemoperoxidus ATCC BAA-382; assembly: GCF_000407165.1. Lineage (NCBI taxonomy): Bacteria > Bacillati > Bacillota > Bacilli > Lactobacillales > Enterococcaceae > Enterococcus > Enterococcus haemoperoxidus. Next base: position 912,331 of record NZ_KE136479.1, on the reverse strand, counting down.
ATAATTGTTACAGCAACAATCCCAATAAAAAAACTGCCCTGAATTCCTTTTATAAATAAAAATACAGTCAAAATCAACGAAAATAATGTTAATAAAGTTAAGCTATTATCTAACGATGCAAGTTGCAAAAAAGTATGTTCCCCTCGCAAAATCAAGTGCCCTTTTTCCAACCCAATCAATACAAGAAAAAAACCGATTCCTACAGTGATCCCGGTTTTTAATGATTCCGGTACGACTTCTGCAAATAACTTGCTTAGCCGTGTAAATGCAACTAATAAATAAACAATCCCTGCACAAAAACTAACGGCGAGTGCCTGTTGCCAAGTCAAGCCTAATGAAAGTACCAACGTATAGGTAAAAAATGAATTAACCCCCATTCCGGTGGTTAACACGATGGGTGCATCTGCAACTAGTCCCATCAAAATTGAGCCAATAATTGAAATAAATATCGTTCCAAAAATCGTTAGTTCCTTCGGCATGCCCGCCTCTGCCAAAATCACAGTATTTACCATAATGATATAGGAAATGGCAAAGAATGAAGTGGTTCCTGCTAAAATTTCTCTTTTTATATCTTCTTTTTTTAACTTCTTCCAATCAAACATAAAAATCCTCCTTAAAATTTAAAGCATAGCAGGCTCGTTAAGTCTTTTCCCAAGACTTTCAATCCTTCTCAGGTTTTGTAGCTATCTAACCATAGTGCAGTGACTAGCCTGAGAAACTACATAAGACTAACAGCTAAGGGTGCGAGTAAACGGCGAGAAAAAAAGCAGCTACTACACTTCGATCACATCAAATTCTAAGTGCTAAAGCACTAAGTTTTGAAAGGTTCCGGAAATAAGTTGAACAGTTTTGTCTCGGACTCGTAATAAAGTTATTTTTTACTTAAATTCCAACACTGTAAGAATACCACATTGTAAACGCTTTTTGAAATTTTTGAAGAATTTTTTATTATTATTTTTTTCTTGTAAAAAAGCAACTGGAATAAAACGAAAATATCGTTTTACCAGTTGCTTTGATAGTCTATGTTCCTATTTTTTTATTTCTTGATCTGACTCACTAATTTCACATAATTATCAGACCGATCTTCTGCATCATCTTTTGTTTTCGTTAAAAGATTTTCAACGACTTCTTGATCGTCTTTGATTGTATGAAGCGCAGAGAATCGAGTTTGTTTTTCAAGGAAATTACGCATCTTAGAGAAATCAGCTTTTTTGTAGTCGATAACCATTGGGTCTTTACCTTTTTCAATTAGTTGTGGATTGTAACGATACAATTGCCAATAGCCAGATTCAACCGCTTCTTTTGCTAAAGATAATGTTTCGATCATACCACCTTTGATACCATGATTGATACAAGGCGTGTAGCCAATAATCAGTGATGGTCCTGGATAACGCTCAGCTTCATCGATTGCTTTTATGGTCTGCATTGAATTAGCACCTAAAGCGATTTGTGCTACATAAACATTGCCATACGTCATCGCCATCATGCCTAAATCTTTTTTAGCGTTCTGTTTCCCTCCAGCAGAAAATTTAGCAATCGCTGCTGCTGGTGTCGCTTTGGATGTCTGACCGCCTGTGTTAGCATAAACCTCATTATCCATGACGAAAATATTGACATCTGCCCCACTTGCCAAGACATGATCGATTCCACTGAAACCAATATCATATGCCCAACCATCACCACCGACTATCCATTGACTGGTTTTTACAAGTAAATCCCTTTGCTTGTAAATTTTCTCTAGAAGTTGATTACTTTGATATTCCTCGCTCAAAGCTGCTGCTAACTTTGTTGCGCGTTGTTGAGTGCCATCCCCTTCTAAATAATGCGCTAACCAATCTTCCATTAAAGCTTGCAGTTGGTTCGAGCCTATATTTTTATCGATAGCTTCTTGTACTTGATCTGCTAAATATTGTCGTTTGGTCTTATTCGCTACATACATTCCATAGCCATATTCGGCATTATCTTCAAATAGTGAGTTACTCCAAGCAGGTCCTTGCCCGCATTCATTTGTTGTATAGGGTGTAACAGGAGACGAGCCACCCCAAATAGAAGAGCAACCAGTCGCATTGGCCATCATCATTCGATCTCCAAATAATTGTGTTAATAATTTAATATAAGGTGTTTCGCCACACCCTTCACATGCTCCCGAAAATTCCATCAGTGGTTGGTTAAATTGAGATCCTTTAACGGATAATTTTCTGACTGGATTTTCTTTTTGCTGTAAGGTCATTGCAAACGCCCAATTGATTGCTTGCTCTTTTTGTTCTTCATAAGGTTTCATCAAAATGGCTTTTTCTTTGACTGGACAAGCTTGAACACATAGACCGCAACCAGTGCAGTCTTCTAAAGACACCTGAATTCGATACATCAAGCCGTCTGCGCCACGCATTTCTCTAGCGATAAATCCTTCTGGAGCTTCTTGCATTTCAGCTTCATTTGCTAAGAATGGACGAATCGCTGCGTGGGGGCAAACAAATGCACATTCATTACACATCGTACATTTATCCATTTGCCATTCTGGCACTTCTAAGGCAATGCCACGTTTTTCAAAAGCCGCTGTGCCCATTGGCATTTCGCCTGTTTTCATCCCGTTATCGATTAAATCTCTAACGGTCAATTCATTTCCTTCTTGACGATTGACTGGCTGTAGAATATTTGTAACGTATTTAGGTAATGTTTCGTCTTTTTTCTCAGGTTCGATAACGATTGTTGCCCATTCAGATGGAACCTCAATTTTCTGAAGAGAATCAAAAGTTCTATCAATTGCTTGGAAGTTTTTTTCCACGATTTCCATTGATTTTTTTCCATAAGTTTTTTTGACTTCCGCTTTTAGTAACGGCATGTACTCCTCTCGTGTCAGAATATCCGTTACTTCAAAGAACGCAGTTGACATCACTGTATTGATCCTACGACCTAATCCAATTTCACGTGCCAATTCTACAGCGTTGATAATATAAAACTGAATAGTATGTTCTGCTATATATTTTTTTAACTTTGCTGGAAGTAAGCGATAAATTTTTTCTTTGTCCCAGATGGTGTTCAATAAGAACGTTCCGCCATCTTTCAATCCTTTCAATAAGTCATAATTATGGATATAAGAAGCATTATGGCATGCTATAAAGTCAGCTTGTTCTACTAAATAAGTGGATGCGATCGGTTCTTCTCCAAAACGTAAATGAGAAAGAGTCAAGCCACCTGATTTTTTGGAATCGTAACTAAAATACGCCTGTGCATACAGATCGGTATTGTCTCCTATAATTTTGATTGCTTGTTTATTAGCACCAACTGTACCATCTGAGCCAAATCCCCAGAATTTTGCTTGAAAGGTTGAGTCAGGTGTTAAATCTAAAAGCTCTCCTTGCGGTAATGAACGATACGTCACATCATCTACAATTCCTATTGTGAAGCGTTGTTTCAATTCAGCAAACGGTTGTAATAAATGGTCATAAACTGCTTTGATCTGGTTAGGTGTCACATCTTTTGATCCTAAGCCATAGCGTCCACCGATCACGATTGGACGATTAGAATGTTGATATAAGGCACTTTGAACATCCAAGAGCAATGGTTCTCCGTCAGATCCAGCTTCTTTAGTTCTATCTAAAACAGCGACTTTTTCTACAGTTTTTGGTAATTTTTCTAGTAGGTTTTCTGTTGGAAAAGGACGGTATAAATGGATATTGATCAATCCGACTTTTCGTCCTCGATTATTTAAATAATCCACCGTTTGTTGAATAACAGGTGATGCTGAACCCATGGATATAATGACTTCTGTCGCATCTTCTACCCCATAATAATCTGTTAAATCATAATTAGTGCCCCGTAATTCATTGATTTGATTCATATATTTTTGAACGATTCTTGGCATTGCTTCATAGTTTGTATTAACGGTTTCTCTTTGTTGAAAATGGATATCTGGATTTTGAGCTGTTCCAGATACTGTTGGATGATTTGGATTCATTCCTCTATTTCTGAAGCGATCCACTGCTTCTTGATCAAGCATCTCTTTTAAATCACTGTAATCAAGTACTTCGATTTTTTGCAGTTCATGACTTGTTCTAAAACCATCAAAAAAATTGACGAACGGTAAACTGCCTTCAATACTGGCTAAATGTGCTACTGCTGAAAGATCCATTACTTCTTGGACACTTGACTCTGCCAACATACAAAAACCTGTTTGACGGGTCGCCATAACATCTCCATGATCACCAAAAATACTCAAGGCGCTCGTTGTGATCGCTCTAGCAGCTACGTGAAAAACACCTGGCAATAGTTCACCAGCTATTTTATACATATTAGGAATCATCAACAACAAGCCTTGTGATGCTGTATAAGTCGTTGTTAATGCCCCTGTTTTTAACGACCCATGGACAACGCCTGCAGCTCCAGCTTCTGACTGCATTTCAATAACTTGGACCTTTTGCCCATAAATATTTTTCAAGCCATTTTCTGCCCATTCATCTACTAATTCCGCCATGGTCGAGCTAGGCGTGATAGGATAAATTGCCGCTACTTCTGTAAAGGCATAAGAAATATAAGCAGCTGCTGTATTTCCATCCATCGTCTTTGTTTTTTTCATTTGTTCTCACCTTTTATCTTTCCTCAGACTTTTGTTGTTACGGGCGTTTTGTTTTTTTCTCGTACATAGTTGTCGATTTCTACAGCAGCAATTTTTCCAGCACCCATGGCTAAAATTACTGTTGCTGCACCTGTTACGATATCTCCGCCGGCAAAGACGCCAGGAATTGATGTAGTTCCTGTTTTTGGATCCGCCTCAATGTAACCCCATTTTGTCAATTTAAGTTCTGGGAAAGTGGATAACAACACTTTATTGGACCCTTGACCGATTGCTTCGATCACTGTGTCAGCTTCGATAATAAATTCGCTATTTTTGATTGGAACTGGACGACGTCTTCCAGATTCATCTGGTTCACCTAGTTCCATTTTGACGCATTTCACACCATTTAAATCCCCAACACCGTTATTCATATATTCGACTGGATTGCTCAACCAATGATAGTCGATATCTTCTTCAACAGAATGATGGTATTCTTCGATACGCGCGGGCAATTCCTCTAATGACCTGCGATAGACAATACTGACATGATCAGCGCCTAAACGTTTAGCTGAACGAGCCGCATCCATTGCCACATTTCCACCACCGATCACTACAACATTTTTGGAACGTTTGATTGGTGTATCGAATTTCGGAAACTCATAACTATGCATCAAATTGATTCGTGTCAAATATTCGCTAGAAGAATAAACCCCATTCAATGCTGTTCCAGGTATTCCCATAAAGTTAGGAGCTCCAGCTCCAACAGAAATGTAGCAAGCATCAAATTCGTTCATGACCTCATCCATCGTGATTGTTTTACCAACCACAACATTGGTTTCGATCGTTACACCTAACGCTTCAATGCTTTCGATTTCTTTTTTTACAATTCTCTTAGGTAATCTAAATTCTGGAATGCCGTAAGTCAATACACCACCAGAATCATGTAGTGCTTCATAAATGATTACCTCATAGTTCATTTTTGCTAAATCACCAGCAACCGTTAAACCAGAGGGACCAGAACCAATGACGGCGATTCGACCAATTTTCGCTTCGTTATTTTGAATGCATTTCGAAAAATCTTGATTTTCTAAAGCCCAATCTGCAACTAAACGCTCTAATTTACCGATTGCGACTGGTTCAAAGTTTTTAGCCAGTCCCAACTTACAGACTTGTTCGCATTGCTTTTCCTGAGGACAAACTCTTCCACAAATTGCTGGAAGGTTCGTATATTTTCCTAAAATATCAGCTGCTTCCTGCATATTTCCTTTTTTAATTGCAAGAATAAATCCAGGAATATCTATCATCACAGGGCAACTGGCAATACAGGGAGCCTCTTTACATTGTAAACACCGAACAGCTTCAGCCGCACCTTCTTCGAGCGTATACCCTAAGCAAACCTCATCAAAATTTGACTTACGAATTGCTGGGTCTTGTTCAGCGATTGGTGTTTTTGTTCTACTTCTTCTAACCACGATTTATCACCTGCACTTTTTGATAATCCACCAAACAGGTTTCTTCTTCCGTCTTATATTGTTTCATGCGACTGATAAACTCATCCCAATTAACCTCTGTTCCTTTAAATTCTGGGCCATCGACACAGGCAAATTTGATACTCCCGTCGATCGTTACTCGACAGCCGCCACACATACCTGTTCCATCGATCATAATCGGGTTTAGTGAAACATAAAGTGGCAATTCATATTTTGCTGCAGTCATGGTACAAAATTTCATCATCATACTGGGACCAATCGCCCAACTACTGTTGATTGTTTCGTTTGCAATCACTTGCTCCATTGCGTCCGTTACAAGACCTTTCATGCCTTTTGTACCATCATCTGTCGTGATGATCAGTTCATCAGAATATTGTCGACACTCCTCTTGAAGGATCACAAGTTCAGCTGTTTTGGCACCAAGAATTGTAATAACTCGATTTCCAGCTTTTTTTAACCCTTTAATGATTGGGAAAACTGCAGCAATTCCAACGCCACCGCCTACGATCATGACAGTCCCATAATTTTTTATTTCTGTCGGCATACCAAGTGGTCCAGTTAAATCTAAAATGGTGTCACCAATCGTAAGTTTCCCCAGTTCAGCAGTTGTTTTACCTATTACTTGGAAAACTAAACGAATCTTACCGCTAGAATCATCAGTATCTGCAATTGTCAAAGGGATTCGTTCCCCCATTTCATTGATCCGCAACATAACAAATTGTCCTGGCTTAGCCTTCTTAGCAATCCGAGGAGCCTCAATCCAAAAATCATATTCATTTTTCGAAAGCTGCTCACTTTTGGTTATTTTATACATATGGAGTACCGTTAATGAATGGCTTCATTCATTTTTCCTTCTTTCATATGATTTTAGAAACTTTTATAACCCAGACGTTAATTCTTGGACAAATTTTTTCAGTGCTTCAACATCTTCGTCTTCTGCATTATTTTCGATTTCAACTGTTTCAGCTACTTTTTTAGCGCCTGATTTTTCTAATGCAGCCACAAAATCATGAGCTGATTTGCAGAATAAATCTCCGTATTCACGATCGCCAGAACCCACCACGCCAAAAATTTTTCCAGCTAAATCTTTTTCTTCTAATTCGTCATAGAAATCTTCAAATTCAAATGGTAATTCACCGTCACCATACGTATACGTAGCGATCACACATGCATCTGCATCATCAAAGAAGTCGACATCCACTTCTGAACACTCTTCTCTTTCTACATCAAATCCTGCTTCTTGCACCGTACTTTCTAATATTTCTGAAATTTCCTCTGTGTTGCCTGTCATACTTGCATAAATGATTTTTACTAATGCCATATTTACTCATCCTCTCACCTTTTTTACTTAATATTTTAAAGTATAAAAAGATAAGGTGTAACCCTTTTCATTCTTCTCATACTTAATATCAAAAAAGCATGTAGCTATGGTACTGTTAAAGACGTTTAGTTTCAAATTACCTTTTTCACATATCTCAAAAAAATAAAACGCTTTCTTTTTAAATCAAACATTATGCAAAATCTTCCCTTATACTATACCATAATTCAAACCTTTAAAACAATATTTTTTAGGTAAAAAAAATAATTTTTAGCAACTTATTTTTATTTACATCAAAATAAGTCTTTTTCCCGTCCCAACAAGAGTATTGCCTCTAAAACAGCTCCGCCTAAAGCCCGTGCCTTATCCGATATTGTATAGCAATCGACTTGTTCAACTGGTCGTGGATCAACATCGCCACATTTTAATCCTGCTTGACATACTACTTTATCTGAAATCAAGCCTCTCAATACACCGTCTAGTGGTGATTCTACAGCTGCTTGACCTACATAAAAAAGCACTTCTCCCTTTTTCACAACATCTCCAATTTTTTTTACATGTTGAACGTTTCCTGATGTAGGTGAATGTATCACACGTTCGGCACTTTTCCCACTAATTTCTCCAGGTATTCCAGTATTGGGGATGGCTGTCCCTTCAAAATACAATCGCCCTAAATAATGTCCTCTCATCGTTTCAACCACAACATCAACATCTTCTGGTGCTGAAAAGCCTGGTCCAAGAGCTATCGTAATAGGCGCCATCCTTTTGTTTGTACCTAGATTTCTTTTAGCTAGAATCGTATCGACCAAGACGATGGGCTTCAGTTCAGGCAAAGATTTCGCCTCGGCATCAATTAATATTGGAATCTGTTTATTGTTCCAGATCGTCTCACATTCTGACACAGAAGAAACGAAGACCGCTTCTATGTCTTCTACTTGCTGTTTGCTTTGGAAAATAGCTGTACACAATGCTACTGTACGGCGAATGGCCAATGGTTTCGCCGTTTCTAAAATCACTACTTTGAAACCTGTATGAGCTAATTTTTGGATAACACCAGTAGCCAAATCGCCGCCACCTCGCACAACTACGACAGTTTCAGAAATTGATTGTTTTATTTTTCCCATATGACAACTCCTTCTTTAGTTTGAATATTGCATGCAATTACTTTACTCAAACGTTTTAATAGCATTTTCGGCAGTAAAGATAAGACTTTTTTGGCCTGCCTTAATTGTTCTAACGTTTCGACTTGATTAATGCATAAGATACGTTGCCCATGGCTTTTTTCCCATAACCCAGTCGGACTGGCAATGATTTCGGCTAGTGTTTCTTCTTTGATTTTCTCTCCTTGAGTAGCACCTGTTGCTCGTAAAAATAACGCAAGACGATGAACAGTCATTTGGTCGATTGTTTTTCCAACAACAGATATTGGAACCAAGCCAATCGTAACAGTCGTTTCAGGTAAAACAACAGGCTCAAATGTTTCCCAGCCTTTTAAAGGTAATTGCTTAGAACCATCAGCTTCTAGAAAGGTCTTATCAAAATGTGGAAGTGACTCTTCAATCACCGTAAGTGGCAGTGAGCTTAGTTTATATCCACCTGCAGTAAGGTTTCCTGCTAAGGTGATCCCCTGCCCATCACTGCCTAAATTTGAAAAATTACTACTATAAAAAAAGTCATATGGACGATCAACAGGGTACCCAATCTTAGTTGTCGTGCTAACTAGAACATTTTGATTTCGATAATATTCGGCAAGATACCACATTAAACTTGTTTTTCCACCGCTTCCGATCAGTGAAACCACTTGTTGTCCCTTAAAATCAAAGCAATCAATCAGGGCTTCCATGGTACATACTTCCTTTCCTTCCTAGTTCTTTCAATCCTAAAAATTCCTTCGACCGGTATATTAGCTTCTGCTAGAAACGCTCGGCCATGTGTTAGATCTTCCATAGCTATCCTTAAACAAATTCCACAAAAATCCCCTAGACTTGTCGGCAACGCCATTACGGATACATGAATCTTTTTATTGAGCAATACTTTTTCACCGTGAACTGCATAATGGGTATTTTGAAACGTTAAAAGATACTCCATTTTTTCACCTCATCCTTAGAAATTAATGACTTTTTTTGCTTGTGCCATTACTTCTGTTATACCATACATAGTTGTGATTTCACCGATTGCTATTGTTTCTTTGATCTCGTAAAAATCTAAACACGCTCCACACGTACTGATTTGTGTTCCTTTCTCTAATAAAACTTGTAAGTCTTTTAAAGTATTAGAACCTTGATTTGTTAGAAATGCACCACTATTAAAAAATAACAGGTGTTCAGGTGGCGTGTCTAATTCAGTTAATGAATAAATGTAACTTTTTAATAACATTGCACCTAAATCAGCATCTCCGTCTCCCATTGTTTTTCTGCCAAAAGCGATCACTAATTCGTTATCTGAACTAGCAGAATTTAGTTGATCGAGGTGTTTGGGCACAGTGATTTCAACCGTTAATTCATCATTTTTATACTTTTGACTAATCGTTTTTAGCCCTAGACCCACAGCCATTTTTTCGATATTTTTTACGGATACTTCATTATCGACTGTTATTTCAATAGTTCCTCCAGCGTTGTTTAACTCACGAATCGCTTTTTTCGCCTCAATTACTGGAATTGGGCATGGTTTTCCTAATGCATTGATTTTTTTCATCGCTGTTCCTTCTTCCTTAGACTAGAATAATCGGCCGATTTGATTCTTTTTTATAAACCTCACCAATGATTGCAGCAACTGGGTCATTTTTTTGAATAGCTTTAAGACATTCCAGTGCTTTTTCTGCAGCAACACTGATAAGTAAGCCACCTGACGTTTGGGGGTCAAATAGAATTTCTTGGAATGCTGGTGAAACGGTGTTCAAATCGACTTTGCTACCAATATATTGACGATTTCTTTGCCCGGCTGCTGTCGCTAAAAATTCTTCTGCATAATAATATGCCTGAGGTAAAAGTGGTAATTGTTCCGTATCAATGATCAATGTCACATTGTCTCCAGCCATTTCTAGTGCATGAACCAGTAAACCAAATCCCGTCACATCAGTACAAGCATGAACAGGAAAATCACGCATTTTTTCCGCAGCATATTTATTTAATCGTTCCATTGATGCAATTGCTGCTGCTTCTGATTCTTTACAAGCGAGACCTCCTCTGACAGCAGATTGAATCATTCCAACACCTAAAGCTTTTGTAATGATCAAGACATCACCTATTTTCGGTGTATTATTATGAATGATTTTTTGCGGATCAACTTGTCCTGTTACCGCCAGTCCGTATTTAGGTTCATGATCATAAATCGAATGGCCTCCGGCTAATGAAGCATTCGCTTCTTCAAGTTTTTCTGCACCACCGATCAGCATTTCTGAAAGCTTTTGTTTATCCATTTTTTCTGGAAAACAAACTAAATTTAATGCAAATAGGACTTGCCCTCCCATTGCATACACATCACTCATTGCATTTGCTGCGGCGATTCGACCAAACGTACGAGGATCTTCTACCATTGGCGAGAAAAAATCTACCGTTGAAATCAATGCAAGTTCCTCTGATACTTGATATATCGCCGCGTCATCCGATGTATCAAAAGCCACTAATAATTTCTCGTCAGAACTCTTGGGCAGATTCTTTAAAAATCCAGCTAATTCATTTGGTCCGATTTTAGCTCCACAGCCGCCAGACGTACATTGTGATAAAAAGTCCATTGATTTTCTCCTTTGCGTCTATTTCGACAAAATTTCTTTTAATGCTTTCAAGGTATAATCGATTTCATCAATCGTTGTGTGCCAACCAAAACTAAATCGTACCGCTCCGGTTTTTAACGTCCCGGCCGTTTTATGTGCAAGCGGAGAACAATGTAATCCACAACGTGTAATGATTTGATAACGATCGAATAATTGCTGAGCAAGTTCTCCTGGATCAAACATTGTTGACGTAATAGAAACAACTGGGACCATTTCCGCTGGGTCAACACTTCCTAAAATAGTTATAGGCAGATCTTTTAATCCTGTTAAAAATCGAGCAGTTATTGCTCGTTCATGCGTGACAATTTTATCTAAACCAAGTGTATTGATTGCTTTTAATGCACTCTTTAAGCTTAAAATACCAATTGTATTCAAGGTTCCAGGCTCAAATTTATCTGGCAAAAAACTAGGTTGCTCTAGTGACAATGAAGCACTTCCAGTTCCTCCAATCATCCAAGGATCAATTTTTTTCTCTATATTTTGAGCTAAAGCAAATCCGCCAATTCCAGAAAGACCCATCAAGCTTTTATGCCCTGTAAAAGCTAAAACATCGATCGACATTGTTTCCATATCAATGGGTAAGAAACCTGCTGTTTGAGCACAATCTAAAACTGTAATGATTCCATAAGCTTTTGCGATTTTGAAGCATTCTTTTATGGGTAAAATTGTGCCTAACACATTTGATGCATGAGTCATCACCATTACTTTGGTTTCTGGTCGGATCAATGATTCTATTTGAGTAGGATCAAGCTTTCCATCCGATTCACAGTGTAAATATGTCACGGAGATATTCTGTTGCATTTCCAACAAATGAAGCGGTCTAGCAACTGCATTATGTTCTACTTGTGTCGTTATGATATGATCACCAGATTTCAACAGGCCATTTAAAATCATGTTCAGCGAAGTTGTTGCATTTGCTGTGAAAATAATATGTGCTGGATCGGGTGCATGAAAAAAATCTGCTAAAGCAACACGCGTTTCAAAAATCAATCCAAGTTCATCACTGTTTTGCAAACCACGATTCGTATTTATATTATTATTTGTTTCTAAATAGTGACTCAACTCTTGGATAGTCGATTCAAATTTATAGTTGGACGTTGCTGCATAATTCAAATAAATTGGCTGCTTCATTTTAAAACCCTTTCTCTCTAATCTCCAAATTTTGATCGATCAATTTTTTATATTCTTCTGGTGTATCAATATCAATCAAACATTCAGAAGCTTTTACCTGAATTTCTCGCCATGCTTCTGGATGATTGTTACGAACAGCTCGTCCTCCAGAATCTCCTGTTACTTTTAGCAAATCTGAACGGAATTTTTCACCAAAGAAAATGGGACTGCATGGGGCGCCCAATCGATCCACTGGAAAAACGATCGTTTCTTTTGAATAAGCAGGAAAAAGTGATTCCAATAATGCTTGGTTTAACAAAGGTTGATCCACCGTAAGATAAAGATACCCTTCACCTGTTGCGGCTTTGGTGCCTAACCGAACACTTGCACTTTGCCCTTTTTTTGCTTCTGTATTCTGAATGATTTTTAGATTTTTGTGTCGCTCCAATCTTTGTAAATTTTCTGGTGAAATAACTAATATCCGCTCAAAAAATGCGAGTTTATTTGTAAGGTTTAGCGTATGCTCTAAAAAGGTCTTTCCCTGATAATCAAGAAATAATTTATTCTCGCCCATTCTTGTAGAAGAACCCGAAGCCATAATGACTGCACTTATTTTTAACATTTATGTGCTCCTTTTGTTTTGCTCGATCATTAAAAATAAAAACGCACCCAATCTGATTTATCGGATGCGTTTCTGGCGCTATTGTGCGTCTTTTTTCAAGCACCTCACAAAATCATTTAATTATTTTTTCTTCTTTTGGTAAAATGTATCTTCCATTGGCAAGGTCGGTCTAAGTTTTCCGTCTAAAGCATAGTAAGCTCCGGCTAATGCTGGTGCTGTTGGGATCGTTGCTAACTCGCCCACACCTTTGATCCCATATGCTAAGCCGTCATGGATATTTTTTGCCTGAACTAAAATCGTTTCGATTGGCGGTACTTGTGCAGCATTAAGTAACCCTAATGTTGCATATTTTGCTTTCACATAACCTTCTTCTAAAACGAATTTTTCTGTTAACGCATAGCCCATTCCCATAACGATACCTCCTTCGATTTGGCCTTCGGCGGCTTTGGGATTAACGACTTGCCCCATATCATAAGCAGCTACAATCTTCTCTACTTTGCCTTTTTCATCCAAAATCGCAACTTCAGCCGCATAGCCATAACCAGCATGGCTAACCGGACTTTTTTTATCATTGATCAAAGGATCTGTCTTAGCTGAATATTCTCCGTAAAATTCTTGGCCTTCTAAATCCGATAACGCACGTCCCATATCTAGCTCATAACGCAATTGCATCGCTGCTCTTCTCGTTGCCTCTCCCGTAAATAAAGACTGTCGTGATGCGGTTGTTGTACCGGAATCTGGTGTTCTACGCGTATCTGGAGTCTCCGCAATAATCATTTCTGGTGGTAAATCTAAGGTTTCACACGCTACTTGAGTCGTAACAGTTGCCATCCCTTGTCCAATACATGCCGCACTGGTTCTAACATGGACTTTGCCTTCTTCAACTGAAACGATACAACGACCAACATCAGATAAACCAACACCAATTCCACTATTTTTAAAGAAACAAGATATTCCAGCTATTTCTGCTTTTTCATACGACTCTTTGACGGTTAATAACGTCTCTTTAAGTGCTGCATTTTTTGATACTAATTGACCGTTTGGTAATGAATCACCTGGCCCAACCGCATTTTTATACCGGATATCCCATTGTGAGATTCCCACTTTTTCTGCTAATAAATTAAGATTGCTTTCAATCGCAAAAGCAGTTTGGCACACACCAAAACCACGAAATGCTCCAGATGGCGGATTATTCGTATAAACAGCGAATCCTTCTACATCAATATCTTGATATTTATAAGGTCCAGCTGCATGTGTACAAGCACGTTGAAGTACTGGTCCTCCTAAAGAAGCATACGCACCAGTATCTGCATAAATCACAGCTTTCATAGCAGTTAAATTCCCTTTAGCATCACAGCCTGTAGTAAAGTCCATCTCCATACCATGACGTTTGGGATGAATCATCAAGCTTTCTTGTCGACTAAGCAAAACTTTTACCGGTTTTTGCAAGCACCAAGCCGCAAGTGATGCGTGATGCTGCACACTCATATCTTCTTTTCCGCCGAAACCGCCACCCACTAATTTGGCTTGGACATGTACCTGCTCTTTTTCGATGCCTAACATACGCGCCACTTCACGTTGTTCATCATAAATACTTTGTCCTGCACTATAAAGTAAAATTCCAGATTCACCTTCAGGCATCGCAATTGCACACTCTGGTTCCATAAAGGCATGTTCGTTGATTGGGACTGAATAATGTTGGGTTACGACGTATTCAGATGCCGCCAACTGTTTATCTGCATTGCCGCGAATAAGATGTTCATGAGATAAAATATTGCCTTTTTCATGAATCAACGGTGCACCTTCTACCAATGCAGCCTCACATGAAGTTATTGGTATCAGTTCTTCATATTCAACTTCTACCAATTCTTTGATTTCTTCCAAGTCTTCTTTATCATTTGACACAACTAAAGCAATTGCATCACCGACATAACGAGTGATTTCGCCTTCTGGTATCATGACGTCCCAATCAGAGATAAATTCTAAGTGACCAATTTTATTATTTCCTGGAACATCTTTAGACGTTAACACAGTCACACAAGCTGGATGTTCTAGTGCTTTACTCGTATCGATTTTTAAAACTCTCGCTCTTGGATAGGTACTGCGGACAGCTGAAGCATGAAGCATCCCAACAACGCTAATATCATCGACATACAATCCAGTTCCCAATGTTTTTTCAATGGCATCAACTCTTTTGAAATCTTCACCCAATTTTCCATTTGAGTGTTCCTTTGGAATGCTCAATTCTTCACGAAATAGTTTAGCTGCTAATTGAATTGCTTCCACAATCTTTACATAACCTGTACAACGACAGATATTGCCACGAATCGCTTTTCTTACCTCTTCATCACTAGGATTCGCTTTTTTATTTAGTAAACCATGCGCTGAGATCACGATTCCAGGAATACAATAGCCGCATTGAACTGCACCAGTTTTAGCAAAAGCATAGGCATAAACATCTTTTTGGCGTTGATCCAGTCCTTCGATCGTGACAACTTCTTTTCCGTCTAACTTCTCTAAACTAAATAAACACGCTTTGGAAACCCTTCCATTTATCAATACTGAACAAGCACCACAAGAACCTTGGTTACAGCCATCTTTTGTCCCCGTCAACCTTAAATCGTCTCGCAAAAAATCCATCAACTTCTTATTTGTTCCGCAGGTTTCCGTCTTACCATTTACTACCAATGAATACATTCTTCTTTACACCTCAATTTCTGTTATAAGTATAGCTTTTAATCACTATGATTATACCATAAAATTTAGGTCTAAAAATTATTATTTAGCAAAAAAACATTTTTTGTTTATTTTTCCTGAATACCGATCAATGCGGCACCAATTGCTCCTGCATATTGTGACAGTTCTTGATCATAGTATACTTCTTTTTTAGTATACTCGGCAACCAGTTCTGCTACTTTTCTGCTTTGTGACAAGCCTCCTGAAAAAAAGATTGGTCCTTGGTCGGGATTGATTTGTCTATGTTGATTGCTGATACGAGCAGCGATTGAATGTAGAACTCCTAACGCAATATTTTCTCTTTTTTCACCTTTGCCAATTAAGCTAATGACTTCTGATTCTGCAAACACCGTACACATACTATTGATTTTTACCGGTTTAGCTGTAGCAACAAAGCTATCGATTTGGTCGATTTCTTCTCCTAATGTTCGCATTAATACTTCAACAAATCGTCCAGTTCCAGCAGCACATTTGTCATTCATATTAAAATCTAAAACATGCCCATCCTTATCCATTTTGATTACCTTGCTATCTTGACCACCAATGTCGATCACATTTTGAATACTGTGACTAAGATAGGATGCACCTTTAGCGTGACAGGTAATTTCAGTAACTGCTTTATCAGCGTTTAATAATTTTCGACCATAGCCAGTTGTAATTATTTTGTGTTGTTCATTATTGCTTAACTCAGTGATGACTTGCTCAGCTGCTTGTCTTGGATCACCAGCTGTCAATACCAACCATTTTTTTATTAGTTGATTATGTTCAAAAAGAACCCCTTTAGTGGTAGTTGATCCACTATCAAGACCAATCACTTTCATGATGAGCAATCCTCCAACATTTCGATAAAGGCAGTTACTCGTGTATTGATTTGTTCGATATCGGCTGTAGAATAATCAGTTTCTAAGTATAGATACGGGACATTTTTTTCCTTCTGGCAAAACCGTCTAATTTTTAAGGCTTCGATCGAGTATGGATGGCATGATTGCAACACCATATCCACTACGCCAGCTACTTGATACTCGTCGATCATTTGGCTCAATAGATCAAAACGACTCGTATTATTGGATATGCATGCACAGCCGATATCAATATATTTTTCAGCTAAGGCTTCATAACTATCTGCCTTTTCTTCATCCACTAATCGTTCAACAGCTTTGGCAACTGTACAATTTTCAAAACCAACAATAGTACCGCCATTTTCTTCAATTGCTCGAATAACTTTTTCAGTCACACCGCCCATTGGAGAGCCTGTAATCAGGATTCTAGGTTTGCCATCTGGCTGATGTTGTTCAGGATACTGTGCGAGAACTTTTTTTGTTGTATCATCTAGTCTTTGGATTAGGCTTTCTTTATCGAAGGTATAATTGGCACCATACATGACTTTGAAAATTTCTGACCCTTCAATTGCAGGCGGATTTAGTTTGCCTAGTCTATAAAACTTTTTTCTAGCTGTTCGTTCCCTATTTTTTAAACGAATGGCTTCTTTAATCCCGTCTTCTGTAATTGTTACATCGAGAAAAGTTTCTAATTTTTCTTTAAAACGAACGATTTCATCTTTCCATAATTCAAATGCTGCTTTGGAATTTCGTGCGTTAGGTAAATTCATTAAATAAAGTGGTTTGAATTCTTCCATGTATTCGTACATCTTTTTTTTGCCGTCACACGTTGTTTCGCCCACCACTAAATCAGAGAAATAGAAGAATGGACATTTATCTGTTTTACCAAAACCATAACTAGACTTAATTAGGGGACACAGA
Source organism: Enterococcus haemoperoxidus ATCC BAA-382 (assembly GCF_000407165.1). Classification (NCBI taxonomy): domain Bacteria; kingdom Bacillati; phylum Bacillota; class Bacilli; order Lactobacillales; family Enterococcaceae; genus Enterococcus; species Enterococcus haemoperoxidus. The sequence goes on along the minus strand of NZ_KE136479.1, from coordinate 894,968 downwards.
TTTCTCGGTAGATCTTCCTCTGCTGCTGAAATTGTTTCATCTGATGTAGAGCAAAGACTGATTTGAACGGCATCTGCTGCTAATACGATTTCTTCTGGCATAAACGTGCAATACACGCCTACAACTGGCACACCTTGTTCTTTTAATTTTTTGACCTGAACAAATCCTTGACGTCTGGCATCATCAAACTCTGCAAAAATTTCTGGTAAATCTGTTTTGATTTTCATAAAACCTCTCCTAGTATCATTTTTATTGAGCATTTGTGAGAATCGTTTTAACTTGTTCTGAAGTTGGTTCAACATGGTAGAAAAGAGAGTAGAACTCTTTTAGTGTCTCTTCGATATCTAGCTTATATTGTTCTGGATAAACCAATTGTCCTAGCCATTGAATTCCCATGATACGATTGACAGAGGGTGGCGAACCTAAAACATTATAAGGAGCTGTTGGAACTTGATAAACTTTTCCTTCCTTAACTGCTGTCAGCTCTTGCCAAGACTCATCTGTTTTGATTAATTCATAGACATCTTTTGTCTCAGCTAAAATATAATCTGGTTGCCACTGAACTAATTGTTCCATTGAAATGAGCGTACCTCCACCTTTTGATACAATATCAACCCCTGTAGCAGCATTTTTAGCCCCAATTTCATCTATTACTTGAGCATGAAATGAACCTTCAGCGTTTGTATTTAGACCAGCATTTCCTGAGGCATAATAAATCCTTTTTTGATCGGATTCTTTTAATGAAGATCGAACACTATCTGCTTGTTTTAGAACCTTTTGGCAATATTTACTAAGCTTTTCTGTTTCTTTTGTCTCCCCAAGTAAGTCCCCTATTTTTTTATACGTTTCAGGCATATTTTTTAAATTGGCTTCAATGAAAATCGTTGGAATATTGATCTGATCCTGTAATTTATCCATATCTTCTTTTACTGTCTTTTTAGCTTCACCGATGTCGATGATCACATCTGGTTCAGCCGCACTTAATGCTTCCATATTTAAACTAGCATTTTTTCCATAAAATTGACCAAAGTTAGGTAAATTTTGATATTTTTTATCAATAAATTCTTTTGCTTCCGTTGAAAATGGCGTTGCTAAACCAACTAGTAAATCTGGTGAACTTGTGTACAATACTAGTTGAGCTAATGGACCTGATGGCGCAATTTTTTTGATTTTAGTTGGGACAATGACTTCACGTCCAGCAGAATCAACAAATGTACGTGTATTTACCTCTTGTTTTTGGACCGAACGAACAGTGGTCTCCATATTCTCAGTTTCACTTGTGTTTTGGTTATTATTTGAACAACCGATCATCGTAAGAATCGTTACGCCTAATAACAAAGTCAAACTTGGTTTTCTTGTCATTTTGTTTCATCCTTTCTATTCAATAGTTTTTTCGTTGGTAAACAGATTCTTTGTTCATATGCCGTCAGTTCATGAACGGTGATTGGCACATGATACATAGCCTCTAACTGTCGACTTGTTAAGATGTTTTTTGGGGTACCTTGCATCAGCTGTCCTTCATGTAAAACTAAAACATAATCAGCATATTGTAAGGCATGGTTTGGATCATGTGTGGATTGAATAATCAAATAGCCTTGCTCAGCTAGCTTTTGAATCATTTCTAAAACCATGATTTGATTTCCATAATCAAGATTGGCACAAGGTTCATCCATGATAATGATCTTACTTTGTTGAGCCACTGAGCGTGCAATAATCACAAGCTGCTGCTCTCCACCGCTGATTTCTGAATAAGTGCGATTCTTTAAATGGGAAATATTTAGTATGGTCAAGGCTGATTCAGCTAATTCATTTTCAGCTTGACCAGGTTGCTGATATTTTTTTAATCTGGCCGTCGTTCCCATCAAAACCATTTCAAAAACAGTAAAATGAAAGACTCCACGTTGTTTTTGCGGAATATAAGAAATCAATTGTGCAAGTTCATTCCTTTTACACTCTGTTATCAAACGACCGTTGATTTTAATAGATCCTATATTAGGATTTAATACTCCAAGTAAACATTTAAACAATGTACTTTTCCCCACTCCATTTTTCCCTAATAAACAAACCGACTGCCCATATTCAAGTTTAAATGAAATGTTCTTTAGTATGTTTTGTTTTCTATAAGCAAATGCTAAATCAATTACTTCCAACATCACAACGCCTCCTCATTCTCTAATCGAACGATTATTTTTAGCAATCAATACTAGAAAAATCGGTGCACCTATAAACGATGTCAAGATCCCGATCGGTATCTCGCTTGTCGAAATCAATCGGGAAAAATCATCTACAAATAATAGAAAAGTACCACCTACTATTGCTGTTACTGGAATGCTATAGCGGTAGTCATTGCCGATCAACATCCGCGAAAAATGCGGTACAACTAATCCTACCCAACCAATCAACCCACTGACAGATACCGCACTTGCTGTAATCAAGGTGGCAGCCATAATCAAAATCACTCTTAAAACACGATTGTTCACACCTAAGGTCAAGGCTTCTTCTTCACCTAAAGAAATAACATTTAAACGCCAACGTAACAAGAATATCGGGATCATTCCAACTAAAATCAAAGGTGCTACAAATGGAATGTCTTGTATTTTAATTGATGACAAACTCCCCATTAGCCAATACGTGATTGCTGGAAGTGTATTCGTCGGATCGCCTACTAATTTCAAAAAGGAAACAGCCGAAGAAAAAAGCGATCCCACCATCATCCCGATCAAAACCATATTCAAAACAGAGTCAGTCCGCAAAAATTTACTCACTAAAAGTACCGCACCCACTGCTAGTAACCCAAAAATAAAAGACAGTGAAATCACTTGTTCATACGTCAAAGAGAAAAATAATCCAATAGCAGCTCCAAACGCAGCTCCTTGTGAAGCACCTAGGATATCTTGTGAAATCATCGGGTTTTGAAATAGAGCTTGGTAGGTTGCCCCAGCTACCGAGATACCCGCACCGATGAGCACTGCCATGAGGATTCTAGGAAAACGAATCTTAAACAAAATCGTCTCAACTTGACTACTCCAAGTTTGCTCCAACGGAATTATTTTGTTCAAAATAGCTCGAAAGAAATCTCCACTAGCAATTGGAAACTTCCCTAAAAAGAAAGAGATTGTAAACACTAGCAGAAAAAGTAACACCGAACCTAAAATAATCATTTTTTTCTGGTTGATCTTCGAGTATCTATCCTTCATTGCGCTCACTCCTATTTTGACCGATTTCATCTTGATGTTGCTCGCTTTTTAACTAATTCTCCAGCAACGCTGATTGCAAGTTCTGCGGGAGTTTCTGCTTTTATTTTTAATCCAATTGGCATATTGATACGTTTTATATCTGTCATCGAAAAGCCGCATTCTTTTAATTTTTTGATTTGTGTAGCAATCTTTTGTTTGCTTCCCATTACACCAATGTAGTGGGCTGAGGTTTCCAATAATTGTTTTGCTAACAGAAAATCAAATTGATGACCACGCGTCATTACTACCGCATAGTCTGCTTCGGTGATTCCAATTGAGGCTTCAATATTGTTCAAATCAATGACCTTCCGCTGATCTGCATCCGGAAATACAGTTTCTGTTAAAAAGTCTGCCCGGTCATCTAAAACGACACAATAAAAATCCAGTGTTTTTAAAACAGGAACCAAAGCTTGAGCAACATGACCACCGCCAAAAACAAAGACTTTGCCTGTTTGCAATAATGGTTCTATTGAATAAATGTGCCCATCAATGTTGACTTGTGTCAATCTTGGTAGAAACTGAGCCTCTTTTAATTCAATAGGTACATTTCCAATTAATCCAGTTTCTAAACTATACAACCCAAAACCATTTGCTCCTTCAGCGTTTAATTCAGTAAGTAACCAACACTGTTGATTATGTTGGAAATGGTTGATGATTTCTTCACAGATTTCCTGAACACTGGTATCTTGCCAAGCAAGGTATTGAAAAAAGAGTGCTACATTTCCACCACAAATCATGCCCAGATCTACAATATCATTTGGTGCTAGTACAAATTTTTCTGCTCTAGACAGATGATGCTTCAACACTTCTTTCGCAATTTTTTCTCCGCGAAACTCAACTGCACCGCCACCAATCGTTCCAGCGATTCTTCCAGATTTCCCCACTAGCATTCGAGCACCTGCACTTCTTGGTGTCGACCCTGAACTTTCAATCACTGTGACTAAGACTGTATCTTGTTTTTGTTTGATTGCTTCGTCTATTTGTTGAAAAAATTCCTTCATTCTCTTTCCTCCAACTCTACTATTTCTGGATTTAAATCATCATTGAAAATCTCTGAAAAATATTGATTCGTGATTTGATACGTTTTCTTTTGAAAAAGTAAAAACTTCGCTGTAAGGCGTTTCCCTTGTGTTGTTACTGTCGATCCACCACCATTATTGCCTCCTACACTTTTATTGATCAGAGGGTAGCCCAACTCTTCTTCAGCTTTTTTGATCATCCGCCATGCTTTGTTATATGACATATGCATCTGTTTCGCCGCTGTATTTAGCGAGCCAGTTTGAGAAATCCGTTGAAGTAATTCAACAACGCCCGGTCCGAAAAAAATTCGGTTTGTTCGCAACTTTAGATTAAGCGTATAATTAAATGCCTCTTGCTCTTTCAACCTAAAACCTCCTTTCGTTATACTTCAAAAAGATAACGATTTCTAAAAAAAATTATTCCATTAAAAATTTGAAAAGTTGATTTTTGACAATACTATAATTATGTTCATTCAACTTGAGAATTTGACCATTCTCTTTAAGAATTTCTTGTCTTAACATTACTCTTTGTTGTCCTATTTCTAATTTTTCAAGCGTGTATTTTTTTTGTTTATGATAATTTTCTTCTGATTTAAACACGCCTAGAATTTTTTTAGGTTGTTGGATCAGTGTTAAAAGTTCAACCTTGAATGGACTTGATAATAATTCGATGCCACCGATTTCATCTAGTAAAATAATATCGGCCGTGTCGTTTTTAGCTTCTTTTAATAACGCTTTTCCAAACGTTTCAAATACCTGTAAATTTCTTGTTCGTCGCCCCTTCTCAGTGTGGATAAAGCAATGATCTGCAATTGGCGTCATATCTGGAGTTTGTTGTCCCCATTCTTTTGCTGCTCTCAGTTCAAATCCAACGATGTGTCCTTGATCATTAATTCGGCGATTCACGTAAAAACCGCTGACAGATTTTCCTGTAGCCATTATTACTTCTCGTAGTAAAGTGGACTTTCCAATAAATTTGTCCCCTTCTAGAAAAAAATTATTCATGTTTCATTTTCCTTTACTTACTTGATTTCTTCATAAAAATAATGCAAAAGACAAAACTGTTTATTCATTTATCTTTTGCATCTTTTTTAAAAGAGAAAATCTTAATTGTTATTCAATTGCCAGTTGCTTCTCTTCTTTAAGGACCACATTCAAAATAACTGCAACGATTGTCGTTAAAATAACCTCTGAGTTTCCAAAAATCGTTGTTACCCATGGTGGAAAACCACTCAAACAGCCTACTGACAAGGTAACGCCGATACCAAAAGCTAACGCAATCCCCACAACACCAGTATTTCTAGGTGTCAATTCTTGTGTTGATATCATCCGTACTCCTGTCATCGAAATCGAGGCAAAAACAGAAACAGTCGCACCACCAATCACTGCATAAGGAATCGTTGTCAAAATCGATGCAACTTTTGGAACAAATCCTGCTATTAGTAAGATTACAGAAGCAAAAACCATAACGTATTTATTGATTACCCTTGTCACCGTAACAAGTCCGACGTTTTGACCAAATGTTGCAACAGGTACCGAACCAAAGAAACTACCAATAAAATTCGAGAAACCGCTTCCCATAATTCCACCTGAAAGTTCTTTGTCCGTTGGTTCCCGATCCATTGCACCAACTGTCGTTGCAGTAAATTGTCCAATAGCTTGGACTGCATCAACGATGAACATTACTACTAAGGTCAAGATCGGAACAATTTGAAAATCCAAGCCAAAATAAAGCGGTGTAATCACTTGAAAAACAGAAGCTTCTTTAACAGGTGTAAAATTGACCATTCCTAAAACCAACGATACAATGTAACCAATAATCATTCCATTCAAAATAGAAGATAATTTAAGAAATCCTTTTGAAAAATAGTTAAAATAAAATACCACGCCAAACGTCAGTAACGCGACTAACCAATTCTGTGCTGACCCAAAATCAGGACTTCCAGCTCCACCAGCCATATATTTAATGGCAACTGGAAAAAGCGACAACCCAATACTTAAAATTACAGTCCCTGTGACAAGCGGCGGAAACAATATTCGAATTTTTTTTATTGATAATCCTACAAAAATCACTAAAATACTTCCAACTAATTGAGCGCCAAAAATCGCTGCAATCCCAAAGTCTCCCCCGATAGCCATTAAAATCGGGACATATGCAAAGCTAGCCCCCATCATGACAGGTAACCTAGAACCGACTTTTCCAAAAATCGGAAACAGTTGAATAAAGGTTGCTACGGCAGAGAAAATCAGTGACGTTTGAATCATGATCGTTGTATCTCCAGAACTTAGGTTACAGACTTTGGCAATCATGATTCCTGGCGTAACGATCCCGACAACTGCTGCTACTACGTGCTGTAAGCCCATCGGAACGGCTTCTTTGATCGATAACTTGGCATCATAGTCAAACAATGCCTTTTCTTCTTTTTCACTCATAGGCAAGTTTCCTTCTTCGCTTTTTATTTTAAAAAGGACTGCACTTATCCGAGTTTAAAAATCCGCAACCCTTTTCTTTGATCAGAAATATTTCAAAAATTAATTTTTGACTGCGATTGCTTCTACTTCAAAAAGTCCACTCTTAGGTAATTCGCATACTTCTACGCAAGAACGGGCAGGAAGAACATTAGAAAAATATTTTCCATAAATAGCATTGATTTTACTAAAGTCTGACATGTTTTTTAAGAAAACCGTTGTCTTTACAACATTGTCATACGTCATACCCGTTTCTTTCAAAATTGCACCTAAATTGATCAGGGCTTGTTCTGCTTGTTGTTCAACTGTTGCTTTCATTTCTCCGTTTACCGGATCTAATCCTAATTGCCCAGAGATATATTGTGTTTGTCCAGCTAAAACTGAATGGGAATAAGGTCCTACAGCAGCTGGAGCATTTGTTGAGTTGACCATTTTGTTTGTCATCGACTCACTCCTTCTCTTGCTTATTTTGATTTATTGCTCAATGATCGTTCCCGTCTTTCCAACGATTCCGTCTTTGGCTTTTTCTAATAACGTGATCAGTGTTTTTCGTCCCGGTTTTGATTCAGCAAATTGGATTGCCGCTTCGACTTTCGGCAGCATTGAGCCAGGTGCAAATTGACCGTCAGCCACATGTTTTTTCATTTCACTCGTCGATACTTGGCTTAATTCTTTTTGTGTTGGTTCACCAAAATCTACACAGACTTTTTCTACCGCTGTCAAAATAATTAGTAAATCTGCATCAACCAGTTCAGCTAACAACTCACTACAGAAATCTTTATCAATAACAGCTGCAGCTCCACTTAAATGGTTGCCATTTTTCACTACAGGAATGCCTCCGCCACCACACGCGATCACTGTTTGGCCTGCGTTGATCAGAGAAGTGATCGTTTGGATTTCAATAATTTCTTTTGGTTTTGGTGATGCCACAACTTGACGATACCCGCGACCAGAATCTTCAGCCACCGTTATTTGTTTTTCTTTCACAAGCGCTTCAGCTTCTTCTTTAGTCATAAAACGACCGATTGGTTTGGCGGGACGGTCAAATGCAGGGTCTTTTGGATCAACTGCTACTTGTGTAATCACCGTTCCCACTGGTTGTTCCAACTTACGATTCAATAATTCTTCTCGTAACGCATTTTGTAGATCATAGCCGATATAACTCTGACTCATTGCCACACATACTGATAATGGAATCGTTGGATATTTACTTGGATCACTCAATGAAAGTTCTTCCATTGCCAGTTGAATCATCCCAACTTGTGGTCCATTTCCATGAGACAAAATAACTTCATATCCTGCTTCAATCAAATCTGCAATGGCTTTCGATGTTTCTTTCACGGCAGTCATTTGTTCTGTTAAATTATTGCCAAGCGCATTTCCGCCAAGAGCAACTACAACTCGTTTTACCATTCAGTGATTCACCTCATTTTCAATTTTATCGTTATTTCTTTGTTGGTTATTTTAAAAGTAAGATGCTTTCTCTCAATAAATCATATCGTTGACTGTTAAGTAAGCACTGAATTTTGCATGAAGTGATCAGAATCTGTGGACAGCAGATTTCTGTCAATACAGTCTTATCTTTAACAGATAGTATTCATAAATGGACTTGGAAAGGTCTTATGATTGTTTCATTTACGTTTTGAAAAGAGAACAAATTAGTTTCTTCTCACTATCATCATCGATAGAGAAAACATCTCACTTCATGCCTAATTCATCTTAGCGCTATTTGACTTCTCTTGGTGTTGCTTTTTTTTCAAGTTCTTTTAATGTAGCTTGCGGGCTTTTAACTTTACTTAAGAAGATCATAGCCGCAATAATATAGGGTTTATAACTTGCTTCTTTGTATAGTTCAACACGATAACGGTCAAAGACTGAAGCTTCAACTTCCCCTTCATCACAACTTACACCTGTGATATCAGCAGGTAAGCAGTGCATATACAACGCTTTTCCATTTTTTGTTGTTTTCATCAATTCTTCTGTACATTCCCAATCTTTGTGGTTGGTATTTTGAGCAAGCAATTCTTTTTCCAGCTTGTCAATACCAGCTTGATCCCCTTCACCGTATAATTGTGTACGTTTTTCCATTGCTGCAAATGGTGCCCAGCTCTTAGGATACACAACATCGGCATCTTTAAAGGCTTCAGCCATACTGTTTGTTTTGGTAAATGAACCGCCAGCTTCAGTTGCATTTTTCTTCGCAACTTCTTCAACTTCAGGCATGATTTCATAGCCTTCTGGATGAGCCAACACCACATCCATACCAAGACGTGTCATTAAACCTACGATTCCTTGAGGAACTGATAATGGTTTGCCATAAGATGGTGAATACGCCCAAGTCATCGCTACTTTTTTGCCTTTTAAGTTTTCGACACCGCCAAATTCATGGATCAAATGTAATGCATCTGCCATTGCTTGAGTAGGATGATCGATATCACATTGTAAGTTGACCAATGTTGGCCGTTGTTCTAACACGCCATCTTTGTGTCCTTCTTGAACTGATTCAGACACTTCTCGCATGTAAGTGTTGCCTTTTCCAATATACATATCATCACGAATCCCGATGATATCCGCCATAAACGAGATCATGTTTGCTGTTTCACGAACAGTTTCCCCATGAGAAATTTGGCTTTTTCCTTCGTCTAAATCTTGAACTTCTAATCCTAAAAGATTACAAGCAGAAGCAAAACTAAAGCGAGTTCTTGTTGAGTTATCACGGAATAATGAAATCCCTAAACCACTATCAAAAATTTTCGTTGAAATATTATTTTCACGCAAATAGCGTAATGTATCTGCTACGGTGAAAACGGCTTCTAATTCATCACGCGTTTTTTCCCATGTTAAGAAAAAGTCGTTTTCGTACATTTTATCAAATTCTAATTTGTCCAATTTTGCAATATAGTCGTTAAAAGTTTCCATGTCATTTCTCCTCTATATGAATAATACGATAGCCGATATTCCAACGTCCTTTACTCATCAGAATATCGGATCGTTTTTCCCTTTTATTTTTATTTCTGGTGATTAGTTATTTTCACAATAGACAGTTGGCAATGCAGCGTACACTGCAGCGCAACGGACTAAATCATCTTTCCATGTTTTTTCATTTGGCGCATGCGCTTGGGCTTCGGCTCCTGGACCAAACCCAATACACGGAATGCCATTGCGTCCCATGATCGATACGCCATTTGTTGAGAATGTCCATTTGTCTAACAATGGACGTGCTTTACGCATGTCAATCGTTTCTTTTGAGCCAAGACGTTCTTCACCATAAAGATTTCTGTGTGTTTCCATCAAGGCTTTTGTTACACCATGTTCTTCTGGAATCACCCAAGTTGGGAAGTAACATTCGATTGGATACGTTAAACCAGTATATGATGGACGATCGTAGTCATACATTGAAACGACAACATCATCTCCGTATTTTTTAACTGCAGGTAAGTTACGAATTTCTTCTAAACAACTTTCCCAAGTTTCCCCTGCAGTCATTCGGCGATCTAATGAAACTGTACAACCATCTGCTACTGCACAGCGACTTGGTGATGAATGGAAGATTTGTGAAGCTGTAACAGTTCCTTTTCCTAAGAAACGTGCTTCTTTCCATTCAGGGTTATATTTTTCATCAAGCATACGAACTAAACCTTTAATCACAGTACTTTCAGTATCCCCATTGTTGTTTAACGCACGCACATCTTGTAAAATGTCGGCCATTTTATAAATCGCATTATCCCCACGTTCAGGAGCTGACCCGTGACAAGATACCCCTTTAACGTCTACTTTGATTTCCATTCGACCACGTTGACCACGATAGATTCCTCCATCTGTTGGTTCAGTCGAGACAACAAATTCAGGACGAATACCGTCTTCTTTGATGATGTATTGCCAACATAATCCATCACAATCTTCTTCTTGTACCGTAACCGTTACTAATGCTGTATATTTTTCATTTAATAACCCAAGATCTTTCATGATTTTAGCGCCATAAATGGCTGAAACAATACCGCCTTCTTGGTCAGATGTACCACGTCCGCCGATTTCTGTATCTGTTTCATAACCATCATACGGATCAAATTCCCAGTTACTCATTTCGCCGATTCCCACTGTGTCCATATGACCATCAAACGCAATCAATTTTTTACCAGTTCCCATGTATCCAAGTAAATTTCCTTGAGGATCTACTTCGATTTTGTCAAAACCTAATTTTTGCATTTCGGCTTTAGCACGATCCATTTTTGCGCCTTCTTCAGCACTTTCTCCTGGAATTTTGACTAAATCTCGTAAAAATTGGATCATATCCTTTCTGTAACCTTCTGCTGCTTCGTTAATTTCTTTGAAATCCATTTATATTACCTCCATAAGATTTTTTTATAGTTATCTGGATCTGTGTCGCCTTCTGTTGAAAACATTAGAACGCTTGAATTTTCATCTAGTTCTAGTACATTACGTAACTCTTTGTATTCAGGATCTTGCATAGCCGTTGCAACTATGCCCATTGCGACTGCTCCTGATTCGCCTGAAATCACTTGAGGATCACCTTTTAATGGTGCTCCAAGCATTCTCATCCCTTTTTCTGAAACCCAGTCAGGCGCTGAAACAAAGACTGAGGTATGATTTTCTAAAATATCGAATGAAATTGTATTAGGTTCACCACAGGCAAGTCCTGCCATTATGGTTTGTAAATCGCCTTCAACAAAACGAATCTTGCCATCTTTTTCAATTGCAGATTGATACAGGCAATCTGCCGCTTGCGCTTCAACAACAATCATTTTCGGTGGATCATCAGGATAAAGATTAGCAAAATACCCCACAACAGCTCCTGCTAAACTACCAACACCTGCTTGAACGAATACATGTGTTGGTCGTTCTTTCCCAGATTCTTTTAACTGTTTAGATGCTTCTAATGCCATTGTTCCATATCCTTGCATGATCCATGTCGGAATTTTTTCATACCCCTCCCACGCGGTATCTTGAACCATGACACCGTTTTCAGTTTCTTCAGCCATCTTGTTAGCCATACGTACACATTCGTCGTAATTGACTTCTTCGATGGTAACAGTTGCACCTTCTTTTTCAATATTTTCTTTTCTTGTTTGAGTAGAGCCTTTAGGCATTAATACAACTGCTTTTTGCCCTAACTTATTTGCAGCCCAAGCAACGCCGCGTCCATGATTTCCATCGGTCGCCGTGAAAAATGTCGCCTGACCAAATTCATTCCGAAGTTGATCAGAAGTTAAAACATCATAGGTCAAATCTGCAACATCTTTTCCAAGCTTTTCTGCAATGTAATTGGCCATAGCAAACGAGCCACCTAGCACTTTAAATGCATTTAACCCAAAACGATAGGATTCATCTTTAACAAAAAAATCTTTTAGTCCTAAATATTCAGCCATATTTTTTAATTCAGCTAATGGCGTCTGACTGTATTGAGGGAAACTACGATGAAAAGCTAAAGCTTTTTCGATTGCTTCCTTTGACATTAGTGTTAAATACTGATCATTTGTTTTTGGCATTTCATTTGCCGTCCATTTTATTTTTTTCAAAAAATTTTCCCCTCCATCTTTTTATTTAAATCAACGTCCGTTGATAGATTCCTCTAGTTATTCTTTGTACTTTTTCTGAATATAAACTTCCCTTGTTTTTCTAAAACAACTTGACCTTCTTCAGCTATTTTTTGACCTCTGAGATAAACTGACTTAGCACTGCCTGTTGTTTGCATCCCGTCATACGGTGTATAGTCAACATTTTGAAGTTGCGTTGTAGCTGAAATAATTCCAGTCGTATTTGGGTCCCAAACGACGATATCTGCGTCACTGCCTACTTGGATGATGCCTTTTTGCGGATACATTGAAAACTGTTTGGCGATATCTTCTGAAAGTAACCCGATCATTCGTTCTAAACTGATTTTTCCAGTCGTTACCCCATAGGTATAAATCAACTCGGGGCGAGTCTCAACTCCTGGCATACCATTCGGGATTTTACTGAAATCATCTTTTCCGATTGTTTTTTGTCCTTCAAAGTTAAAGCTACAATGGTCTGTTGAAATCGTGTTCACTTGACCATTGATCACACCATCCCACAGTGCTTTTTGATCACTAATCTTACGCAAAGGCGGTGAACAAACATATTTTGCTCCTTCAAATTCAGGTCCATCATATAAATGATCATCTAAAACTAAATATTGAGGACATGTTTCTACATAAACTTTTTGATTACGAGCTCTTGCACGCTGGACTGCCTCTAATGATCGTTTGCTACTTAAATGAACGATATTAACAGATAGACCAACTAAATCAGCAATCATTAAGTAACGCTCTACCGCTTCAGCTTCAACTGAATCAGGTCTTGTTAATGGATGATAATGTGGGGAGCGTTTCCCTTCTGCTACAAATTTTGCGATCATTTTATTGACCATATCACCATTTTCACAATGAATCCCTAACATGCCCTGAAACTTACGAATTTCACTCATTGCTTCAAAAATTTCCCCATCCGTTGTTCTTAAATTGTCATAGGCCATATACATCTTAAATGAGGTAATACCGGCATCGATCATTTCATTGATTTCTGCTTTAATGCTTGGATTCCACTCAATGATCGACATATGATAAGTGTAATCACAAGAGCTGTTTCCCCGAGCTAACTGGTCCCAAACCTTTAGGCAGTCTTTCAATGAACTGCCTTTACTTGGGGTCGCCATATCGATCACCGTAGTTGTTCCTTTGGCAACCGCGGCTTTGCTTCCTGTATAAAAATTATCTGCGGTGCCCATTGATCCTTTACCATTATTTAGCTCTAAATGAGTATGAGCATCGATAAATCCCGGTAGTAAAAAGCATCCTGAAACATCAACTATGTTAGAATCCTTTGTTTTTAAATTTGTCCCCATTTCAATAATTTTTTCCCCATCAATTCTTACGTCTACTTGACGGCGATCTTTTGCGGACACTACTGTTCCGCCTTTGAAAAGAATAGACATTTTTTAACCTCCATCATTCAGAAGTTGTTTTTGCGCAACTCATGTCTTTTTTTACACTTGCATACAATAGTCATAGTCTTCGATCATCGTATCCATTAAATCGATGATGTCCGCTGGAATATCTGCTCCTTGTGTGTCCAAATGAATTGTTGAAATATTGCCCCATAAACGAACAAGGCATTTTTTTTCCATTGGATCGATTACATAGAAACCAGAATTCGTACTATTTTCAAAATCAGATTCTGTGTTGAATAAAGTGAATTTATCTTTATACGGTGCACTTGAATATGGACAGAAGGTTTCACAGTTACCACATTCGTTACACATCCGATCAATGTGGACAATCTGCGGTTGTGGTTGACCTTTAACATTTACAACGATATTCGCTCTATTTGGGCAAACATCCATACACGATTCACATATCGTTGAACATTCTAAACAGTTACTTGCTTGCCCACAAAGTGCTTCATTTGATTCTAGAATGCCTCGTTTGTTCCGAACAGCTGCCACATCTTTATTAAGATTCGTTTGTTCAAAATGCTCGTTATGAATTTGGCAAATGTTTCTTGCAGCTTTAGTTGCATCTGCAATGGCTTCGACAATAGTTGCAGGTCCTAAATTGGCATCACCAATCACATAGACATCTTTCAAATTAGTTTCGAGCGTTTCTTGATTTGAGACAACTTTTCCATATTGATCAGTTTTAATCCCAATTGATTGATAAAAATCTGTATCGACTTTTTCACCAACTGCTGCAATCACGGTATCAGCCAGAACTTCCGTAAATTCACCCGTAGCAACTGGCCTGCGACGCCCCGAACTATCACGTTCTCCTAAGCGCATTTTTTCACAAGTTAGTTTGCCATTGTCTAGTTTAATCGGAGATAGTAATTCCAAAAATGCTACGCCGTCTTCTAAAGCAAAATACAATTCTTCCTCATCTGCTGGCATGTTTCGTTTGTCTCGACGGTACACAACGGATACTTTTTTCACGTTCGGTAAAGTAGTTGCAGCTCTAGCACAATCCATCGCTGTATTTCCACCACCTACAACCACGATTTGTTCGCCATAAGGATTGATTTGCGGATTTTTTCGATTGGCTTTTAAAAATTCTAATGAGTTTACTGGTTTGCCGGATTCTAGTCTTAGATTGCCATGTTTCCAAGCGCCAATCGCATAAATAATATTGGTATATCCTTGTTCGCGCAAAACTTCAATACTTGGAGCAGCTTGTCCAGTCTTAAATTCAGCTCCCATAAATTTAGCCATCTCTACATCATTTTGGACAGACTTCATTGAAATTCTAAATTCTGGTACGATTTGGCTACAGACACCGCCAATCGTATCGGCTTTTTCAAATACTGTCACTGGCATGCCTTCACGAGCAAGCAAGAATCCAGCAGAAATTCCAGCTGGTCCACCACCGACAACTGCTGTTTTAGCCGCATTATCTTTACGAACAGGCTTTTCCATTCCTGCCATTAGTTCATCATAAGCGTGTTCAGCAGCTTCTAATTTTGCTTCACGAATTTTGATCGAGCCTTCATAAAACTGACGCGTACATTTTGTCATACAAGGATGAGCACAAATCGTTCCTGTAATAAATGGCAGCGGATTTTTATCCACGATCACTTTTAAGGCTTCTAAATAGTTTCCTTCGCTTACATAACGAAGATAAGCTGGAATATCCTGATTGATTGGACAACTGCCGTCACTACGGCAGGGAGCTGTGTAACAATTGGTTAATGGGACTGTCGTCCGTAGTTTGGAACTTTCTGGTAATTTGATAGATTTTTTGTACCGCGCTTGCGTTTTGGCTCTTTCAACAATAGTTGTAAGTTTGACTAGATCAACATGAACATGGCTTGGATACGCTGATTCACTTAACAAATTTGCGACTTGATTCATCCGTTGGTAGCCACCTGGTTTCAACAAGGTTGTTGCCATCGTGATTGGCCAGATTCCTGCATCAAAAATGTCTTTGATATTGAAGATATCCGCACCGCCAGAATAAGAAATTTGCAGCGTTCCATCAAAGGCATCTGATAATTTTTTTGCTAAGGAAATGCTCAATGGAAACAACGAACGTCCTGACATATACATCTCATCTCCAGGTAATTCTTCTTCCGCGATCCCTACAGGAAAAGTATTAGTGATTTTCACACCAAAATTAAGTCCTTTATGATGTGCCAACGTTTGTAGGCGTGTCAGCATCGGAACAGCATCTTCAAATTGTAAATCTTCGACAAAATGATGATCATCAAACACCATATAATCAAACCCTAATTCATCCATTGTTTGGCGTGTATATTCATAACCAAGCATGGTCGGATTACATTTGATAAATGTGTTTAGCCCTTTTACTTCTATTAAATACGTTGTAATCCGTTCAATTTCGTCTGATGGGCAGCCGTGTAATGTTGAAAGTGTGATCGATCGACAAACCTTAGGACTGATTGAGTCAATATATGCTTTATCAATTTTTTCAAATTGGGGTAAATACTTATAAGCAGCTTCAATACATTCTTGCCAAATCGGTGTTTTTTCAGCATCCTGCATATCTGTAATATATTTATCCACTTTGGGTGACTGAATCCCAGCAAGATCATAGCCCACACTCATATTGAAAATAAAACCGTCTGGATCACCTAGATCAAGTTCTTTACTAAGCAATTTTAGAATAAACCAACCTTTGACATATTCATCATATGCTTGAGGAACCCTAAGCTCTGTTGACCATTCTACGTTGTAACATTCATCAGCTGCTGTGATACACGGTTTACTTACTGGTAGGTCTTCCCCATCAATGACTTGGACTGTTTTAACTTCAAAAAATCGTGAACCAGTTAAATAGGATGCAATAATATTTTGAGATAATTGCGTGTGCGGTCCTGCAGCAGGTCCGCATGGTGTCTCCATTTTTTCACCGAATAAAGACAACTTTTTACTAGGGTCAGCTTTGTAGAATTTTCTTACACCAAAAATAGTTGATTCATTTTTGTATTCCTTTAAGATCCAGTTCAATAACCCATCGATTGAAATCGGGTGCATGATGTCACTCATGTTTGTCACTCCTTTTTTATTTTTCTAGGCTAGTATTTACTAGCTATTGATTCTTGTCCAAAGAGATTGTGCTTGTGATTGTGCATCATGCCAGATTTTTTCTTCATCAACGCCTTGAATTTCTCTGTTTCTCATACGTATTTCACCATTGATGATGGTATCTGTAACTGCTCCGCCATTCATACCGAATAGAATATGAGCATTAACGTTGTCTTTCGTCATAGGTGTCGGGCCTTTATAATCCAACACAATTACATCTGCTGCGGCATCGGGCTCTAAAACACCTAGCTTCTTCTTAAAATAGCGATTAGCCATTTGCGGATTATTTTCAAACAACATTTGTGGAATCTCTGTCCAAGCAGCATTTGGATCTACTAGATGATGTTTATGGATGATGTTGCCTACTTTGTATGATTCTGTAACATCATTTGTATAACCATCTGTGCCAAGCCCCATCAAGATTCCATACTCATTAAGCATGCGCATTGCCGGTGGACATCCCACAGCATTGCCCATATTTGATTCTGGATTTGTGACTACCATTGTATTTGTATCCCGCAATAAGACCATTTCATGAGGATTGATATGAATACAATGCCCTGCCATCGTTTGCTTGCCTAAAATACCTAAATCATATAAACGATTCACGATCGGTTTTCCATATTTTGCCAGTGAATCATAGACATCAGCAATATCTTCTGCAATATGAATATGATAACCAACGCCTTCTGGAGTAAATGCAGCACAATGTTCCAATGACTTATCCGACATTGTAAACGCAGCATGTATGCCCATCATCGCTTTTTGCATATCATCTGTACGAGCAGCACTTGCTTTGATAAAAGCAGCATTTTCTTTGACTGCTGCTTTCATTTTTTCTTCACCATCACGATCTGATACTTCATAACATAAACAAGTACGAACGCCCAACTCGTCTGCCGCATCAGAAAGTTGAGTCAAACTCCCTTCAATCGCTCCATAGCTTGCATGATGATCAAAAACAGTCGTCACACCATTTTTGATACTATCTAAATAAGCGATTTTTGCGCTATGATACGAATCTTGTAAATTCAATGTCCGATCAATTCGCCACCATTGTCCTTCCAAAATATCCATAAAATTTTTAGGATGATATCCATTAATACTTAGCCCTCTAGCAAAAGTACTGTAAATATGATTATGCATATTGATAAATCCAGGCATGATCACTCCGCCTTTGGCATCAATAAATTCCGCATTGGGAAAATCTTTCCTTAAATCTGTTGTTGCCCCTACAGCTTTAATCCTCTGACCATCCATAGCAACACAACCATTGTCAAAAAAAGTACTTTCCTTATCTCTAGTAACCAGTCGTCCATTTCCTATTAATAACATCATTACCCTCCTATAATTTCATTTAATTGTTTCTGCCTATACAGAAATCGCTTACATAATATATAGTTCAAACATTCACGAACAATTTGATATACCAATAACAATCTATTAATCCGATCACTACTGATAAAAAAAGCGCTTGCATTCAAACTTATATTTAACTATTTCCCTTAACTCGAGTAAATTATACCACCTAACCTAAAAAAAAACAATGCTACCTAAAAAATATTTTTTAGTGCAGAATGCCCATTGTCTTGTATTATCATTTACCGCATGATATTATTACACACGAAGCCAGTTGCAGATAATGAATTTTTCTTAAAATGCACTGGTGCGTATCTGCTATTTCTTAAAACCATAAGAATTAGATTACTCGAACATACAGAGATATATGTTAAATGCTCGATATAACTTCTTAATTAGAAAGGAGCAACAAAGCCATGCTCTCCGATGAAAAATTAAATTTTCTTACTCAAGTCGCAAAAGCTTTAGCTGGTCAGTTTGGTGAAAATTGTGAAATCGTGATTCACAAAATCAATGAAAATAATGTAAACAACACCATCGTTTCCATTGAAAATGGGCATGTTTCTTCTCGTCAACTTGGTGATGGTCCTTCTCAAGTTGTTCTAGAAGCTCTAAAAAAAGACCCCGCTGATTTAGTCGATCATATCAATTACTTAACACGAACACATGACGGCCGAATTTTGAAATCAAGTACCGTATATTTCAAAGATAAATCGGGTAGTTTAGATGGCATTTTCGCGATCAATTATGATATTACTGCATTGATCGCTGCGGAATCAACTTTAAAATCCCTTGTTTCTATCAATGAACAAGAAAACGATAAAGAACCTGATTATATTCCTCAAGATATCAATGAACTTTTGGATGATTTAATTGAAGAATCCGTTAAATTAGTCGGTAAACCAGTTCCTCTGATGACAAAAGATGACAAAATCAAATGCATCCAGTTTTTAAACAGTAAAGGGGCATTTCTTGTGACAAAATCAGGCGATAAAGTGGCTGGATTTTTCAATATTTCTAAATATACGCTATACAGCTATATCGATGCTAAGTAAAAATTTATGATTAAATAGGTAGTTATGTTCTTCTTGAACGTAGCTACCTACTTTTTATTCTGCCTAATATAGTAAGAAAGAGTAAAAGGAATTAATTTTTTTTTTTAATTGTGTTATTATAGATTGAGTTTAACAACGATCGTTGATATAAATTGGAGGTCACTTTATGGGAATCAGAAGTCATGTAGCAATAGCCGCTGGGAAAACTTCGCAATGGGTTTTACAAACTTTCTTCAAAGGCGGCAGTAGCTACCCTGGAAAATTAGCATTAAAAATCGATCCAAAAATTTTGGATACTCTAGCAAAAGATTATGAAATCGTTGTTGTTACTGGTACAAACGGAAAAACCTTAACGACGGCTTTGACGGTAAATATTTTAAGACAAGAATTTGATCACGTACTGACTAATCCGACTGGTGCGAATATGGAACAAGGAATTGTTTCAACTTTCTTATCGGCCAAAAATAAAGGTGCTAAGAAGAAATTTGCCGTTTTAGAAATTGATGAAGCGAGTTTAAGCCGCGTCACAAAATATATCGAACCAAAACTATTCTTATTTACGAATATTTTCCGTGATCAAATGGATCGCTATGGTGAAATTTACACCACATATAAACTAATTGTTGACGGTGCTGCTGCTGCGCCTAATGCACCCATTATATGCAACGGTGATTCACCGATTTTCAATTCAGTTGAAACAATCAATCCAAGAAAATACTATGGTTTTAATCATATGCCAGATGAAGAACAGATGGCTCATTACAATACAGATGGATTACTTTGTCCAAAATGTCATCATATTTTGCATTATAAAATGATTACTTATGCCAATCTTGGAAAATATTATTGTCCTAACTGCGGCTTCCATCGCCCTGAATTAGATGTTCAATTAACTGAAATGGTTGCTATGGATAATACTTCTGCTGATTTTATAATCGATGGTGCCGAATATAGTATTGCTGTTGGTGGTATGTATAATGTATATAACGCCTTGGCTGCAACCTCTGTTGCTGAGCACTATGGCGTTTCTCCTGAGAAAATCAAAGCTGGTTTAAGCTATGATGAAAAAGTTTTTGGTCGTCAAGAAACAATCAACATCAATGGTAAATTATGTACGTTAGTCTTAGTAAAAAATCCAGTTGGCTTGAACCAAGTAATCGATATGATGAAACTTGCCCCCTATCCGTTTTCTCTTGTGTCATTACTAAATGCAAATTATGCAGATGGTATAGATGTTAGCTGGATCTGGGATGGTGATCATGAAGCCTTTGCTCAAATGGATATCCCAGAAGTCATTGCTGGTGGAGATCGTCATCAGGACATGGCCTTACGGATGAAAGTCGCAGGTATTTCTGAAGATAAATTAAAAGAAATTCCTAACCTAGATGACGTGATCACAGCAATAAAAGAATTGCCGACAGAACATGTTTATATTTTAGCTACGTATACAGCAGTTTTACAATTACGTAAATCACTAGCTGCACAAGGTTATATTAAATAGTTTTATCTAGCTACACGGGCTTGTCTCTCGGAATAAAGATAAATAATGAATAAGGCAAAAAGCACCTCAGTCTTTATTTCCTATTTTTCTGTCGAGACAGATCGAGCCCGCTTTGCTTTTAAATGAGGAGGAACAATCAGTGACTAAAGAATTAGTTGTGTGTCATTTATATGGAAATTTACTAAACACTTATGGTGATAATGGTAATTTACTAATGTTAAAATACCTTGCTGAAAAAATGAATGTGACCTTTCGTTCTGAAATCGTTAGTATTCATGAACCTTTTGATCCTAATAAATATGATTTAGTTTTTGTTGGTGGTGGTCAAGATTTTGAACAGTTGATCATCTCAGACGATATCCAAACGAAAAAGGAATCTTTAACTGAATACATCGAAAATGATGGGGTCATGTTAGCGATTTGTGGTGGTTTTCAATTATTAGGGCATTATTATATGGGCGCTAAAGGTGAGAAAATCCATGGAATAGGAGCATTGGATCATTATACATTAAGCCAAGATAATAACCGTTATATCGGTGATATCGTGATTCACAATGAAGAATTCAATGAAACCTATTATGGCTTTGAAAATCATAACGGCCGCACATTCTTAGGTAAAGGAGAGCGCCCTTTAGGTAATGTAGTTAAAGGAAAAGGAAACAATAGCGAAGATGGTTCTGAAGGTGTGATCTACAAAAATGTTTTTGGTTCTTATTTTCACGGACCGATACTTGCTCGTAATGAAAATCTAGGAATTCGGTTGATTAAAACAGCTTTAGAAAAAAAATATAACGAAGCATTTGAAGTTCCACAGGAAATGCTGGCAGTTAATGAAAAAAGTGTTAGGAAAAATTCCTAACACTTTTTTACTTAAATACTATGCATCTATTCCAGGTTCTGACGCAATAATCGTCAAATCGCCTTCAATTCGCCATTTTTCGATATCATTTGGCATGATAAAGCTTGTTCCTTTAGTCAGTTCATAACTTTCAGTTTTTACTGCATCAGCCTCTTCGACAATCAAATGACCAACACCGTCAATAACCGTTGCTAACGTATACGGTGCATTTTTCTTTACATTCAGTACACCTTTGACTTGCCACTCATACACATTGAAAAAAGGTGTTTTCAAATACGTAATGATACTTGATTGTCCTTGATTTTGCTGTTGGATCGATAATTGCGCATCTTCAGCAGGAACGGTCGTCACATCAACAGATTGTTGAATATGCAATTCTCTTGCGTGTCCTTGATCGTCTTTTCTATCATAGTCATACACGCGATACGTAGTATCACTGCTTTGTTGCGTTTCTAAAATCATGATCCCTTTACCGATCGCATGAATCGTGCCACTTGGTACATAGAAAAAGTCACCTTTTTTAACAGGTACTTTCTTCAGTAAGTCATCCCAACGTGCTTCTTTGATCATTGTTTCTAGTTCGTCACGGCTCTTGGCATTATGTCCATAAATAATTGTTGAGCCCGGTTCAGCATCGATAATATACCAACACTCCGTTTTCCCAAGTTCGCCTTCATGAGCCAAACCATAAGTATCATCTGGATGGACTTGTACAGATAAATCATCTTCGGCATCCAAAATCTTTGTTAATAAAGGAAAAACATCTCCCTTGACATTACCGAATAATTCACGATGATCTGCCCAAAGTTCATCTAGCTTCTTACCAGAAAATTCACCATTTTCTACTGTACTTACCCCATGAGGATGAGCACTGATCGCCCAGTCTTCTCCAATTTTATTACTTGGCAAGTCAAAACCGAATACAGTATGTAAACGATCCCCACCCCAAATTTTTTCTTGAAATACTGGTTTTAAAAATAACGGTTGCTGCATAATTTAGTGACTCCCTTCCACTTATACTCATTAATTATACCACTAAAAAGAAAGCGATTCATCTTTGTTTGTTATTTTTTCTTGCAAATAAATTTCAATAAGTTCGTCTCTCTTTTCGATGTATTCTGCTCTTTTGTCAATAGGATGAACACGATTGGAAAGAAAAATAAACGCTTCTTTTTCAGTAGGATCGATCAACAAAAAGGTCCCTGTGTAGCCCGTGTGAAATAAAATCGTTCTTCCTGTCAAATCGTCTTTTAAATCCCAGCCTAGAGAACGATTGCCACGTTTATTCGGTGTTTGATCAACTAATAATGAACGAACAGTCCTTTTTTCCAATACTTTTGTTTCCTGATACGAGCCTTCGTTCAAATACATTTGCGTAAACTTCTTAAGATCAGTCAAATTAGTAAATAGACCAGCATTACCAGCATGTTCAGCTAAAACAAAGGCTTTTGGATCATGGGTTTGTCCGCGAATCAATCCTCTAATTGGATGAGCTTCAGTCGGTACAATCTTGGCCGCATCTGTCGGTAGAAAAATACTTTCTTTCATATCCAAAGGCTGCAAAACACGCTCTTTAAAAATCTCAATAGCTTCTTTTCCTACCATTTCTTCCAACATAAATCCAAGTAAAATTGTTCCAGTATCTGTATAAGCTACCTTCTCACCTAAATGTCTACCTGATTGAACTTGATTGTATGCAGCTTTCAATTCCTCTTTTGACAAAGTATCTCGATTTTCAATATAACTCTGGATATCAGAAGTGTGCGTCAACAGATGACGAATCGTTATTTTTTCATCTTCAAAAACTGAGTAATAATGTTTAAATGGAACATCAATATTGATTACTCCTGCTTCTGCCAATTGCAAAACCACCGTTGTCGTACAGACAACTTTAGTCAACGAAGCTACATCAAAAAGCAGCGCAGGCTTTAGCGGCTCGACTGTCGGTATGATTTGGGCATTTCCCCAAATATGATCTTCTGATTTATCAGCCATTATAAACGAAAAACTGACTCCTGGGAAAACCTCGTCTTCCATCAATTCTTTGATTTTTGCCTTTGTCTTTTCATACATCGTTATTTACCTCATTGCTTTTCGGACTATTTCGTCTCTTTAATTTCTAACGAACCACCATTCAATTTCGCTAGGATCATAAATCGTTAAAATCGTTAATTTTTTATCAACAAAAAATTCTTGTTGTTGCTCTTCTAAATGCTTTTTCAGCTTTTTCATTTCTGTTTCATGATTTAAAGTTAAGACAAAAAAATCCAATCCCAAGGATTCTTTAGAATCGGCTTTCTGGCTATTTTGTTTCTCTGAATCGTCTAGATGAATGCTGAAATTTCCATCGTTCATCGATAATGTATTGGCTAATTTATTTTCAGAAGTCATCCCCAACATATCTTGATAAAAAGAATGATGTTCTGATTTGTCTGTTACGTGTAATTTGATTCGGTCAAATCGCACTCCTGCTGAAAGGCTTGAATATAAGACTTTGCTTTTCTGGATCAAAGGCTGTATATCAAGTATCTCAGTGACTTCTTTAGCTGAATCTTTTGCCCCTTGATAACTAACTTCTAGTTCATTTCCTTCTGGATCTTTTAAGAATACACTTTTTCGTTGCTTTTTTTGGACTGATTTGCTGATAGGATAATTATGTGCTGTAATTCTTCTCAAAAGGCTGCCAAACTCTTCTTCTGTTGGGATCAACAATGAAAAGCAGACAGCTTTATCTGAAACGTCTATGTGGTCTTTTTCAGAATCTATTTCTTCTAATATTAATAATCGACTATCTTTTTCTTGTGAGCCAAATATTGATAAATTGTTCTCTTCTAGTTTTAAAACAAATCCCAAAACATTTTTGTAAAAACTAACCATTCTCTCTACATCTTTTATGCGAAGCGCAACCGTTTTCACATATACATCTTCCGATAATTTAAATTTTTCCATTCGTCTTCCCCCTCCGAATGTCTCCCTACAATTATTCTAAACATCTCTAGTGATTTCAGCAAGTAAATGCTCTTTTCAAAAAAATAAGAAATATAGGAAACTTTTGAGAAAACAGTGTTTTATCTACCTAGACCAATTTATAAATATTAGATTGTTTTTCAAAAAGTAATTACACTATACCAATCTTGAATAGAGTAATTTTAATACAAAAAATCATGATTATTCAATGCAACCATCTTCTGCTTCATTAACCTCTTCATTTTTTCACTTTTATACCTGAAGTACGTGTTATTTTTAAATCAAAAATTCTGCTTATTCAGATTGTTTGCTCCATTGATGTATACCTATTCGATACACTCTCATTGATCCCAAAATCTTCTGAGTTTTTCTTTATTGCAAGTCTAGGTTCTTTCTTTTTATAAAGTTATATCATTTATAAAAAGACCTCAGAATAAAACGAACCAAACATTTTACTCTCAGGTCTTCAATATTTATTTCAGACTAACTATTTATAGACACCATTTTTAATCCAATTCAATTTGGTATTAAAGTTTTTAATGATTTGCTCAATGTCGTATTCAGGATTTTCACCAAGTTGACGGTATCCTTCTGCAATTGAAGAATAAACAGTATTCATAAGCATTTGCATCAACATTTTAAATTCCTGTTCATTATGAATCAACAATTTGGAAAGGTCAATTAGTTTATAAATCTTATGTCCATGGCGTTTTTTTTGCCATTGTTCACCTTTTTTGTCACTTGAACTGAATTGAGGAGAAACTCGGCTGGTGGCTTGATAGTCCATGTTCATAAAAAGATTATGATAAAAAGATGCATGTTCCCCTGTTAAAACTTCCACAATCATTTTCGAAAAGTAAGCTGACATCCCATCAAACAAGTCCCCATCTGCGTTTTTGATACATTTTTCAATATTCCTTTTACTATCCTGTCTTAAAAAGTCGAAATAATAATAGTATAGATCTTCTTTATCTTCAAAATATTGATAGAAACTGCCTCTTGGTATCTCAGCTAATTTCACAATATTAGCGATAGATGCGTCTTTCAACGGAGTTCTAGAAAATTCAATCGAAGCGGCTTCCAATATTCTTTGCTGTTTCTCTTCAGTTAAATGAAAAAAAGTTGTTTTTGGCATTTATTGCATCCCTTTCTTCTAAATGACAAGTTGTCATGTGACACTTTGTCATTATAGCACCATGAGATAAAAAAGCAATAGAAAATGAAGAGGACAACAAAAATATTTAAGACAGAAAAAGAGGGTACAATAGACATATTGCTTTCCCACTTTTTCTATGAAATCCAATCAAATGATTTTACAACTCTCGTTTACCGCTTTTTTGACATCTTGAACAACCTTTTCAAACTGCTGATTTGCATTGATTATATAGTGATTTGGGTACCTCTTCACTTTGTCTTTATTTTCAATTTCTTGATCGTATAAAGCACCACGTTGTTTTATAACCATGATATCATCTTCTCTGGTCTGTAACCTCGTTAATACATTTTTTTTGGATACTTCTAAAAAAATCGGAATGACCATATTTCCAAATTGTTTTTCGATTTCTTGAAACCCTTTGATCGTTAAAACGTCATACGCATAATGATCAGCTGTTTTTTGAATTAGTTCTGCTGTTCCTACACCATACTGATTATCATGATATGTATCATGCTCTGCTAAAGCATCTGTACTTATTAAGTGCTGAAATCGTTCTTTCGTTTCAAAATAATAATCTACACCCGCTACTTCTTCCTTTCGAATGGGGCGAGTTGTATGAGAAATCACCTTATATTCCTTTGGAAAAACAGCTTCTGCTACTCTAGTTTTTCCTGAACCGCTAGGACCGATAATAACAAAGAATGGATATTTGAGTTTTTTTCTTTTCACTACTCATTCCCCCTTATAAATTCACTATACAACAACAAAGAGATAGCATCAATGAAAAAGGAAACAGGTAATTATTATTAGAATACTAGCTAGAAAAATAACCAGAGCAGTAGAAGAGATTCCCACTCTGTTCTACTGCTCTGGTTTATTTTGGCTCTATACTTTCTGATGTTGGTGAGAAATCACTGGCATCTTTTTAATGCAAAATAATAGAAAAGACACCCTGATATCCTTTAGAATTAAGTCGACTAAAACCAATCAAAAGGAGGAAATCAAGATGTCCTATACAAATCTTATCAAAAATACCTTAGATATTCTAGACTTAAATATTACTTTTAATGAAAATTCTTTAAAAAAGGAACGAATCAAAGGACGAATCTGCCACGTATTTTCTGGTACATTGGACTATTCCGCTCACTCCTGTCATCATTGTGGTGCCAAAGAAAACGGATCGATTATTCTTTGGAGCTTTACAACGTGTCTGATTTTACTGAATGATGTCTCTGAATACCAAACATACTTACGCTTGAAGAAACGTCGTTTCTTCTGCCATTCTTGTGATAGAACTTTTGTCGCTGAAACAAGTCTTATCGAAAAGTGTTGCTCGATTTCTAAGAAAGTCAAGCTTTCGATTGCCGAGCGTCTACGAAACACTTCGTCTATGAGCGAAATTGCCCGTCAAAAGAAGGTCTCTGTTTCCTCTGTTTATCGCGTATTGAAACAGTTTTACGAACCAAAAAAAATCAATCGACTCATCTTGCCAGAAGTTCTTTGTTTTGATGAATTTAAATCAGTGAAACAAGTCGCTGCCTCTATGAGTTTCATTATGATGGATGGACAAACAAAGCAATTACTCGATGTCGTTGAAAACCGCCAGTTGCCTTTTTTAGAACGCTATTTCTCACGATTTTCTTTATCTGTTCGTGAAGGTGTAAAATACATTGTTTGCGATATGTATACGCCTTATTTTTCTTTAATTAAGAAACTATTTCCCAAGGCTCAGATTGTTCTTGATCGCTTTCATATTGTGCAACACATCGGGCGAACGTTCTTAAAACACCGTATTCAACGAATGAATACCTTTCTCCATCAAGGATCTGTAGAAGCCAAAAAATACCGTCACTTGAAGAAATACTGGAAACTACTTCAAAAGAATCAATCGAAGCTCAATTTTGAAAAACGCCAATGGCATCCTTCCTTCCGTGCTTATTTAACAGAAACCGAACTCGTGGATCGGTTACTTGCCTATGATGAAGAATTAAAAGCTGGCTATACCTGTTATCAGGATTTTCTCTATGCCATACAAACAAGAGATTACACACGGTTTCACGCGTTATTAGAACAAGATTATTCTAGGCTTCCAGCTTATTATCAAACAACCATTACTACCTTTAAAAAAGTTCAAACGGGCATTAAAAATGCGTTGGATTTGCCTTATTCCAACGGACCGTTAGAATGCTTGAATAACCATATCAAAGTATTAAAGAGAAATGCCTACGGCTTCCGCAACTTCTATAATTTTAAATTGAGGATTACTTTATGCTTTGGTACTATTCTTTTTCAACCAAATAGAAAAACCTAGAGGAATTTCCCTCTAGGCTTCATCATTGATTTAATTCTTTAGATTTTCTTCACCAACATTAGTTGACAAAGAGCCTTTATTTTTTATTTCAACTCTTGTCCATTTGTTTCAATCACTTTTTTATACCAATTAAATGATTTTTTCTCATAACGGTTCATCGTACCTTCACCATTATCATCTAAATCTACATAGATAAAACCGTACCGCTTGCTCATTTCTCCAGTTGAAGCACTAACTAAATCAATACAGCCCCACGGTGTGTAGCCCATTAAGTCAACGCCATCTTTTATAGCATCTGACATTGCTTCAATGTGACGACGTAAATAATCAATACGGTAATCATCTTCAACATAAAAGTTTTCGTCTACTTTATCAATTGCTCCTAAGCCATTTTCTACAATGAATAATGGTTTTTGGTATCGATCGTATAATTCGTTTAACGCAATTCTCAAACCTTCAGGATCGATTTGCCAGCCCCATTCACTCGCCTCTAAGAATGGGTTACGCACACCGCCTAATAAGTTTCCAACTACTGTATCTTCTTCTTCAGCCGTTTCGTTAACAGCAGAAGACATATAATAACTAAAGCCGATATAATCTACCGTATATTCTTTCATTAAGGCTAGATCATCAGCTCCGATTTCTAAATCAGAGACTCCGTATTTATCAAACATACGTTGTTGGTAAGCAGGATATTCGCCACGTACTTGAGCGTCTGTACAATAAAAATTAAATTCTTGGTTTTGTGCTAATGTTGCCATTTGGTTGATCGGGTTTGCATCAATACTGTATGTTGTTGCATAAATGATCATACAACCAATTTGCATGTCTGGATTGATTTCATGACCGATTTTTACAGCTTTAGCACTAGCCACAAATTGATTATGCCATGCTTGGAAAACATTTTGATAATCACCAGCACCAGTTGCTTTGACCATTCCTTGGCTTAATGCTGGAAAATGGAAAGCAGAATTGATTTCGTTGAACGTCATCCAGTATTTCACTTTTTTACCATAACGGGTTAACACAACCGTTGCATAGGTTTCAAAGAAATCGATCATTTTACGATTTTTCCAACCACCATATTCTTTAGCTAGATGTAACGGCATTTCATAGTGTGAGATTGTAATTACAGGTTCGATACCATGTTTCAAACACTCATCGATCACTTGGTCATAAAACTTCAACCCAGCTTCATTTGGTGTCGCTTCATCGCCTTTAGGGAAAATTCTAGCCCAAGCAATTGAAAATCGGTAACATTTGAACCCCATTTTTGCGAAAAGGGCAATGTCCTCTTTAAAACGATGATAGTGATCAATACCACGATGGTTAGGATAAATAAATTTGTCCTCATCAATTTCCCAATTGAACGTATCACTACCTAAAATTTGGAAACGTTGTTTGCCACCAGGCATTGCATCTGCTACTGACAACCCTTTACCATCTGAGCGATAAGCTCCTTCTAGTTGATTGGCTGCTGTTGCACCGCCCCATAAAAATCCATCTGGAAATACTGTTCTTTTGTTTGACATTTGTTTTCCTCCTTATTCTAAAAGCGTAATGAGCCGCTTTGTATCGTCGAAAAATAGGAAAATATCATGTGACGCTTTTAGTCACAGGCAGATTTTATCTTTTTTCCGAGATACTGGCTCATGAAGCTAGATAACCTAAAAGTCTATGAGTAAAATCTATTAACGTACGATTGCCAAAAAATCTTCTCCATGTAAAACATCTGTTTGATCCATATCTAATACATCCAAGTAATCACCGCTATTTGTCACAACGACTGGTGTTACCACTGGATGCCCTGCAGCTTTGATTTTTTCAATATCAAATTTCACTAACAGATCACCTTGCTTCACTTTATCGCCTTGTTTCACTGCTATTTCAAATCCTTCACCATCCATTTCAACAGTATCCATACCGATATGCATCAATACCTCTGCACCATCTTCCGTTGTGATCCCAACCGCATGTCCTGTTGGAAATAGTGTTGTGATTTCTCCGTTAGCAGGAGCATAAAGCTCCCCTAATGTTGGTTCGATTGCGATTCCTTTGCCTAAAGCACCTGATGAAAATACTTGATCTTCCACTTTATCTAAAGGAACAATTGTACCTGTAATTGGGCTTGTTAAAACAATTTTATCATTTTTGTTGCCATTTTGCGCATCTAAGTTAGCGTTATTACCTGTTGTAGCAGTTTCACTACCTACTTCTGGTTTATCATCAAATTTCAAAATAAATGTTAATACAAAAGCAATCACAAATGCAATTACTGTCCCGATGACTGCCGCAATTAAGCCAGAAGTATCTTTTGTATCTTGAGGAATGAATCCTGGTAAACTCAATAAACTGATTAAACCAAATACATAGTTTTGAACGTGACTGAAACCAATGAAGGCTCCACCAACAGCGCCACCAATACAAGCGGCAATAAATGGTTTTTTAAGTGGTAAAGTAACACCATAAACAGTCGGCTCTGTAATCCCAAAGACCGAAGTGATTGTTGAAGATAAAGCTAAACCTTTTAATTTCACATTTTTTGTCATGAAGAAGACTGCTAATGCAGCACCACCTTGTGCTAATACGGCTGGTAAAAGCATTGGTGCCATTGTATCTACACCACCACCTGCTGCTGAAAGGTTTAATAACATAATCGGAACAAAGCCCCAATGCATACCGAACATTACAAATACTTGCCATAAACCACCCATAACTGCACCGGCAATAATTGGACTGATACCATAAATACTATCATATCCTTTTCCTAGTAAATCACCTAAAATTGTACCGATTGGGCCAATTGCGATAAACGTAACGGGCGCCATCACAAGAAAAACAGCTAAGGGAACACAGATAATTTGTAAGAAAGATGGAATTACTTTCTTGAAGAAACGTTCAACATGACTTTGAACATATACAGCTAGAATAATCGGAATAACAGATGACGTATATGCGCTAGCTCCGATAATCACTGGAATTCCAGCAAAACTTAACGTTTGTCCTGCTAAAGCAGTAATACTTGGATGAACAAGTGCCATTGCTAAACAGACTGCTAAAAACTCATTCGTTTTGAATTTCTTCGCAGCAGTAAATGCCAAAAGAATCGGTAGAAATGTGAATATTCCGTCGGCTATTGCAAAAAGAACAACATAGACACCTGATTCAGCTGTCAGCCAGTTTAATGTAACAGCCAGTGTCAAAAACCCTTTTAAAACCCCAGCTCCGGCCATCGCGCCCAAGAACGGTGTAAAGATAGAAGAAATAATATCAATTAACTGATTAAAAATATTGCCTTTAGGTCCTGTCTCTTTTTCTGAATCGTTGTCTCCTAAACCACTATGTGCCATCAATTCTTTATACACATCACTTACATGGCTGCCGATTACAACTTGGTATTGGCCGCCGCTTCGAACAACTTGAATTACATCTGGATCTTGATTTAATTTTTCAGTATCTGCTTTTTCTTCATCTTTTAATTTAAAACGCAGACGTGTCGCACAATGAACTACGCTGTTCACATTTTCTTCTCCGCCGACTAGCGTTAAAACGCGCTCAGCAATTTCTTGATTTTTACTCATTTTATATGCCCCTTTTCCTTAATTTTTTATATAAAAAAACCTAAACTGAAAAAACAATGATTTACTATACTTACAAAAAACATAAATATAGATGAATCTCTTGTTTTTTCAATCTAGGTTTTGCCTGTTAAACAGTAACAATCCGCTTCGATTGAAAGTTAAATTTTTAATGAATAAATACTACATTTTTCTCTCTCCAGCTACTCGCTGAATATGAATAGTCAAATAAATTTGTTCTGCTTTGTCAATTGGTTTTTGATATTTTTTGACTAGATAATCATTGATTCTTTGCACTGATTGAAATGCCTTGGGATACTTGCTTTGAATCAGCTCATAAAGAAAGTCATCTTCTTCATCATGTGCTTCATTTTGCAGATAACGTTGAGCAAAATATTGTAAGTGCGTTACGATTCTTTGATAGTTCAATGAGTCTTCATCGAACGGTGTACCAAAATAACGACTGATGATCGTTAGAATATCTCGTACCATTTCAGTGGCTGACATCGTCACTTCCATATTACCATTAGCCTGCTCGCTGTTTACAATATGAAATGCAATAAAACCTGCTTCACTTTCTGAAAAATCGATGTCCAGTTTTTCCTTGATTAACGCTACCCCTTTTCTAGCAATAGCAAATTCTTTAGGATAAAACTTTTTTGTTTCAAACATTAATGGATTGGGCATCTCAAGACCTTCTTTAGCTCTCATGATGGCGTAATGCACGTGATCCGTCAATGTTAAATAGATGTTCGATGAAAGCTCGATTCCTAAATCCTCTTCAGCCATATCCACGATTGTTTTAACAATCTCTACTTCTTCTAACGGAATATCCGCAAACAATTGCTGAAATTGTCCAGAAGTGATGGAATCTTTAAGAACAAACTCTTTTTCAATAAAAGTTGGATCGATCAAATCACCGATTTTTTTTTGAAATGCTAGTCCTCGGCCCATACAGACGATTTCTTCACCTGATTCATTTTTTGTCATGACGACATTGTTGTTTAAAATTTTTTCAATATACATGATGAACCTCACTTTTACAAATACAAATGAAAAAAACCTAGAATCCGCCCAAACAAACTACTATGGAAGATTCAGGTTTTGCCTGCCGAACAGTAACAATCCTTATTACATGGATATCATATCATCTTTCTAATTTATTTGCAACCCTTTTCAAAAAGCAAATGAAAATATTGTTTTTAGACAACTATTAAGAAATGTAAAAGTCCGATTGCAAACCTTCTTCAAAAGAGTTACAATCTATCCCATAGTTTTAAAAAATATATATTTTCAAAGGATGAGTTACATGTTTGAATCAATTTCTACTCCTGATTTTGAAACACTTTACACTAAAAATGACCTTAATGTCATCGATATTCGTGAAACGGAAAGTTTTTTACAAGGACACTTAGCACACTCAATGTCACTACCAGCCACTGTTTTACCAAATATGCTAAAACAGCTAAATAAAGAAAAGACCTATCATATTATTAGTTACAGCGGACGCCGTTCTGAAATCATCGCATCTTTCATGGCTTCTAAAGGGTTTCATGCAGTTCATGTGATTGGTGGAATGCAACAACTATCGCACGCTTTTTAATAGAAGAAAACAGGTATTCAGCTTATGAATACTTGTTTTTTTATGGAATTTAAGTAAAAACTTGATTTTCTTACTTTTTATTAGTAAAATAGTTTTTGTTTATAAATAATGATACTTAGGTATTTAAAGGAGATTTTACATGTCAAAATTACTTGTTGTCAAAGCACACCCGCTTACTAAGGAAGAATCTCGTTCTGTCCGAGCATTAGAAACTTTTTTAGAAAGTTATAAAACTCAAAACCCAGCTGATGAGATCGACGTACTGGATGTCTACGCTGATTTTGTTCCAGAAATTGATGAAGAATTACTTTCTGGTTGGGGTGCGTTACGTACTGGTACTGAATTTACAGCTCTAAATGAAAGCCAACAAACAAAGGTTGCTCGTTTCAACGAATTGACAGATCAATTCCTAGGCGCTGACAAAGTCGTTATCGCTAACGCTTTGTGGAATTTAAATGTCCCAACTCGCTTAAAAGCATGGGTTGATACGATCAATGTCGCTGGCAAAACGTTTAAATATACTGAAGAAGGTCCTAAACCTTTAACTAATGGCAAAAAAGCTTTGCATATTCAATCAAATGGCGGTTTTTATGAAGGTCAAGATTTTGCTTCTCAATATGTAAAAGGTATTTTAAACTTCATTGGTGTTGCTGAAGTCGATCAATTATTTATCGAAGGAATCGATCACCATCCGGAAAAAGCCGAAGAATTATTAGATGCAGCAATGGACCAAGCAACAACTTTAGGAAAAACATTCTAAGAATCGAAAAGCCGAAACAGACAGATTTGTCCATTTCGGCTTTTTTTATTCAAGTTTTCTTAATTCTTCTTCTTCATGATACAGACTTGAAACATCTTTATACCATTCAAATATATGCGTAATGATGACCTTAGCTGCGGCATAGACAGGTATTCCCAGAATAACGCCTACAACACCGAATAACTTGCCAGACGTCAACAGCACGACTAAAATCGTCACTGGATGGATGTCTAACTGACTACCTAATACTAAGGGGGAAATCACACGTCCTTCGATCGTTTGCTCAATAACAAAGACGACTAACACTTTAGCTAATAAAACTGGTCCACCTACAATTCCTAAAAATACAGCTGGTACCATTGCCAGAAATGAACCAAGATACGGTATCAAATTAAGAAAACCTGCTGTGATACCCAAAGTAATCGCGTAATCCAGTCCAATAAATGAAAAGCCAAGAATAAACATTACAGCCACTGCAAACGCCACGGTCAATTGACCACGTATATAAGAAGACACTTGTGAATTGACTTCTCCTAGTACTTTCAATGTCGGTTTGCGCATTTTATTTGGTAAAAACTTCATCAAATACGGCGCTAATTGTTTGCCATCTTTTAAAAGATAAAACAAAATAAACGGCATTGTGATGATAGCGACAACAACGGTTGCAACAGCTCCTACAAAACTGCCTAATCCTTGTACTGTAAACGTAGAAATATTGCGAATGATATCTCCTAATGAACTAATCAATTTATCGCCCATATCCTCTAACTGACTGCGAAATTGTGCAAAAAAAGGATCGCTCAAAATTTCTTGCATCTTATTGTCGAGCGTATCGATATATTGAGGAAAATGATTTCCGAAACTAACAGTTTGTTCTTGAATTTTAGGAACAATTACTACAAGTCCCCAAATGATCAACGCAATCACAAGTATAAATAGTCCGATAATACTCCAAATGCGAGGTACCCGTTTCTTTTCTAGATAATCAACGACTGGATTCATTAAGTAATATAAAATACCTGCCATGATCATCGGTAAACCAACAACGCCGATAAACTGCCAAACTGGTTTAAATAAATACGAGACTTTTGTAAAAACGAGTAAAATCAACAAAATTAACAATACAATCATTAATGTCGTCACAACTTGATTATTTAAAAACCACCGCCAAAACCAAGAAAAGCGTTTATCTTTTTCTTTCTCTTGTTCCATTCAATCACACTCCACGAGACACGTATTCTATTATTGTTCCAACGTTGATTATTGGAAAAATGTTAGGAGTGAGGTACAAACCATTAACAATGGCATCTTCTTTTGGCACTTCTGCAAAAACCAAGGTCACATGGGCAATACTATTTAAGTTTTTGTTGGCAAAAGGTCCAACATAATCAATGGTATATTCTTGTTCATCGATCTTTAATAGATCCCCTTTTTTCATTTTTAAAGATTGAGTTTCTTGAAATTTTTGAATTACAGAATATTCTTTTAACCCCTCTGTGGCACTTTCACCAAAAAGTATGATCATCGGCTCTTTTTCGTCTAATGCACGAACACCCACTTCAGTAATTACAGCTTTCATATACTTATCGCTCCTTCTTCCGTTAATCAATCTTCATTATAACATATAACTTTTTTTCTTATTCGATATTTTAGATTTTTACACACTACAAAAAAAGTGATCAGACCATAACTCTTCGAGTCATGAACTAATCACCTGGAATCTGTATAAACAGTGATAGGAGAAATAACTTATTCTAAAAGCTAAATGTCATTTTCCCGAATCAAATATTAATTGAATGTATAAAACAGGCTACATTATCACGATAAAATCGTCACTGCAACTTGTCGTCTGCCCCAATTGATACATTGCGATACATCTGAAAAATGGAGGTCGATGATATTTCCTTTGATCGCGCCACCAGTATCACTAGCAACAGCTTCTCCATAGCCTTCAACATATAATTTCGTACCTAGTGGGATCACACTTGGGTCAACAGCAATTGCCATTGGATCAACACGTAAATCTTGTCCCATCGCTGTTAAATTACCTCCGCCAATAAATCCTTCATTACAAGAATAAGCGGTGGCTTCCATCGTTATCGTTTGACCTTCTGGCTTTGTGTTTTTAGGCTTTTTGTTTTCTAATTCAGCTTGTTTTTTTATAGCTTCTGCTTTTGCTACTTTTTCTTTTTCGATCTTCTCTTTATTTAAAATATCATTCTTTACTAGTTTAAATGCTTTTCCTTCTGTCAGTGAATAAATCATTGAACTAGATAAGCTTTGCGCTGTTTGTTCTGACACGACTGTATAACTAGTTAAGCTCTTCATTTCATTGTTCTTATTTTCCGCCGCATATACAGGAATCACTGACCCAGTAATAAAACAAGAAATAATAAATAACATTGGCAACCATTTTTTCTTCATTAAAATAGCTTCCTCCTTAAAATTCGTACGAAAGCTATCATAGCATGTGGTGAATCTACAAGGGTTACTATTTAATTAAAGCTACATTACAGTCTGTCAGAAAGCGCTTTAAAGATTGTTACATGGGAAATATTTTCATTTTTTTATAGTAAAAACAGCCCTAATCACATTTGGAAATACAGTTATATCAGGCATTATTTTATTTTTATTAAAAAGTTTTAAAAAAACAATAATCTAGTTATCTTTATTGTGTTTAGAAGTTAAAGCTCAGATAATGTTCTAAAAAACAAAAAAAACATCAAATATTACAAGAGTTTTACAAAAAATATTTAAAAATAAGCATTATTTTTCTTAAACAAAAAAAGCCAACCCAAACTTAAGAACTAGTTTGGATTGGCTTATAGTATGCCTATTTAAAAAAGTCTAGAATATGAGTCCAAATTTCTTCTTTGAACACATCTTTTGGATTTCCTCCACCGACTACTCCATAACCGATCATTGTGCCGGCAACAAATAAAATAATCACTAAGGCAATCACTACTAAAACTTTCAACAAAGTCACTATAATATAGCGTGTCGAACTCATATCTATTTCCCCTTTTAGCTAACTGTTGACATTTTCTTTTCTGTTGTTTTTTCGTCGTTTACTCGTTCCACTTTTGCACCCAATTTTTGAAGTTTTTCATGGAATTTGTAGTAACCGCGGTCTAAATATTCTAAATGTGAGACACGCGTGATTCCTTTGGCACGTAAGCCTATTAAAATCAATGCAGCAGCGGCACGTAAATCTGTTGCTTCTACAGCAGCACCTTGTAATGTTTGACTCCCATTGATAATAGCGATATTGCCGTCCATTTTCACATCTGCATTCATTCGTTGCATTTCTTCTAAATGTTGGAAACGATTTTCAAAGACAGTCTCAGTTACAACACTTGAACCATCAGCTACCATTTGTATTGCAGTCATTTGTGCTTGCATATCTGTTGGGAAACCAGGATGCGGCATTGTTTTGACATCCGTTGGTTTGATTACTTTAGGACCAATGACGCGTAAACCGCCTCTTTCTTCGCGAATAACAGCACCCATTTCAGTTAATTTAGAAATAAGCGGACGATTATGTTCAGGAATTGCTTCTTCTATCAAAACATCTCCTTCAGTCATCGCTGCTGCAACCATGAAAGTACCTGCTTCTATACGATCTTGAACAATCGAATGTTCAACTGCATGAAGTTTATCCACGCCTTCGATACGCATCATTTCAGTACCAGCACCGACGATTTTAGCACCCATTTTATTAAGGATATTCGCTAAATCAACGATTTCAGGCTCTCTAGCAACATTTTCGATTACTGTCATACCTTTGGCTTTAACAGCTGCCATCATGATATTTTGAGTCGCACCCACACTTGGAAAATCTAAATAAATCGTATTGCCGATCAATTCATCTGCAATTGCTTCGATATAGCCATTTTTTTGAATAATCTTTGCACCTAAAGCTTGGAAGCCTTTTAAGTGTAAATCAATTGGCCTTTTACCAATCGCACATCCACCAGGCATAGCAACTTTTGCATGACCATTACGAGCCAATAACGGGCCCATAACAACGATTGATGCTCTCATTTGACTAACATACTCATAATTTGCTTCGATGCCTAAAGGCTGCGTTGCATCTATTGTGACTTGGTTCTCTTCTTCATT
The DNA here is from genome assembly GCF_000407165.1 of Enterococcus haemoperoxidus ATCC BAA-382. Classification (NCBI taxonomy): domain Bacteria; kingdom Bacillati; phylum Bacillota; class Bacilli; order Lactobacillales; family Enterococcaceae; genus Enterococcus; species Enterococcus haemoperoxidus. The sequence continues at coordinate 856,898 of NZ_KE136479.1, read as the reverse complement.
AAAATCAATATCTACGTTTAAATGTTTGATTACTTGGTTCATTGTAAAAACATCAGAAAGAATTGGTACATTATTTAATGTTGTTGTTCCTTCTTCTGCTAATAGGGTTGCTGCTAAAATTGGCAATACTGCATTTTTAGCCCCTTCAATTTTCACAGTTCCTTTTAATTGGTTACCACCATGAACAATGATCTGTTCCATTTTGTTCCCCCCAAAAAAGTTAGAATTGGATGCTTCGATCCAAAATCTTTTCTATTATACCACTATTTACCAACAAATAGTATCTTTTCTTTTTATCCATCAATCCTTATGGGAAAAATACAGTAAATAAGTTACGGCACAATGCTAGAAACTCTAGGAAAAATGAGCTCACAGTAAACCCGATCACAATCGAAATCAAAACAATCAATAAACGGACTTGAGAAGTTTGATGAGCTTTGAAAAACTGTTCAATTCTGATCGATTGCATCGCCCAAAAACTTACATAGATAAACATCATGTGGCAGATGATCCGAATCACCGCATCAATACCAAAAAATTGCATAAATTGATCTCCTTAATTTAAAAGCGTAATGGGCTCCTTCAACTTCGAATGAAAAATAGAAAAATTTGAGCGTGACAATTCTTTTGTCACAAACATATTTTATCTTTTTTCAGAGAAGTTAGCCCGTAAAGCTAGACATCATAAAAGCGTAATAGGTTTCTTCAGCTTTGAGTGAAAATCTATTCAGCTTCATTAAACTATATAGAAATAGTTTATCACAAATTCCCTCAAACAAAAAATAAAGATTCTTAACTTTCATAAAAATAACATATGTAGGTATTTTGTCTTACTATAAGAGATGGCTGAGACATCACTATTTCGCTGTCTCAGCCACTCATAATTTACGTATGTTTTGACACATTGATTCTATTGATTGCTCGGTGAAGTGCAACAGTTGCACGGCGTAATTCATCCGTATTTGCATTTTCCTTCGCCTTTTCAATCATCCGCTCAGCTCGTTGTTTTGCACGTTCTGCTCGGCTTACATCAATATCTCTTTCACGTTCTGCACTATCGGCAATGATTGACACAATATTATCACGGACTTCCATAATACCGCCGTTTACAGCGATCCAATCTACGTGTGTATCAGAGTCCGTTCTTTTAACACGAACTTCATCGATTGCTAAAGGAACGATGATCGGTGCATGTTTAGGTAAGATACCAATTTCACCATCTGTTGTTTTTGCAACAACGATCGTCGCACGGTGATCATAAACCAATCCGTCAGGAGTCACCACATTGACAGTTAAACAATCCATTTCTGTGTCTCCTCCTTTTAGTAGTTCAACGTTTTAGCTTTTTCAATAACGTCTTCAATTCTACCAACACTACGGAAAGCTTCTTCCGGTAAGTCATCGTATTTTCCATCAAGAATTTCTCTAAAGCCTTTAACTGTATCAGCAACGGGAACATAAGAACCAGGTTGTCCAGTAAATTGTTCTGCTACATTAAAGTTTTGTGATAAGAAGAATTGGATACGACGGGCACGACCAACCAAGATTTTTTCTTGATCAGATAACTCATCCATCCCTAAAATCGCAATGATATCTTGTAACTCACGGTAACGTTGCAATACGTGTTGTACTTCTGTTGCTACAGCATAATGTTCGTCTCCAACAACTTCAGGTGCTAAAGCGCTAGAAGAAGAAGCTAGTGGATCAACTGCTGGATAAATACCCATTTCAGTTAAACGACGCTCTAAGTTAGTTGTTGCATCTAAATGGGCGAATGCTGTTGCAGGCGCCGGGTCAGTATAGTCATCGGCTGGTACATAGATTGCTTGAATCGATGTGATCGAGCCTTTTTTAGTAGATGTAATACGTTCTTGTAATTGACCCATTTCAGTTGCAAGTGTTGGTTGATACCCAACGGCTGAAGGCATCCGACCTAATAAGGCAGAAACTTCTGATCCCGCTTGTGTGAAACGGAAAATGTTATCGATGAATAATAACACATCTTGCCCTTCAACATCACGGAAATATTCCGCAATTGTTAAACCAGTCAAAGCCACACGCATACGTGCACCAGGAGGTTCATTCATTTGACCGAAAACCATGGCTGTTTTTTCAATAACACCAGAGTCTTTCATTTCAAAATACAGGTCATTCCCCTCACGAGTTCGTTCACCAACACCGGTAAATACAGAAATACCGCCGTGTTCTTGAGCAATATTATGAATCAATTCTTGAATCAAAACAGTTTTACCAACACCGGCACCACCGAATAGTCCAACTTTACCACCTTTTAAATAAGGGGCTAATAAATCGATTACTTTGATCCCTGTTTCTAAAATCTCATTACTTGTACTTAAATCAGCAAAGTCAGGGGCTTTTTTATGAATACCGCTACGAATCGCATCTTCTGGAAACGGTTCTTCTAAGTCGATCGTATCGCCTAAAACGTTGAAAACTCTTCCTAATGTTTCTTTCCCAACAGGAACTGAGATTGGTTTTCCTGTATCAATAACTTCCATTCCGCGTTGTAACCCATCAGTAGATTCCATTGCGATCGAACGGATGACACCGTCCCCTAATTCTAAAGCTACCTCTAGAACGACTTTTTGTTTTTCTTCGCCATTTTTATAAACGACTAATGCATTGTTGATATCCGGTAAGGATTGATCTAGTGAAAATTCCACGTCAACAACGGGACCGATTACTTCAACAATCTTTCCTGAACTCATGTGTCTTTCCTCCGTTTCGTTTAAAAAAGGTCATAAAAATATTGTTCAAGAGCGAGCAGTTGGAGCACAATCTGACTATCCACTTTTTGGGCATTCAGACTTTTGTGAAACTGCTGAGCTCTTGATATTTTTATACCGTTAAAGAGGTCATAAAACTATCGAAGGTTCGACAGTTTTATATCCTAACGAGGTCGTGATAAAAACCTGTCTTCTCTATTACTTAGTAAGAACTTCGAGCACTACAAGCTCGAATCTTGATTGTTACTCTAATGCAGCTGCACCCGCTACAATTTCGGTAATTTCCTGTGTAATCGCTCCTTGACGAGCACGATTATAAGAAATCGTTAAATCACTAATAATATTTTGTGCATTATCAGTGGCTGTTTTCATTGCTGTCATCCCAGCAGCATGTTCTGCTGTTTTTGCATCAATAATAGCACCATAGATCAAACTTTCAGCATATTGAGGAAGTAAATTATCTAAAATCGCTTCTTCTGAAGGTTCTAAAATGTACTCTTGCTCATATGTCGTTGCTTCATCTGGATCTAAATCAGAAATTGGCAGCATTTTTTCTACACGAAATTGGCTTGTCAATGAATTGATATGGTGGTTATAACAAACATACAATTCATCAAACACTTCATTTTCATACATCGTAGTCGCTGTTGAAACGATTTTTCGAACTTCATCAAAACTAGGTTGATCGCTTAAACCACGAAGCTCGTATGCAACATTTATTCCACGAGCTTTAAAAAAATCTGCTCCAGTTCCACCAATAGCGATCAAGACATATTCATCTTGAGATTTATGATCATCTGCCATCATTTTCATCGTTTGTTTCAATATTGAGCTGTTATAGCCGCCGACCAATCCTTTATCAGAAGTAATGACAATATAACCCGTTTTTTTCACTGGACGTGATGTCAGCATCATATGGTAATTTCCGCTTTCTGATGCTTCTTCATTGTCATATGAATCCAATTCTTCTAGATCACTCAATTGAGCTGCAACAAGATGCGTAACAATAGAACGGATTTTTGATGCATATTCTTGAAAACTTCTAGAAGCCGCCTCAGATTTTGTCAGTTTAGCGCCTGAAACCATTTGCATAGCGTTGGTAATCTGACTGGTTTTTTTAGTTGAAGCAATGCGTTGTTTGATTTCATTTAATGAAGCACCCAATTCTTGTCACCTCTCTTACGCATTTTGAATTGATTCAAGTGTATCCTTTGCTGTTGATCCTTCAGAATTAGCTGCGCTAAATAGTTCTTTGAATTCATTGATTGCAGCATCTAAATCTTCTGATTTTGGCAAATCTTTTGTTGTACGAATCGTCTCAAATAATTCAGGATGTTTTCCATCTAAAAAGTCGAATAATTCTGATTCAAAATCTAGAATTTTTGCAACGCTGATACTATCTAAAAATCCGTGAGTCAACGCATATAGAATAACAACTTGTTTTTCTACTGCCAACGGTGCATGTAATTTTTGTTTTAAAATTTCAACGGTACGACGACCACGGTTTAATTTAGCTTGTGTTGCCGCATCTAAATCAGAACCAAACTGAGTGAATGCTTCTAATTCGCGGTAGCTTGCTAAATCTAAACGAAGTGTACCAGCTACTTTTTTCATTGCTTTGATTTGAGCTGAACCACCAACACGTGATACAGAAAGACCTGCATCAACGGCTGGACGAGTACCAGCATAGAACAAATCACTCTCTAGGAAAATTTGTCCATCTGTGATTGAAATAACATTTGTTGGGATATAAGCTGAAATATCTCCGGCTTGTGTTTCAACAAATGGCAAGGCAGTCATTGAACCACCACCTAATTCATCACTTAATTTTGCCGCACGTTCTAGTAAACGTGAATGCAGATAGAAAACATCACCTGGATAAGCTTCCCGACCTGGAGGACGGCGTAATAGTAATGACAGTTCACGATAAGCTACCGCTTGTTTTGATAAATCATCAAAGATAATCAAAACATGTTTGCCGTTATACATGAATTCTTCACCCATCGCAGCTCCTGCATAAGGCGCAATATAAAGTAATGGAGCTGGTTGAGACGCTCCAGCATTTACGATAATTGTATAATCAAGTGCACCATAGGCTCTTAACGTTTCAACTTGGTTACGGACTGTTGATTCTTTTTGGCCGATCGCAACATAGATACAAATGACATCTTGACCTTTTTGGTTGATGATTGTATCGATGGCAATAGATGTTTTACCTGTTTTACGGTCACCGATCACTAATTCACGTTGCCCACGACCAATTGGTACAAGCGCATCGATTGCTTTAAGACCAGTTTGCATCGGTTGATCAACTGATTTTCTTTGCATAACACCTGGAGCTGCTGCTTCTACAGGACGTGTTTTGTCTGTTTTGATTTCACCTAAGCCATCGATTGGTTGTCCTAATGGATTAACCACACGACCGATCATTGCTTCGCCAACAGGGACTTCCATGATTTTACCTGTGCGTTTCACTTTGTCGCCTTCTCGAATGGTTTCAAAATCACCTAAAATGATAATACCGACATCATTGGTTTCTAAATTTTGCGCCATTCCATATGAGCCATTAGAAAATTCAAGTAGTTCTCCACTCATCGCATTTTCTAATCCATGGGCACGAGCGATTCCATCCCCAACATATGTGACAGTCCCAATTTCTTCGACTGCTAATTCTTGTTGATAATTTTTAATCTGTTCCTTAATCAAGGCACTGATTTCTTCTGCTTTGATAGCCATTCAATTCACCTCTTTATTGTGCTGAACGTTATTTTAATAACAATTCTTGGATTCGTTCTAATTGCTTGTGGATACTACCATCGATTACTTTATAGTTAGCTTCTATAATTACGCCGCCAACAATTTCAGGATCGATCAGATTGATTAAATTAGCTTGTTCATACCCTAAAAGTTTTGCTGCTTTTTCTTCCATTAACTGATGTTGTTCTTTCGTTAAAGGAACAGCCGTCAAAGCTGTGCCTAAAAGCAAGCTCTTATGTTCATCGTAGCGTCTTTCGTATTCATCGATCATCAATAATAAATCGATCATACGAGAGTAGTTATAAACAACATATAAGAAGTTTTCGATTGTTCCATCAAAACCGTTAACTAATTGTTTCATGATTTCGTCTTTTTCGTATGGTTCAAGACGGACGTCACTTAAGATCTCTCCTAATTCTGGAACTTCATGAAAAATCTCTCTAAGTTTTAATAAGTCTTGATAAATGCTGTCGGCTTCTTCATTTTCAATTGCCAGTTCAAACAAAGCTTTGCCATAGCGTTTACCTACCGTATACTTATCTAACTTCATTTGACTTACCTAAACCTTCAATATAAGAATTGATTAAAGAATCATGTGCATCAGGTGTCAATTCTTTATTTAAAATTTTCTCTGCAATTTGTAGAGACAAGCTCGCTACTTCATCTTTAACAGAGGCCAATGCTTCTTCATGCTCTTGAGAAATATCAAGACGTGCTTTTTCTCGTAAACGTGACACTTCATCATTGGTTTCTGCTAAGATTTTTTGACGGTTTTGATCTCCGTTCTCTTTCGCATGTTTAATAATTTCTGCTGCTTCAGATTTAGAAGAAAGCAATTTTTGCTGGCGTTCTTCTTGCAACTTAGCGGCTGCTATTCGAGATTGTTCTGCAGAATCTAAATCATTGGCAATTTTATCTTCACGTTTTTTTAACATATCAGTGATTGCTTCCCAAGCGAATTTCTTGATTAGAAGCATCAAAATTAGAAAAGCGCCACTTACGACAATCATCGTTCCAATTGTTGTACTAGGTCCTGCTTCACCGATTACTAAATAATCTAGCATGAAGTTTCAACTTCCTTTCTCTGCAATTCTCTTTGGTAATGTTGTTGAATTACGTTCTTTGTATGGTTTGATTCACCTTTTTTGGGTGAATGATTTGATGGTTCTTTTAATTGTTACTTCTCTCACTGCGTTCGCCAAGTACTGCTCAACATCTGCTCTGCCTTTGGTTAGAACTTTTGAAGTATACTTGATGTTTTGAGTGGTCTGCTTTATTTTGGAGAAGTTTGATGGTTCTTTTAATCGGTTACTTCTCTCTCTTCGTTCGCCAAGTACTGCTCATCATCTGCTCTGCCGGAGGCAGTCGCAGTGATTCGCAGCAAAGAAAGCAGTAACGCGTGGCGTTTAAAAAAACTCAGCGTCCTGCCTTCTAAAGAGATTATTTAAGCACTAATAACAATGCAATAACTACACCTAGAATAGGAACCGCTTCGATCAAGGCTACCCCGATAAACATTGTTGTTCTTAGTTGTCCAGCCATTTCTGGTTGGCGTGTCATTGATTCGATTGTTTTTGAGATAACTTTTCCGTTACCGTAAGCGGCTCCGATTGCTGCTCCGAAAACTGCGATTGCTGCTGCGATATAATTCATTATTGTTTTCCTCCTAAGAAATAGTTGTTTTTATTTATTGTTTATTCTTCGACTTCAACTTTATGAGCCATGTAAACCATTGATAATGTTACAAAAATAAATGCTTGAATTCCGCCGATAAATAATGAGAAGGCTAACCAAATCATCTCTAGCGGTATTGCGAGTGGAATTGTCCAAAGTCCAACGCTGGATACAAGTCCTGCAATCAGTCCAAGTAATACTTCACCGGCAAAAATATTTCCGTATAAACGTAGCGCCAACGTAAGCAAGTTCGTAAATTCTTCCATCAACTTGATCGGCATTAAGAAAGATACCGGACTTAAAAAGCTGTTTTTGAAATATCCTTTTAAGCCAAAACGACTAACACTGAAGAAATGTGTTAAAGCAATCATGATCAATGCTAATGTCAAGGTAACCATTGGATCGGCTGTTGGGCTCTTCCAATATGTGTAATCCCCGATTGCCACTTTCGTTACTAAACCAATGATGTTAGCAACTAAAACGAACATAAACATCGTGAATGCTAGTAGGTGAAAATTTGTTACTTCTTTACTCGGCATATTGTCGGTAATGATACTTCGAACAAAATCAATGAGATATTCAATGACATTTTGTTTGCCTTTAGGTTTCATTTGAATATTCCTTGTGCAGAAATATACTATCCCAAAGACAATGACACATGTTAACAGAACCATTAAACAAATCGTTCCGTCAAACCAAATTGGCCCAATCTTGAAGAGTAGTGTCTTCTCTTCCAAATTATTTCACCTCTTTTCCAACAAACTTGCGAGAAGCTTAAAAGGCTTCTATTTCTTAACCACACGTATCATACCACCAACGATGAATAATTTCAAAAGAATTTCATGAAAATTGGACACTTCTTTTAATATGACAAAATATTAAAAGAATAGAGTCCTTTTGGTGTTTGGCAGTACGAAGGTCAGTTACTGAAAAAACGATGAAAACTCATCATTTCCTTTACACTCTACCAAATTTTCCGCTTAAGATAAAGCAAAGAAAATAAATATGCGAAAAAGAATAAAATCAACTTTAAAATGGTTTTATTTCATGCAAAAATGCACGAATTTTGATAAATTATCTTAAATTATTTTTAAGTGTCCGGTTAATTTCACGATTGATTTCTTTACGCTTCAAATCTTCTCGTTTGTCGTATTGCTTTTTCCCTTTTGCAAGACCGATTAAAACTTTAGCATAACCATTACGGATATAAACTTTTAGCGGGATAATCGTGATCCCTGTATTTTTTGTCTCGGCAATCAATTTAGCGATTTGTTTTTTGTGCAGTAATAATTTTCTTGTCCGTAAAGGATCATGATTAAAAATGTTTCCCTGCTCATAAGGACTGATGTGTACATTGAGCAGGTAAGCTTCTCCATTTCTGATTCTAGCAAATCCGTCTTTTAAATTGATTCGTCCATTTCGAATTGATTTGATTTCTGTTCCTTGTAAAACAATCCCAGCTTCCATTGTATCAACAACAGTATAGTCATGCCGTGCCTTACGATTTTGGGCAATCAGTTTGCCTTCCCCTTTTGGCATACCCATTCCTCCGTTTTCTATTTTTTCTTTTGTTTCTTCGGTTTTTTCTTTTTAGCTACTTCTTTATAAAATGGTTTTTTGCCCTTTTTCTTGTTTTTCTTTTGAGTAAATGGTTTTTTATCCATAACTTTACGGTCTGAAGTCCGTTTTCGACGTCCATCTTGACGTTTCTTTTGTTTTGGTGCTTCGATTCTTTCAACTTCTTCAGCTTCCAGAAATTCAAAATCGATTTCTCTGGTTTCAGGATCTGCTTTGTCTACTTTAACTTTGACTTTTTGACCGATTTTTAGAGTCATTCCTGTTCGTTCACCAACAAGAGCCATATGATTTTCAATAAAATGGAAGTAATCTTGTTTTAGATTATTAACGTGAATCAATCCTTCTATCGTATTCGGTAGCTCTACAAACAGTCCAAAACGAGTCACCGAGCTAATGACACCATCGTATTCTTCACCAATTTTATCCGCCATAAATTCTGCTTTCTTCATTGAGTCAACTTCACGTTCTGTCTCAACTGCCCGACGTTCCATTCTCGAACTATGATCAGCAATATCTGGTAAAACTTGTTCCCATTTTTCTTTTAGTTTTTCTGAAACGTTGCCTTCGTAACTGCGGATCAATCGATGAACGATCAAATCTGGGTAACGACGGATCGGTGAAGTAAAGTGAGTATAATACTCCGCTGCTAAACCATAATGACCGTAATTATCTTCTGAATAACGCGCTTGCTGCATACTGCGTAGCAACATTGTATTGATAACTGCTTCTTCAGGTTTGTCAGCAACTTGTTCCAAAACTTTTTGTAAATCTTTTGGTGTAATGTCTGCCTTTGTTCCTTTAACTAAAATGCCCAATACAGCTGCAAAATCGAAGAAACGTTGCATTTTTTCTTCTTTTGGTTGTTCATGGATCCGATAAATAAATGGTAATTTTAATTCATTGAAGTGCTTAGCAACTGTTTCATTCGCTGCTAACATAAATGATTCGATCAAGCGTTCACCTACCCCACGCGTGCGAAGTAGTATATCATGTGGATGTCCATTTGCGTCAACCAACACTTTGGCTTCTCTGTCTTCAAACGAAATCGCACCACGATTTTCCCGCATTTGTTCAAGAATGTGATGCAGTTCGCCCATTTCGTTAAACATCTTTACTAACTTTTTGTAACGCTTCATGGTTTCTGGTTTTTGTTCTTCTAAAATTTCATTGACTGCTGTATAAGTCATTCGTTCAGTTGTTTGGATCACACTTTGGAAAATGTCATGCTTCACTACGTGACCTTCTGGTGTTATTTCCATCTCACAACTCATTGTAAGTCTTGGCACGTTAGGGTTTAATGAACAGATACCATTTGACAAACGTTGCGGAATCATTGGTACAACACGGTCAGTTAAATAAACACTCGTGCCACGTTCATACGCTTCTTGGTCTAACTCACTGCCTTCAGTAACATAATAAGAAACATCTGCAATATGCACACCTAAGAAATAATTACCGTTTTCTAATTTTCGTACCGTCACTGCATCATCTAAATCTTTGGCGTCTTCTCCATCAATTGTGACAATCATTTGATCACGTAAGTCCCTACGGCCTTTGATATCATCATCTGAAATTGCATCAGGTACTTTGTCAGCTTCAGCGACCACTTCATCTGGAAAACTTGTTGGGATGCCGTGAGCCACGACGATCGATAGAATATCCATTCCTGGATCATTTTTATGGCCTACTACTTTTTTGACGATTCCTTCTAAGCTCTTTGGGTATTCTTTTTCAGGATAATGCGTTACTTCTACGATTACAATACTCCCGTCAACTGGTTTGATTCCTTGAGCAGCAATATTGAATGTTAGACCTGTCATTTTTTTATCCTTTGGAACTGCATAGCCATATAGATCGGTTTCACTTACTTCTTTTTCATCATAAGCAATAAATTCACCAACGACTTGAGTAATCGCACGAGTTTTTATTTCCACGACTTTTCCTTCAGCTCCACGATCAGAAAAAGCATCGGCTGGTTGAACGATATCGATTACGACAATATCACCGTCCATCGCAAAATTGACAGCTTCTTTTGGAATATAGACATCAGCCTCTTCTGGGTCGATGGTCACAAAACCAAAACCGCGCTCATTTGCACGAAAAGTTCCTTCGATATCCCCATTTTTTTGTGGTAAACGAATCTTACCTTTTTTATTAAATTCTACTGATTTTTCGCGCTCCATCGTTGCAATAGTTTGAACTAACAGCTTAAAATCTGAGCTCTTTTGCAATTGCAAGCCTTCCGCGATTTCTTCCATGGAAAAACTTTTTTTCGTATGGTTTTCCATAAAAGATAGGATTTTCTCCTTGATTGTTTGTTTTGTCATTTATTCTCCTCATTCCAAGACAATGTATTTAAAAATGCGAATACATCTTGTTCTAGTTGTTTATGATCTGGTCCAATGGTCAGCACATGTCCGCTATTTGGATACCAGTTTAATGTAAATCGTGTTTGGGTCAGTGCATGAGCTGTCTGATAGACACCCATCGGATCAATCATTTCATCTTTTCCAGCTTGTGCCATAAAGACAGGAACGTTAATTTGACCAAGTTGATTAGCCGTCTGCTCAGAGAAAGACTCAATGTTTTTTAATTGAACGTAGGATGCTTCTTTGATTTTTACCATTCGTTCTGCTCGTTCTTCAGTTGAAACGCCAGCTGTCTTTAACACTTTATCAGCATAAAGAACGAAATTTTCTGGCACTTTATTTTTTACTGGAAAAATTGGTGAACAGAAAAAACCACCACCGATAATTCCTGCTAGTTGACTTGTTAATGCGCCCATCGTAAAAATACCACCCATCGAAAGACCAAAAACAGCAATTTCCTGATATCCTTTGTCCTTTAAAAATTGAATAGCATCCACTGTATCTTGCCACCAATCATTGGTTGTTTTTTCCAAAATATCTTCTGGGTCGATGGTTGCATGACCAGAAAAATTAGGAGAGTACACCGTATAATTTTCTTTCTCTAAATAACGACTCAGCATCCGAACATCATTGCTGCTTCCTGAATATGCGTGCAAAAGTAATACAGCACGGGAACCATTTTGTGTAAATAATGGTTTAGGTAGACTTATTTTTTTCACTATCTAATTCACCTCATCCCCATTTTAGCACATTATCTAGCGAAAACCTTATGAAAAGAAAGATGTTCCAAGAACTTTTCATATGAGGTTATTCATTTTTTAAAAGAAAAAAAATCCCTCAGTAAATGAGGGACTTCAAAGGACTTACTTTGATGATAATAATACTAAAATAAATAATAGTAACATCCAAATAGCACCAATAATTGCTGTTGCACGTTGCATAACAGCTTCGAATCCGCGTGCTTTTTGTTTACCGAAAAGTTTATCTGCGCCACCTGTAAATGCACTTGCTGCACTGTTTTGTTTACTTGGCTGCATCATAACGGCAATAACCATCACTACTGAAAGGATGATCACAAGTGTTAAAATAAAATTATACATAGTCTAATTCTCCCTTATTCACAAAATACATCTATTATACTTTAGCATATTTTTCGTACAAATACCAGTTGTATTTACATAAGCTTGATTGTTTTCATCTATTATTTAGTGAAAAGTAAAAATTAGCACACATCAAAACTAACAATCAGTTTCTTAACACATCACCATATTCAGGTTTACTATCAAACTCTTTTTTAGCAAATGGACATAAGGGTATGATTTTTTTGCCTTCTCGACGTGCTTTTTCCACGCCATTATACACTAGTTTTTCTGCTAATTTTTGTCCACGATATGCAGGATCAACAAAGGTATGATCAATGATCATCATTTCAGTTCCTGCATCTGACCAAGTCATTTCGCCAATTTCTTTATTTTCATCATTCAATAAAACAAAACGATTGCTCTCTTCTTTAATTTCCATGATTATTTTTCATCCTTTCGAATATACTTTAAAGCACCACTAGGGCATGTATCGATCACTCGAATATCGTCTTCAATACTACCATTATCCGCAATGATCCATGGACGACGGCCGACTTCAAAGACATCTGGATTACCGCGGACACAATTGCCAATATGGGCACAAATATCCTTGCTATAATAAATATCTAAACCGTCTCCTGAATATTTACGATACCCTTGTTCTAAAAGCATTTCTTCATTGACACTTTTATTATTTATTTTGCTTCCATCCACTACCTATTCCCCCTTGAATCATAAAATTACATTGGTTTTTTTATGTTTTTGATAAGTTGATTTTAGCAATTTAAAAGAATAGTTGCAACTATCTGTTTTTTTAGAAAATAGGCTGCTAGCATTACTCTTAATCATTTTTCGCTCTTAAAGAGGAAAGGATTGAAACAGTATCTACGACTTCTTGTAAAACCGCGCCAAATAAAGCGGGAATAATGCCTGTGCTGGCAATTAGCATCAAAACGGTACAAATCAGAATGCCAATCAAAACAGATTGCTTAGCAATTTTCATCGTATCTTTAGAAATTTTTACGGCTATGCTGACTTTTTCTAAATCATCTTTTAAGATTACCGCATCAGCTGTTTCACTTGCTGCAGTAGCCCCGTGAGCCCCCATTGCAATTCCTATATCCGCAATCGCTAAAGAAGGTGCATCATTTACGCCATCTCCAACCATGATCACAGGACGCAAATCATCTGATAGTTGTTTTAATACATCGATTTTATCTTGAGGCAAACATTCTGCATAAACCACTGAAATTCCGACTTTTTTTGCAATATCATCTGCCACTTGTTGATGATCACCTGTCAACATCAACAAGTGATTTACCTGTAGATTACGTAATTGGTTCATCGTCTCTTTGGCTTCTGGACGAATACTGTCAGTAAAAGTGATATAACCCAGATAATGATTATCTTGAGAAATGTAAATAATAGTTTGATTTGCTACTTCTTCAATTTTTTGTTGTGAAACAAACGTTGGTTTCCCTACTCTAATTATTTTCCCGTCGATTATCGCTTTAACACCAGAACCCGTTACTTCTTCTAATTCAGAAACCTTTTTCAATACTGAGGAAGAAGCATATGACACAAGTGATCGAGCTAAAATGTGGCTGGATTCTTGTTCTGCACTTGCTGCCAATATCAGTAGATTATCCGCTGAAATCTCACTTGTAGAGACAATTTTGTCAACTGACAAGACTCCTTTAGTAATCGTACCTGTCTTATCAAATGCAACTGATTTTGCTTCAGCCATTTTTTCTAAAGTCGTTCCTGTTTTTACAACGATCCCATTCCTACTTGAACGGCTCATGCCTGCAACTAACGCAATCGGAGCAGCCAAAATCAACGGGCACGGCGATGCTACAACTAAGACTTCAGCAAACCTAGTCGGATCTTTTGAAATAAACCAAGCAGCTCCGGCAATTACATACGCTGTAATAGTGAATGGCACGGCATAACGATCGGCCATTCGTACAAAACGAGCAGGCTGTGCTTCTGATTCTTTGACTAATTTAACGATCGTTTGATATTGACTATCGGCTGCACTTTTTTCAGCTTTCATGGTTAATGAGCTGTCCCCATTGATCGAACCAGACATCAAGGAGTCCCCTATTTTTTTATTTACAGGTTGTGATTCCCCAGTTAAAGAAGATTCGTCAACTACCGATACACCTTTTGTCACACGGCCATCAACAGGAACTATTTCTCCAGGTTTAACAAGCAGATCATCTCCTATTGCGACTTTTTCTACCATAATATCTATCAATGTGCCATTAATTGACTGATGTGCTTTTTGAGGTGAATTATCCAACAATGCTCTTAATTCTTTATTCGCTTTTTTAGCTGCATAATCTTCAAGAGAATCACCGCCTGTCAACATGATCAAAATCATCAAACTTGCCCAATATTCTCTAACTGCTAAGGTTGCGATGATTGCTGTGATCGCTAAAATATCCACCCCATATTTTCCAGACTTCAAGGTTTTTACCATTTCTACTAACATTGAAAATGCCATGACAGACCCCGTAATGACGATGATCCCAAAAGCCCACGTTGGCTGCTGAAAAATAAATTCAAATACTAACGCTAAAATTCCTGTTATGATCGTAATAATCAATTTGGTTAAGTGTTTCATTTATACCACTCCTTTTGAAAAGTTCCCTTCTCTACATTTAGATTACACTCAGTTGACACAATAACAAAATTAAAGGACTTAAATGAAAATGAATGTCATTCTTCATTAGACTTTGTTCAAATAAAAAAAGCTAGCGAACAAAACAAAAGTAAAAAATGCTTTTGATTTGCTCTCTAGCTCTTTATGATTTTAAATGACTCTCTTCTTCTTCTTGATTCGCCTATTTTCTTTCCTTTTCTCAATTTCATAGATTGCTCTGGTCATAAACAATGAAATGTAATTAAATATGGATCTACTGCCAAGAATCAGTGGAAGGTAGAATAAAACATTTCTTGTAAATAGTGATGTTAGCATAAAGAAGTCCCCAAAGAATAAGAAACAAACAAGAAAGGCCATCAATAGTAATACAATCATGATCTGTTTTTTCAAATCCAGTGGTCGCGCAGCTCTTATCAACACTTGAAATCCTACACACCCCGTAAGCAACACGCACATCGTAGAAACGTCTTGATGTGATAAATCAAACCAAATTCCAGCAAGTTGTAGCACTAAAATGTTAAAAACAACTGTCAGCGCTCCTGGGACTGAAATTCGCAATATATTCGTCAAAAAGTGTCCTTTTATTCGTTGATAATTTGGTTCTAATGCCAAAATAAAAGAAGGTATTCCGACTGTTAGTGTATTGATTGGTGTTAATTGTAGCGGCGCAAATGGGTATGGTAAAAATAAAAAGATAAATGTTACAGCAAGGATAGCTGAATAGATCGTTTTTACCATATACATTGACGCAACTCGCTCAATGTTATTGATTACTCTACGCCCTTCATTCAGCACTTGAATCATTGAACTAAAATCAGAATTCAATAATACAACATCAGAAACTGCTCGGGCCGCATCGCTTCCGCTAGCCATTGCCACACTGACATCAGCTTCTCTCAATGAAAGTATATCATTCACACCGTCGCCTGTCATACATGTTGTATGCCCATTTTGTTTTAACGCTTGAATCAATTCTCTTTTTTGATACGGTGTTACTCGACCAAAAACAGTTGTATTTTCCACCAACTCATTAAAATTGGTTGAATCAGAAACTGTACTCATATCCACAAAGTTTTCTGCTCCTGCGATTCCTGCTTGTTTCGCTATTTGAGATACCGTAATTGGATTATCACCTGAGATAACTTTTAACGTTACATCTTGTTTCGCAAAATAAGAAAATGTATCGACAGCATTTTCACGTATCGTATCGGCAATAATGAAAATCGCAACCGTTTCTTTCTTTTGTGGTAGTTCTGGACTTTTCAATTCCTCGGAAAAATGAACCAGAATAAGAACACGATCTCCTTGCTCATTATAAGGAGCCAATTTTTCTCGTAAGTCGTCTGGTACTTCAGAATAAATGAATTCTGGCGCACCCATTACAAATGATCCTTTTTCTTCAAACGTCACACCACTCCATTTTCGATCAGATGAAAAAGGGATAACTTCTTTGACTTTCCAAGTGGATTGAGAAAGTGGGAACCGAGTTCTAAGAACCTTGGCTGTTGCATTTTGATCGGAAAGTCCTGCCATCATTTCACTCATAGCACGTTCGATTTCACTCGCGGGAAAACCAGCTTGAGGAATCAGTTCTTTGAAAGTCAAAGTGCCATCTGTAATGGTTCCTGTTTTATCCAAACAAATGGTGTCTACCCGCGCGAGTGTTTCAATACACGATAGTCGCTGGATCAAGGTTTGTTTTCTAGCTAAATTGGCTGCACCAACAGCAAAGGCTACACTAGTCAATAGCATCAATCCTTCTGGGATCATACTGATCAATGCACCAGAAACACCTAAAACCGTTTTAGGAAATGACTGTGTCGATTGATACTGAGACCAAAATAACAATAATCCGATTGGAACAATCGCAAATGTCAGCCCTTTGATTAAAAGATTTAGAGAGTTCATTAGCTCGGAAGTCGAATGCTTTTCCGTTTTCGCTTCTTTAGATAATTTGGAAACAAAATTATCTTCCCCAACAGCAGTAATTTCAACAAAACCTAAGCCAGAAGTTATAAAACTTCCGCTCATGATTTTGTCACCATTTTGTTTCGTGATTTTATCTGATTCCCCAGTTAGTAAGGACTCATCTACTTCCATTCCTTCTGCATGAAGGACAATACCATCGGAAGGAACTTGATTTCCCAATGTCAAAACTAAGACATCTCCTAAAACAATTTCATCTTGAAAAATGTTTGTCAGTCTATTCTCTCTCAAAGCCATTACTTCTGTTTTATTCACGATTGATAGTTTATCGATGGTTTTCTTTGCATGTATTTCTTGAATCACACCAATTGCTGTGTTGATAATGATAATCCAGAAAAACAACGCATTTTTGGGATAACCAACAGCGAATACTGCAACTGCTAAAAACAAGTTAATAAAATTGAATAATGTCAATGCGTTATCTAAAATGATCTGCTTCGTTGTTCTAGATAAATCCTCAACTTCTTTGTTGGTTTTACCTTCTGCAATAAGCTGTTGTACTTCTTGATCAGATAGCCCTTTAATATCAGTGGGAATCCGAATATCACTATGATTGATAGGTTTTATCGTTTCTTCAGATGAAAGAAACGCCTCGTTATCGATATCTCTTTTTTTCCTAAACAATTTTTTCATATTTTCATTCACCTTCTTATTACTATTGTTAAACCAATTGTAGAGTAGTTTACCCAGTATTTCAGATAACTAGTTTAATTTTACACTTTTTTTAACCATTTGAACAAAATGAAGGTATTTTAGCGTAATGTTAGGTGTAAAAAAAGAAAGGCTAATATTTTTAGTCTTTCTTTTTACTTGATTTTTCTGGAGTTGGCTTTTATAACAGAGTGAAGCAAAAAGAAAACCACCATCAGCTTCAAATATTTCAATCCACTCACTCCATAACAGAGTGAGACCTAAAACTTACGAATTCCAAGTCGCTTGGCATTTGATTTCAATCCACTCACTCCATAACAGAGCGAGACCAATGTATCATGAGAGATCCATATCAACGTACTGATTTCAATCCACTCACTCCATAACAGAGTGAGACAAAAACGCGTATCCTTGCACCGTCTCGCCTGTGGCATTTCAATCCACTCACTCCATAACAGAGTGAGACGTTAACGATAAGAGATAAGCGTAAAAGCAAAAAATTTCAATCCACTCACTCCATAACAGAGTGAGACAAAGGAATGAGTAGGGATGGAAAAATTAAATTTAATTTCAATCCACTCACTCCATAACAGAGTGAGACTGCACCGTGTACGTAAAATATTGAGTCGCATCAAGATTTCAATCCACTCACTCCATAACAGAGTGAGACTTGGTCACAGATAACTCAAAACTGCTGTATCCATCATTTCAATCCACTCACTCCATAACAGAGTGAGACATTTTAAAGATACAATAATCGGCGTTTTTCAGGATTTCAATCCACTCACTCCATAACAGAGTGAGACAATAAGTGCCAGTTTAATTATTTTAAAGTATCTAGATTTCAATCCACTCACTCCATAACAGAGTGAGACGACACAACTACTGGTCCTTTTTTAAAAGCCAAGTTTGGATTTCAATCCACTCACTCCATAACAGAGTGAGACCAGCACGATAATAATCCTCATCCGAATATCCTTATTTCAATCCACTCACTCCATAACAGAGTGAGACATCAAAATTCCGTCTAAATGCCGATCAATTTCTTATTTCAATCCACTCACTCCATAACAGAGTGAGACCGTGGTTTACTGAAGCCTCTACTTTTAGGGTAAGATTTCAATCCACTCACTCCATAACAGAGTGAGACTGTGAAAAAGGCAGTTAATCTAACTAAAACCACTTATAATAACGAATTTCCTTTATAAATCTAAGTAATTATTAAAATAAAATGAGAAAAACAGCTAGATCAAGGCATTTTCATCTTCAATTTTGGTGCGGATCCCCTAGTGATTTCATGGGCACTTGAGGTTCGCACCAAATATTATCCCGCCAACTTTCTGAAGCTTATTTCCAAAAATCATCAAAAATTGAAATCGGCATATGACGTTTGTGTTGCGTTTTTTTATACCATCCTTCAATCGTTTCTCTTGCTTTATCCGATACTGCTCTGCCTTCAACATAATCATCGATATCATCATACGTTACACCAAGTGCTACTTCATCTGCAACTAATGGTTTATCGTCTTCTAAATCAGCTGTTGGAATCTTAGTATACAATTCAGCAGGCGCGCCTAGTTCTTTCAACAATGCTTTTCCCTGACGCTTATTTAAACGGAACAATGGTAAAATATCTGCACCGCCATCTCCATATTTTGTATAAAAACCAGTAATGTTTTCAGCTGCATGATCTGTCCCAATTACAGCACCTGCTTTTTCTCCTGCAATCGCATATTGAACGATCATCCGTTGACGTGCTTTCATATTCCCTTTATTGAAATCGCTGATTGGAACGCTAGATTCCTCAAGAGAAAGAACACAAGCATCAATTGCTGGCTTGATATTTACACGCAAAGAAATATCGGGATGAATAAAATCTAACGCTTTTTTAGCATCCTCTTCATCGGCTTGCTCACCATACGGCAAACGGACAGCAATAAACTGATAGTGGTCATCTTTTGTTTCTGCACGCATCTCTTCCATAGTCAGTTGTGCAAGTCGACCAGCTAGCGTGGAATCTTGCCCTCCGCTGATCCCTAAAACAAAAGTTTTTAAAAATGGATATTTGTATAAATAACTTTTCATAAAATCAATACTTTTTCTGATTTCTTCGTGCGTATCTATTTGCGGTTTTACACCTAATTCTTCAATAATTGCTTTTTGTAGTGACTCCATAGAAAATCCCTCCTAATTTAAAAGCGGAACAAATCGGTTAATCCTGTTGATAATCAGTAAATTAGCAACGAAACATTCTTTGTTTCCTTGCTATTTTACTAAGAATTGATTTGTGTAGTTAGATACTATTTATTTGCCTTCACTTAATGCTTTTACATCTACGCGTACTTTTTCCAGTAAGCGCATTTTATGATTCCAGCATTCAGTTGATAAATCTACTGGATATTTTTGTGGGTTGAGATCACGCTTATATTCTTCCCAAAGTGAATCAAGATTTTCTTTTGCATAACTTTTGATTTCTTCTAAGGTAGGCATTTCATAAACACGTTTTCCTTCAACAAAAATATCTTGTAAAACAGCTCTCGCCTCAAAATCTCTGACTGTTTTGTTGATAAATGTATGCACTGGATGAAACATATAGATTTCTTCTTGTTTACGAGGATCTTCATCCCACAATGTGACATAGTCACCTTCTGATTTTTTATCTGATTTGCGTGTGATTCGCCATACTTGTTTCTTCCCAGGAGTTGTGACTTTTTCAGCATTACTGGAAAGCTTGATCGTATCTTTCATTTTACCGTTTTTATCTTCAATCGAAACTAATTTAAATACAGCGCCTAAAGCTGGTTGATCATAAGCCGTGATCAACTTTGTTCCTACGCCCCAAACATCGATTTTTGCTTTTTGCATTTTTAAACTTAAAATAGTATTTTCATCCAAGTCATTTGAAGCATATATTTTAGCTTCTGTGTATCCTGCTTCATCTAACTGTTCGCGCACTCGCTTTGAAATATAAGCCATATCTCCACTATCAAGGCGAACTCCGAGGAAGTTGATTTTATCACCCATTTCTTTTGCTACACGAATCGCGCTTGGCACTCCAGATTTTAGGGTATCGTAAGTATCAACCAAAAAGACACAATCCTTATGAGTTTGAGCATATGCTGTAAAAGCGTCATAATCATTTCCATAAGATTGTACTAATGAATGAGCATGTGTTCCACTGACGGGAATACCGAAAATTTTACCAGCTCGAACATTACTTGTCGCATCCGCTCCACCAATGTATGCCGCACGAGTACCCCAAACAGCCGCATCCAATTCTTGTGCACGACGCGTCCCAAATTCCATCAAAGGATCTTCTCCAATCACAGACTTGATACGCGCTGCTTTTGTTGCAATCAATGTTTGAAAATTGACCATATTCAATAAAGCTGTTTCGATCAACTGACATTGAGCCAAAGGACCTTCTACCTGAATCAAGGGCTCGTTGTTAAAAACTAAATCGCCTTCTAATGCAGAACGAACGGTGCATTTAAATTCAAATTCTTTTAGATAAGTCAAAAAATCCTCAGGATAATCTTCTACCTCTCTAAGATAAGCGATATCTGTATCTGTAAAAGTTAAATTCTCTAAATAATCGACCAATCGCTCTAAGCCTGCAAAAATAGCATAGCCATGATTAAATGGCATCTCCCGAAAATAACATTCAAAAACCGAATGTAAATCTGCTCTACCTAATTTCCAATACGTTTGCATCATGTTAATTTGATATAGATCCGTATGTAACGTTAAGCTATCATCATCATAAACTTTTGTCATCTTACTATGCCATCCTTTATTTTTTCTAGAATTTTAATTTCTATTATAACAAAAAACTGTCTTTTTAACTAAAAACTGATTTTAAGATTCTTTTTTCTTGAAGATAAAAAACTTGCTGAAAAAGTAATTCAATACCACCACTGCAACTTGAGTCACCATTTTTGCCCAAAAATCTGAGATGTGCATCACTTCGATCATTAAAACCATCAAGGCCATATCAACAACAAAAGACAAGATACGATACCAGTAAAACAGTAGCATTTCTCTAATAAAAGAACCAATATCTTCATGATTACTCGCAAACACAAAGTACTTATTTGTGAAAAATGCGAAAAGTACTGATAAAAACCAGCCTATTGCATTACTTATTTTATAGTCGATTCCTAATATATCTTTACAGATAAAGAAAATAACAATATTAACAATCGTTGTGGCTACTCCAAAAACTAAATATGAAATCACTTCTTTATATTTATGAAATAATGCTTTCAACCTTTACGCTTCCTTTCATGACTCTTTTATTTTATCAAAAATAGACTTGAAATCCCACTGATTTTCTAGTTTCTCATAATTGATTATTTGTTGAAAAAATAAACGTTTCTAACTATTATAAAAAAGGATCAGAGCAAAATAAGCAGATTCTGGTCACTTTACTGTGAAGAGTAGTAAAATCAACTTACCTAAAAAATAAAACACCCCACAAAAAGTTGCAATTTAGCTTTTAGCAGGGTGTTTTATTGTTATGCTACATCAACATTTTTTTGAATCACAATAATATCTTTTCTAGGTGCGCTAAAAGAATAGCCTTTTTGCTGCATTTCATTTTTAACACCAATATGAACGGTCACTTCTTCTCTTGTCGTATTCAAAAGTCTTTTAATGACGTAATCAACTTCTTTTTTTGTAATTTTCTTTTTCGTGTTGATCATAATGATATCGATTTTATCAAACGCATCAGCATATACGATTTGAGTGCGATCTAATGCATATAATTTAAAAAATTTAATTGCTTTTGTACCAAAAACAAATTTAGTGATATTGGGATAAAAATACTCCAAATCTAAATTTCTGTTGATCGGTGTCTCGATTAATTTCATTGTATCAGCTCCTTATTCATTTAAACTTATCTGGATAACTTTACATAAAAATTTTACTCTTTCATTCGTTCTTTGTAAATCAAAAAAAAGATATTCAACAAAAAAAGCAAGAAATTATGTTATTCTAAAAAAAATGCTTGACCTTCACGTTATGTAAAGGTTTATGCTATATACATACAGGAGGGAATCTGATGGAATACACTATTAAAAAGATTGCTGAATTATCCGGAATCAGCACTCGAACCTTGCGTTATTATGATGAGATTCATCTATTAAAACCGGCGCGCATCAATTCTTCTGGTTATCGAATTTATGGTACGAAAGAAATCGATAAGCTGCAGCAAATTCTTTTTTATCGTTCTTTAGATATGAAATTAGAAGACATCCAAAAAGTACTAGAGACGCCAAACTATGATCCAAAACACGCGTTACAAGATCATTATCAGCAATTATTGGAAAAACGCCAGCAAATCGATCATCTGATCCTGACTGTAGAAAAAACGTTGCGTTATCAAAAAGGAGAAATCACTATGACTGACAAAGAAAAATTCGTAGGATTCAAACAAGCGAAACTACAAGAAAATGAGCAAACATATGGCAAAGAAATACGGGAAAAATACGGAGAAGAAACTATAAAAGCATCTAATCAAAAGTGGCTAAATTTAAGCGAAGAAGACTTTAAGGACATGGAACTTACTGAAAAAGAAATGCTTGAAGCTTTAAAAATCGTGATGAAAAATAATGATTACCACTCACAAGAAGCAGAAACTGTCTTTCTAAAGCATAAAGAATGGCTAAGCTATACCTCTCCTGTTTATTCAGCTGAACTGCACAAAAGTCTAGGTCAAATGTACGTAGGTGACGAACGATTTGCCTCCTACTACAATGAACGAGCTGGAGAATCTGCCGCCCAAACACTAAACAAAATCATTCAAGCTTTCGCCAACTAAAAAGCGCGTTCGTATAAATAATTCCTGATTCATAAATTATGTTGCCCGTAATAAGAACCCCTCATTTGGATTGACTCAAAAAAGGTTGATTTTCATCTATCCTTTGAGAAGTTACTAAATTTTGAGGGGTTCTTTCTTATTTAAATGATTGTTTCATCTCTATCAACTACGATCGAACGCAATAGTTCATGTACTTGCTGATCCAAATTCAGTTCAGCCGCTTCAGATCGATAATCGATTTCACACATGATCCAGCCATAATTACGATCTGTTTCAAAAAAATAAGTCGTATAGTTGTTTGCTCCATCTTGCCCGTTTTCACTTATTTTGGTTGTTACAATATATTCATTTTTAAACAAATCAGGATGCAACTTCTTCCCATTATTTTGACTAATGCTTTTCCCTTCTTCTTCCATTACTTGGTTTACAAAGTCTGATAAGCTAGATGCATTTCTTGCTTCACTCATAAATAGGGAAATATAAAGCGCATCACTAGTAAATGTTTTACTAGATTGTCCCTTGATATTATCTACTGAAAGTAAGGACCCTTCTTCCTCATGAAAATGTTTTGGCAGATCAATTTTTAGCGTTTCGTCTTCATTCGTGACAGATAGCTCGCTGATTCTTACTCGTGTTTCCTGACCAATTTTATCTTGGTATTCTTGTTCCACCTGTTTTTCAAATAACAGTCGACCAGTATCATTCAAGTATTTTTTTGCACCAAAGTAAACGAATGTTCCAACCAATGCGAGTATCAAAATAGTGAAAATTGCCGATTTTATTCTTCTTTTTTTCCTTTTTGCAATAAAATTAGTATTTTTTAGCATTTCCTTTTTATAGTTTGCTGAATGTTTGATTTGGGTAATATCATAATAAAAAAATTGCAGTGGAGATTCTAGCATCTGTTCATCCAACTCATCTGTAAAACCAACTAACAATGTATATTGTCTGATTTTTGATGGAAAGTTTCGAGTATTTTTCTTTTTTAATTTAACGTATAAAGCTTGATCATCTAAAAAATAATAGGCTTGATCATCTTCTTGAATTTCAATTGACTCCATCTTGTGAAAATCACCTGGCAACTGTGCTTTGATTCGCTGAAAATAATTTTCAAAAGCTTCTGCTTTCAGGTAACGAAGTAAGTAGACAACAAGTCCTGCCTCAATCAAAAACAACACGATTAACAACCATCTAACCAATGATTCAGATAAACCGATCCCAACAACCGTTACCAGTAGGATAGCCAGTATGATAAATAAATATTTTTGATAATGTTTCATATATAACTGTCTGATTCCTGACTGGTAATACTCTAAATCATGTTCAACATTCTCTTGAATTTCTTTCATTACTACTCCTCCAAATTTAAAAATTCACTCTAAAATTAGGACATTTGTGTTTTAACACTTAGAATTTGATGTGCTTTGCTCCTTGAAAGCCAAACACTTTTGATCAACTCCAACAAATTTTACATTAGATCTTATTGTATAAGTGACTGAATTTTAATCTGTCTACTCAATGATCTCTTTAAATATGAAATGACCGACACCACCATCTAAACAGTCTCCGATAATTTTTTGACACTGCTCCTTAACGATTTCTTTGGCATTTCCTACGGCTACTGGAATATCTACAACTTCCAACATCGCTAAATCATTCTCGCCATCACCGATACCATAACTTTTTGCTGTTGGAAATTTTCTCATAAATTCTTTGATAGCATTGCCTTTGCTACTTTTTGGATTAACGATTTCTAGGCACTGAATAAAGGAAGAAAAAACGTCCGCAGACTCACTACCTAATAATTCCCGTAATATTTCATGTTCTTCATCACTTGCTTCCATCAATTCTATCTTCATCACCTTAAGTTCTGGATGTTCAGCCAAATAAGTAAATGGATCCTCAACATGCTGACATTGTTCTTTAAAAAACTCTTCTTTAAAATCCATGATTTGCTTTTCTGTATCGCCCATTGATTGAAGTTTTTGTCTCAATGCTAAAATATTCGTTGCGTAATTTTCAACTGCTTTTAAAATAATTCCCTCATTCGTATGGACATGATAAAAAATGTTTCGTGCTTCTAAAATAGCAATGACCCTTTGGCTTTCTTCGATCGTTAGACAATGATTATACTGAATAGGTTGACCAACAAGCTTATACCCGCCGCCATTACTGAAAATAACGTCACACTCGCTTTCTAGTTCATCCATTAATTCTGTCAATTGCGCGTAGCCTCTTCCAGTAATAAAAACAAAATGATCCCCTTGATTTTGTAACGCATAAATTGCGTCATAGTTGATCTGAGGTACTGCACCTCCAATATCTTGAAACGTTCCATCTATATCACAAAAAACAACATTCATCTAATTTACTCCTTTACTTAATAGTCCACTTCTTATGTCGGTGTGTTCAAAGAATCAATCTATCCTTAAGTATTCTCCGCCAGACTGTTTTTTAACAGAAGCTTATTTGATTATCATTTTATTTTAATTCACATATTTGAGTATAGCATAAACGTTTAATGGATGCTTTTTTCTATGAATATTTTTTAACCTCTAAAAAAGCTGAGATATGACTGTACGAGTCATATCTCAGCCTCAAGGAATCCGAATAAACGCTAGGATCAGAAGTAACTCCTTGTTATTCTCGGAGTTAAATATTTTTGCCCCAAACACTTACTTTTTGCTTATTTCATTTCAAACTAGTTAATCCGTATAATCAACAATTGTTGCGTAAATCTCTTTTAATTCTTGTTTGCTATCAAAACCACCTAAAATTGCCTGTGATACCTGCTTTTTCTCTGCTGCTTCTTTATCGTTACTGTAAACAATAGCCTTTGAAGACACTGGTCGTTTGTCGAGTTCGTTATAATCAGCATTAAAATGTTGTATGGCTGTATCTGACTGTTTCTTTGGAAGTTCAATAATTTCTGCACTTTTAGCTAATAATTCAGTAAAATTATCTTTAGGATAGGTTACTTTGTCACCATAAGTCGTCATGGATAATTTTTGAGAAGTCAAACGAACTTCTTTCTTCTCTTTATTAAATGAATATTTTAAATCAACCAACGCAAATACTCGTAACTCGTTGTCTTCATCCAGCGGATAATACGCACGCATTTTTAATTCGTCTCCTGAAGCATACATCGTGTATTCTGGCTCATCAATCTGCATCGTTTTAGTCCCGACATCCTCGATCAGCATCTCTTTGACTTTGAAAATTAAACTGGGAACTTTTACGTCAAATTTAGTTTTTAATAGATCGAATGCTTCTTTTTCAGTGATTTTCGGATAATCAAATGTACCAAATGGTTTCTCTCGTGAATCATGCCAAATTAATTGTTGATGCTCAACTTTTGCAGCCTCTTTTTTAAAAAAACAACCACTGATACTTACGACACACGTAATCAGAGATACCACACAAAGAATAGATTTTTTCATTATTTCTCCCCTGCTTTCTCTGTACCATTTAATACAACAATCGGAATATCTTTAGCATCTTTAAAAATAGTTTTATTAGGAACCAGCAATACATCACCCTCCTCTTTTAATTCGTATAATGTCACGCCCTCAAGTGAACCGCCAGCAGGAAGTTCTTCTTCTTTTTGCGCCATCAATTTAGGAATATCTAAGATTGAATTATTCTTCGCTAAATTCCCTTGGGCCAATATTACTCCGTTTTGTGTTACTTGAATCGTTTCATCCCACTTATTCGCTTTTATTGATTGATCTTTCGCTTTATTTGTAACTGTATATCTCAGCGCTAATACTTTTTGATCTGCTTCACCCGTCACATTCATCACACCCGTTAAGGCTAGATTAAGAGTATCGTTTTCAAAGACAATGTTTCCCTCTTCTTCATCTGTTTTCGCACCTTTATCTTCTATCTCTTTGACTGAACGAGCAGACTCATCAATGATTTTCGCTCGTTTTTCATAATTGCCATCTTTTGCTGAATAATAATTCAATTGAACCATTCCATGAGCTGTTTCAATGTAATACAAATGCAGCCAGGAGTCTCGCTTATTAAAAGTTGTATCCAGCGTATACTTATATCCTTTGTATTTTCCAACGTTAAACTCTTTCATAAAAATATCTGATGCTTTTTTATAATTATACTGTTTTTGTAATTCTTTTCTAATTCGTTCACCAAAATCAGTCCGGTCAATCAAGTCTTTTCTTTCAGCCATAATCATTAAAGTTGAATTACTTTTCGTATCTTTTGCTCCGAATAATGCTTCATTACTATACGTCACTTTATAGTCCAAAGACTTCTCCCACGTACTCGGCAATTGAACGCTATACGTAATTCCTTTTCCAGAAAATGATTCTTTCTTCTCTGATAGTTTAGCAGAACAACCACTAATAAAAATTAGCAATATGATTACCCAACCGATATATTTTTTATCCATCTTAAACCCCTTTTCCCTGATCATCTTCAATCAATTTTGTTTGCCTAGCTTCTTTGACCATCCACCAGTTGTAAAAGATAAAAAGAATAAGACAGCAAATGAACAAACCAAATCCGACTTTAAAGCCTTCAGGTAAAAAAACAAGCTTTATTGTGTGTGTTCCTTTAGGCACAGGTAAAGCTAAAAAAGCATCCTTAAAGGTCGGAATTTTCACTTTTTTCCCATCAATATAAGCACTCCAACCTCTATCATAAGGAATTGTAGTCAATACAACTTGTGCTTTCTCTAAAGTTACATCCGCTTTAGCCACTCGTCCCTTTGTTTTAAATGCAACGCCTTTTTTTTGAATTGATTGCACTGATTTTTCAAATACATCCACATCCATAAACATAGCAGTTGGCTTCACTAAATGAACGACACCTTCTCCTGAAAAACTTACTTCAACTTGGATTTTTTTAGCTTTTTCATAATAGCCAAGATTGTAATACTGACCATTTTCTTCAAGACCGGAACGTTGTTCCACCCCATTTACTTTGATGATTGCATCAACATCCATCCCTCTTCCATATAAACTTAGATAAGCTTGTGAACGAGCCGGAACGTTGATTGAATAGGTCATTTTTCGTAATTTATTTGGAATCGTTTTTGAGTAAAAAAGAAATGAGCCTTTGTCTTCAATCTGGACATTTTCTTGCTTGATCATTTCCGCTTCCGAAAAATAAAACAGTTGCTCTTTTTGATTTGATAAATACTGAATCAGTTCAGACTGATTTTTCACAGCATCTTTCTTATAAATTCCTTGATCGGTTAAAATTCCAAGAGGGAGAGTCAAACGGTTTTCGTATAGTTGATGTTTGCCTGCAGTCTCCTTTAATGTAAAACCATATTTTTGCGGATCTTTTTGTGCAATGTTGTACTTGATTCCCAATAAAGCATCCATCACTAAGGTATTATTCGCATATTGTATCGTTAAATTCGTTCCATTCGAGCGAAACCCTAGCGCATCCAAATACATAGACGAATGACGATTACGAATTGAGGAAAACATGGACACTCCGCTATATCCATAAATGAAACTCTCATTTCTAGATATACTATTTAAATTAGCTAAGCGATATAATGTATCATTCTCTTTTTCTGTCGCCTCGACTAATTGATGAACATCCTGATAATTCCGATCATAAGCCATACGTTCTGGATAGTGCCATTCTTGATTGATCCCGGTCACCATTCGTTGTGTATTCATCGTAATTTCACCAATAAAAACAATAAGTAACAAGCACCACCAAAGTCGCTTATTTTTATACCACTTTACACAAATAAACCACATCGAAAGATAAACGAGCAAGAATAAAACTGTAGCTACGATCGAGGTTTTATCTAAAAAATCATATCGTTTTCGATTAGCGAAAAAGATAATAGCAATGTACAGTATGATCATTCCCATCACGATATTGACCAACTGATTGGTGTCTTCTTTGGTCACTTTTTCCAATCCAAATCCAGCTAATAATAAGCCTAAAAATGAAAAAAGAAAGCTAAAACGAAATAAAAACATATTGGGTGAGTGAAAACCGTGCCAAAATAAATTGAGTGACTCGATATAGACACTTCCAATCAGTAATAGGAACAAACTGCCATATAACAGTTTATTTTTCAATGGAAATTTAGGACTGATAAAGTAAAATAGGCAAAAAACCAGACCTAACAACCCAAAATAAAGAAACGGTGAACTTCCGAATTTACTTGTATCATAAACACCAACCATTGTTTTAACTGGAATATCCCAAATACCTGTGTCTTTTGTAAAAAAAGTTTGTAACGTTGTTAAGCTCTCTCCGTTATTTTTCAAATCAAATAACGTAGGTAATATGGTGACCATCGAAGCTCCACCTGCTAATAATGAGGTAATCAAATAAGGAATCAAACTATTTTTATACCTTGTTGGATCTGTTAAAAAACGACAAAAAACATAGAGAAATGAAAACACTCCAATCATAAACGCCATATAAAAATTGGATAAAAATAAAAGCAAGTAGCTACTAAATAAGAGTGCTGGTTTTCTGCTATCCATCAAACGATGAATCCCTAAAATCACTAATGGTAAATAAATCAAGCCATCCAACCACATTTGCTGAGGAGAATATGCAACTGCAAAACCACTTAACGCATAACTAACACTAAGCATCACTTTGCCCCATTGCGCGATCTTAAAGGTTTGATCACTCATGATCCAAAAAGCACCGCCAATAGCACCAAATTTCAATATAATAATCAGATACAGTGCATCAGGTACTTGGCTATTGTCAAAAAAATAAATTAATGGACTAAAAATTCCGTTTAAATAATAAGCCATAAAAGACCAATAATTTAGCCCCAATGATCCATACCATGAATAGAAAAAACTTTGTTTTCCGTGTAAAACATTGTTTAAACTTGCAAAAAAATTAGAGGTTTGCGACAAAGCATCACTGGCTAAAATTGTCTTGTCACTGCCTGGATAGATTCCTAAAAGAAAATAGACAAAACACATAATTCCCATAGGTAAAAGAATACTTAAAAGAAAAGCCCAGCCTTTCTGTTTTATCCAATCAATCCTTATCATCTGGTAATTCCTCCTATACATTCACTATTTCATTTGCTATTTTACTCGACCGATTTTAGTCAACGGAAAGTAACGATACGTTACAATACCTTCGATTTGTTTTTCCTTGATCAGGCCCATTGTACGGCTATCTTTCGAAGCACTTCGATTGTCTCCTAACACAACATAATTTCCTTCTGGAATCCTGTGCATGTCTCTTAAAGTTTGAAAAACTTCTTTACTGACTATCACTTTTAATGTACTGTCTGGTAACTCCTCTGCGGAAATTTGATTTGCCGTGTTCAATAGCCACTTACCAGCCTTTTGTGGTCTAAGATAAATAGCATTTGACTCTGCCCATATTTGATCTCCTGGAATACCGATGACTCGTTTTACGTAGCTAGATTCATCCGGAATTTCTGGGTCAAACGTAATCACGTCATACCGCTCAGGTAACTGGCCTTTTTTTACAATAATACGATCACTATTTTCTAAAATAGGCTGCATCGATGATCCGGATACTCGATGGGTCTTATGTTGGAATAAAAAGATAAAACAAAAAGAAAGGATTAGTAGAAAAAAAATATCACGTATTTTTATTGTTTGTTTTGTTTTAATACATTGCTTTTTCAGGAATTTTACTCTTTTCTCTTTTGAATAATTACGTCGTTTCTTTTTAGTTGAAATTCTTTTTTTTGTTGCTTGCGGATGCGTGCTCTTTGTAGACACCGATTGCCCTCCCACTATGTAATGAATTCAAGATTCTTCTTTTAAAATTGCGTCATATGATGAAAAGGAACTATTCTCGCTTTTACAACGCCTAAAATATCTTTTTTTTCGACCCAACCAAACTCGCGACTATCCGCTGCATAATGGCGATTATCTCCCAATACAAAATAGCAGTCTTTGGGCAATGTTCTTACTCCAGTTAAAGCCGCCAACGTAAAATCTTCTGTTAATAAACGTTTTTCTTTGCTTGCTTCACTAATCTCATTTTTTAAAAAACGTTCTACTACTGGCCTTTTATCAATCAACAATTGATCATTTTCGTAAACTATTTCTTCTTCTGGTAACCCAATCACTCTTCTAACCATTATTTGTTTTGTATCTGGTTGTTTAAGGTAGACTAAATCAAATCGCTTAATTCGACTACGTTTGCTAACAAAAATACGATCCCCATCATTCAAAGTCGTTGTCATTCCGTAACCATTGACTGAGGGCATACTAAAAAATAACCCTTGCAAGATAAAAAAAAGAGCTAGCATTAGAAAAAAGCTGACACCGATTTCTTTATAAAATTGGTGTCTTTGCTTTTTTCGTTTTTTTAACGTTCTTTTTGTCTTTTTCTTTTTAAATTGGACCTGTTTTGATTGAGCAGGTCTTTTTTTCTTTGAAGAAATTCTGTTAGTTTTCGCTGTCTCAGCAAAATCACTCTTCTTTTTTATTGGTTGTTTTCGTTTTAATTGCTGATTTTTCTCTTTTTGTTTTTTCTTAGACGATCTCTTCTTAGATGTTGTATTCGCTTGTTTCATCTTGAGACTCCTAATTTTTTTGTTTCAGTGCCGACTCGTTGACTTTAAAGTAACTGAAGACGGCTTTTTGTCGTTCATTGATTCTTTCGACATCTTTTAGATAGCCGTCGATCGTCTCTTGCTGTTCTAATTGTGTCTGGCTTAAAGTAGATAAGTTTAACCCAACGTTTTTCATAGATACATAATAACGAGTCAATAACTTTGCACCTTCCGTTGATAAGCCTCCTGATACAGGCCGATTTCCGTATGAGACTAACAAGGCACTGACTTCTTGAAATTGCGGATAGACTTTTTCAGCACTGCCACCTTCTTTGATCGTTATCATTTTCTCTTTTAGATCTTCTGTTAACAGATACCCCTGAACAACAACTTTTGCATCTTCTGATGTTAGATTGGTCAACTGGTAGTATCGTGCATAAAATGCGCTGCCTGCTGAAATAAACATCACAACGAACAAAATAAAAACTTTAGTAGCATAGCGTTTCTTTCGTATTTCTAACGATTTCCTTGCACGCAACCATTTTTTTCTTTTCATTTTATTTTTAGGTCGCTTGTGCCATTGTTTCTTTCTTAATTCCTTTTTGATTGAAAAGAAATATAAAAGACAAAAAAGCAACAGTAAAAAACAGAGGATCGCAAAAGAAAGTAAACCAATAAAAAACCAATCTAATAAAACCACTCTTTCGATCTCCTTTCTTATTTACGCTTTTTCTTTCCTCTCTTTTTACTATTCTTTTTCTTATTCATGCTACGAACGATAAAGAAAATAGCCAAGAACGTAACAAAGACACCGCCTACGATCAGTGCAATCAACTTCCAATCAATTCCTCTTTCTTGAATCAATGTGACATCTTGTGCGTTGTATTTATCAGCCTCTTCATTTGTGATTTTAAATGCTTTGTCAAACGTCCATTTTTCTTCACCACTTGTGACAACAATATGAGCCTTATAATCACCCGCTTCCATCTGATCTCCATTCATCTCTAAAGGAAAATCAATCATTGAGTTAGGTGCCATCCGCATATCTGCTCGTTTTATATCGTATAAAACAGCCTCTGATCCTTTTTTGGTCACTTCCATTTCAACTGTCATATTATTGACAAAATCAGCACTTGTATTTGAAAAATTAGCAAAAATACTATTACGATAGTTAGCCAAGCCAGCATAGACCTTATTCAAACTTAACTCTGGTTTTATTACAGTATCTGATTCACTCAATACCATACCAATAACAAAGGCATATTCATTGATGACTCCTGTTGCTTTTTTATTTTCTTCTTCTTCTTTTTTCGTCGGTTTAGATTTTAAGTGGATCCCTCCAACAATTTTTCCAATATAATTGGTTTCAGGCATACTGATTTCTATATTTAATGGACGAGTTTCATTAGGTCCTAAGGTCATTTCTTTGGGCCCTTTGACTAGATCTTTAAAATCATATTTTAATGACGCATCGTTTTTTATGGCACTTGGTCCGAATTCTAAAACACCGTTTGAATTTGTTTTTGCGCCATTTAAACCAACTTCAATGGTTTGTTCCTCATCTGCGCGATTTGACAACATAACTTGCACTGTTTGCTTTTGCCCAGGTTGCATAAGTAAATTAAAATACTCAAAATCTCCTTGCTGATTTTCTGGTTTTACCGTTTCATACGTAAACTGTAAATTCGCATGTGCTGGTGTAGAAAATCCAAGAAGCGCCACTATGTATAGACTAAAAAAAAGCCCTATGCCGATTCGTTTCTTCATTTGATCATTTTGTCCTTTCTTGTTCCCTCAATAAATAGAGGATGGGACAGAAGAGTTTAACTCCGAGAATCAAGTAGGTATTTGTGCAAAACACAGTTCCAGCTTATTTCCGAAGGCGTTGCTTCTGCCCCCCCATTTATTCTGATTCCGTGTGACCGAGGTATGACTCACAGAGTTATGCCTCGGTCACTTACTTACAATAGTTTTTTGCTTATGGTTTTGGCGTTGCTTCAAGTGTCCAAGTGATTTTCGCAACGTATTTACCATTCATGATTTCTTCAGCTTGGTTTGCTGGAAGATCTAATTTAACAGACTCGTTTGCTGGTTGTGTATCGTCCAAAGCATCACCAAAGTAAACAGCATAACGTCCGCGTCCTTTTGTTTCTTCCATATTTTTGAATACTAATTCTGAACCCGTTTCATTCACTTTTGCTGCCTTGTTAAGCCCTGTAGAAGAAGGTTTTAACGATTCATTATCTTTATCCGCTACTAGGTTTGCGTTACCATATGTGATTTGAGCACCTTTAATATTTCTAACTTTCCCTTTTTCAGTGTCGTTAAATTGGAAGTTTTGAGAGATAACAGCTTTCAATTCATAACCATGGTCATCTACTTGGCGATCATCTTTAAATTGTACCCAGTTTGCACGATTGTCTACTTCATTTGTCATACCAGCATTTGCTTTAGTTGGTTGAGCCCATGACGTTACTGCTCCGGTTGTCGCTGATTGCGAATTAAACACTAATTTAGACATTCCTTGTACTAAGAATGGTCCATCTAGTAACGCTGTTGAATCAGTGTCGATTGTTGATTGGCTAGTATAATCTGGTGGTACAACACCTGAAGAATCATATGAACCATATGTTTTACTTGTGAATTCGATTTCTCCTTCTCCAACTCCTGGTGCTGCTGGATCTGCGGCTTTTGTTACTCCTGGAGCTGTTGCTGCTACCGCTACTGCTGCTAGTAACGCTGTACCAGCTAATTTGTGTGTTAATTTCATTTGTGTTTCCTCCTAGTTTTGTGTTTTATCTATGGTAACTCGGCTAATATCCAAGTTAACACCGTGGAATAAGCACCTGTTTGTTTTTCTGTTTCTTTTGGAACAGAAAGAGTGATCGCTTGATTACTGTAAACAGGCTTTTTGAAGGTTGGGTCTTCTATTTCTTTACCAGAAGAATCCAATCGTTGTTCTAATGAATTTGGACGATCATTTTTATTTTCTTTTGATGCCCCAAAGATGATGCTCCATGTCCCAGAACCTTTTTCAGGCTGAGCTTGTGCCAAATTATAAGTATCTCCAACATTACTCATATGAATTACTTCTTTGGAAACACTGGGTGAAAGTGAAGCATCTTTTGTTGAGTTCGTCCATATTTGATCTAATGAAATCACTGCGCCTTTTAGTTCTACGCCTTGTTTTATCGCATGCTTAAATTGCTGTTCTTGTCTAACTTGTAAGGTCCAGCCAGTGGGATCATCACGATAATCGGATACTTGGATAAAATTCCCCCTAGCACCTGTATCGTCGTGGAATAATTGAGCATTCACTGGAAATACAGCTGTTTTATCTAAAATTGGCACTGTACTAAAGTTTAATTTAGGTACAAAATCAATCCGTAAGTCTCCTTTTGTTTGTGGAGTTTCACCGGGATCAACCTGTACTTCTGGATTTTCTGGATCTCGAATGATGGAGTTATTTTCTTTAAACCGTTTAAGATCAATTTCAGCTCCACCTTCGCGAGATTCTTGTGCTTGTACTTGATCAAATTGTCCGTAAGATAATAGCACGGTGCCAAGAAAAACAATCGCAAATGCTATTTTTTTCATTGGCTTTGACCGTCCTTCCCGTCAGTGGCACTCCTTCTTTTTAATAGATAAAAAGCAAATACGATCAAGACTAGAACAAATCCGCTTACGGATAGACTTCTTACGACCAATTCCCCTGTTGAAGGGAACTTACCCACAGGTTTTTTTATTGATTCTTCACTAGAGCCACTTGTTGTCGATGACGTCTGGGAACTTTCTGTTGTAAAAACAATTTCTCCATTCGTTTGCACAGCAGCTTGCGCTCCATAAACCGAAGTAGACTTTACAGTAAAAAGACAGCCTACAAAAACAAGAAAAACCAGAGCAACACTAATGTTTATTTTTTTCATGATCAATTGATTGTCTCTCCTTTGCTTTTAAGGCGTTGCATTTACTGTAAATTCGATTTTTGCTTGATACTTTCCTAGTGTTTTAACAGTATCTCCAGGTACATCCAACTTAAATCCTTTGCCATTTGAATTCCAGGTTTTGCTCACATCATATTCATTACTTGTTGTATGTTCATCTACCAACAAATCACGTTTTTCTGTAAGATTGAATTTTTTTTCTTCATCTGTACCGTCGTTATAGCGTAGAATATCCGGGATAATCTTTTTAGTCCCATCTGTTTCAGTTAAGGTAAAATCTTGTGTAAGCTTTGCTGACAATGTCCATTTCTGCTTGACAGCTCGGGTATCTTTGATGATCAATGCTTTATCAAGTTGAGCTTCGTTCACTCGAATCGCTTTATAACTTGCCTCTTCAATCCCAAAATCCAGAATAGTTGGGCTTGAAAAGAGGAATAAAGTTCCTTCAAATTCATACTCTATCGTATTACCATTAGCAGAGAGATTAAATTCTTCTATTGGTGTATTGGTCTGTTTATATCCAGCTTCTTTAATTGCATCAAGTGTATCTGTAACTTGTTTGATATTCTTCAAGTTAATTGGCGCACCAATCATTTGAGTTGAATCAACATAATCGGGGTATTTATCTGTCATATAACTGCCATTAATTTTGTATTTGACCCGTAACTCGGCGGCTGTTGGGACAATGGTTACTTTTACCTCGATATCTTTTGTAACGTTTTTAGCTGTTGTTAATGTTAACCATAAAGTCGTATCTCCAAGCACTGATGTATCAGGTAATGTTTTCCCCTTAGTGTAGGTAACACTTATTGGCTGATCGATTAAATTTTCTGTGTCTACACGGATATTCTCTAAAAAGGAATCACCTGGTTGAGGATAGTCAATTGTAAAATTTGCCCCAATTGGTATTTTGATATTTTCTTTAGAATCTGCACTAGGCACCCCTTCATAAAGAACTTTTGATTTTGTTTGTCCCTCAACAATTTTTGAGTCTAACGTATCACTTAATATTCCTCCACTTGAAGTAGTATAAGTATAAGATGCATTGGTTTTTGGTCCTGCAAGTTCAAAAGTCATATAACCGTTGTCGGCCCCACTACTTTGATATCCGTAAGTTGTATCATTTTTATTAAAATTAAATGAAGCATTTGTCTTTGCTTTTATCTTGATATCAAATACTTTTCCATTAAAGTTTTCTGCATTAGTAGCCGTTGATAAATCCGCATTCAAGATTAATTTACTTGAGTTGTTTGGCTCTTTATCTATTTTGAATAAGCTAGTCCACTCTTTATCTGTACCATATTCAAAAATCTTAATGGCAGATAAATCGATATCATAAACACTTGGTACTTCAGTTTCGATTTTGAACGAGTCATCTCTATTCTCAATTTTATTATCAGGAATTGTTTGTAGTATTGAATATGTCAGATTCAGATAATCCGCATCGGTATGCGTTGCTTCATTTTTCACGCCATAGACTATCGGCGTAGCTGGTGCTATCCTAGCGAGAGATTGCGTTCCATACATTACAACCATTTGACTTGGTCTAACGCTCGTTGTTGCCGATCTGCGTTCTAGACTTGTATAAAATGTTTTTCCGGAAAAAAGCTGAGTCAAAAGACTTCTTTCACTATTGACTGTTGTATTCGTACCGTAAAGCTCAAGCTTTCCAGCTTTCGGTGTATCTTTCAAATAACCAATCCACGTATCTTTTAACACATATAAATTATTGAAATCCCCATCAAAGTCTGTTGTTACGGCTTTCAAGCCATTGATGTTATTAAAATTCCAAGTACCTTGGAAATTCACTGCAGCGCCCGTTTCATGGTCAAAAAATTCATAATGATAGTCTACTTTGTCTCCAATAGCGTAGGCATCATTGAATCCTGAACTACTTCTTGTCGCACTTCCGAACATTAAAAACATTTCATTCCAGACCTTTATATTGGTTGATGGAATTTCATCCGTTTTGTCTTTGTCGTTATAGTTTACCGCCATAAAGTTTACATATGGATATTTTCCAGTCGTCTCATCGGGTGCAATATCCATATCGTCGATCACTAGCTTTAAATCAATGCTTCTGCCATTGTAAAGTCCTGCATTCTTTACCAAAACACTTTTTTCAGGTACAACATTATCAGGACTAAATCGAAATACTTTTGAAGCTTTTGGGTCATTTATTCCTGAACCTGTTTTTACAAGTACATCATTTACCGGATCTTTTAAGCCTTTGACTTCATAACTAACCTCTTTGGTCAGTTTGAACATTGTACCAAAATCTCCTGGGATTTCAGTATCTGTCCCTACCCCATTGGCGATATTAATGCCTGGAGCTAATAAGATATCATTGTAGTTTTCTGGAGCAGCCAGTATGGCTTTATCTTTACTAGTATTTATATAGTAAATTCCAAGTAACATAAAACAGATAACCACGAAAGCTCTCCACTTATTTTTTTTCACTGTTCCACCTCCTCAGCAAACAAATTAAGTTAAACGAATATCATTTACGACTGAAGCAGTTTATTTTATAAGACTGTTGGGAAAATTTTCTGTTGGCTCTCACGAGAAATTAATTTTCTAGTGAAGTCATTCGAAAAAATTTCCCCAACATCATCTAATCGTTATTCATTATTTATACGAATCTTTCATTAAACTGCACTCGTTGATAGCTTTGTGTTTAACGCAGAATAACTATGCGCCACCGCCAACTAGAGAAATTTTCCCGTAGTTTTCTAAAGCAAAGTTAGGTGATAGATCTCCTGTTATAGATAAGGTTTTACTGTTACAGATCTTACCAAAGTTCAGTGAAAAGTCTCCGGCATCTAAATAAACTGGTGTGTATTCATATTCACCGCCAGTTTGAGCCCAAGTTGCTACTTCACTTACGTCTGTTGCATTAATTGTTGTATTTGTTGAATAGAATAGTTTTGAATTTGCTTTTTTGTTTGTTACTTCAAAGTTTTCAGGAGCGTTTAAATTGATTACCGCACCTTTATACTCACTTTCAATAACAGCTTTTGTACTGTTACCAGTAACAACTAATTCAGCCCCTTCAGAAACATTTACTTCTGATCCGTAGTACTGTAATTTCATTGTTGCGTAGTTTCCGCCACCACGGCCATTCAAGTGAACTTTACTTCCAGCAGCTAGATTAAATGTTGGTACTTTGTTCACGTAATCTGCACGAGGAATAAATTGGAATGCCACTCCAGCTGCATCAACATCAAGTGAAGCATCTGTACCAACATCTACTTTTTGAACTTTGTCATAAAAAACTGGATAGTAATGGTTAACATTACTTTGTGGTCCAATTTTTACATTTACTTTTGCTTTGTCTCCGATAATTGCTTCACCAGTTGCTTTGCCTTTGATCAAAGCACCGTTGAAGTAGAAAGCTGAAAATTGACCATGGTCTTTATTTGCAGCAATTCCATTATAGGTAGAACCAGCTTTGAATTCTAAATCATGAACCCAAGCATTTTCAGCACGAGTTGTGATAGTGTTTGTGCCATCAAATGTTAATTTTCCTTCACTAAGGTGAACAAAACGAGCACCAGTGTAAGTAACATTTTTCGCTAAAACATCCCAACCGTAACTTGAAGGACCATTACCTGCTCCGCCTGTAAAGAAACGTCCGTCACTGTCTGCACCAACAATATTAGCGTTAGTGATCGTTACTAGATTTTTACCTTTTGTGTTTTGTTTGCCGTAGATAGAGTTGTGAGCTGAATTGATCACGACACCTTTATCCGCATTTCCGTTGATCGTTAAATCACGATTAGGGATATTTGTAATGTTTTTAGTGAATTGAATACTTTGGTTCACATTGATTACAGTGATCGTTGGATTTTTTAATGCTGCTTCAAATTCAGCGATTGTGGCTACTTCTGCTGTTTCCTCCGCTGCATAAGCCACAACCGGACTTCCTGAAATGGTAGTTGGTACTGTCAATACTACTGCTCCTAGTGCAAGGGTCGCTGCCAATGTTAGTAACCCATTTTTCAATACATGTGTTTTTTTCAAATCTTTTTCCTCCCAAAGTTTATATTGTTTACGAAACGACCCAGTTTTCCCCTCCTTTCCAGACAAACAAGCAACGATTGACTCAGCTCATTCATTCTAGCCTGTTTCGCAAATGATTTTCTTAACTGAAATCAAATATCTCCGCATGTCTTTTCCCCCTAAATAATTACTATTTTTTTAAGCTAAACATTTAACATATACCCTTTAGAGCGGATTGTTTTAATGTATTTTGGTTTTTCAATATCTGATTCCAATTTTTTTCGTAAATGAAAGACTAAATTAGATACTCGATATTTTCTATTTCCGTAGCTATCATTCCATACATTTTCATAGATATCTTCGTATGTCATTGTTTCGCGGGCATGCTTATGTAAATACTCGATTGTTAGAAATTCTAATTTTGTTAAGTTGACTTCCTCACCATGGTTTAAGCTGACACTTAAATTCTGCGGTATTAACTTAAACTGAACAGATTCACTACTTAATGTATTTTTAGGTGTCACCTGTTGCTTAAATCGCTGCATTAAGTTTCTCATCATCAAAATAGGCTCATCTAACCCATGTTCTTTGTCGAGAACGCCATCCACGCCAAGCTGTAAAT
This sequence comes from Enterococcus haemoperoxidus ATCC BAA-382, assembly GCF_000407165.1. Taxonomy (NCBI): domain Bacteria; kingdom Bacillati; phylum Bacillota; class Bacilli; order Lactobacillales; family Enterococcaceae; genus Enterococcus; species Enterococcus haemoperoxidus. Next base: position 816,488 of record NZ_KE136479.1, on the reverse strand, counting down.
AGACAATTCGGTTTGTTCGATTTGTATAGTTAGATGAAGTTAAAATCCAAAGTGGTAACGTCGTTTGCTTGCGTAAATTCATGATTATTTCACAAACCCAATTAAAATTACTTAGCCTATCCACATCGATAATTAAGGTTTCAATATGTTGTAATACGTTATTCTCCTTTTCAAGGAGTTGAACAACTTTTTCCTTTTCAATCAGTTGAATCTGACAATGAAGTGATTCAAATAGTTTTTTATGTTGTTCACTTATTTCATTATTTGATGCAATGTATCCAATCACATACATTGTTGATATCCTCCCTTACCATCATTTTTCTATGTTTTTTAGTTGATTCAATGTTTCGAACTTAATTTTCTACTGATTTTGAAGACTTTAGAGTTTAGAAATTCTAGATTTGCGATTATAATAAGTATACGTTTATTTATTAAGGGCTTAATAAATAGACCAAACGGCGGTGTTTCTAAAAATTGGCTAAACTGATTTTTCTTGAATGTAGTAGTTATAAGAAAAATGCTCGTTTTAGTTCATTTGACAGGGCTTAAAAGTTTCATTGACCATTTTTTGACGGCTAAAAAAACTATATATTTGCTAAGTTGAAACTTACTGGTAAAAAAATAGTTCATGTTAAAACGAATGATTCGTTTTAACATGAACTATTTTTTTATTTAGGATGAAACAAATGCCGTTCTTAATTTATTATCAATTACTGAAACCGCTGCTTTTCTATTTTCCCAAAGAGAGTCTGTGTAAGTATCTAAGGTCAGTTTTATTGAAGCATGTCCTAGTAATTTACTTAATGTCGCAATATCGATCCCTTGCTCAACGCACCTTGTAGCGAATGTATGACGTAAAATATGAAAATGAACCGATCGAATGCCAGCTTCTTCAATGATTTTTCTAAATCGATAACTGATAACTCTAGGCTCAGCATAACTCTCTTTACAAGAAATCACATATTCAGAAGTAATACTTTTTTGCTTATCCAATAGGTAGTTTTTCAAATTTTTGGCTAAAGGAATCGAACGCTTAGAGCTTTTCGTTTTTGGCTCTGCCAAAATGATCTCTGTTTTATTGCTGTTTGTTGTGCTAGGAATTCTATAAAGTGTCCTTCTTATATAAATAATATTTTTTTCAAAGTCGATATCACTCCACTTTAATCCACTGATTTCGCCAATCCTCAAACCTGTATATAATGCTAAAATAACCGCTGAACAGTTTGCCTCTCTCAAGGCAACTTGCTCGATTTTTTCTTGTTCTTTCATACTAAGTGCTGATATTTCTGAATTTTTCGTTGCTGCCAAAAATAGATTTTTACATGGATTAGATAGTATGTAATTTTCAATACAAGCTTTGTTCATCGCACTTTTTAGTACAGTTATAATCGAATGGATAGTCGAAGGAGATAAATCCAATTGAGTGAGATAGTTAGCAAATTCTTCTACGTCTTGACTTTTCAATTGAGTTAATTGTTTTTTTCCTAGAAACGGAATAATGTATTTGTCGATACGCAAACGATAACTTGAATAAGTAGAACGCTTAATTTTCTTTTGCATCAATACATTCAACCAATGATTTAACCAATTTTCAACTGTGCCTTTGTACACGTTGATATTTTTGTGCGAAAAAGAGTATTGAACTTTCAATTCAGCCAATCGTTCTTTTACATGTCTATAGCGTTTCCCATAAATATAGCCATAAATAATTTTACCATGCTCATTTCTCGCTTTCATATATCGGCCTTCCCAACGACCATCCTTTCTTTTATAAATGTTCTCACCTTTTCTGCTCAAAACACGACACCCTTTCCCCAAAAAAATTGACGGCTTATTTGACGGCTAAAAAATATAAAATCATTTTCTAACGAATACTGATTAACCTTTACTGGATAAAATAGGACATAAACAAGAAAAATCATGATAAAATCCATCTATTTTTCACACTACATTCAAAATAGTAGTTAATTATTCTCATTTTTTTATCAATTTTATTAAAAAAATGATAAAAAACCGAACTTTTACTTATAGACTGCTTCCTATTTTTGATATAAAATGAATTAGTAGCTAGAAATCAAAGCTGGTTAGATCATTTTTAGAACATTATTTTCTTATAACTACTACATTCAAGAAAGATCTTTATCACTTGATCGTAGTTTCATTATAACAATATATCCTATTTTTTTCACTATTTAATTAAAAAATAATCTATTTTAAATATCATTAATATATATTTTTTTCAAAACTGTTGATGAAAAGTTTACGATAACTTTTCATCAACAGTTTTTAGCTATTTGTTAGTCTATCATTCTTTTTCTAATCAATCATTTATAGAATTATCTGTGGTAAAATAAGACAATAGTATACCCTTTAGAATAGGAGAATTTCGATTGGAAACAACACGTTTTTTATCTGGCAGCCAATTAAAATGGATTGCTGTTGTTGCTATGTTCTTGGATCACACAGCCAAAATCATTTCTTTTCCACCATCAGTAATGTCAGTTCCTTTTGCTCCGGAACCTACTCCTTTGTCTGAAACGCTTCAAGTGTTTTTCCGTGTTTTCATTATATTTGGAAGACTTGCATTTCCCATTTTTTGTTTTTTACTTGTGGAAGGCTTTCTTCATACTTCAAATACAAAACGCTATCTGATACGTTTATCATTATTCGCTTTGATTTCTGAGATTCCTTATGATCTCGCTTTTTCACACCAACTTATTGATTTGAAAAGCCAAAATGTTTTTTTCACTCTATTGATTGGTTTGCTTGTAATCATTGGGTTAAAAAAATTATCCACACGATCGATTACAACGATCACGCTTTCTTTGATTCTGATAGGAATTGGGATTTTTTTAGCTGAATGGTTCCATACAGATTATGGTGGTTGGATTGGGGTTTTATTGATTGTCATTTTATATCTATTTAGAGATTTTCGTTTAGCGAAATGTCTTTTAGGTGCAGGGGTTCTTTTGCAAAATAGTCTATTTGGACCAACAGCTTTTCTTCCAATCTATTTTTATAATGGTAAGCGCGGCAAACAGTGGAAATATTTTTTTTATTGGTTTTATCCAGTTCATTTGTTAGTACTGACTGGTATTCAACAGTTTTTGATCATGCCTTACTTCAACTAAATTAATAAATCAGCAAAAAAAAAGCGAGCTAACACTTTTATATGTTAGCTTGCTATTTTTTGGGCTCTATACTTTCTGATGTTGATGAGAAATCACCGGCATCTTTTTTAATGTAAAATAATCGAGAAGATACCCTATTTTCATTAGAATTAATTCGACAAAAACCAGTTAAAATGAAGTAAAAAATGCACTAGAATTACCTTATTCTAATAGACCATTAGAATGTTTAAATAAACATATTAAAGTGTTGACGATAGATGTTTACAGGTTGCGTAACTTTTACACTATCAAATTAAGAATTTCTTTTTATTTTGGCACAATTCTGTTTCAAAAAAAACCTAGAGGAAAGTTCCTCTAGGCATTATACTAATCGATTTAATTCTTTGGATTTTCTTCACAAACATTAGTTGACAAAGAACCCTTAATTAGTGTCTACATCATGCCGCCCATTCCCATTGAAGGGTCCATTGGAGGCATTGTAGCTCCTGCTGGTTCTGCTTTATCTGCAACTACTGCTTCTGTTGTTAATAATAATGCAGCAACTGATGCAGCATTTTGTAATGCTGAACGTGTTACTTTGGTTGGGTCAACGATTCCTGCTTCTACCATGTTTACCCATTCGCCATTTGCAGCATTAAAACCAATACCTAAATCGATATTTTTTAATTTATCAACGATTACTGAACCTTCATATCCAGCATTTTCAGCAATTTGACGGATTGGTTCTTCTAGAGCACGAACAACGATTTTCACACCAGTTGCAACATCGCCTTCAGCATCTAACGCAGCAACTTTGCCAATTACATTTACTAAAGCTGTACCACCACCAGATACCATACCTTCTTCAACAGCGGCACGAGTAGCGTTCAATGCATCTTCAATACGTAATTTTAATTCTTTTAATTCTGTTTCCGTTGCAGCTCCAACTTTAACAACTGCAACACCACCAGCTAATTTCGCTAAACGCTCTTGTAATTTTTCACGGTCAAAATCAGATGTTGTTTCTGCAATTTGGTTTTTGATCAATTGAACACGCGCATCGATACCAGCTTTTTCGCCAGCACCTTCAACGATTGTTGTATTATCTTTATCAACAACAACTTTGCTTGCATTACCAAGATTTTCGATCGTTGTATCTTTTAATTCAAGACCTAGATCTTCAGTGATCACTGTGGCACCTGTTAACATCGCAATATCTTCAAGCATCGCTTTACGACGATCCCCAAATCCTGGTGCTTTAACAGCGACAACATTGAATGTTCCACGAATTTTATTTAAAACAAGTGTTGGTAACGCTTCTCCATCAACATCATCCGCGATGATCAATAATGGACGGCTTTGTTGTAAGATTTGTTCTAACAATGGCAAGATATCTTGGATGTTAGAGATTTTTTTATCAGTAATCAAGATATATGGATTTTCTAAAACAGCTTCCATTTTATCATTGTCTGTTACCATGTATTGAGATAAGTAGCCGCGGTCAAATTGCATTCCTTCAACAACGTCTAATTCAGTTTCGATCCCTTTCGATTCTTCGATCGTGATCACACCATCGTTTCCAACTTTTTCCATTGCATCAGCAATCAATTGTCCAACACGTTCTGAGCCAGAAGAAACAGCTGCCACTTGCGCGATTGCTTCTTTTGAATCAACAACAGTTGAAATGTTGTGTAATTCTTCAACTGCAGATTTTGTAGCCAATTCGATTCCACGGCGGATTCCTAAGGGATTCGCACCAGCAGTAACGTTTTTTAAGCCTTCACGGACGATTGCTTGTGTTAATACTGTCGCAGTTGTTGTTCCGTCTCCTGCAATATCATTTGTTTTAGAAGCAACTTCAGAAACTAATTTAGCACCCATATTTTCAAAGTGATCTTCTAATTCAATTTCTTTTGCAATCGTTACACCGTCATTTGTGATCAATGGTGAACCGAAAGATTTTTCCAAAACAACGTTACGACCTTTAGGACCTAATGTTACTTTTACTGTGTCTGCTAAAATATCTACTCCACGAAGCATTGCTGCACGCGCATCTTCTGCAAATTTGATTTCTTTTGCCATAATTCCTTCACCTCAAAAATTTTATTTTTTATTTTAAATGATTTTTTATGTTTAAAAATGAGTTACTCGACGATCGCAATAATGTCTTTACCAGAAACGATCAAATAATCATTTCCTTCATATTTAACTTCTGTACCTGAATATTTTTCAAACATTACGGTATCGCCTACTTTAACATCGGCAGGAACTTTTGTACCGTTCTCTAAAACACGGCCTTCACCTACTGCGATAACATTTCCGGTTTGAGGCTTTTCTTTGGCAGCAGATGCTAAGACGATGCCTCCTACTGTTTTTTCTTCTTCTTTCGCGACTTCAATAACGACGCGATCGCTTAATGGTTTTAACACAATAAATCCCTCCATAAAAAATATTTATCTTTTTTAGCACTCTTAGTTACCGAGTGCTAACTCACACTATTTATAATACTCATTTCCCTATCATTTTGCAAGTCTTTTGACTAATTTTATAAAATAATTCTTCCTTCATTTTTTGGATATGAAATTATCTTTTTACACTTTTGTACATTGCAACGCACAAGTCCCTTAATTTAGATTGCTATATTTCTTCACTCTGATCCATTTCATGGTAAAATAAGAACAGAAAGAGAGGCGATTAAAATGAAACAACGAATCACCGGAGCTTTGACGATAACTGGACTTTATTTGATTATTGCAAATGTTGGTAACTTCTTTTTTGGAGTGAGCAGACGTTTTGATTGGACCACTACTTTATGGGAAGCAGCATTTTTCTTTGTATTTATTTTTCTATTATTAGGATATCGCAATAATCATCGAAAATAACAACCTGCTAAATTAAAAGCAAACTATAATGTACTTTTTCCGCTATGTAAATGTTGAAAGGAGTTTTTTTTCTATGCCTACAAATCTGTCTATTAAAAAACTAAGTTTTACAATGATCCTTCTATATGGCATCGTATTCTTTTCGCCTTTTCTTTTCAAGCCTTTTTCACGTGATATTATGATTAGTGCTACAACTGTCACGTATATTCTTGGCGCTGTTTTAATGATCTGGCTTTATTTTAAAAATAAAAAAACTGCTAATACACTAGTAGAACAAGAGGCTAAGCTTACGTCTCCTGTATTTACTTTATTACTTGGTTTCAGTGGAATTTTTATTGCCATGATTATTCAAGCGATCGTTTTTAGTATCGAAACAACAATCACCGGAGCTAAGCCTAGTTCAGAAAATACCCAAAATATTATCGCAGTTATTCTGGCTAACCCACTCTTTATTTTAGCAACAACTATTGGCGGTCCTATCATGGAAGAATTTGTTTTCCGTCGTTCTTTGATTGGCTTGACAGAGGCGTATACTGGTTTTTGGATTTCAGCTATTATTAGTTCTTCCTTATTCTCTGTTATTCATCAAGATGGGCATTTCTTTGTTTATTTTTTCATGGGCTTCTTTTTTGCCGTACTGTATAAAATGACTGGGAAAATTTGGACTTCGATCATTGCACATTGTGGGATGAATACGCTCGTTGTCATTGCCCAACTTATGTTGCACTACGGAAATATTGAACTACCTAAATAATGAGTTAAACAAGTCTCTGAACAATAAAACCTCCTATGATTGCATTTCTTACAAAATTGCAATCATAGGAGGTTTTTCTTATTCTTTTTCGTCTTCGACTTCCGTCTCAGCTAATTCATTATCGTGGTGTAAGAAGTAAATCAACGTTTGTAATTCATTTGTCAAATCAACATTTTGAATTAAAACATCTGTGGGCGCTACTAAACGAGCTGCTGTAAAGTTTAAAATACCTTTTACTCCAGCATCTGCTAACTGACTCACTACTTCTTGCGCTTTACGTGCTGGCAATGTCAAAATTGCTACCTCGATTTGCTGTACACGAATTTGTTCCATCATATCCGTCATAGGATATACCGGAATACCATCGACAATTCTGCCAACAATATCATCGTTGACATCAAATGCACAACTAACACGAATACTGTTACTTTGATGAAATTTATACTTTAGTAAGGCACTTCCTAAGTTCCCTACACCAATCAATGCTACGTTTGTTAATTCATCATCATTCAATGTTTTTGCAAAGAAATTCATTAAATTCTCTACATCGTAGCCATAGCCACGCTTACCTAATTCGCCAAAATAAGAAAAATCTCGTCGAATCGTTGCGCTATCTACTTGCACTGCATCACTGAGCTCAGTAGATGATACTTTATTTTTGCCTGCATCATGCAGAATTCTCAAATAACGATAATATAGGGGAAGGCGTCTTGCCGTTGCTTTTGGAATAATTTGGTCTTTCACAATCGTACCTCCAATACTCTAAATATAGACAAATATCCATCTCTCATGATAGCAGTTGTTCCAGATAAAAAGCAATCTTACAGCTCAGAAAAAGAAATATTTTTCAAACTTTCTTAAATAGTCCCGATAAATTTTAAGTCTCACTATAGGATAGGTGCTTTTTCCAACGAATTTATGCTACACTAAAGGCATTGAAATAGAAATGAGGATGCCCCATGATTTTACTCCAAGCAAATCAAATCGCCCGATATTTCGGCGCAGACACTTTGTTTGAAAACATACAAATGGAGATCAGTACCAATAGTCGGATCGCTTTAGTTGGCCGTAATGGTGCTGGTAAATCTACTCTTTTAAAAATAATTGCTGGAATCGATGCTCCTGATGCTGGGACAATCGCTAAAAATAAAACAGCCAGTCTGGGATACTTAGCCCAAGATACTGGACTTGATTCTGATAAAACCGTTTGGGATGAAATGCTTGAAGCTTTTGTTGAAGTCATCACAATGGAAAAGCGGATGCGTGAACTAGAGCTGATCATTAGCGAACTGTTACCTGAAGCATCAAATTATGAATCTGTTATGAAAGAATATGATCGTCTACAACATGAGTTTTCAGAAAAAAATGGTTATGGTTATGAGAATGAAATTCGTTCTGTCTTACATGGCTTCGGTTTTACAGAAGACTTTTACTCAAAAAACATCAGTACATTGTCTGGTGGTCAAAAAACGCGTCTAGCTTTAGCACGGATGTTACTGCAAAAGCCTGATATCTTGATTTTGGATGAACCGACTAACCATTTAGATATTGACACTCTTTCTTGGTTGGAAAATTATTTACCTAGTTATTCTGGTGCACTTTTAATTGTTTCACATGACCGGTATTTCTTAGATAAAGTGGTTACAGAAGTCTATGAAATCAGCCGTCATAAAATGCGTTATTATAAAGGAAACTACTCTAAGTATTTAGAATTGAAAGCCGAACAGCTGACCAGTGAGTGGAAAGCATATGAAAAACAGCAGACTGAAATCAATAAACTTGAAGATTTTGTTGCCCGTAATTTAGTAAGAGCGTCAACTACAAAGCGTGCGCAAAGTCGTAGAAAAACATTAGAAAAAATGGAACGCCTAGATCGCCCTCAAGGGGATGAAAAATCAGCGAATTTCCTATTTGCTATTGAAAAAACTTCTGGAAATGTCGTCTTACAAATAGAAGATGCTGCAATTGGATATGATACTCGTATTTTATCTGAGCCTGTCTCGTTAGATATTCGTAGACAAGAAGCAATCGCTCTTGTTGGACCAAATGGAATTGGTAAATCAACATTACTCAAATCGATTATCGGAAGCATTCCCTTCATTAAAGGCACAGCGAATCTGGGTACAAACGTTCAAATCGGCTACTATGACCAAGAACAAGCAAATCTGCATGGTACGAAGACCGTTTTAGCTGAACTTTGGGATGAACATCCGACCACACCTGAAAAAGACATTCGCAGTGTTTTAGGCAGCTTCTTATTTAGTGGAAATGATGTTGAAAAAACGATCCCTCTTCTAAGTGGCGGTGAAAAAGCTCGTGTTGCTTTGGCTAAATTGTCCATGGATAAAGAAAATTTTCTGATCCTTGATGAACCAACTAACCATTTAGATATCGATAACAAAGAAGTTTTAGAGAATGCTCTGATCGATTATGAAGGAACTATTTTATTTGTTTCACATGACCGATACTTTATTAATCGAATTGCGACAAAAGTCATCGAACTTTCTGAGTCTGGTAGCAAGCTATATCTAGGAGATTATGACTATTATCTAGAGAAGAAAAAAGAAGAAGAAGAATTAGCTGCATTATTAGCTGAACAGTCCTCTGTAAAACAAATAGAAACTGCAAAACCTAAAAATGATTTTTATCAAAATAAAGAACAACAAAAAATTCTACGTAATTTAAATCGAAAAATAACCCAGATTGAAGAAAACTTAGCAACATTGGACACAACGATCGCACAATTAGAACAAACAATGAGTGACCCTGCACTGGTTGATGATCATATGAAGCTAATGGCATTAAATGAAGAGCTAGAAACACAACGCGCACAACAAGATCAATTGCTGACAGACTGGGAAAATCTTAGTTTAGAGCTTGAAGAAGTAGAAGATAATAATTGACGAAAGGCAGGCTTCATATGACTTCAAAAAGTATGAATGTAACGAAACCTAAATATCAGCAAATCGCTGTTGATGTAGCAGCGAAGATTGTTGACCAAACATTTACAGTTGGTGATAAAATTCATGCACGTTCTACCTTGGCTAACAAATATAGTGTTTCTCCTGAAACTGCCAGAAAGGCTATCAGTGTTTTAGTTGATTTAGAAATCGTTCAAGCAAAACACGGTAGTGGTTTTTATGTTCATTCTATGGAAAAGGCCAAGCTATTCGTCGACCAATATCAAGATGTCCAATCGATCCATGATCTAAAAGAAGATTTGATTGATAGTGTAAAAAAACAAAAAGAAGAATTAAGTCATTTTTCAGAAATATTAGATAAACTGGTTGATCAAACAAAACGTTTTGACTCATTCAATCCGTTAAATCCAGTAACCTTTACATTAACTAGTGATGCCTCCCATCTTGAGATGACGATCAGTGAATTAAATTTATGGCAAAGTACTTCTGCCACTTTGATTGCAATCAAACATGGTGATGAACTCCTTGTATCCCCTGGTCCATATGCAAAACTGACTGCCGGTGATACAATTTATTTTGTCGGTCATGAGTCGACATTACAACGAGTTCAGAATTTTTTCTATCCGAATTGATAAACTAAAAAAACTCTAAACCAACCTCCAAATTTTGGGGCTTCCCTTTTGGAGGTTGGTTTATTGATAGACTATTTTTTATTTTTTACTAATCATAGTTTAAAATGCATTATTCACCAAAACATAAAGCAAATGACCATTCTTTTTACAGGCTTTAATCTTAAATTAGAAAAATAGTTTAATGTTTAAATATATTCAATTTTTATCCATTTCATTTAAGATACTGTTTAAAGCATTATCTAAATGTTTATCTAAAAGAATTCCCACTTGTTTTTCATCTTTCCTTTTCATGTAATGATAAATTTTTGTATGGTCCTCAATTGCTCCTTTACTTCTGTCTTTTGAATGCACTGAAAGTTCTCTGAAATAGCTTAAATAGTTTTGAATATTTGCTATTGTATCTCTAAGACGAAATAAGTGACTTTTTTCATAAATAAACTCATTAAACTCCTCAAAAAGTGAAGCCAAATTACCACCAACTTTATCCTGTTGCTGCATCAAATACACTATTAATTCCAATTCTTTAAAATCTGCTTCACTCATTTCGTACATTGCAGTTATTGTGGCTAAACGATCCAAAGATTTTCTGATCGTAAAAATTTCATAAGCATCTCGAATCGTGATTCCTTTTACAATCATTCCTCTATCTGGAACATACTCTAATAAATTTTCATCTCTAAGTCTTTGCAATGCACCACGAAGCGGTGTTCTGCTAATATTAAATCTTGCAGAAATCATTGACTCATTAATCCTCGTTCCTACAGGGATTTTCCCGTTGAGAATTGTCTTTCTTAACGCCAAATAGACAGTTGTTTTCAGTGATTTCGTACTACTAAAATTTAAATTTGGTTCAATAACTTCAGCAATATCAGTTTTATTTTTCATAATTCACCTCTATCAATTCTCTTTTGAGCGCAGTTTATTTCTCAAAACCATTTGAAGAATTCCTCGATTTCTATAGTAATCTACCTCTGTTTGTGAATCAAATCGCGCACATACTTTAAATGTAATTGTTGCCCCATCTGGACTCGTAGCAAGAACATTGATTATTTCATTAGGCTGTACGGTATCATCAATTTCAAAATCGAAAATTTCGTTCCCTGTCAATCCTAGACTATTTGCATCTTCTCCATCCAGAAATTGTAGCGGTAAAACACCCATCATTAGTAAATTAGATCGATGAATCCTCTCAAAACTTTTTGCAATAACTGTATTTACGCCTAACAACCGAACCCCTTTAGCAGCCCAATCTCTCGAAGACCCCATGCCGTAGTCTTCACCTGCTAAAATAACCAGTCCTACATTATCTTCAATATACTTTTGGCTAGCATCAAATATGGAAAGAATCTTATCGGTAGGAAAATATTTTGTATATCCTCCTTCTTTACCATCTGCCAATTCATTTCTCAAGCGAATATTGCTCAGCGTTCCTCTCACCATCACTTCATGGTTACCACGGCGACTTCCATATGAGTTAAAGGCTTGCGGCCGTACACCATGTTCAATCAGGTACTTTCCAGCAGGTGAATTTAAAGGAATTGCCCCAACAGGCGATAGATGATCGGTCGTAATAGAATCACCCAGTTTCGCCAATACGCGTTGCTCTTTTAATGGTTGGATTGGTTTAATGTGTAATTGCAATTGTTCAAAATAAGGTGGATTAGCAATATAAGTGGAGTTATCATCCCATTTATAAGTAGTTGACGATTTCGTCTTAATTTCATTCCAGTGCTGGTTTGAGTTAAATACAGATTTATACTCTTCTTTGTATAAATCTGTTTTGACATATTTATTCATTAATTGTTCTACTTCCTCATTACTAGGCATGATATCTCCTAAATAGATAGGTGAATTATGTTCATCGTAACCCAATGGTTCAGTAGTTAAATCAATTTTGATATTTCCTGCTATTGCATAGGCAATGACAAGGTGAGGTGCAGCTAAATAGCCTGCTTTTACATCTGCATGGACACGTCCTTCAAAATTACGATTTCCGCTCAATACCGCTGATACCAATAGATTTTCATCTTGAATAACTTTACTAACCGCGTCATTTAAAGGTCCAGAATTTCCCACACATGTCATACATCCGTACCCAGTAATATCAAAGCCTAGTTTTTCTAAATAATAGAGTAAATCCGCATTTTCAAAATAACGAGTCGCTACTTTTGAGCCTGGCGATAATGATGTTTTGACATACCTCTTGACTGATAACCCTTTTTCTACCGCTTTTTTCGCGAGAAGTCCGGCACTCAACATGATAAAAGGATTACTTGTATTCGTACAACTCGTGATTGCAGCAATCACAACTGCTCCTGTTTCAATAACCTCCTGTGTTCCATCCTCATAATGAATAATCGCCTGTTTTCGTTCTTCTTCTGGTTGTAGACCATAACCACTATTTCCGTTGGGCAACGTTAGAGAGTCAATAAATCCTTGCTTAACTTTAGACAAAGGAACTAAATCCTGTGGACGTTTTGGACCTGCTAAACTTGGCTCAATTTCCTCTAAATTCAACTCAATGACATCACTATAATCCGCTTCTTTATTAGGATCATAGTATAATTGATTTTCTTTCACATACGCTTCAATAATCATACGTTGCTTCTCACTTCTACCACTAAATGCTAAATAATTAAGTGTTTCTTGATCAATAGGGAAAAAGCCACAAGTAGCACCGTATTCAGGCGCCATATTCGCTACAACAGAACGATCAGATATTGTTAAATTTGCTAATCCTTCCCCAAAATATTCAACAAATTTCCCTACTACGTTTTTTTCTCTTAATAAATGTGTCAAGGTTAGGGCCAAGTCAGTTGCTGTGGCACCACTTCTAAATTTTCCTTTTAATCGAATACCTACAACCTCTGGAGTAGACAAATAACAAGGCTGTCCTAACATGCCGGCTTCTGCTTCTATTCCACCTACGCCCCAGCCTAAAACCCCAAGGGCATTGATCATCGTCGTATGTGAATCTGTACCAACCAACGTATCAGGGAATAAGTAATTCTCTCCTGACTTCGTCTCTTTTTGTGTTACAACATCAGCAAGATATTCTAAATTCACTTGATGGACAATACCAGTTGCAGGAGGAACGACTCTAAACGAGTCAAATGATTGTTCTGCCCATTTAAAAAAACTGTATCGTTCCATATTTCTCTTAAATTCTAATTCTTCATTTTTCTGAAAAGCTATTTTTGATCCAGCATAGTCAACTTGAACAGAATGATCAATAACTAAGTCTACTGGAATCTCAGGATTTATACTATTTGGGTCAAACCCAAAATCTTTAACCGCTTTACGCAATGATGCTAAATCTACAATAGCTGCCCCACCTGTCAAATCTTGTAAAATGACACGTCCGGGCTTAAAAGGAATTTCCATTTTTTTAGTATTTGGTAAATTCCAGTTTACCAGTTGTTGAACAACTTCATCGCTTTCTTCTGTTTCTTGACGTAAAACGTTCTCAAGTAATACTCTGATAGAGTATGGCAGACGAGAAATGTCAGCGTTGTTTTTTTCACCTAATGCCTTCAGACTAAAATAGTTATATTCTTTATTTTGAATTATTATTGTTCTTTTCATAGCTTAACCTCCAAAAATTGTTGTTTTAAAGTGAAAATACTTTATGATTAATACTAAAGGGCTTTATTGAAAGGGAGTAAACTTATGGAAATAAAAGACTTTGAGTATATTTGTGCTATTTTAGAATTTGAAAATTTGACTAAAGCTGCAGAATCATTATTTATTACTCAACCTTCCTTAAGCATGTACCTCAAAAATATGGAAGAACGTCTAGGTTTTCAAGTATTTCAAGTGATCGGGAAAAAATTTTCTTTAACTGTTTTAGGCGAAGAATATCTTGCAGCAGGATTAAGCATCCTTGAAATAAAAGATAATTTTCAAAGTAAATTGGAAACTATGTTGGAGCAACGCTATGGTAAAATACGATTGGCAATCCCCTTATTACGGAGCTCATATTTATTACCAGAAATTTTGCCTAAATTCGATACACTTTATCCCAATGTTAAAATAGAACTATGTGAAGATGCTTCTGTCGTTCTTGAGAAAAAAATCCAGGATGGACAGGCAGATATCATTATCATGAATAAGCCAGATCGTTTTTTAAATATGGATTATGAGATTATTCGCAAAGAAAAAATATTATTAGCAGTGCCAAGATCATTCCTTAAAGAGGATCTATTATCACAAAAATCACAACACAAATATCCATATTTTGATTTACGTTACTTTAAAAATCAACGATTTATTTTACACTTTCCAAATCAAAGAACTGGTCAAATGGCAGAAAAAATTTTTCGTTATCATCAAATCAAGCCTAAAAATGTATTCTATACAAAAAATATCGAAACAGCTCTCAATCTAACTGTTGCGGGTTATGGTGTATCCTTTGTTTACGAAAATCATGTAGAACACTTGAACCTGAAAGAACGTCCTTTTTTCTTTTCAATCAGTCAAACTGACGAACATTTATTTTCCACAGAAGTATTGATTGGATACCGTAAAAACCGAATACTTCCACCATATACTCGTGAATTTATCAATCTTTGTAAAACATTAATTTAAAAATGGCAACGGAATGATTCCGCTTACAATAGCGATTATTAGTTGAATGAAATAGCTAGGTATTCCCCATTTTAAGTATTCTTTTTGATAGTCTCCAAAACTGACTTCAGTTCGATCAACTAAGACGTAAAGAAATGCAACTAGAGGACTGGCAAATCGTACCGCTTGCCCTATCAAGGAAGCTACCCCAATATTTACAGGTGTTGCCCCAAAACTATATGCAATTGGGGCAATGACAGGTAAAATGCCGAAATAAAATGCATCATTCGGTAAAAAGAATAGACCTGGTAGTGAAATTAGGGCTAGCAACAACGGAATATAGCCTCCCATACTTTCAGGTAATAAAGAAACAATATGCTCTGCAATGCCTGCACTCATTCCACTACCATTTAATACGCCCATAATAACACCTGCGCCAAAAACTAAGCTGACGGGTCCTAACGCTTCTGAACCATTTGCAGTTAATCGTTGCGCTTGAAGAACTGGATTTTTATAGTTAACAATCAGTGCAATACTTGTTCCAACTAAGAATAAGATGCCTCCATTAACTGTATCCAATACCAACAACGCCATGATAACGATTGTCAAAATAAAATTGAATAACAATAATTTAGGTCGTTTTAAATTATCTGGATCATCATTTAGTGATTTCATGATTGCCTTTAAATCTTCTTCAGTAACAATACTCTTTCCAGCAGTATAACCTAAACGTGCGCGCTCTTTTGTCCCATAGCTATAAGCCATGTAAGCTGTAAGCAACGTTGCACCAATCATTCCAGGAATCAAGGGTAAGAAAAATTCTTTTGGTCCTATATTCAATACTGGCATGGCTCTTGCCATAGGTCCACTCCACGGTACCAAGTTCATAATCGAATTTGGAATAGCAATCAATACTGCTAAGTATAGCTGTCGCATTTTCATTTTTTTGAATAACGACAAAACGGCTGCTGTTACGATCAATACTGTTGTCGTACCATCACCATCTAAAGAAACAATCGTTGATATGACAGCTGTAGCAATGCAAAGACGAAGAGGATCTCCTTTTGCCCATTTGATCAAAACTTTGCTTAATGGATCAAAAAGGCCAACATCCAACATAATAGAGAAATACAAAATAGCAAATAATAATAATGTAATAGTAGGTGCTACACCAGATTTTACTTTGTTACCAACAACTTGATAATATAATCCTTCATAAATCCAATCAAAAACGTTTAAAAATGATTGTCCTGTATAACTAGCTGCAATTAAACCAAAAGCAAGAGGTATAAGAATCAGCCCTGCGAAAGGGGAGATTTTTTTCGTAAGTAACAGTGCCATAAATACAATGATCATCAAATATCCCAATAAAGCCAACATACTTTTTTCATCTCCTTTTTAATCTAAAAAAATACTGTACCTGTCAAAATTTTTCTCGCCGTTCTATAGGAAGAAATAGAACGGATAGTTACGCCCTCTTCCTTATTTAATTCATAATTGATTGTTGTTTCAATCAAACCGTCACTATGACCAAAAACCAATTTTGTTTGATTGCTTGACAGATTATTTTTTTTTAGCAGTAAATTTGGAATCGTACCAGGTATCACACAAGCTGCTGCTGTACAAAGTGCACCAGTTAAGGCAATCGTTTTATGTGCTTTTTGCATACTCATCATTCGAACAGCTAAATCATAGCTATCTGACCTGATATTTTCTCCACCTACTGTTGTATAATTTTCAGCTCTACTTACTAACGTAAGCTTAGGAACTCCTGGTGATTTTTGAGAACTTTGATCCGCTGTTTTGATAAATTCTAGTTTTTCAGCTGCTGCACCTCTGATTTTCTCTAACAATCTTAATCGTTCTTCACTATTGTCGATTTCAGAAGCATTCTCATTCCCAATCAGACCAACTTTATTCGCTTCTATAAATACTAAAGGATTTGCAGCATCAACAATTGATACATCTATCTCACCAAAATCTTCTACTGTTAGTGTGTCTATTACATTTCCTGTTGGCAACAATTTTCCTGTTATTGAACCAGCGGGCTCCATAAACTCTAATACAATTTTAAGTCCGCTTCCTGGTACTCCAGAAATTTTAAAATCTCCTTCATATACTAATTGACCGTCAGGAGTAGGAATATGTTCATAGATTATTTTATTTGTATTCTTGTTATAAACTTTAACTGTAGTTATAGGGTCAACCGCATCCACTAAACCGCTTTCAATCGAGAAAATGCCAACTGCAGATGAAATATTTCCACAGTTTCCAGCATAAGAGACAATTGGCTTGTCAATAGCTACTTGTGCAAAGGTATAATTCACATCCCAATCTTCATTTTCTTCATTTGAAATAATAGCAACTTTACTTGTAGTTGAAACTGCTCCTCCTAACCCATCAATCTGTCTTACGTCAGGACTCCCCATTATTCTTAGCAATACCTCATCTTGATCATAACCGAGTCTATCCAAATCCTTCTTTAATAGGAATACACCTTTACTCGTACCTCCTCGATAAATACTGCACTCTATTTTTTTCAATTCTATCCCTCCTATCTGGCTTAATTATATGTTTGAAAAAACCTGAAGTACAATCAATATTTTTGATAATAACTATCAGTGATAACTATTATCAATCAACATTGCTATAGACTTCACTATCACCAATAGCTTGACATGTAAAACACATCGTGCAGTAAAGAAAAAATTCAATAAAGATGATATCTTTACAGGGTAGTCACATTGATTTTTCTCTCTTTAGATCACTAATTTGACAAAGTGACTACACGATGTTAATCTAGAATGGTCACTTTTTTTTACAGAAAAGAAAATGATTTTTCTTTACATTATTTTGTAAAAAACAAAAAAAGTATAATTTATATTGGGTAGCTTCGCAGGCCAACTACTCGGAAAAAAGATAAAATCTGATTGTAGCAAAAAACGCCACCCTCTGATTTCCCTATTTTTCTGTGGGAGTTGGACGAGCCTCTTATACTTTTAGTGTTATCTAGCTTTACGAGCTAGCCGCTCGGGAAGAAGATAAAAACTGAATGAGACAAAAAGCATCTCAGTCATTTTTTCCTATTTTCCTGTCTAGGCTAAACTAGCTCGTTACGCTTTTAGTGTTATCTAGCTTCACGAGCTAGCCTTTCGGGAAAAAGATAAAAACTGAATGAGACAAAAAGCATCTCAGTCATTTTTTCCTATTTTCCTGTCTAGGCTAAACTAGCTCGTTACGCTTTTAGTGTTATCTAGCTTCACAGGCTAACTCCTCGAAAAAAAGATAAAATCCGATTGTGGCGAAAAGCACCACCCTCTGATTTTCCTATTTTTCTGTCGGAGTTGGACGAGCCTGCTCAGCTTTTAAAATAAGGAGGAATTTTGTTTTGCCCAAAGTACAAGTCTCGCATTTAACAAAAATATTCGGTAAAAAATCAAAACAAGCACTGGATATGATCAAAGAAAACAAAGATAAAACCGAAATCTTGAAAAAAACTGGTGCTACTGTCGGCGTATACGATGTGAATTTCGAAGTAGAAGAAGGAGAAATTTTCGTGATCATGGGGCTTTCTGGTAGTGGTAAATCAACATTGATTCGTCTTTTGAATCGTTTGATCGAACCCACTTCTGGAAATATTCTTATCGATAATCAAGACATCTCAAAATTGGATAAAGAAGGCCTTAGAGAAGTTCGTCGTAATAAGATGAGCATGGTTTTCCAAAATTTTGGTCTCTTCCCTCACCGCACGATTTTAGAAAATACAGAATATGGTTTAGAAGTTCGCGGTGTCCCAAAAGAAGAACGTACTGCTAAAGCCGAACAAGCGTTAGAAAACTCAAGCTTACTCGCTTTTAAAGATCAGTTTCCTAAACAGCTGTCTGGCGGAATGCAACAACGTGTTGGCTTAGCCCGAGCCTTAGCTAACGATCCAGAAATTTTACTGATGGATGAAGCCTTTTCTGCTCTTGATCCGTTGATTCGTCGAGAAATGCAAGATGAATTAGTAGATCTACAAGAAAATGTGAAAAAGACGATCATCTTTATCACACATGATTTAAATGAAGCATTACGTATCGGCGATCGAATTGCTCTAATGAAAGACGGTCAGATTATGCAAATTGGTACTGGTGAAGAAATCTTAACAAACCCAGCCAATGATTACGTTCGTACCTTCGTTGAAGATGTAGATCGTTCTAAGGTTTTAACTGCTCAAAATATCATGGTTCCTGCATTAACAACTAATATTGAAATTGACGGCCCAACGGTTGCTTTAACACGGATGCGTCAAGAAGAAGTTAGTATGCTTTTAGCTGTTGATAAAAAACGTCAACTAAAAGGGGTCGTCCGAGCTGAGCGAGCGTTAGAAGCACGTAAAGCAGGTAAACCATTAACTGATTATGTGGATACAGATATCACTTCTATCGACAAAGATATGCTCGTCAACGATATTTTCCCAATCATCTATGATTCACCTACGCCAGTTGCTGTAACGGACAACAATAAATTGCTTGGTGTCGTCATTCGAGGCAGCGTT
Organism: Enterococcus haemoperoxidus ATCC BAA-382; assembly: GCF_000407165.1. NCBI lineage: Bacteria > Bacillati > Bacillota > Bacilli > Lactobacillales > Enterococcaceae > Enterococcus > Enterococcus haemoperoxidus. The sequence continues at coordinate 797,086 of NZ_KE136479.1, read as the reverse complement.
CTTGAAGCATTAGCAGAAACAGAGGTGAATATCAATGAATAATTATCAATTACCAGTAGCAAGTTGGGTCGAAACGATCACTGAATGGATGACGAATACTTTTTCAGGAGTTTTCAGTTTCTTCCAATCAACAGGTCAAAGTTTAATGGATGGAATCACCTCTCTATTAGTTGCGATTCCTCCCGTACTATTTATCATTATTTTAACTGCCATTGCATTTTTTATTTCAAATAAGAAAATTGGTTTAAGCTTGTTCACACTGATCGGGTTACTTTTCATTTACAATCAAAATTTATGGACAGATTTGATGAGTACCGTAACTTTAGTTTTACTTTCTAGTGTAGTTTCCATCGTCATTGGTGTACCACTAGGAATTTTAATGGCAAAAAGTAATAAAGCGCAAAGCATTATTACCCCTATTTTAGATTTCATGCAAACAATGCCTGGATTTGTGTATTTGATTCCTGCAGTAGCATTCTTCGGAATCGGGATGGTTCCTGGGGTATTTGCCTCAGTGATCTTTGCATTACCACCAACTGTTCGTTTTACCAATCTTGGGATTCGTCAAGTACCGAAAGAATTAGTTGAAGCTTCTGATTCATTTGGTAGTACGGGTTGGCAAAAACTATTCAAACTTGAGTTACCATTAGCTAAAAATACGATCATGGCGGGGGTCAACCAGACAACAATGCTGGCACTTTCTATGGTGGTTATCGCATCAATGATCGGTGCTCCTGGACTTGGTCGCGGCGTTCTTTCTGCCTTACAACGTGCCCAAGTCGGAAATGGTTTTGTTAATGGGGTTGCTTTAGTTATTTTAGCGATTATCATTGATCGTTTTACTCAAAATTTAAATAAGAAAAAATCAACACCAGCTAAATCAAAATTATCTAAAAAACAAAAAATTGGTGGCACTGCTGTTGCTATTGTAGCGATTATCGCTTTGATCGCCGGCTCTACTCTGTTCTCTTCTGCAAAAAATGAAGAAAAAAATATTTCTCTTTCTTATGTAGAATGGGATACAGAAGTTGCTTCAACTCACGTGATCGGTGAAGTGTTAAAAGATGTAGGTTACAATGTCTCACTGACACCGCTAGATAATGCCATTATGTGGGAATCTCTCTCAAAAGGGGAAACAGATGCAATGGTTGCCGCTTGGCTTCCTGGAACTCATGGTGAGCAATACAAACAATATAAAAATAAAGTGGATGATTTAGGTGAAAACTTAAAAGGTGCTAAACTTGGTATCGTTGTTCCACAATATATGGACGTTGATTCAATTGAAGATTTAAAAGATCAAGCTGGTAAAAAAATCACCGGGATCGAACCTGGTGCAGGTGTTGTTGCTGCGGCTGAAAAAACACAAAAAGCTTATAACAACTTATCTGATTGGTCAGTTGAAACTTCTTCATCTGGTGCCATGACCGTTGCTCTTGGACAAGCCATCAAAAACAAAGAAGAGATTGTTATTACGGGTTGGTCTCCACATTGGATGTTTGCTAAATACGATCTTAAATATTTAGAAGATCCAAAAGGCACAATGGGCAAAGAAGAAACAATTCACACAATGGCTAGAAAAGGATTAGAAAAAGAAAATCCTGAAGCCTATAACATCTTGAAAAATTTCCATTGGACAAAAGAAGATATGGAATCTGTGATGTTAGAAATCAATAATGGAACTGAACCAACTCAAGCTGCTAGAGACTGGATCGACAGTCATTCAAAAGAAGTCGCTGAGTGGAAAAAATAATAAAAAATGCTGGCCATGATTTTTATGGTCAGCATTTTTTTCAGGATATAACTATTTTTTCACTGTCGTCTATCAAAAAAACTGTCATTTCAACAAAGTAAACGCTATAATCCATAGTAGGAGATGATAAAAATGGAACTAAAACTAAAATTAACACAAACCTTGACTCAAAATAGTTGGCTAGAGTTTAATAAAATCTACATGAAAAAGAAATATAAACATCGAAGATATTTACTTTTAAGTTTATCTATTACTAGTTTTTTTCTGTTCATCATTTCTATTTATTTAATCTGGAAATTTTTCCAACAAGATACATTCAAATTTATATCCATCAACTTAGCTGACATACTGCATTATTGTCCGATATTTTTTTATAGTGCATTACTTTTTTTGGTAATAGGTCTAGAACTGCTGCTTATCTATTATAAAGAAATTGATTTTAGACTCAAAAAAAGTTTAAAAGATCCGTCAAACAAATCATTTTTTATCGAAAAGGAGTTTATTATTACAGATGAATCTGTTGAAGTAAGGACACAATTATCTGTTTCCACTTATGAATGGTCCAGTTTCATCCGATGCATTGAAGCGAATGATTTTATTGCGCTACAACTAAACTCGACTTCAGTTTTATTAATTCAAAAAAGAGAGTTACAGCAGGAAGAACTTTCTCAATTACAGCAAATAATTTCTAGAAAAATGGCTGATTCATATGAATTTTGGAATGAATCAAGCATTAACAGCAGGAAAATACATTATTAAGTTCAACAACTATTTTACAAAAAAATAACCGCTCGACTGGGTGATCGAGCGGCAAAGGAGTTCTTTTTACTTGAGGAGTAAAAATGAAAAAGTGTTTTGTTTGGGTTTGTTATTGGGTATGTCTATATAATAACGTGGAGGTTTGAAGAAACTATGCCCAAAACATTTAGGTTTTCTATAGAATAGTTAAGAAAAAGTAAACAGAATTTTGAGAAAAACTAAAAAAGTTAATGATAATGCTGAGTACTCCAACTCGACATCATCATTAACTTATTTTTATTTTGGTGTCACGTATGCTAACGTATTAGCTGTGTCTTTATCAATTACTCTAAATGAAACGATTCCTAAACCAGCAACATTCATTTCTGAAATTAGGATAGATCCATCATCATACACATGTTCAACAAATGCCACATGTCCATACGTTCCATCTGCTCCAGCAACTGTTGGTTGGAAACTAACGGCCGTTCCTGCTTTAGGTTTATTAGAAACCTCATAGCCATTCGCTTTACCAGTTGATCCCCAGTCCATTCCATTACCCATTGTTGTTTCGACAGAACCATCTAATTGAACAATACGGTTATAGACATATTGCGTACAGTTTCCTGCTGCATATGCTTCTGAACCAGAATAGGTTTCACCTGTATACTCTTTAAAATCACTATCTGGATGACTGTCTGAAACAATGATACCACTTGTTGAAGTAGATGGTTTTTCTTTGTCATACTCAGTCAAATCATATTCTTCAATAAAAGCATTTAGCTTTTGATCATAACTCGTATCCGTTGCATAAACACCTGTTAAAGATTTTGTCGCTTCACGATAGCTCACGGCATTTGACTTCCAAGTCCCTGAATAAATTGTTTTGTTTGAATCGATGCCTTCTTTCATTAACTTAGCATAATCCTCAAACGATTCTTTGTATCCAGGGTATTTTTTGAAAGAAGCATCAATCGTATACCAATTGCCAGATCCGTCATCTTCTTGTGTAGAAAAGACAACTTTCTCTCCTTTGTACTCTCCTTTGATTCCGAAGAGATTGTGATAAGGCTGTTGGCTTAAATCACTATTGCCAGATCCTGTTTCTAAAATGGCTTGAGCAATCATAACAGAGGCATACAAGTCATTTTTTTGACCTACAGCACGAGCTTTTTCACCGATACGGCGAATGAATGTTTCTGTTGGTTCATTTTTAACGACCTTGATAGTTTGATCCAATTGCGCTTCAGTAGGTGCATGATCAACGGTTGGCTGAACAGGCTGCTCTGGTACTACTGTCGTTTCAATTGGAGCGCTTGGTTGTGGCGCTACTGGGACTTCCTCATGACTACTTGCCGGAGGTTGTACTTCTTCTGACGACTCGGTACTGGTATTGGTTGATTCAGTTGTACCAGTTTCTTCAGTTGAAGATGAATCTGTCGGTGTCGTTGTGTCCTCAGTTGAAGAACTTTCTGTCGTTTCTGTTGTTCCTTCTTCGATGTTGTTTGATCCTGACTCTGTTTGCGTCAATTCATCAGCATAACCAATTACTGGTACAAAATTAACACTGAGCAATACACATATCATCTGTAGTGATAATAGTTTTCTTTTCATTCATTTTAGTTCCTCTCACATGTATTAAAGATTCTGATATTCATTGATTCTTAGAATCTATCACTCATCTTTTTTGGTTGATCCTTATTTACTGTTAGGCAATCAGGTAACTCTGTAATAACTCTTAAAGCACTGAATAATGCACGCGGCAATTCCAGTTTTTAAAACTTTTGAGTGTGAGAATAACATAAATCTCTTATTATTACTGAATTTCTTGGGATATTGTTCCATGTACCCACCTGCCTTTTGCCTCTAAAAATCGCGTTTAAACTTCTATAAGTTGAGTTTATTTTACCATAAGTATAAGCGAAAATCTTGTACTTAACTCAAATGATTGGAAAGTTTCGAAAAAAATTCATGTTTCGGACAAATTATGGTCGAATTTTAACAATCAAACGCTTTCTTTATAGAACCTCTTAATGAACAAAAAATTACGTTCACGAAGAGCTTACACCATTCTTATTTGTGGTAAATCTATTAATACATGATTATTTTAAACTTCATTGATAGAAAATTACGCACCAATATTTCAGCGCTCTCATCTCAAGCTACAAAGAAGCTAATAATTCATTTTCTTCTTTGATTCTTAAATAAAGACATATGCTATAGGGAACTATGAAAACCATTATCGTTAACCAAGCATGAAATAATAGGGTTATACCTATTAACTCAGGAACAATGTTTAAGAAATAATTTGGATGTTTAATATATTTAAACACCCAACTAGTATTTAACACATGATTTCCAGCAAAAATTAATTTAACTGTCCAGTATTCCCCTAATGATTTAACCACTACGATTAATACGATAAATGACACTATTAACAGAAATAATCCAATATAACTAATTATATCTATTTTTACGCTCGTGATTATACCTTCAAAAAAAGAACAAAAATAAAATAAAGTATGCAAAATTACTAGTTGTTTGGATACTTTTTTACCATACTCCATCGCGCCTGTCTCTAATAATTTCTTTTCATGACGTTTAGAAATAAAAAGCACTCCCATTCTGAATAAAGCTATAACAAAAAATAGTACATACATGATTATATTCATATTCAACACAAATGATTGAAGAAAAAATTCAAGCAATTCGTAAAGAACATTAACATTATGGCTATAGAAGAATGACACAAAAATTAAAACGACGTGGATACAAAGTAAATAAAAAGAAAGTACAGCGATTAATTCAAAAGCTACAGTTACAAGTCAACGCATTTACCAAGAAATCTAGGAAATATAATTCATATAAGGGAAACGTTGGGAAAGTAGCTAAAAACTTGATTCATCGAAGACTCAATACTTCGGGCTCTCATGAAAAAATCACGACGGATACAACTGAATTTAAATACTATGAAACAGACGACGCGAGCATTCTTCGACAGAAAAAAACATATTTAGATCCGTTTATGGATATGTATAACAGTGAAATTCTAAGCTACAGCCTTTCTGCTCAACCAAACGGTAAAACAGTTATAGCCGGGTTAGTAGAAGCAATTTCTCAAACAAATGATTGTCCCTATCGCCGCCCCTTCCACTCTGATCAAGGCTGGGCTTATCAAATGAACACCTATGTACAAACATTATATGTAAATAAAAAATTAGAGTAGTTTCTAATAGTTTTCATTTATAAAAACAAAAGTGAACCATTAACCTATTAGTAACAATGTTAATAATTCACTTTGCTGAAGAAAATTCGTCTCACAACTCAGGCTACTCCATTTCATAATTTAATTAAGTAACTTATTGATCTAACTTTAAAAATTCTAACGATTGAGCCACAGCTTTCTCTGATGCATGAGTCTCCATATTTAATTGATATCCATGTCCCACCTCAACTTTTGAATCAAAGAACAAAGTTTGAGTTGGAACTTTAAATTCTTCTAGCCTAGCTACATAGTTTTTAGCTTGTTTAGTAAAAGTATTCGTATTTCCATCTGTAATAAATATCGGTGGAAATTTTTCACTGATATAATTATTTAAATTTAGAAGCTGACCTAAATGCTTGTCTTGTTTCCAATTTTTCTCGCCAGTCAATCCCCAACCCATTTTAGAAACCACATAATTACTTAGTATATTACCATCAAAGTTTTGAAATTCTGATAAATCAAATACAGCACTATATAAAAGTAGACTTTTAAATAGTGTATTTTTTACTGGCTGAATTTCAATTTTTTTTGCATAACTATCATCATGGTAAGCTGATAACAATTGTAACGCTAAAAAACCTCCTGCTGACGAGCCAGCTAAACTAATTTCATTTTCGTTTATTGAAAATTGTTCAGCATTCTCAACAATAAATTTGACCGCTTCATTCACTTGCCTAATTTGGTCAAATACTGTAGCCTTCGGCGCAAGATTGTAATTAATACTTACAAAAATATATTCTTCATTGGAAAGTGTGGGACCAAAATATTTTGCCATCTCTTTTTCGCCTTTAAAGAAACCACCACCATGAATAAATAAAATTACAGGAGCCGACTCTTTCAACTTTTTCGGTGAATAAATATCTAATGTGCTTTCCAAATATTCATTTGAATACGTAATATTTTTTTTAACACTAATATTATCTTCAATTTCTCTGTAATTAGATGGCTTTGTTAAATTTGCTTCAACAGGTATCGCCTTAACAGCTGCAAATAAAGGCTTAGGAGTGAAAAATAATATGGTAAAAAAAGATAAAATACTAATCAAAATAATTACTGATACACCTAATGCTATTTTTTTCATAAAAAACTCTCCTTTATTTTCAAAATACTCAAATCCATATTATTTTTCCACTCTATTTTTATCTTTAAATGATAGATCTCTTTCTTTTAAACTTTGGTATTTGGGTCAACTAAATCATTGTCTTCTATATTTACTCTTGTCTTTTAACATGTTTAATTATACATAACTTAGCTTTCATGTCTAGTGAACGATAAACATACTCTCTTTAATCATTAGCTTTATACTTATTAAAACACTTCATATTAATGGTTTAACATTAATTATTTTATATATATTAGCTACTAATTTATAATTTATAGTTTATAGTTGTTCCATAACTGAATCCCTTCTCTATTACTTATAAGCCTATCACATTCATTGAATGGTAATTACATATAGAAATGATAAGTTAATGTTTGAAGTATTAACAATTATTGTCATTAATTTGTGTATTATTTTGAAAAACCTAACTCATTTTTAAAAGTTAATTAGTACTGCCAATACTATATTTTATTCATACCAATCTATTGATATGAGTTTTAAATCAGTATGCCCGTCTTCAATAAACGAGGCTTTGAAATTATGAGTATCATATAGTTTAGCGTGATCAACTACAATTACTTGAATTTGGCTCGATAAAGAATTTACTTTGTTATACATGAAATCATACATTTTTGTAAACATTTCCCTATCAGTGTCTTTACCTTCTGTCTTTGAAGGGAAATATACTTGGGAAGGTTGATCCATGAATAGAAACCTAGTTACAAGACGTTTACTTTGAGTGAAATATTTTTGTAACGCAAAATAAGCTATTAAGTGAACTCCAACCCAATTTGATCCACTTCCATGTTGTTGTAATTGTACTAGGCAGTCAGTTTTATCAACAACAGCCGTTACTTTATTCATATCTAGTCTATGTGGATTAGATAAATGTTCTAGATCTAATTCTTTTACCTCTGATCATATCACTTGAAATACGTAATAACGCTGATTGTTTTCGTTCTTCAATAGAATCTTTATCTAATAAAACATGAATTTCTTCTAATCTTAAATTCAGTGTTTTGATTTTTATCTCTATATTACTTGAGTTTTCTTCATCAGTTAAACTTTCTAACCATAAGCTAATTCTACCTACAACCTTTTCCTTTCTAGAGTGTAATTCTATAAGCGTTTTAGCTCTATTATTGTGATGATAAATATCATCAATCTCTGATTTAATATTTTGAATTTCTTCTAGATGTTTTTGCCTAATATTCTCTAATTCATCAATATAATTACGAAGTTTTAATTTTTTCTACTTACATTTTTATATTTTCATCTAATTTTTTATTTTCCCTTAAGTAAAAGGACATTCATATCTTTCTATATCACCGCTACCAGCACCGTACCAAATATGTGATTCTTCATTTGAAAAAAATAATTTAGTTCTCATGTTGTACTATCCTCACATAATATTTACTTAATTATATCAAATACCTATAAAGAAAAAGAGAGTTCTTATTTTTATAGTAAATTATACATTATATTGAAACATATAACTTTCGCTGAACAGTTCTACTATAAAACAAATTCTATCAATCAACTATCAAGAACTTGGTTTGCCTCCCAAACTGTGATTCATTCAAGGAACCTACTGACAAACTATCACAGGAGTGTGTTGACTTAAATATTCTCATGAACTATATTCTTGTTGGAAAATAGAAAAAGATATCGCCATATACGATACCTTTTCAGAAGTGTGCTAAAATTTACTGCCAATATAATTTAACTTAGAATTGATTCAATTTATTTTTACATGGCGATAAAATGTTGTTATATTAAAATTTTCATATCCAGCATTTACAGTAGATGTTTCTAGTACTCTTTTTCTAGATAAAAAACAATTTTTTTTAATGATAATTTTTCTCAAAAAAACATCTATGCTTAATCATACATAAACCAAGCTTTATAGCTAAAATTCTCTGGTAGAAAACACCAAAAAAGCGACAATTTCGTCGCTTTTGGTAGAATTTTGGAAAACTGGCAGTAAAAACGGTGGCTTATTCTCCTGAATTTTTGTTGATTTAACGCGTTTTTACTGAGTTTTCCAATCATCGGCGGTACATCTTAAACTCAAGAAACAAATCATTATAAATCCCCAAATATTTCGCCCCTAAATCTTCATAAACTTCTAAATGCTTAATCACTTCATCACTTGGATAAAACTGTTCATCACTAGAAATTTCCTCAGGCAATAATTTTTTCGCCGCCTTATTTGGTGTGGAATACCCAATGTATTCTGCATTTTGAGCAGCATTTTCAGGTCGCAACATGAAATTGATAAATTCGTAGGAGCCTTTAATATTTTTTGCTGTTTTAGGAATCACGATATTATCAAACCACAAATTAGATCCTTCTGATGGTATCACATAATGCAGATGTTCATTGCCATCAAGCATTTCAGCTGCTTCACCAGAAAACGTTACAGCTGCCGCACTTTCTTCGTTGATCATGTACATTTTGATTTCATCTGCAACAATTGCTTTTACATTAGTTGTTAGTTTGTTCAATTTATCCGTTGCTTTGCGCAACTCTTGATTATTTTTGCTGTTTAATGAATATCCCATGCTGTTTAAGGATAGTCCTAATACTTCACGAGCACCATCAATCAACATCACATTATCTTTCAATGCTGGTTTCCACAAGTCGTCCCAATGCTTGATTTGATCTTCGCCAATAAATTTATCATTGTAAATGATCCCTAATGTTCCCCAAAAATAAGGAATCGAATAGTTATTTTGCGGATCAAAATCTAAATTTAAAAAACGTTCATCGATATTTTCTAATCCTGTTAGTTTCTTATGATCGATCGGCAATAGCATTTTTTCTTTCATCATTTTTTGGATCATATATTCAGAAGGAATCGTGATATCGTAAGCCGTACCACCTTGCTGGATTTTCGTAAACATGGCTTCATTCGAGTCAAATGTTTCATAATTGACCTTATAACCTGACTCTTTTTCAAATTTACGTAATAAATCAGGATCAATATAATCGCCCCAATTATAAATCGTCAAGGTATCAGCACCCGCCATACCGCTGGCTTTTTCTAATTGACGAACTCCGAAAAATAAAATCAGAATGATCGCTAAAATACCGATAAGCAAAGATTGTAGTTTTTTCATTTAAGGTTAGCCACCTCACTTTGTTCACGACGCATTTTTTTCATACGTTTGGACGTATTATCTTGGCTGATAAAATAGTAGCCGATCACTAAAATCATAGAGAAAATAAAGACTAAGGCACTTAACGCATTGATTTCTAGACTAATTCCTTGTCTCGCTCTAGAATAAATTTCAACTGAAAGTGTTGAGAATCCATTTCCTGTAACGAAAAAGGTCACGGCAAAGTCGTCTAGTGAGTAGGTGAATGCCATAAAATAACCTGCAATAATACCTGGTGATAAAAATGGCAAGATAATATTTTTGATCACTTGTACATTATTGGCCCCAAGATCACGAGCTGCATCCACCATGGAATCATTCATTTCTTGTAATTTCGGCAGCACCATCAAGACGACGATCGGAATACTAAAGGCAATATGAGACAATAATACACTGGCAAAACCTAAGCTAATAAAGCCAACTGCTGTAAAAAAGATCAAAAAACTGGCACCAATAATGACATCCGGAGATACGAGCAAAATATTATTAAAACTCATCAAAGCTGTTCTAGTTTTTCTACGTCTAGTGTAATAAATTCCCATCGCCCCAAATGTACCGATGATCGTAGCTAATAGCGCCGATAAAAAAGCCAACAAGAACGTATTCAACACAATAATCAATAAGCGTGTATCGTCAAAGACAGCCGCATAATTTGCAAGTGTGAATCCCGTAAATTTATTCATCGTATCTGTATCATTGAATGAGTAGAAAATCAGATAGAAAATCGGTGCATACAATAAAGCAAAAACGATGATCAGATATACATAAGACCATTTAAATTTTTTCTTTGTCATTTCACCCGCCCCTTTTTCTTCTTCTCACCTGTCAACAGCATCACAACAAACATTGCCACAATCAAAATCACACCAATTGTTGAGCCCATGCCCCAGTTTTGTGTCACCATAAAGTGTTCTTCAATAGCTGTACCTAATGTGATAACACGGTTTCCACCAATCAAACGAGTCAACATGAATAAGGATAGTGAGGGTATAAAAACTGCTTGAACGCCACTTTTTACCCCATTCAATGAAAGTGGAAAAATCACCCGCTGAAAGGTTTCAACACTGTTAGCCCCAAGATCACGGCTGGCGCTGATCAGCGAAGGATTAAGTTCTTCTAGCGCATTAAAGATTGGTAAAATCATAAATGGAATTTCAATATAGGTTGCGACAAATAGAAAACTAAAATCTGTAAATAAAATTTGATGCGGACCAATTCCAAGGAAACTTAAGAACTGGTTTACATTCCCATGAATGCTAAAAATCCCAATAAAAGCATAAGCTTTCAGTAAGAGATTCACCCAAGTTGGCAAAATAACCAACATCAACCACAATTGCTTATGCTTTAACTTCGTTAAAAAGTAAGCAGTTGGATAACTGATCAAAAACGTAAACAACGTGATCAAAAATGCATACCAAACTGAATTAAGTGTCATACTCAAATAAGTACCTGACGTAAAGTACGTTTGATAATTGTCTAAAGTAAACTGACCGTTCATATCAAAGAAAGATTGATAGATAATCATCAAAACAGGCGCAATCACAAACAATAATAGCCACATCATATAAGGAATCGAATAAATCCGACGCATTGTTTTCATTATTATTCCTCCTATTCTTCGTAGCTTTCTAAACGAGCATCAAAATCTTCCTCTGACTCATTGAAACGCATAACATGGATATCTTCTGGTTCAAAAAAGAGGCCCACTTTAGCACCTTCTGTTGCTTTTCTAGTTGAATGGACCATCCACTCATTGTGATCTTCATCATGACAGATGATTTCATAGTGAACCCCACGGAATAATTGCGTATCGACAGTTACAACTAATTTTCCTTTGTCTGCTGTCGTGATCGTCAGGTCTTCCGGACGTAACATTATCTCAACTGGTTCTGCTTGGCGCATCCCGCCATCCACACATTCAAAACGTTTGCCGACAAATTCAACTAAATTATCTTCGATCATTGTGCCGTTGACAATATTGCTTTCTCCCACAAAATCTGCCACGAAATGATTGATTGGTTCATCATAAATATCTACAGGCGTACCACTTTGCACGATGTGTCCTTTGTTCATGACAAAAATTTCATCACTCATTGCCAAAGCTTCTTCTTGATCATGTGTAACAAAAATAAACGTAATTCCTAAACGTTGCTGCAATTCACGTAATTCATATTGCATATCTGTCCGCAACTTCAAATCCAATGCAGATAAAGGCTCATCTAGAAGCAAGACTTTGGGTTCATTGACGATGGCGCGGGCAATCGCTACACGTTGGCGCTGACCACCAGACATCTCACTGATTTCACGCGTTTCATAACCTGGTAACTGAACCATCCGCAAAGCATCTTTCACTTTCTTTTCAATTTCTTTCTTCTGTATCTTTTTGATTTTTAACCCAAATGCTACATTATCAAACACATTCATATGAGGAAACAAAGCATAATCTTGAAAGACAGTATTCACTTGACGTTTATTGGCTGGAATATCATTGATTCTTTGTCCATCAAAATAAATATCCCCTTCCGTCGCATCTACAAAACCAGCTAAAATCCGTAAAATCGTTGTTTTCCCGCAACCAGAAGGTCCTAGCAATGTATAAAATTTTCCTTGTTCAATTTCAAAACTAACGTTTTTTAGAACTTTTTCATCATCATATTGTTTTACAACGTTATCAAACGTAATAATATTTTTCTTCACCCGCTGATACCTCCGTTTTAAAAATGTAATGGACTCGTTTTGCCTTGAATGAAAAATAGTAAAATACGAGGGTGGTCCTTTTAGCCACAATCTGATTTTCTCTTTTTTCCGAAAGCCAAGTCTAAAAAATTAAATGCTATAAATAGGACTCCGTAGCAACGATCAATATCCGACTTTTTCCTTTTGAATGGTTGATCAACTGATGACGTTCCTTCGCTTGATAGTACATTGCTTCGCCTTTCTTAGCAGTGTACGTTGTTTCCCCTAATATCAATGAAACAGAACCGTCGATCACATAGATAAACGTTTCAGATAATGAGGGTTCAAATGTCTTATACTGACCATTCTTGTCAAATGTCAAAACAATCGGTTCCATCTCTTTTTCGTTTGATTCCGGAATCAGCCATTTTAGTTCATAACCATTCTCTTCATCATAATAAAGTGTACTGTCTTCCTCTTTATATACAATTTTTTGAGCTAGCGTCCGCTCACTAAAAAATTGTTCTGGCGTGATGCCTAATACTTCTAAAATATTAAAAAATGTCTCCATTGAAGGCGAGCTTAAATCACGTTCCAACTGAGAAATATACCCTTTTGTTAAATCTGTTCGTTCACCTAATTCTTCTTGTGTTAAGTTTTTTTGTACACGTAAGTTCCGCAGCTTCTCACCAATTTCCATTTGACCACCCCATTTCAATCTATTAAAAACACATAAAAGTTTGCTCATACTAAACTAAAAGTTTAATTTTACCTTTTCTAGTATACGAATTTTTCAAAAAATAGCAACAAATTTTAGTAATAAAGTTTGATTTTTTTATATTTATCTCATACTTTTATACTAGCATTGATTGACGTATTTTGACAAAATAAAAAAGCATCTGTTATTCAGACACTTCTTTATTTTCTATAGATCGTATCATTCTTCTTTTACTGAGCTTCAACGGGATGAAATAATTTACCAACAGCGCAATCCCCATGCCGATAAAACTGTCAACCACTCTGGCAAATGCATAGCCGTAAGACTGATCCGCTGGAATCATAAATACGATCGTTAACAAGGTTGCACAGGCGCCGACTGTTCCTTCATGGTACCCAAGACTCGCAAGTAGTGCAATCATCAACGTAATGATAACTGGAATAAAAATCAACTGGACAAGCTCTGTTCTGCCTAACCAGTTAAATACAGCAATTACTGCAATCGACATAATTGCCCCCATCACGTTTCCTATGATTCGATGCTTGCCATATTTTAGCGTATTCTCCATATCTTCTCGCAGTGTAAAAACCGTTGTAATCGCTGCCACTACATAAGTTTCCCGCTTTAATAGAATACTCACCAGAATACAAAAAAAGACACTTAACCCCGTTTTAAATGTTCGCATACCAATCTTAAATTTCAACAAACTGAATTCCTTTCACTTTTAGCAAAAACATGACTAATTTTTTTCTTATTGTCCAATAAAAAATCTCATCTTCTATTCTACCCCATTTTTCTTCTATTAAGAAGAGTTCTTCAAGAAGAATTTGCTAAAGATAAAAAGAGAATATGTTATGATAGTAGCAATAAAAGAAAAGTTGTTTGTCTTCGTTCAAATTGTACTTTGAAGCATGCTAAAAAGTATAATCACAAGGAACGTTGTGACGTACATGACAAAGGAGGATATTTATGGATATGTTTTGGGGATTTCGTGTAAAAAAAGAAGCTGAAACGATCACTAGTGCAGTAGAAAAAATAGCACTTACTGATTTATCTGAAGGAGAGGTATTGGTCAAAGTTGCCTACTCTTCGGTTAATTATAAAGATTCACTCGCGGTAAAAGAAAATGGGGGTGTCATTCGTGATTATCCCATGATTCCTGGAATTGATTTAAGTGGGACTATTTTGTCATCCCAAGATGAGCGTTTTAAAGAAGGCCAAAATGTTTTAGTAACAGGTTATGGTTTAGGCGTAACTCATACTGGTGGCTTCTCTGAAATCGCTCAAGTATCTGGAGATTGGATCGTTCCTCTACCAAACGAATTAAGCTTAAAAGACGCTATGATTTTTGGAACAGCTGGTTTCACCGCTGCATTGTCTGTTCAGGCGTTAGAAAATAATGGACTCGCTCAAAATAAAGAAGCAAAAATTTTAGTTACAGGCGCATCTGGCGGTGTTGGAAGTTTAGCAATTGCCATGTTAAAACAACTTGGTTATAAAAATATCGTAGCGTTGAGTCGGAAAAAAGCAGCAATTGCGCCTTTGAAAAAAATTGGCGCATCTGAAGTGCTTTTATTAGAAGAATTCATGCCTGAAAAAATCAAGCCATTAGCAAGACAAACTGTGGATTTTGTCATCGACACTGTTGGAGGTGAAGTAACAAGCGTCTTGTTAGCTCAACTTAGCTATGGCGGAAGTATTGCTATCTGTGGAAATGCTGCTGGAATCAAGTTAAACACAACGGTTTTACCCTTTATTTTAAGAGGGACCAATCTATTAGGCATCGATTCAGTCAATGTTCCAATGCCCCAACGTTTAGCTATTTGGCAACGTCTAGCAACTGATTTGAATGTAAGCCATCATGAACTAGTAAATGAAATAACGATAGATGAACTGCCTCAAACTTTAGAACAGCTGCAAGCCGGCACCCATAGTGGACGAACAATCATCAAAATGAACTAAAGGAGTAACGATAAATGAATATTTTAATCACAGCAGGAGGAACGTCAGAAAAAATCGATAATGTACGTTCTATAACCAATCATTCGACTGGACGTCTTGGAAAAATAATTGGCGAAACCTTTTTAGCAAAAGGCCATTTCGTAACATACGTAACCACTCCTCGAGCAGTCCGACCTACTAATGAAACAAATTTGACCCTTATTGAAATTGAAACAACAAAAGAATTAGAATCAGCATTACTCGATCAGTTTGAGCACCAAACATTTGATGGAATCATTCATAGCATGGCTGTTAGTGATTTTACTACTGAAACAACATTGTCAGAAGAAACTTTTATTGAAAAACTTGCAACTACATTAACAAAAGATGATGCCTTATCCGATCTAACCAAATTGACAGAGGCTCTTTACCTTAGTTTAGATGAAATTGGCAAAACGATTCAACAAGAAAAGAAAATTCCTTCTGGAACAGATCGCCTCTTGCTTTTTTTGAAGAAAAACCCTAAAATAATTGCAATGCTTAGAGAAAAACAACCCCAAGCAGTGCTTGTAGGATTCAAATTGTTAGTTGGCGTTTCCACAGAAGAATTAATTCAAGTTGGTCAGACAATCTTAGCGAAAAACAACTGTGACTTTGTACTAGCTAATGATCTTGAGAAGATTAAAGGCGACCAACATCAAGGAATCTTGATCGATACACAAGGGCAAACTGAGACAGCTCAGACAAAAAATGAGATCGCTCAACTAATCGTTTCTAAAGTTGAAGAAAAATGGAGGATGCAATGATGAAAACAATCTTATTGGGGATTTCCGGCAGTATATCGGCATATAAAGCCGCAGATATTACCAGTCAATTCACAAAATTAGGCTACAATGTCGATGTAATCATGACGACTAACAGCACGAAATTTATCACCCCATTGACACTGCAGTCTTTATCTAAAAATCCTGTTCATACAGATGTCATGGAAGAAATAACACCTGATAAGATCAACCATATCGAATTAGCAAAAAAGGCCGATCTTTTCTTAGTCGCTCCAGCTTCTGCTAATATTATAGCCAAATTAGCTAATGGTATTGCAGATGATATGCTTTCTACTGTTGCGTTAGCGTTAAAAGAAGAAGTACCTAAATTTATCGCTCCTGCAATGAATACGTATATGTATCAAAATCCTATCACGCAACGAAATTTAACAACACTCAAAGAAGTTGGGTATCATGAAATCGATCCACGGGAAGCCTTATTAGCTTGTGGTGATTTTGGGCGCGGTGCCCTTGCAACAGTTGAGGAGATTGTCGCTAAGATCAATGACATTTTAGCGAAATAATTTTGAGGAGTCATTTATGAAAAATACTAAAACCTTTACATTAACTGCTATGTTTTTAGCGATTCTAATTCTACTATCTGCAGTTCCTTTTTTAGGATTTATTCCAATCGGACCGATCAATGCGACAACCATGCACATTCCAGTGATTATCGCATCCATTGTCTTAGGCCCAAGAATCGGTGCGTTTTTAGGCGGCGTCTTTGGTATCATCAGTATGATCCGCAGCACGATTGTTTTGTCGCCACTGTCCTTTGTTTTCTCTCCGTTTATTCCTGTAATCGGAACTGATCAAGGGAGTTGGAAAGCAATTATTGTTGCTCTAGTTCCACGAATTTTAATCGGTATTGTGCCTTATTTTGTTTTTATAGGTTTAAAAAAACTGACAAAAAATAAACCTAGTTCACAACCTGTTAGTTTGTTTATTGCAGGTTTTCTTGGTTCCGTTACAAATACGATCCTCGTGATGAACTTGATTTATTTTCTATTTAAAGATTCTTATGCACAAAGCATTGGCGCAAGCGGTACCGCGATTTATACAGGTATTTTGACCGTAATTTTTACCAGTGGCGTTGTGGAAGCAATCGTTGCAGCTGTTGCCACGGTTGGTGTCGCTTCTGTATTATTGCGCTTAGTGAAAAAAAATGCCACACAAAAATTGTAATGATAGTGAAAAAGCATGTAGAAAGACTGACAAAAGTCTCCTTTACATGCTTTTTATTTTGAATCAATAACAAATACTGCTTAGCCAAATAAATCATCTACAATAGATTTTCCCTCATTAATATTCCATTGATCTAAACATTCTGAACCAAATCCTCTTAAACAACCAATGTCATGAGCTTCAATCATTTTTTATACTTCGTGCGCTTTCGCGAGGTCAAATTCTCCATTCACAATCACACCAATTAGATTGTCTACTTCATTAAATTGATAGTCTATTTTTTGATGTATTTGTTCAGATACTCTAGCTTTTGCTTCAATTTTCTTCTGTCGTTTATCCCACTCATTTCCTATCGGCTTTATCCAAGATAAATTCATCCTCGACAAATCAAATGTTCCTGAAACAGGATTCCATGCTGCGCCTTTTTCAACTTCTGCTAGTCCAGCATCTAAATTTGCCAGCTGTGCTTCGAATTCTGAAAACAAATTTTGGGAGGTTGTATTGAATTCATACAACTTCTGCAGTTTTTCTTTGTTCTTTTGAATCGAACTTTGCACGCCTAGATACCGTTGTTTCATCCGTGGATTAGGTACTTTTTCTTTGTCCATCGTACGTACCATATTTTGCAGTATAGCCTGCCCTTGTGCAAGCTCTGCTTTTAATTGTTCTTCGATCACATCACACGTGTCTACCGAGGACTGAAACTCTTTGGGAAATTTACTGTGCGCTTCAATTAATGCCTCACAGGCCAGTATAAACCCATTTGCTAATATCGGATAGACTGCTGAGAAATAGACTTTCGCTGAATCATACGTTTTACTAGAAAGTGGTGCATTCATAAATGCATCGACACTATTCTTCAATGTTCCGCAAAATTGAATGTATTCATTTGCCATTTGTTTTGCAGCAGCACTTTGTCCATTTACTTCATCTATGTAAAAATCAATGCCCATAGCGGTCATCCTCCACTCTTTCTATATCAGAAAACAGCTGTGCTCTTTGAATGTATAATTCTTCTTCTTTGTCTCTTAATTGCACTTCCTCACTTACCAAACGTTCTGCTATATCTTCTAAACGTTGGCGCTCATATTGATGTATGCGATTAGCCTCATCATCTAATTTTATAAAATGACCTGTATATTGCGAGCCTTCATTGTTAAAAATCAAAGCTTGGTAATATTGTTGTTCCTGTTGATGAATCGAAAAATAATCTGCTTCCAACTCTTCTAATTCCTGAATCTCTTGGCATTTTTCTTCTTGCTCAAGATTCACCTGTCGTAACTGCTGATTAATTTTTAGTTCTTTTTCTTTTATACTCATCAGCTTCTGCCACCTCCAAGAGATGAAGAAAATCGTTGTAAGTCAAAAGGTTGTTTGATTGTTTGATCGATCAAACTGAATTCTTGTGCTTTTGAATGAATATGATTACCGTCACGAGTAATCGCATTTGCTATACGCTGCCCTCGACTATGAATACTTGTTAAGCTATTTTGGGCATTATTATTTCCACTTAAGGTGGTGTGTTCAGCTTCACATGTCGTTTTATTCACGGAAGAAAAACCACGGACAGTATGATTAAACCGCGCTGAAATAACTCCTGCCACAGTTAGGCTGCTTTTGGTTTCCGACATATTTCAACCCCCTTTCCCCTATTTTTACATTTTCGTCTCCCTAAACTCCTTAACATCATTTTGCCACATTAATGTGTCTTATAGTTATCAAATTTTTCTTTTAGACGAAAAAAAATTGCAAATCTGAGACTTGCAATTACTATTTTTCAAAATATAAACGCTCCATTTCATCAAGTATCTTAGATTAAACTAAAAGAACTTGTCCATAAATCTGACAAGTTCTTAGAAATACTATGATTTAACATAGGTTACTTTGTTTGCCAACTCACTTGCTGCAAACTGATTCACTTCAAAAAAGACTTTGATCATTTTTTCATTCTTTAAACGAATCACGATATGGGGTGACTTACGAAATGAGATAAAACTTGTACTGATCCCAGCTAGATTCCAGTTACTTGTAATTGTAAAATAGCGTATATCTTCGTACATTAATACTTTCTTTCGATTAAAATGAACCAGCTCTAAGCCATTCTCATACAAATACAACCCATCTTTTCTAAAGATAAATTGAAAAATCGATAATACAGCAAAAATCGTTCCACCTATTAACCCCATTTGCAGGCCGAGTCGATCGACATCAGTAAAAATAATCAACCCAAAACATAGGATTACAGGTAATAAAAAGAACACACCCAACATGATTCCTCTGCGATATGCATCGGAATATAACCTTCCCAACTCCATTTCTTTTCTCCTTTATTCTTTATTTGTACCTCTTTTATCGTATCATTTTTGAGTAGGTTGAAAAAGGATGAATTTGTTGACATATTCGCTCATTTAAGAAAAAGCTATTTTAATTTTACTCAAAAAAACAGGAAAAAACTTAAAAGTAAGTTCTTCCCTGTTCCTTCTCATCAGATTAATGATATTGGTTAATTTTTATCCTTTTTCCTTTGTTCCAGATTTACCAATATTACTGTCGCTAACATCGCAAACCCAATAAATACGGCTGAATTTGATAATGCTTCTCCTGCCTCTGGAAGATTAGGTTTTCCTGGATCTTCTTTTTCAGGTATTACAGGTACCTCGGGTTTATCTGGCGGATTGATGTGGTCATCCACTACCGCTATGTTTTTGATTTGTTGGCCTGGAACGGCTTCTTTGTTAATTTTGACTTTGAATACGATGGAACGAGTTTTCGTGTCGCTGATTCTTGGGTATTCGGCGACTACTTTTCCATTTTTTACCGTTAAGCTTGTTGGTTTCGGATCGTCCCCTTCACTTTTCGCACTATTTTCTACATAGGTCAACCCTTTTGGTAGATTGTCTGTGACTGTGACTTGATTCAAGAGACCATTTTTTACTGTATTGCGGAAACTGATGCGGTATTCAATCTCTTCACCGATTTTAACGGTCTTTTTATTGACTGTTTTCTCGCTTTCTAGTTTCCCTAGCGGTTGTTCTGGTGTCACGGGTACTTCTGGTTCATCGGGCGGATTCGTGTGATCATCGATTTTTGCTTTATTGATGATCGGTTGACCAACCACTGCTTCTTCGTTAACCGTCACTTTGAACACGATAGAACGGGTTTTGGTATCGCTGATTGTTGGGTATTCAGCAGTTAGTTTACCGTTTTTTACCGTTAAGCTTGTCGGTTTTGGCTCATCGCCCTCACTTTTCACACTGTTTTCTACATAGGTTACGCCCTTTGGTAGGGTATCCGTGACGGTGACTTGGTTTAAGATACCATTAGTGATTTTGTTACGGAAGGTGATACGATATTCGATTTCTTCGCCGATTTTCGGTGCTTGGTTATTGACTGTTTTCGTACTTTCTAATTCCCCCGGTGTTTCTACTGGCGTCACTGGCACTTCTGGCTCATCGGGTAGATTCGTGTGGTCATCGATTTTGGCTTTGTTGATGATGGGTTGACCAACTACTGCTTCTTCGTTGACGGTCACTTTGAACACGATGGAACGGGTTTTGGTGTCGCTGATTTTTGGGTATTCTGCGAATAGTTTGCCATTTGTCATGGTTAAGCTTGTCGGTTTAGGATCAGCGCCCTCACTGGTTAAACTACCTTCCACATACGTTACGCCTTTTGGTAATACATCGGTGACGGTGACTTGGTTTAAAACACCTTTTGCTATTTTGTTATTGAAATTGATTCGATATTCAATTTCATCCCCGATTTTCGGTGCTTGGTTATTGACTGTTTTCGTACTTTCTAATTCCCCCGGTGTTTCGACTGGTGTCACTGGGACTTCTGGTTCATCTGGCGGATTCGTGTGATCATCGATTTTGGCTTTATTGATGATTGGCTGTCCGATAACAGCTTCTTCGTTGACAGTCACTTTGAATACGATTGAACGAATGTTAGTGTCGGTGATTTTCGGGTATTCTGCAACCAACTGACCATTTTCCATGGTTAAGCTTGTTGGTTTTGGATCATCACCTTCACTGGTTAAGCTACCTTCTACATACGTTACTCCTTTTGGTAGAGTATCCGTTACCGTAACTTGGTTTAGGACACCATTTGGGATTTTATTGTTGAAACGAATTCGATATTCGATTTCATCCCCGATTTTCGGTGATTGATTGTTCACCGTTTTCGTACTTTCTAGTTCTCCTGGTGTTTCGACTGGTGTTACAGGTACTTCTGGTTCGTTCGGTGGATTGGTGTGATCGTCGATTTTGGCTTTGTTTACGATTGGTTCACCGACTTTTGCTTCTTCGTTTACTTTGACTTTAAAGACAATCGAACGGGATTTGTTATCACTGATTTTTGGATATTCAGCGATTAGTTTGCCCTTTTCCACCGTTAAACTTGTCGGTTTGGGTTCATCACCTTCGCTTGTCACACTGCCTTCTACGTATGTTACGCCTTTTGGTAGCGTGTCGGTCACGGTGACTTGGTTTAAGACACCATTTGTGACGTTGTTACGGAAGGTAATGCGGTATTCGATTTCATCCCCGATTTTTGGTGCTTGATCATTTACTGATTTTGTCACGTCCAATTGTCCAGGTGTTTCGACTGGGACAACTGGGATTTCAGGCTCATCGGGCGGATTGACATGATCGTCAACGGTGATCTTATTCACGATTTTTTGCCCAACAATGGCTTCTTCGTTGACTTTGACTTTAAAGACAATCGTTCGTACTGTTGTGTCTTGGATTTTCGGGTATTCCGCAACGACTTTACCATTCGCCATCGTTAAACTTGTTGGCTGCGGATCAGCACCTTCGCTAGTTAAGCTGCCTTCTACATAGGTCATGCCTTTTGGTAAATTATCTGTAACCGTCACTTGGTTTAAGACGCCATTGGTAATTTTATTACGGAAAGACAAGCGATATTCCACTTCGTCCCCAATTTTCGGTGATTGGTTATTTACCGATTTAGTGCTTTCTAATTCACCGGGCGTTTCGACTGGTGTGACGGGCACTTCTGGTTCATCTGGTGGATTGGTGTGATCATCGATGATCGCTTGATTGACGATTGGTTGTCCGACTATCGCTTCTTCGTTCACGCGGACTTTGAACACAACAGAGCGGACGGTATTGTCGTCGATTTTTGGGTATTCAGCGGTCATTTTGCCATTTTCCATGATCAAACTCGTTGGCTTCGGATTAGCGCCTTCACTTGTTAGACTGCCTTCTACATAGGTCAACCCTTTTGGTAAGGTGTCGGTCACAGTGACTTGATTGATCACACCATTTGTGACTTTATTACGGAAACTAATACGGTATTCGATTTCATCTCCGATTTTTGGTGCTTGATGATTGACTGATTTCGTTACGTCTAATTGTCCCGGTGTTACAACGGGTGTGACGGGCACTTCTGGTTCGTCGGGCGGATTGGTATGATCATCGATTTTCGCTTTATTGACGATTGGTTGTCCGACTACCGCTTCCGCATTTACGGTGACTTTGAAACTAATCGTTCGTATGGTTGTATCCTTGATTTCAGGATATTCAGCGACAAGTTGGCCATTTTCCATCGTTAAGCTTGTAGGTTGTGGATCAGCGCCTTCACTGGTCAAACTTCCGTCTACATAGGTTAAGCCTTTTGGTAAGGTGTCGGTCACGGTGACTTGGTTTAGGACACCGTTTGTGATTTTATTACGGAATGTGATGCGATACTCGATTTCGTCACCGATTTTCGGTGCTTGATTATTCACTGATTTGCTACTTTCCAACTCGCCTGGTGTGATGACTGGCACGATCGGCACTTCTGGTTCATCTGGCGGATTGGTGTGATCATCGATTTTCGCTTTATTGACGATTGCTTCGCCAATTTTTGCTTCATCGTTGACCTTGACTTTGAAAATGATCGAACGGACTTTAGTGTCATTGATCATACCGTATTCAGCAGTCAATTGACCATTTTCCATGGTTAAGCTTGTTGGCTTTGGATCGTCTCCTTCACTGGTCAAGCTACCTTCTACATAGGTTACGCCTTTTGGCAAAGTATCCGTTACGGTAACTTGGTTTAAAACACCGTTCGTGATTTTATTTCTGAAGGTAATCCGGTATTCGACTTCGTCCCCGATTTTTGGTGCTTGATCATTGACGGATTTGGTGACATCTAATCGTCCAGGTGTTTCAACAGGTGTTACTGGAATTTCTGGTTCATCGGGCGGATTGACATGATCATCTACAGTTATCTTGTTTACGATTTTTTGCCCAACAATAGCTTCTTCATTGACTTTGACTTTAAAGACAATGGTTCGTACTGTTGTATCTTGAATTTTTTGGTACTCTGCAACGACTTTTCCGTCAGTCATGGTTAGACTTGTCGGTTGCGGGTCAGCGCCTTCGCTGGTTAAACTGCCGTCTACATAGGTCATGCCTTTTGGTAAAGTATCCGTCACTGTGACTTGATTTAAGACACCATTCGGAATTTTATTACGAAAAGACAAACGATATTCGACTTCATCCCCAACTTTCGGTGATTGATTGTTGACGGATTTGGTACTTTCTAATTCTCCCGGTGTTTTTATTGGTGTCACTGGGACTTCTGGTTCATCGGGCGGATTTGTGTGATCATCGATCGTTGCTTTATTGATGATCGGTTGTCCGACTACTGCTTCTTCATTGACACGAACTTTAAAGGAAATGGTGCGTGTTTCGGTATCGGCGATTTTTGGGTATTCAGCGGTTACTTGACCATTTACAACCGTTAATGTGGTTGGTTTTGGATCAGGCCCTGTGCTTGTGACACTGTTTTCGATATAAGTTAGCCCTTTTGGTAAAGTATCGGTCACGGTCACTTGATTTAAAATACCCTTTGGTACGGTATTTTTAAATTGAATCGTGTATTCTATTTCGTCGCCGATTTTTGGCGATTGATTGTTGACTGTTTTTGAGCTTTCAAGTTTGCCGACCAGTTCTTCTGGGGCGATTTTTACCTCTACGACATTGGATGTATTATCGATCATTGTACTTGTGGCAGAATCTACGCCTTGGAATGTAGCACTATTTGGAATCAGTTCTTCTGCTTTGGCTGTATCATTGATTTTTGCTTGAAATTCATAGACTGTTTCCGCGGTCGTTCCTTTGTAGCTACCGCCTTGTGTGCCGTTGGCGCCCTCTCCTACACGAAACGTGATTGCACGATCGGCTGCTGTGTATTCCCCTTGGTCATCGCCTGTGGCATCTGTTTTATTGCCAGCATTTGGACCACTTACGATGGATAAGCTGCCGGGTACATAATCTAGACGGCTATCTAATTGGTCTTTAGAAAGACTGTTGACCGCTTCCGTGTTTTCTTTGGTATTTTTGAGATGGACACGATAGGTTACGGTATCCCCGATTTTATAGGTTTCTTTTGGATTTATAATTTCTTTGGTGACTTCAAGTTCGGGTGTTTCCGCATTGATTGAAAAACCGATCGCGTTGGTTGAGTAATCATCTCCGCTACTGGTTGTTTTAAAGTTGATTTGTTTCTGACTGTTAGTGATGATCCCTTCTGGTAAGGTCAAACGATCGACATCGATATCTAAAAAGTTGGGAAAGCCAGGATTAAATTGACCCGGATATTTATCCACCATGTGTTGATCGTTATCTGAAACGGTTCCGTTCATAACATTACCGACTGGGTTGATTGTATTGCTGATATTGACCCAAGTTCCTGCACTATTTTGGATTTGGGCATTGTCACCTGTGAAAAATTTATCGCCTTGAACGGTAAACCACGTCACGATTGGGTTTAATTTTCCTTGTTTAGAGGTTAGAAAGTCTTTCATGACAAATTCATTGTTGGTTCCAGCTTTGTTCCCTCTAGCGCCATAATAGACATTGAAGGTACGGGATCGTTTGGCTTGGTCTTTGGTCACGATAAATAAACTCCAACCGCTGAAGTTGAAACTTTGAAATTTGCCTTGTAGGAAATCGGTCATCGGAATATCTGCTAATGTGTATGCACCAGTCGCACTTTTATCTCCTTGAAGGATCGAGGTCACATCCGCAAAGTTAGAAAAGCCCGTATTATTAAACCCAAAACCTTGCCCAGGATTGGTAGCATCTTGGTCAATTCGATGATATCTTTGTGGTGCAACACGGGTTACTGTTCCATTGGGTGTGGTTAATTGAACAGGAGCACTGATTTCATCATCGGTCATATTCGTCGCTGTAGCTGGGCCTTTAAAACGGGATGCACTCCAAAATAAGCCTGCCCATGCGACTTCTTTGGCGCCATCTAAATCGATGTAGGCTTTACTTGAGTTATAGGTCGTTGGATCGCCATCGACATCCGCAAATTTCAACTGAAAATTATTGATTGCTTGACCGCTAAGTGGCGTTCTGGTATTCAAAAAAGCGCTCGCTGTCGCTTCGTTTACAGGGGTTAAGTTGGTATTTCCTGTAGAGAATAATTCCCCTTTGTGGATGCTTTTATAAATTGGCTTATCAAAGCCACGGCCTGGCGTTGGCGCAATTCTTGGTCCGATTGCTTGGGATCTCGGCGCGACTTGATTGTTTTCTTCTGAGGTCGTTGCTGCTGAGTCTTCTGGTGCAGCAGTTGTTAGCTCTTCTGATTGAGATTCTGCTACTTCTGTGTCAGCTTCTTTTTCTTGTAATGATGTACTGCTCGTTTCTTGTTCGTTCTTTGGCAGTGTTAGGGTGATGTCTCCTAATTTTTCGTCTGCCTGATTTATTTCAACAGCAAACTGATGGATTGATTCATCTGTTTGCTCGGCACTGATTGTCAGATGTTTGGTGGTATGAGGTTGGATCGTGGTGATGGTTAGTTCTGTCCCCTCATCTTGGTTTTCTTTTTGATCAAACTGGATCGATTGATCGTCGGGCGCCACCAATTGGTCGTCGCTTTTTAGGGTTGTTGCGTCGAATTTTACTGGTGAGTCATTTTGGTTCTTTTGTTTTAGAACTACGTGATCGATTGGTTGATCCCTTTTGTTCGTTACTTCGTAGTTTACGTCGATTAATTTGTTGTTCGTTTCATTTTTCTTGGTGTCAGCTTTGATATATAAGGATTCTGAGTCGAAGATATTTTCATCTGGTTTGGTCAGTCCTTCTGCAAACACACTGGCGGTGGGTAACAAGTTGGCGATCACCAACATCAAAACGGCTAAGTAATTCAGGGAAATTTTGTACACTTTATTCATTTATATCTTACCTCCCATCTTTTTACTATAGTATGGCTAAATAAATATTTCAAAGATATCGGGTTGGAATATTAGTTTTTTCTCATAGCTGGAGTTCGGGCTTTTTTGGGTGAATATTGGTTGAAGAGGAAAAAGTTTTTTTGTTATTTTTTCTTATATATAAGGAAGCTGTTTTTGGTGTTATTTAATGGGTGGAAATGCCGAATTTCGTTGCGGTGGGTGGTGTCTTTCGGTATAATAAAATGTGTAGGATAGAAATTCGAATCGTTGATCGATTCAAGACATATAAATAAAAATTGGCACTTCAATCGTTCGGCGGCAACCTTACGATCGAAGCCTTGTTAAGACTTTAAGAGCAAGTCCAAACAAGTTGCCAATAGTGCTAGCAACATGTACTAGCTTCTTTATTGTACCTAAAATAGGGTGAGATTTCTAGCGAATCTTTGCTTTTTCTGGGTGTGATTGGTTGTTGTGTATATGAAATTAGGCTATTGTCGACGGTATTGGGCATCTGCTCAATGCCGTTTTTTTCTGTCCTACGAGTACGTTTGAAGGGAGGGACGTTTTAAGAATCGATGAAAAACTGGATAAAACAAAAAGGCACTTCACCGTTTGGCGGCAACCGAACGATGAAGCCTTGCATAGAAAGTTAAGAGCCAATCTATACAAGTTGCCAATTTGCTAGCACCGAAGCACTAGCTTCTTTATTGTACCTAATTTTCTTTTGAAATTCTAGTTTGTTTTGGGAATTTCTTGGGATTGATGGTTATTTAGGGGTGAATTGTGGGTTTGGTTTAGCTGATTGATAACGATATTGACAGGTTCGGTATCGTTTTTTGTTTTACTCTGGGACAAAACGTTATGAATACCGCAAGGCTTTGAAAGTCATTTGTAGCGCTGGGTTATAGGTTTGCCTCGTCAATGCGTATATAGAAAAAGAATTGCTGAAGCACGAAATTCAGTGAGAAAACTGGCGGGAGAAGTTGGGTTTGGGCTTGGATTTCGTTTGGCGCTTATCGGCTTTTCTCCGCCTTATTTGAAGGAGATCAGGAGAATGGATAAACAAGGACAGAATTTAAAGGCGGTTACGTATCAGGATATTATTGAGTTGCGGGATTTTATGGAGAAGATGGCTTCTTGGCAGGAGCCTTTGGCGATTTTGGATCATTTTTTTCAGTTTCGGTCTGGGCCGATTAATAAGAAACGGATTGTGAAGGAGTATTATGCGCGGGCGCAGATGTTCCATGCTTTTTATGAGGATTACAATCGGTTGATTGAGTTGGGGGATGAATTGGTGATGGAGATGGTTAGGGCTGAGAAGGTTGAGACTGAGTTTGAGATTAGGAAATTGGATTTGGAATAGATTGCGTATGTTATAAAAGAGGATGGAGATGATCCATCCTCTGAAGTCTAATAATCTAATTTATCATAAAATGAAATAGTAAATTTTTCGGATAATATATTTGTGTCATTTTTTTGTTCTACCTCAATGCACATAACTTCTTTTGTTTCCACTAGATAATAGGATACATCATAAATATCCTTGTGCTGAATTGTTATTAAATTTTTTCTATAAGCTTTCCATAAATTATAAAGAAATAAAGAATGATAATTAATATATTTTATATGATCCTTCACATTTTTCATTTCCTTGATCATAACTGTTATTGAATCATTTGTCTCTTTAGTAGATTCAATTTTAAGATATCTTGATAACAAAAGAAAAGTTTATTGATTAAAAGAATAAACTTTGAACTTAAAGTATTTGACAAATTTCATTATTTAAATTCCTTTTTTAATACTTCCAAATCATTTTTCATTTGTTCTTTACTCAAAGATCCTAAAATTCTTACAGCACTTCGTAAATTATATTTTTTAATATACTCCCGAGCAAATTTCCTTCGCTTTTTTCCATTAATCTTGTCTTCCTGCATCTCAAATAATGACTCTACTAAGATTCGTATTGCATCCTTACTATTGGCAATTTCGATAGTTTCAACAATAAGATGGCTTAACTCTGCTTTATCACCATATTGATCTAACAATTCTAGTGTATACCAGGGATTCTCTAAAGTCTCATCATAAGTAAAATATCCTAGCCACCACAAGCGTGCTAAAGTATTTCTCGACTGAAAGTGTTGTCCTTTAAAATAATGATCTTTTATAAATTTATCAGAGTTTTTTAAACTTTTCAAAGGCCATCTCTGTTGGACATAGTTCCAAAAAATTGTATGTGTCAATAACGTCCAAGTTCCTTCTGAAGAAGCATCAACTAATCCCATATCTTTATATGCCAAATAAAATTGTTTTACATTTTCAACTTCCAAAGATTTTGAATTACTACCATCAAATTTTAAAATAATTTTTTTATCAATATGTTCTAAAATTTCTTTAGGCGGATTTTCCAAAAATTGTGTTCCATTCTGATAATATTTAATATTTTCATCGATTGAATTTTTCAGTTCTAAAAGCTTGTCTATATTCATAAAATTATACATATTTTTCACCAACTTCTTCCAAATCATTTTGAAGTGCTAATATTGCATCAAAAGATGTTGCCAAGTTGGTTTTCATTAATTTCCAAGCAAATGTTCTACTATCTTCAATCATTTCTTGAATTTCTACATCATTTGATGAATATTCTTTAATATCAATATTCTGTTCTTTTAATGATATATTGAGTGAATGAAACCAATTCTTTTCTCTGTACTGATCATAGTCAGCAATTACTTGCATTAGTACATCCGTAAGTACGGGAACAAGCAATAATCCATATATAGTCTGTTTGTCTACGCTATACAAAGCAGAAAATAATTTTTTATTGTCTTTTGAAAGATTGATTACTATTTTCTTATCTTCAGAGTCAATATCTACACTAAAATCCAGATCATCTTTTTCAGAATTTGCTTGTATAGTAAAAATTGAGGCCACCTCAACCGGATCCTGAATCGTTTCAATTGTAATTGTATTAGATATTCCAAGAATCGATCCCACTTTTAAATCGAATATTTGATTTGAATAATCTTCATTAAATGAAGGATTTGAATAACTATACTGTTCAACAGATATTACAATATAGGCAGTTAAGTACGTCATATTATCAACATCTTTATATGGGATATCAATTTGAAAACTAGTATTAATATCATCCACATCATATTTATCAAAGTAATAAGTTTTTCTCGACTCTGTAATAACTGTGATCTTTGCTTTTCTACTTTCTATCAAACTTAATAGCTTTCTATCATCAAGGTCTATTTTTAATGTAACTTGATAATTTCCATCTACAAGTTTAGGTTCAAAAGCAACATCCATTCTAAAACAACTGTCAACCAGATCATCATGTAGTGGTGATAAAATAGGCCATGGGTATAAAATATTTTTAGATTTCATAAGCTTCTACTCCTAATGAATAATTAGAATATCCTGGGATTTTTACACTTAATACTCTGCTTTGCCCTTTAATAAAATATATAGGTCCTATAATGTTTGTATCTTTTATTTCAATTATTTCATTATTATTTTTGTCTTGAACCGAAACAATCGTTTCTTTATACACTTTATTTCCTTTTCCAATTAAAGAAATTTCAAATAGTCCTTTTCCTGTATTGCTAGTTTCCAATATTAGAGTATAATCTTTAGTGTCATCATTGCTAAAACTTCGAACTTTTTTGAAATCTAAGTTAGTATATCTGTCTTGTTTTTCATTGCTTCTATTGTTAACTTTACTTTTTCTCTTCGTTGAGTTATTTCTTTCTTTTACTTTCTTATTTTTAGCAAGTTTCTTACCGATGTTAGACTTCTTCTTAATTTTCAATTCATTAGGATCTTCAACACTTGAGTAATTAACCCTGTTTTTATTTGGAACAACTTGATTTGATTTATTTATATTTAGTAATTCCTGATCATTTAGATCTGGCAATAATCCATCTAATGTAAGAATAATACTCTCGTCTATATTTTTTGAAACTAATTCATTAATAATTGCTTTAATTTGACTAATTATTTCATCCAAAACTTTTTTACTTTCTTTAATTTGAGTTTTATCATACAAAAAGTCAACTGACCAATCCGTATGCGTAGGTGGCTCCATTTTTCTGAGAATTTCATTCACATCGTCATTTCTAGTAATCAAAACTCCAGCATAAGATATTTCCTTAGGTAAACGACTTTGTTCTTTTATTTTCATTCCTGTTGAGCGAAACATAGCAACTTTTCTATTATAATTTTCACCTTGTTTTAAATACAACTCTACAGTTCCCTTATCTAAAATATTTATCAAATATTTATTTCCATTTAGATATGCATCATAATATTGATAAAAATTAACTAACGTTTTTCCAATTTTTGGAAAATATTTTACAACTAAACCGTCCAAAGACTCTTTAGAAATAACTGTTTCATCTACATATACTTCTAATTCTCCTCTTTCAATAGCAACAAAGAAATTTTCTATTGTAGATTTTATAATACTTTTTTTCCAACTGTTACCATTTACAAAAGCTACCGAGAAAATGTCTGTACCAACCTCTGATCTACGAAAAATATTTGGAATCTCTTTTGGATCCTGGATAGGTCTGTGTGAATCATTACAGTAGTAATATCCAGTTGCTCTTGTTGTAATTCCATTATGCTCATGTGACATAAGCTTAGAGACACCTTGAAACCCATATTCTTTTTCTTCGTTCAAAGTGGAATAAAATACTGTATTTGCTTCAGAAACAACAAAAGGCGCGTTTTTACCAAGACCATATGAACCTCCTGAACCTTTTCCTTTTTTACTTTTTCCAATAGAATTGACCAATGCGTTCCAGCTTGATTTTGGCACCCCAATCCCTTCTAAACCAGTTGTTCCGTAATCACTTATTTTTAATACTCTAACTTTATTTCTAGTTAAATGTTTAATAGCTTTTTTAAAAAAATTCTCTTCATCATCATTTTCAGAATAACTTGCACATTCATTTAAGTGAGTAATAAGGTTGTCTATGCCTGGTATTTCATTACTCAAAACTTCAACAACACTAAATTTTATTACAATAGGGCCATTATTGCGTTTTGACTTGGCATCAATAGAGTTTTGACAGTTTTCTCTTGCAACATGGGTGAAATGATCTCTTTTGAATTCGGTTAGTCCCTGTGAACTAAACCCCTCTTCTTGTCCCTTACCATTATCTGCGAAATACCAGTTACGCTTATTCATATTTTCCTCCTCATTACTTATAAAAAAATTTTCTATAATTATTAAAGAAATTATCGTTTATATATACATATATTAATGGATTTCTTATCTGTAGTCAAAAAAATTATGAACATTATTAAAATAAATAGAGAGTGTAGAGTCCACTCTCTTACTATTATTTTTCAAAAAAACTATTCATATTAACGGTTACCACTTAGTATATCAAAAACTTTATCGGAAATGAAAGTTGCCAATTTGGGAGGAACTGCATTACCTATTTGTTGATATTGCGAATCTTTCGTTCCTTTAAAAACAAAACTATCGGGAAATGATTGTAATCTTGCAGCCTCTCGTATACTTATTGCTCTGTCAAGTACAGGATGAATCCACATTGATTTTCTTACATTCACAACTGTGCCTGATGGTTCGTCATATTTTATTCTCAAATAAATTGTATTTTGAGTCCTTTCAGGATTAGAGTATGTGTCCTTTAGTTCTTTTTCTAAATTATGAAAATTTTCTCCTTCTTTTAATACCTTGAACCTTTCTAAGGCTGTTTCTCTAGTCGCCGTTATTACATGATTAAATAAAAGTTTTGAATCGTTAATATTTTTTAAATAAGTCTTAGAACTTTTCTCTAAAAAAATTTTTTTAGGATCCGATTTAACATCTATTTCAGGATTAATATTTTCCAAATCTTCAATTGCATCTCTTACAGTATAAAAATTATTATCTTTATGAGTGTAAAAATCCAACATATCATCACATTGTAAATCACTTCTAATTCCAGTTAAAATAAATCTATTTCGTTTTTGTGGAACACCATAATTAATTGCATTCACTACTCCGGAAAATTGTTTATATTCACCTTTTAAAACTTTCTCTATATATTCAATCACAGAGTACGAATAAACACGAGCATATATTGTATCCCCAACATTAGAAAAATCCACAATAATTTTATTTAATACCAATTCTTCTAATATTTTCATTCCTTTTTGAAAATTCATAAATGATTCGAATTTTTCAAAAAATAGATCAGAAAAATCACTTTCTTTAATTGACAATAGAAAACTGTTCAAATCGGTTAACAAAAAATCATTTGTAGATTTTTGAATTTCAGTTGCTAGTTTATTCAAATTTTTTTCTAAAAATTTCTCTATTTTTTCAATATCTCTTCCTTTTCGCAATAGTGTATTTAATAAACTATATAACGAATTACTTAAAAGATAATTTTTATACCTATTTTGGGTTGCAATTTTTATAATATCTAAATCATTATATTTTCTATTAGCTATTATAATCTGATCTTCTCTCAATTCAATACTCAAAGAATCAATCTCAGTTTGATCAATTTCTGAATAATAAAATCTATGTTTTTCAGAGTTTAACATTTTAACATTTTCCATTATAAATACTTTCGGCTTTAATTCCTTTATTGCTCTAAAATATTCTTTTACCAATATATTATTAGAATTTATTATATTACTTTTTTGTCTGTTAGCATTAGAGAACCCCTGACATGGTGGACCTCCTATAATGACATCAACTATATTAAAACTTTTTTTTAGTGAATTGTAGTCTATATCTCTTACATCAGATAAAATTTTTATATCTTCATTTTTATGATTATAAAGATATGTTTCCCGTGCGTACTTATCCTTTTCAACAGCAGCTACAATTTTGAATTCTTTATTTTTGCTAAAACCTAAGCTTAATCCACCAGCTCCAGCAAATAGATCAATTACATTATACATTAAACAACCTCAGTCTTTACATCAACATTTTTCTTGATGTATTATATCACAACTATCAAAAAAAATGTAAACATAGTAAATTAATAAAACGGTATATATTTAATTTTTCCACTATAGAATTTGAAATCAGAATTTTTATATTGTCTAATCCTTATAGTATAATCGACAGATCAATCTGATAAATACTCATACACAGCAGATTTTGCTGAATTGGAAATTCTTCTAGCACGAATCTCACCAACCATAAAAATTTCCTTAAATCTATCTTCACTGGCTCTAAGTATATCTTCAATAGTAGTCATACCAATTTTTTTTAGTTCATCGGTTTGCCATTTTGGTAAATCTAAGACGTTAATTTTTTTCGCTAATAAATCTTTTAAAATTGTAGAAAGCTCAGAATTTTTTATATCAATATTGAGGTCTTCTATCTCTTTATATAGTTTATTATTGATCCCATACTCCGTTGGTATTCTCGGTGATAAAAAATTAATTATTTCTAATCCATTTGAAGTTGGAGTGGATTCTAAACTCAACAATAATCCTAGATTAACAAAATATCGATTCCCCACTTGTTTTCTGGTTCCTTTTATACCTGAACCATTCTCTTTTAAAATCCCAGTATATTCCAATAATCTCAATGAATTTTTTATATTTTCTGGAACATCTCTATGGACCCAAAAATATGATGAAGACGATTTTTTCGCAAGCTCAACTATAGTTAATCTAGAATCATTTTTTTCTTTGATTGACGGTAGTACTTCATCCTCTATAAAGTTTCTTCCCCAGTCAATTAAAGATTTATGCCCTGAATATTTTTCTGCTAACTGAGAATGTTCAGACCAAATATCCACTCTATAATAATCCCTAAAAATATTATTTACATTTTTAGAAGTCAGATTTTGAGCTTTAGTAATGGTCTTTAATAAATGCCTAGGATTTCCACTTGCAGCATAGGCTAAAATTTTAAAATTTTCGCCTCGTTCCGAAATGATTTTTGCAAGTTTATCCCCCTCTGATTGTTTTAGCACAATTTCTTTCATTGTTCTTAAATAATTTTCTTCTTGTACATCCCTACTAAGGTTAATCATTACTGCATCATGACTGGGTTG
Organism: Enterococcus haemoperoxidus ATCC BAA-382; assembly: GCF_000407165.1. Lineage (NCBI taxonomy): Bacteria > Bacillati > Bacillota > Bacilli > Lactobacillales > Enterococcaceae > Enterococcus > Enterococcus haemoperoxidus. The sequence goes on along the minus strand of NZ_KE136479.1, from coordinate 762,488 downwards.
AAAACTATCACCGTATACCGTTACACCAGGATAAACAGCCGCATTACATGTCAAATAGGGACTTCTCAAATCTCTGTAAAGGGTGAAAAATTGTCTCTGTTGTTCAGCGATAAAAACATGAGCGGCTTCATCAATAAAAATTTTTATCCGCTGAATTCCTAATTCTTCGCAGATATCTTCTATTGCATTTAGAAAAACGTCTATATCGGGTAATATTGCTGTATTAATAACGCTACTTTGTGTTTTCCATGAATTTTCAAAGGCTTTAGCAATTTTTTCAAATGAAGTTTCTGTATCCTCAAATATTTGATTGTCCCCAGATAAGCTCCTAGTTGTTTCTAAAGTAAGCGACATTAATCCTCGTTTTCTTAGCGCTCTTAAAATTTCATTACAAATTTTCGCCAGCATCCATTTATGAAATTGTCCTTGGTTACTTCGATCAATTAAACAACTCCCCCTAAAAGTAACATAAACTGGAAGAATTTTTTTTGATTCAAAGTCCTTATTTAATTCATATTGAGCCATTCTAAATAAAAAAGATTTTCCTACTCCCCTGCTACCTACTAATATTACTGGAGGAACATCTTTCAAACTTTCAATAATTTTTCTATCCTCATTTGATTCAACAAAATAATTATGAACTTCATCAGGTTTTATATCCTCTGTTCTGTAAAAAAAATTAGACATTTGATTAATCTCCTTGGCTATCACTTAAAATATTTTGAACTGCTGAATTACTTGATATAGTATCATTCAAAGTACTTTCTAAAGAAATTTTTTCATTTCTATCCAGAGAACCCCAAAACCTTGAAAACAAAATAAATATTATTATTTCTTGAGATTCTTCTACTCTCTTAGATAGCAAATTTAAAATACTTGAATCAAATGAAATATGCTCTTTTAATGTAGAATATGTTGCAAAGTTTCCATGCGTATATTCGGAACATTTTCTATAAACACTTTTAGCCCTTTTTCTATATTTTTCTTGTTCTTCAACTAATAACGGGGAATATATCTTTGACATTGTGCTTGAAAGTACTCCGTTATCTTCATCGTTAAGCTTACTCCAAAATATATCTTGTAGAGATTCTTGCCATAACTTAAATTCTAGTTCTCTTACAGAGAAATAAACAGCTGCGAAAGTATGCTCTAAAAAAAAACGTAATGCAACAAATGCCTGTCTATACATACCTTGACAGCTCAAATTTATTGCATGTTGATATTCAGTAAAAGCATTTTTGTATAAATTACATTCTGGTCTATTATTCAGAACTTCCATCCAACTATCTAAATCTTGAATAAAATTATATTGTTTATTTAATGATTCATTTTCTGATGAAAAACTTTGATTTATTATACCTCTAGAACAATCATTTAACATTAAGTAATACTCTTTACTTTTATACATTTTCATACCTCTTTCTAAATGGAATTCCGTTTATTATATAAAACCATACGTATATATTATAATTGTTTATATATATTTTTCAATCCAAATAATTAATTATTTCAAATCATATGTACATTATACTAAAAACCATAATACAATATACTTTCACAATATTTTTATTATTATCACACTATTAAAATAGTATTTTAAAAATAGAAGAAATCTAGTTAAGTCTCAGCTTTAAAAATTTCTCTTACAAACCTTTATTCCTCAATCACTGATAATCACCTTCCAAATGATCAACTCTCCACAAACTCAAAATTATTCTTTTTAACAACTCTTTCTTGATCTAAAACATTCTGTGTCAGCTGGCTGATTTTCTCGAGCTCATTCATATTTTCTGCATCATTTGCCCATTGTTGAGAACAAGATAACTCGTTATCGTTTCCACATTTTAGCTCCTCACCCCTTAACTCTTAAATACTCTCTAAATATGACAAGTATGTCTATCAATGACTATTGAACGGTTACCTCTTTCAATATATTTTTTATTTCCCTGTATTTATTGATAGATGATTGGTCGATAGATATAATAAACACAACATCGCAAAACATAAAGAGATAATCCAATAGCCTTCCGTTATCACCAGCAAAAATCCCGCTATAATAACTAATGATAGAAACATAAAGTACACACCTAATTTTTTTAAAGTATCAACTAAAGAAACCGGCCTCACCTTAATTTGAGTAACAGACAATTCATCATACTTAATTCTTTTCAGCATGGATTTCTTAGATTGAAAAGACCAGAATACTCGAATTATCAAAGCTGGAAATAGTGTTATAAGAAACAGCAGATAGATGTAACTACTTGAAGGAATCATCATAACTATATTTCCAATTTCAATAAGTTGGCTATTTTCTATACTTGTTGAAGCATAAAAAAGAGTTAATAACTTGGATAATACTATATTAAAAATTAAAATCATTAGCACTATTAAAATACTGCTTAACACTTTTCTATTTTTAGTTTCAACTCGATGAATTAGCAAATCGTCAGCTTGGGTTTTATTTAAGATATAAGATTTTTGTGGCATCAGCCAATTTAATCCGAAAAAGAAATAACCTAACAATGAACTATTTTTATCAATTAGATAGTAGTTTGATTGAGAATGCATTACATTATAGCGATGGTTATTATAAAGAGGTTTTACAGTGGTAAACTCCAGTTTTATCACATCCAATCCATTTTAATATTGTTTTACTTTAGTTTTGGAGAAGTCTAATCGTCTGTATCCTGTATATAGGAAGAGTCAACAACCATAAAGTTATTGACTCTTATTTGTACGTTTAATTCTTCTAATCTCTTAGTCTTTTATACGAAAACGACTACCATAGGGAAATAAATAACTTCTATTCATAAATATAAAAATAAGTACACTTAAAATAAAAACTACAATGAAATCAAACAGATAAACAATCGTTATATAGATTATCCCTACTGCAATCATAACTATCAAAATCAATCGAATCATACTATACTTCTTGTAATATGTAGGAATGCTCCTTTTCTCAATCTCAATTGTTACTTTGCAACCTACTACAGATAATACTTTTCTAAGTTTATGCTTATTGTAGAACATAATGATAGATCTAAAAATAAGCAAACAGCCAAACGTTATCAGTAAATAGATTGCACGTTTATCTAGTTCAGAAGTAACATCAAGCTCTTGAAAAAAAATAGTCGATAGTTTGTAAACTGGTCTTCCAATCAACATCGATAGAACAACACTAGCCATAATACCCTATTCTTTTTGAGCATTGGATACCAGTTTATTCAATATTCCTTTATCTATCTCAACTGTTCTAAAAAGATAAAACGATTCCTCTTTTTAAAAATGATCCATTGTTTGTTTTTGTTGCTCAAATACTTCTGTCACTTTTTTACCGAATTGTCCTTTTACCGACTCTTGAAATGAGCTTCCTGTCGTCCCTATCATCGCAGCTGCGTCTTTTAGTTCGGTTTCTCCTTTTGTTTTTATTGATTCTTTATCTTTGCTTTTTTGTTCATTCGTGCTTTTCCCAAGCCCTTTTATTGCGAGTCGTTGACTCTCTTTTCGGAATGCTTTTTCTCGTTCTTTTCGCTCTTTTTCATCTTTTACCAACAACTTTTTCCTCCTATTTTGTTAATTCTTGACGTTTCTTTCGATAAAATTGTTCGACTTCTTCTTGTTGCAGTATAAGCGCTTTGCGCTCCTGTGCTAATTCTTCTAAATAATGGTCTTCATTTCGCTGTAATTCTCGTTGAGTTTCCATTATCGACTCCATAGAAGTGCTTCTTTTTCCTAGTATCTGACGTACTTGAAAAAAGATTTCTTGGGTGTAATCCTGTCCTTTTCGTATGTATCGTTTCACTGTATCTTCTTGTTCTTCTAATTCTGCCCTATTTTTTTGATAATCTCTTAGTAATTCTTCTTCTGCTTTCATTTTTTCTCCTATTATTTACGACACAAGTCCTTTTAATTGTTTTGCTAATTCTTGGTCTCGTTGTACTAATTCGGTCATCTTACCTCTTATTTCTTTTGCTAATTGATTGAATTTTTCATCCATTTTTTTGGCTTTATTTATTTTTTCTTTGTACTCATTCACGGGTTCTGTCACAATACTTTGTTCTGTACAACCACCTTCTGCTAGGGCAGATTTGATTTCTCCTTCAGATAAATCAGTCCCAATCGATCGAGCATCTGTTAACGTTTCTGTCCATAATTTTTCTGCGTTTTGTATGCCTTTTTGATACACCATCACAACTGATAACATCGCGGTTTTAAATTCTGAGGAAGCATGGCTCACAACCGCTAAGGCTTGACTATCATCTAAATAAATTTGTTCACCAGACGACAGCCCCCCACCACTTGCCATGAATTTCTTCTTTAATTGTTCTAAGTTCTTCACTTGCTCACGCATAATCAACATATTATACGCATGTTTGGCTTGTTGGAATTGTACTAACGATTCCTTCGTTACTTGTAGGTTTCCGTTCTTAAACTGATACCCGCCCCACATATGTTGGTCAATCATTCCTTTTTTCTTTGAATCAATAAAAATAAGCATTCCTACATGTGACAATTTAATGTTCCAATCTGTATGTCTATAGCCAATAGGCACAATATCTTTTTCATCTACGAAATTAAAGATACGATCTTTTAACTGAGCTACTCGTTTTCGTTGCTTTTCTGTCATCATACAATACGCATTCGGCCCTTGATAAAGAAAGGCACCATTCACTCGATTTAACTTATCTTTTGAATCCAATGCTCCTAAAGCATATTGGGCATTTGAAGAAGCTTGAGAATGACCATATACATCAAAGCGAGCATTGGAATATTTGTCCATCGCACTATTTAGCGTTTTAGCAGAAGATTTCATTTGTTTGGTCGGATCGAATATAGTATTCGGTTTTTTATAACTTTTCTCGATATTATTTAAGATTTGCTTGTTGTTGTCCCACCAATCCCGCTTCACTTCTTCAGCTTGACTGCCTATTTGCTCTGGACTTGTAGAGCCTTGATACAGCACCGTTACGTTATTTACTTCAGACGGTTTTTGTACTTTCGGATCTCCGTCTGTAATGATAAAAGCTTGTTCTCCTGTTTTTTTATCGTTCACTACTTTTGATACGTAGCCTATTTTTGTATTTCTATCATCAATGTATACAGGTTCGCCTTCTTTATAGTCATCATATTCATTTTTAGCAATATCAACTCGTTGCTTATCTGAGTAATTAGTCATTATTCATATTCCCTTTCTCTAACATATCTTCCAAGGGCAGTGACCCTCCACCAGAACTGTTAGTTAATCTCCCATTTTCTTCTTGATCTAAAGTCACTCGAATATACAATTGATTATCATCATTGATAATCAATTTAAGCATTATTCCTCCCATAGGATTATGTTCCACACTATCATAATCCACTTTATATGATTTAATTATTCCTTCTGAAGTTAAAGCTTTTGAATCTGCATTTTTTAATGTTTTTTCATAAACTTGTTTTGCCTGACCACTATTTACCACATTTAACATCTCATCTTTAAATCGTTTGTTATCCATATACACTTTTCCTCCTATTACAATAACAATCAATAAACATATTCCTAAAATAGAACAAAACGTTCTTTTTTTTATTTTTTTCACCTCAGAGAGTGCTCGTTCATTCACTTTTTTATCATTTTTCATCTAAAACACCTCAAAATCATTTTTCATAAGTAAACTATAACATACTTGCAATTTTTTTTATCGAATCAAATATAGTATTAGACTTCTTATACCTTTTCTCGATATTACTTAAGATTTGTTGTTGTCCCACCAATCCTGCTTCACTTCTCCAGCTTGACTGCCTATTTTCTCTGGACTTGTAGAGCCTTGATACAGCACCGTTACGTTATTCACTTCAGACGGTTTTTGTACTTTCGGATTGCCGTCAGTGATGATAAAAGCCTGTTCCCCTGTTTTTTTATCATTCACTACTTTTGATACATAGCCTATTGTTTCTCCGTTATTAATGGTAACTGGATCATTCTCATTCAAATTATCATACTCTTTTTTTGCTATTTGAACACGTTCATCATCTGTATATGCTTTACCCAATATTTTTCTCCTTTAACATATTATCTAATTCAGATGAATAACTTGAAATTCCATGATTTCTATTTAAATTACCTTCAGAATCAACATCTAAAATGAACGTAGCATATAAATTTTTTGTATTATTTATATACAATTTACCATTAATTCCCCCCATAGGATTATGTTCAATACTTTCATAATCTATATCGTATGACTTTATAACTCCCTCTGGTGTCAACGCATTAGAATCTATATTTTTCAATCCTTCTTCAATTATATGTTTTGCTTGACCACTCTTTACTACACTCATCATTTCACCATTGAATCGTTTATTATCCATATACACTTTTCCTCCGATACCTAGAATAATAACTAAAACTATTCCTACTCCTGTCACTATAAATTTTCTTTTAGTCATCCCTTACACCTCATCATTAATAAGTAAACTATAATATACTTGTAATTTGTTTTGTCGGATTAAATATAGTATTAAGCTTCTGATAACTTTTCTCGATATTACTTAAGATTTGCTGACTGTTATCCTACCAATCTCTTTTTACTTCTTCTGGTTTTTGTACCTACGGTGACTGTATAGTTACTAAGATTAGATAATACTATATATACTTAATTGTAATTCTTAAATAACTCAATGTAAATATATAATTTTCAATTGTTCACCATAATTAATTAAAAGAAAATTATAAAATACATTTCCAAACCTAGTATACGTTCTATTTTAGCTTTTAAATTGGAAATAAAAACAGATAGTCTAGAAAATTTTCATTTTCAAAACTATCCGTTTTGTTGACACAAGTTTATTCACTTCTGTATCTTTATCACATCCAACACATCTCTTGGATTCCTTACATCCACATTCACCACTCGTACATTATCCAAAATATCCTGAGTCAACGCTCTTACTTTTTCTGGGTCATTGGCAATTTCTGCCCCGATTTGCCAATGACTTGGTACTGGATATACATTGATCGTTCCGTTTCGATTGCTTGTACAAACGATTTGCCCTTCCGCACTATAGCCACCATAAAGTATAATGGCATCTGTCGGATAAGTGGCACTGCCTTTATCATATGAGTCGAGCGGTGTGCCTGCAGTTATTGTTTTCGCATTTAGTTCTGACGGTTTCACACCAATCAATGTCAGCCACACACGAGCATATTCAATCTGATCATCTGAATAGCCAAGCAATAATTTATCGTCTCCTGTCGCTTGTTCTGCTGCTTTGGTAGTGTCTGCTTTTGCTTTTTCTAATGCTTTGTTGACTTCTTCTTCAGCTTCCTTTTGTTGTTGCGTTAACGCACTTATTTGGCCTTGAGTATCAAGCATGGTTTTCATTAAAATCAATTTTGCTGTAAATGTAGTTTTTAGTTCTTCGTTTTTAACTTTCTCTATTTTTTTGTTCAACACATCGTAATCACTTTGTTGGACTGTTTCTTTTGGTACATTTCCATCAAAGAATTCGTTGAATAATTATTTAATTTTCTCTATCTGCTCTACTTGTTCTGTCGCATTTTTAAGGAGAGAATCAATAGTTTCTTTCCATTGCCCTTTTAATTCTTTATTTTCAGAGACTGTATCTGTGACTTCGATAATCTTTTCTCTTGTCAAGTCTACTGAAATCGGCAGTTCATTTTTGATTTTGCTCCCTTTGATTGAACGTTCTTTTGAGCTGAACAACTCATTTGTCTCTGTTTGTATTTCTAATTTAGTGTTTGCCAGAGTAACCTTTTTCTGTAAATTTTGAATAGTCGTTTCTGCTGTATTCGTGTTTATTTTCTTTTCATACTCGCGTTTTAACTTTTCAATTTCTGTTTGTTTCTTTGAAAAGCTTTTCTTCGATAGTCACAGGTTTTATTTCTTTGCTTAAAAAGTCTTGTTTTTCATCAAAAAGTGCAGCTACTTATTTGTAAAGAACCCCCTCTTTGGTTGCTTCTTTTTCTTTTCCTTTGCTTGTTGTTAGAACATAATAATTCCAATAATAACAGCTATAAGTGCTACCACTCCTATAGAAATCCCTAAAACTTTTTTCTTCATTTTAGGTAACCGATAAAACCCGAGACACTTAATTTCGGGGGAATACTGACCAACATATGAATGTGATCTCGACGTGCATTTGCCTCGATGATGTCGACCCCTTTTCTTTCACATAATACTCAAATAATTTCTCCGATACTTTTCTTGTACTTGCCATAAATGATTTGGCGACGGTATTTTGGCGCAAAGACGATGTGATACTTACATTTCCATATGGTGTGTGATAAACTTTGATTGTCCTTTTTCATAAGGGAACCTCCTTTAATGTTGATGATACGGTCGGGAAACCAATATCAGTTTAACATTTTAGGGCCTTTTTTATTACCTCGCTGGAAGCTCTATGGAACCACCCGCATAGCCGGTGGTTTTCAGAACATACAAAAATAATGGATGGGTGCTATAGCACCCATCCATTCAATATTTCTAAGACAGCTATGATTATTAAAACAAATTTATAATACTTTAGTAACTCACTACTATTTTTTTGAGGAAAAAATCTATCTAAAAAAAGTGATAGAAGGGCTATTACAAGTACAATCGTTGACATAATAATCTTCCTCTCTGCGAGATAGTTATTCTATAAATATATACTAACAAAAAGATATAAATATGTATACGCTTTTTCAAAGACTTTACTTACATTTAATTCTCTCTATTTTTCAATCGCTATTTCGTTCCCTATTAACTTAATCTATAAACAAGCTTTTTTCGGGAAACATTCTCTTGATATCTGTCATTATTTTCTTCTATTAACAAGAGATGCCTTTAGTTCACCTTCGCTAACTCTGTATACTATATTCCCACTCTAAAAACTCTTCATCTCACCAAACGGTAAAAGCTGCATCGTCACTTTCCCAATCACATTCTCTTTTGCAATCAAACCATAATGCCGACTATCGGTCGCATACGGTCGATTATCTCCTAAAACTAAGTAGTATCCCTCAGGAATCGCAACAGCAGAAGTTAACGTTCGATTCGTGAAATCTTCTGTATAATTTTTACCGTTGCGTTGGCTTTCATTGATTTCATCCATAATAAATTTTTCGTCTACTGGCTGGTCATTCACGAAAAGTGTATCGTCCGTGTACGCAATTTTTTCTTCTGGCAGACCAATGATTCGTCTAATTTGCGTGTTCCCATTGCCACTTTTAAAGGCAACTAAATCAAAACGTTTGAAGTCAGTTGTTTTTTGAACAAGAACCTGATCTTTTTCTCGTAACGTTGGGATCATACTAAAACCGTGAACCGTTACGATCGTCAGGAAAAAGGAACTGATGACAAGTATCAATACGACACTCAAACTTATAGCAACGATAAGTTCCTTTAGATAGTTTTTAACGGGTTGTTTTTTACGTTTGGTCTTTTTATTATGGTGTTGTCTTTTTTTGTTTCCTGTCTTTTTTGCTGGTACTTTTTGAGAAGGGCGTTTTTTTCTTGCGGTTGTCGGTTTCTTTTTTATTGTGCGCTTTGATTTTTTCTCCATCGAAAATCACTCACTCTGATTACTTTTCTTCTTTAAAAGCAGATTCATTCACTTTGTAATAATCAAAAGTTTCTTTTTCATAGACTTGCGCTTTCTTGATATCGGCTAAAAAACTATCCACCAATTCTTGGTTGCCGAAAAAGTTTTTGGTTTGCGTACTTGCATTCATCCCTAATTGCTTGACTGAATTATAATAACGATTCAAGGTGATTTGACCTTCTTCTGAATTGACATCACTCGCTTTTTTCGTCCCATAGCTTGCCATAGAGGTGGCTAAGTAACGAAGATTTTTTTGTAATTTTTCTTCCTCATCACTTTTATCACGAGCTATAATCAACTGGTCTTCAAAATCCCGCAAAAGGTAGTAGCCTTTTACAACCGAATCTGAATCCTCCGTTGTTAAATTCATCGACTGATAATAAGAAAGATACGACATCCCACCAGCTAAAACAACTGTCACAAATGACATTACCCAAAATAAGCGTATGCTCTTTTTTTTCTGTTTCATCAACTGCTGCTTTTTTCGTGCGATTTTTCTATTTTTCTTTTTGTTTTTAAATTTTTTATTTGGAAGTTTTTTTAGCAGACTACGTTTATGAAAAAACTGTACTAAAAAATAGCCTGACCCTAGGAGCGCAACAATTGACAGTGCTATCCCTATGATGAAAATCCAATCTAAAACAGACATACACTACAGCTCCTATACTTTCCTAATCCTTTTTCTTACTACTTTTTCCATTAGATGACCCTTGTTGTTTCTTCTTTTTACGTTCTTTTTTTAAGGCTAATTCTTTTTCTTGTTTTTTCTTATTACGTATGCGAATAATGACGAAAATTAGGATAATTAAGGCTAAAATACCAACAACGATTAGGGCAATCAATTTCCAGTCCAGCCCTTTTTCTTGCACTAAACCAACATCTCGCTCGTTGAATTTGTTCGCATCTTTATCTGAAATGCTGAAATCTTTGGTCCATTTCCATTTTTTATCGCCAGAGGTCACGAGAATGTTTGCTACATAATCTCCTGCAACCATCCGCTCACCATTCATACTGACAGGAAAGTCAATAAAGGAATTTGGTGCCATTCTCATTGCGGTTTGTTTGCGTTCATATAAAACAGTCTCTTTCCCTTTCTCTGTAATTTGAACTTCAACAGTCATATTATCTAAATACGCTGCCATCACATTAGAGTAATTTACAAAAATAGCATTGCGATAATTGCTTTGGCCCGCTTTCACACTGTTCAATTTTAAATCTGGTGCAATAACTTTTTCTGATTCTTGTAGCACAACACCAATCACATAGGCATATTGGTTAATGATTTTTGAGCCGCCTTCATTAGAAGAGGTGCCATTTTGATTTGCTCTCATCAACTGGATACCACCAGCAATCACCCCATCAAAGCTTGTTTCTGGCATTTGAATGGTCAAATCAAGATTCTTGGTTTCTCCCGGTGCTAGCTCAACTGATTCTGGTCCAGTGACAATATCGGTAAAATCAAATTGTAAGGATGGATCATTTTTAATTGTTGATTCACCGTATTCAATCACACCGTTTTGGTTCGTCTTTGCCCCATTCAATTTAACGTCGATCGTCACTTTTTCAGTACCAGGATTGCTTAATGTGATAGAAATCTGTTGGTTTTTACCTGGGTCCATTTTTAATTTAAAGTAGCCTAAATCTTTTTTTACTTGGTTATCAGGGAACGTAATACTGTACGTAAACCCTGTAACACCTGCTGGATTCTTATCAGCGGAATAACTAGGAACTGCTTTTAAAAAAAAGAGCCCAATAACCACGATACTCAAAAAAATACTTACCCATTGCTTTATAGATCCTATATGTGATTTCATAACTAACCTCGTTTATTCTAAAGTATATTTTCTATGTACACAGAGGAACAAGTTAAACTTGTTCCTCTGCAAAAATCTAAAATCATGCTTATGCTTCTGGTGTTTCTTCTGCAGCAGGCGCAGCAGTAATTTTCCATGTTACAGTAGCAGTGTAATCCGCTACAGCCATGTTTGAAGCAGTTGCTGCAGGAATTGTTAATTTTACAGAATTCGCATCAGTTCCAGCATTACCTGCTGTTGAAGATGAACTTTGACCAAATTCTAAGACGTGACGGCCTTTTCCTTCTTTTTTATCTTTGTCAGCTACAACGACTGGTTGTGCATCATTCTCTTCTTCTGTCAATTGGAAACTAGTTTTAACATTTGAAGGGACAGCATTTGTGTTATCTCCTTGCGCTGCAGCAAGTCCGTTGCTGAAGTCAATTGTTGAACCAGATAATACGTTTGTTCCTGATGTGAATTGCTTTGTTAATTGTGCTGTGATTGTATATCCGAAAACGCCTCCGGCACGAACGTCAGCCCATTGTACATAAGCACCACGTTTTGTTGTTCCACCGTTAAATGTCATTGGTTTGGCATAGCTTGTTACAGTGTTGGCAGATGTTTTAACAGAACCAAAATCCAAATCAGTCGTTTTTTCAATAACTAATGATCCTTGTTCTGTGTTTGTGTTTTCATCTGGAGATTCTGGATCTGGCGTTGGTAATACTTCACCTGGATTTTCTGGATCGACTGTTTCAGATTCACCACCACCGGCAGTCCCTTCTGTAACTGTTACAGTACCATCTGATGTTAATTCAGTTGGTGCTGCGAATGCAGGTGTTGCCGCTCCTAGAACTGTTACTCCTAAAATTGCTACTAATGTTGATGCACAAAGACTTTTTGCTTTCATATTGATGTTCCTCCTAATTGTTTGTGTGTTATTTATTAAGGCAACTTGGCTAAAATCCAAGTTATCTCCGTTTGGTATTCTACCGGATGAATTTTTGTTGTTTCCGGTATGCTTAGTGTGATCGCTGAATTGCTATACACTGGTTTACTATAATGACTGTCTATCACTGGTTTTCCCGTTTGATCTACTACAGGTGTCAGTGTTGCAGGTTGCTTGCTAGAATTGGTATCTGATGCGCCAAATGCAATAGTCCAAACACCTTTACCGCTGCCTGCTCTGGCAGTTGCGACTTCATAGGCTGAACCAATCGAATTTAAGGCAATCGTTTCTCGCATCACGGTAGGCGCTTCACTCGTACCGCTGGAATTTGCCCAGCCTTTGTCTAGTGAAAGAACCGCACCTTTTAAATCCTGCTCATTCGTTTCTTGAATAATAGGATTTGTAAACTGATAGTTTTGTTTGACTTGTAGGGTCCAACCGGACGATTCTGCTTGTTGATCGGTAATTTGAATGTAGCTCCCTCTAGGACCAGTTTCACCAAAGAACTGTTGCGCAAGAGCGTGATAGTCACGTCCATTTTTAGAAATCTTGCTTTCACCAAAATCAAGAGCAGAAACGTAATCAATACGAAGTGACCCTTCAGTTGAAGGGCTCTCCCCCGGATCAACAACATTCTCTGGATTTTCAGGGTCAACAGGATTGGTTACCACGCTTCCTTTGATGCTGACTGAACCTGATTGATCAAGCGTCTCAGGGGCAGCTTGTGCAATGATGCCTGATTCAATGGCTAGAAACAAACTGGCGATTGATAACGACCAGATACCGACTTGTTTTAACTTCATTTTTGCTCCCCCTTTCTACGTTTTCGTAAAAAGAGAAGCAATAGCAATAGGAATAGAATACCTATACCGAAAATGCCGTAGTTTTTTAGCAGCTCCCCCATACTAGGAAGTGTTTTTCCAGCTGGTTTCACTGTTGTACTCGTAGTTGTCGTTGTGGATGAACTTGGTTCAGTACTGGTAGAGGAATCAGACGGTTCTGTCGATTCTTCGTAAAATGAAATCTTACCGCCTCGATTGACTTGCCCACCTGTTCCTTCATTCGCACTTGAACTGTTTGAGTAACTAAACATGCCGAGCAACACAACCAGAGAGCAGACGATTAATGTTATTGTTTTATGTTTCATTTTCCACTCTCCTTTATGGTTGTCCAGCCATGACTTTCCAGGTAATTACGCCGACATAATCTCCTGTATACACTGTATCAGATGAATTGATTTGTAATTTTATCCCGTCAGTATTTGCTGTTTTGCCCCAACTGTCACTAACATCAAAACTACCTGCAGTGCCCTTACTATTGGTGTAAACGACCTGTGCATTATTATTTAAAATTGTTTCCTTACCGCTCGTAACATAGCGCAGAGCATTGACTAATTCTTGACCGCTATCGTTTTTCATCGGTGTTGTCAATGTAGCCGTTAAGCGCCAACCATTGGCAGCATCTGCTCGAGTATCTGTAACAACTAGTTGTTTATCAAATTCTGGGTCTTCTACTCGTTTGGTTGTTGCATTATAAGCGAGCGAGCCAAAGTCTAACGCACTTGGTACCGAGGTCAAGCTCAATACACCTTGTAGTTTGTATTGAACGGTTAATGCAGTATTATTAATCTTCACCGCTGTTTCATTGGCTGCTCGTTCGGCAATATCATACCCGGCTTTCGTTAGATTCGTAAGTTGTGTGGTAACACTCTCTTCTTTTGTTAAGTCAATCGTGTCTCCGACTTGGGTATTTAGTTTAACGGTATACCCAGGTAACACTTGGTTTGCTTCATTTAAGAATTCAACTGATAATACAGCATCGACATCGACTACTGTCACTTGAATCGTCGTTGTAATGTCTGTAGGCAATCCTGAATCAGCTGCTTTTACTGTTAATGTCACAGGATATGCTTTTGGTTGAAGTTCGCTCACATTATTTAAGCCGCCAAAATCTGTTACCGTGACAAATTGAGTCAAGTTTGTTTTGGTTCCATTTGTCAGTTTATAGGCTTCTGGTTTACTATGCTTTAGGATATAATCCTTTAATTCCGTTTCTGATAAATTACGAATATCTACATACGATGCTTCAAAGTCAGAACCTGAAACACCTGAAGCTTGGTCATAGACAACTAACGTTGACTCAACGACTTTGGTATTCGGTGCTGGATTTCCATCAGCATCAACCGCCTGATCTGATACATTGATCTGTACCGTGTGAGTTCCTGGCGTATTGGCTGCTGTTTCTGCCGTAGTAGGATCCGTATAGGCATAATCAAAACCAGTATTGACAGGACTTGTATCACTAACGTCTTTCACCATGTCTTTTGGTGCAGGCAAAGGATCACCTTTCGTCATATAATAAGTCACCGGTGAAGCAGTAGGCGGTGTTTTATCTAAGACTGTTTGTGTTACTTCTTCGGCTTTTAAATTCGCAAATCCGTAGGCATGGATGACACTTCCAGCGGTAAAATAATGCCCTGCTGGTACGGTTATGGACCAATTCCCTGCCGCATCTGATTTCGTTGTAAAATTCGCACGATATTCAGCTGGTGTAGACATATCTTCTACGGGCGATTTTATGTTGTCGGTTGATGGATCAAAAGCTGCCGTGATCGAGTTATTGACTGGTACATCCCAAATACGGATATAGGCATTTGGAATCGCATAGCCAGATACCGTTATCGAACTGTTATTGCCACGATTATCGGTTGCAATGCTATGAATCGCAATATTTGGATCTGGTACTCGAGTAAAGAGAACCCGTTGTTGTCCTCTCGTTGTAAAATTCGCGTTAAATCTAGTTAACGTTTCATTTGTCATCGCATTAGATGCTGTGATCGTAGGATTAAAGCTACTTCCATAGGCTAATCGCATATTACTCATCGGATTGTACTCATACGTATAATCACTATCGCCATCAGCTCCGCCAGCAACATTATTCAGTGACCATTGGAAGACATTTTGAACCGACATATCTAAGTTTCCTTGAGACCAAATCAACCCATTATTGGTAGATGTACCGCTAGTTAATGCGCTATTTTTTTGAAGATTCACGCGTTTAGCATCTGAGAATTTAAAAGTTGATGACGCTCCACCCATTCGCAATAAATATTGCGTGATCGATGTGCTATCGCTTTGAATATCAAACGAAGCATTCGGTTGAACGATAAAGGTTGAGTTATTTGCAACATAGAATAGATCCGTTGTGCTGGCCCCCATGTTTACACCCTTGACATTTAAATTCCCTGAAACGTTGATCGAACCGCCATTCATATAGATTGGATTAAAGTTTATATTATTGTTACCCGTTCCAGAATAAGCATCTGTTTGGATATTTACCGTCGAATCTTTCCCAATGTTTAACTCAGATGAAGCTGATCCTAGGTAAACCGCACCACCATATGTCGAATGATGGTTTAAGATATCTACCGTGGAACCTTCCCCTACGGATAATGACCCACCTGAAATGTTTAAGTTGGTATTGTAATACTCGGCTGCAGTTGTTTGATCACCACGTTCCAGTTTTAGTTTGACATTTTTACCGATAGCAAAACTGCCTGATGGGATATAAAGTACGTTCGAACCAAGTGAAGAAATATAAACATCCGCATTATCTTCTACAACGGCTGTGGAAATCGCTAAACTTCCTTGTTGGTAATTATTCACATTCCACGTACGAATCGTTGTTCCGTCTTTTCTTACAGAAGTCCATGTACGTTGTTGTTCTAAATGGACTTTGTTTTTCAGCGTTAAATTGGTTTGTTGCGATTCTAAAAACTGTGTTCCATACCCAGTATAATTATCCATTGTCATTTTTCCACCATTGGCACCATTGTTAAAAATCATCGCGCCCCAATAGTTACCGTGATAAACCGTCATATTACTAAATTGGATATCCCAGGCTTTTGAACCGTAGTTATTATAAGCTTGGAAAGTAAAACAGAGCGAACCAAAGTCCAGTGTGTAGTTGTTTCCATTTACTTTGACGGTCCGCGCATTTCCTTGTAGTTGGAAATACATGTGAGACTCACCACCAGAAGCAATTCCAATCGATGTTGCTGTGGTCACATTTTGCGAGTAACGTAAATACGGACTGTAAATAAAATAACTAGATGAATAGGTTGGTGCAGTTGTGTAAATATCATTTAACAATTCTACATTCGTTACCCATGGGTCATTTAGACCAATCGTGTAACCTAAAAAGTCTGTCACATTTCTCGTATTGGTAGCTGAAGTAAGATCATAAGAAATATTCGCATTGCTTCGATTCGTTCCCGTTAACCCATTCGTTGGACTTTCAGTTGCCGTATAAGATGAAATATAAAATGGGCCAGAATAGTTTGAAGAACTCATATTGATGTTTTGAAATTTTAAATCCCAATAGCCAAAAGTAGTACCGGAACTTCCTGATACATAGCTTGATTGGTCTAGAAAACCGATGGCTAAGTTGCCAAAGTTAAAGTTATGACCATTTCCATCAATCGTCAGTGAGCGTGCAGTCGCATTTTTATTAATATATAAATAAACATTTTGCGCACTGGCTAGATCAACCGAACTAACACTAAATAAATCCTTATAGTTATTCAACGTGCCCGATAGTGTAATATCATTTTGTAATGAAATAGTATTCACTGTGTTATCTGCGATCGCCTCAACAAAACTTTGCCAATCTGTCACTTCTGCTGTTCCAGTAGCTCGAGTGCTTAATGCCCTTGGTTGAGCGAGATTTAAACTGTCAGGAGCTTGACTATTTTTTGTACCCTCTTTTGATTCTTTGACGACAAATTTTAACTCTTCTTGACCAACACTACTTGCTTCATCAGTCAAGGTCAGTGAATAATCGCCACTTTTTTCTGCTAATAATGCTAATTTCAGGGAAGATTGAGTACTATTCACTGTGATCGTCAACATCCGTGTTTCTTCATTCCAATTAAAAACAGGAAACACTGCTTTTGGGTCTTCTTGTAAAAGCATGGCTCTTTCTTGTGCTTCATTAAATTCTATTCCTTCTGGAAGACGAACTTGCCAATCTTTTTTTGACTCACCCAAATCAGTTGACGAATCACTCTCATCCGGTTTCTTCAGCTCATTTTCAGATCTTGTGTCAGAAATTTTTATATGAAATACTTCATTTGCATAACGTTCATCTTCAACAGCTGTCAACGAAATCGGTGATTTGGCAAAAATTTTATTTGCAGAAGAATGCAGCTGTGAAAACATAGCTAAAATAAGGATCGAAAGAATGGCTATGCTCATTCCAACTAATTGAAATTTTCTTTTTTTAATCATTTCATTCATTTTCCCTCCTGCCCCATTAGTTTAAAAAGAATGTTCCCAGTTTCTTCACCTCCTTCAAGCTTTATTCATCCCAACATTGGTTACTTGTGGATTCAGTGCTAATTTGTACCCGATTGTTCGAACTGTTTTGATAAATTTCGGCGTGGTGGGGTCTTCTTCTAATTTTCCTCTTAAATGGAATATGATATTACTCACTCGATACTCTTTTTTCTCAGCACTTTCGTTTCCCCAAATATGTTGATAGATTTCTTCATAGCTCAATGCTTTATCGTGCTTATCAAACAGTAGTTCCAAGACTTTAAATTCCAATTTTGTTAGACTGATTTCGACTTTTCCTTCTTTTAAAACACTGAGATTTTCTGGAAGTAGTTCTAATAACGGGCCTGTCGTTGGCATCATCTGTAAAACATTGGGTTCTTCCTTATTCTCAATACGTTTTAAGATATTTGAAAATTGTAAGACAAACTCATCTTCATAAACAGAGACACCATCTGCACCTAGTTGTAGGTAAATTTTCTTTTTTGTTTTTGTTTCTTCATCATTTTCAATTAGCAACACCCAGATCAATTTATTTAATCTCGTTCTTAATTCCAGAACATTTTTGCAAATAGTAGAAAGCTCACTTACAGTGGATTCTTCAATAATAAATGCATCTATACTTGCTAGTTCAGAACCTACATCTCCTACTTGTAAAATTGCAATCTCATGACCTAAGCTCACCAATTCTTTGGTATAATCCAATACAGGTTGAGACGAATCTCGAAAAATACCGATAGTGTACATCGCAGGTACCTCCTACTAAATTTATATCCAGAACTAAATACTTTTCTTAGTGTGCCTTCAAAAGCAAAATACTATTGAAGACGTTTTGATCTGAAATTTATACTCATCACGCTAATTTTAAAAAACACAATAATAAATATCCTGAAAGAATTAAGTTCAAGATATTCTTTCAATCCATCCGATTATCCCTCATTTCTTGGTAAGATTTGACTATTTTTTTGACGGCTAAAAAATAGACACTCAGCGTTGTGCTGAATGTCTTTCTTCCATTATATGTGGATCTTTTCATCATAATTAAGCTGTCTATCAATCACCATCATTGCCGAACGTCTCGTTTCCCACAATGAATCTGTATAGATGTCGAGTGTCATTTTGGTAGATGCATGTCCTAAGATTTTACTCAATGTCGCAATATCAATTCCTGATTCAACACATCTCGTTGCGAAAGTATGACGAAGCGCGTGAAAATGAACCGGTCCTATTTTCGATTCGTCTATTATTTTTTTAAAACGATAGTTAATAATACGTGGTTCTGTAAAACTATTTTTGCAGGAAATGACAAATATACTGGTACTTCTTTGCTTTTTTTCCAATAAATATCTTTTTAAATTTTTAGATATTGGTATGGCACGTTCTCCATTAATTGACTTTGGTTTTCCGATAATAATCTCTGTTTTGTGTGGTTCTGTCACTGAAGGGATTCTGGAAATGGTTCTTTTCACAAAAATTTTATTGTGTTTAAAATCGATATCTTCCCATTTTAATCCACTGATTTCTCCAATCCTCATTCCCGTATACAACGCAATGATTTCTGCCGAACACTCTTTTTTATATAAAGCAATCTGTTCCAATTTTTTTTGTTGCTTTCTGTCTAAGCTTTTTATTTTTGGTTTTGTGAGTGCCGGTAAAAGAACCCCTTGGCAAGGATTTTTTGAAATTCTATTATCATTTACGGCTTTTTTTAGAGCACTTCTTAACATACTAATAATACTGCGAATAGTATTTGGCGAAAGTTCTGATAGATACAATGAATAAATAAATCTGTCTATATCAGCTGTTTCTAGCTCAGATAATTGCTTATTTTTAAAAAATGGCGAAAGATGGCGTCTAATTCGTCCTCTATAATTTGAATAGGTAGACGGTTTGATTCTATTTTTCATTAAAATATTTAACCAATAATTTAACCATTCATCCACCATCATTTCTTCTTGCACAACTGTTTCTCCATATATAGAATAGTCTGCATTTTTTTTTGATAACTTTTCTTTTGCTTCATTATATTGTTTTCCATAAACATATCCATAGATAATTCTACCTTCCTTATTCCGGCCTTTTCTATAACGACCTTCCCAGCGACCATCTTTTCGCTTATAGATATTTTCTCCTCTTTTTGACATACTTTTCTCCTCCTAGACATTTTAAATTTGACGGTTTTTTGACGGCTAAAAAACGAATTATACCTATAAATATCTCTTTTCTAAAACGAAATCAATCAATAAATAAACGGATTTCTATCAATTTTTTTTAAAAAAACAGAAAAAAATGATAAAAAACAATGTTTTTTCTACTAGACTAAATAAAATTAATAGAATATACTTATATAAGTGATCAATTCCACTCTTTTGATTACATATAATAAAAAAACAGAAATATCTTGAACTTAATTCTTTCAAGATATTTTTTAATGAAAAACGAATAATACTAAATTTTATTGTGGATTTTTTCTTATCCAAATAAAATATGCATAATAAACAAATATAAGAATATTAAAGCTATATACAAACAGGTAGTTTAGAATTTTTTATTTTCTAAACTACCTGTTTTTTAAGTTAAATCGAGTTACTTCTGTATCTTTATCAAAGATAACACATCTCTTGGCTTCCCTACATCCACTGTTACCACTCGAACATTGTCCATAATATCTTGAGCCAATGTCCTCACTTTTTCTGGATTATTGGCAACTTCTGCACCTATTTGCCAATGACTTGGTACTGGATATACATTGATCATTCCGTTTCGATTGCTTGTATACACGATTTGCCCTTTAATCGCTAATTCTTTTGAGCTGAACAGATCATTTATCTCTGTTTGTATCTCTAATTTATTACTTGCCAAAACAATCTTTTTCTGTAAGAGTTGAACATTGCCTTCTGCTACGCTAGCATTTATTTTTTTACTGTACTCACGTTTTAATGTTTCGATTTCAGTTTGCTTCTTTAAAAGATTCTCTTTTGCTTCTTTGATGGTAACCTGTGTGATCTCTTTATTTAGAAACTCCTCTTTCTCATCAAACAATGCGCTAACTTCAGTATACAGTTCTCCATCTTTCGTCGTAGCTGTTTCAATTACTGTGATATCCTATTGGGCCATAGCGATTTTTTTTCTCGTTTGCTTGCTTTTGCAACATGATACCTCCAATAATAACGGCAATTTTTACCCGCTCCTACTTACTATTAAAAATAACATGCTATTTTTTATTCCTCATAGCTAGTCTAGCATATTTATCAATTCTTTCATTTTAAATTCGCAAAAAATTGAATAGAAGAAAAAGCAAGAATTACCATAAATTGGTATTCCCTTGCTTTCTCTTCTATTCTTATTCTAGACACTCTATTCGTAAATGACTAAGTCAAAACAACAAACAACAATGGTACTCCTAATAATAGTAGTAATATTATTATAGAAAAAATGAGTAAATTTCTGCTAACGTTAAACAGTCCATTTAATAATATTCTTAAAATTATAATAAAAATGCTATTTACAAGAACCAATAACAAACTTGTCAAATAATTATTTTCGATATTCCCATGAATTAAAAAATAATTTACTCCTACATAAAAGACAAAAACGAATAGTGTACTCACAAACCTTTTTTGCTTATTCATCGTCATCATCAAGCACATTCTTTCTTTTTTATTGATAAGACATAGAAGAAATTTCCCAATTTCTTACACGAACAATTACACCATTTTTGCTATTCTGTCCAACAAGACCTGCAACAGAAGCTACTATAGAATAGACTAAGCCCCAACCAATTCCCGGTGCAATCGCTGCAATAACACCAGCCGCTGCTCCAAGTACCCAATAATAATTTTGAATCCATGTAGCACTAATATATACATCCCACGAACCTCTTCCTCGTGATATGATTTTTGTAACACCATCTCTTCTAGGTAACATTATTTGACTAGTATCAACACCACTTTTTTCAAGTAAACGAACCATTTGACTATCGGTTATAATTATTTCTTCGCTATCTGTTTTAATTCCTAATGTTTGAGCTAACTGGACGACTTCTTGTGCATTAGTTTTTGATAATTGTTGAGAGAGCCTTTGAGTTTGCTCTGCTTCATTTGCATAAACATTCGTTACTGACAAGGTACCATAAGAGACCATCATAATAGCAACACACAACATTTTTATTTTTTTTATTTAAAAACACTCCTTTGTTTTTGTTAATTATATCTTACCACAAGAGCGTAAAAATGTAAACGCTTTATCGGTGTCTTATTTGTCCTTTTTTATTCAACCGAGATACTACTTTCCCTATTTTTTATAAGCTTTGATTCTCAACCTTCGATAATCAGCTTCCCAATGATCCTTTTTCCATAACCACGACTTCAAATCTCGCTCCATATTCTCAAGAACCTCCTCTTTCTGATCTTCAGACAATTCCCCTAATTCAACAGAATAAAATTGTTCCATCCACTGTCGCAAACCATCCTTACCACCCTTAAGCAGCGTTGGCCGTTCATATTCCAAAATCTCCAAAACCTCAAAATGATTTTTTTCAAGCAAAATCCGATAGTCTTCAGCAGACGTAAAACAAAATGGCTCCTCAAAAGGTACACCCAATGCATTTAACTCACGTCCAAAAGCTTCTCTAAGCGACTGTACATTCCCAACTGCACCAAACTCACAAATTAACTGCCCATTCACGTTTAGATGCTCACTGATATTCTTCAATAGCAACTCTTGATCAGGAATCCAATGAAAAACTGCGTTCGAAAAAGCGACATCATACTGTCCAATTTGATCCGAGGGATTTAAAATATCTTCCTGTAAAAAACTCAAATCAGAATAGCTTTCTTTTGCTTGATTGATCATATTTAGTGATTGATCGATTCCCGTCACTTCATGACCAAGTTCTGCAATTTGACTCGTCAACGCTCCCGTTCCACACCCAATATCCAACACTTTTTTTGACTCTTTCGGCAATAATTCCAACAACCCAGCTCCGTATTTAAAAACAAAATCATGTGTCGTATTATATTTTTTCGCATCCCATTCCATTGATTTCACTCTCCTCACGACGTAATGAAAAAAGTGTCTGAGTCATAACTTCGCGAGTCATATCCCAGACACTTAGAATCCGCATAAGCTATCCCTTCTGTCCCAACCTCACGCTTACTATTTTTTACTGCCAATAAGCTGGAATCTTCGCTTCATAAGCCGCAATCTCCGCATCGTGGGTCAAACTGATGGCAATATCATCCAACCCATTCACCAACTTATGCTTCCAAGTGCTGTCAATCTCAAACGAGTAGTGCCCATTTGGTGTGATAACTTGTTGCTTAGGTAAATCGATTGTGATCATTTCATCTGCTCCAAGTCCTGCCAATGCATCCAACTCATCATGTTTCAAGACAATCGGCAATAAACCATTTTTTGTGGCATTCATATAAAAAATATCACTAAAACTTCCTGCAATAACTGCTCTAAACCCGTAATCATCCAACGCCCAGGCCGCATGCTCTCTTGATGAGCCTGAACCAAAGTTATCACCAGAAATCAAAATCGTCGCCTCTTTATATTGCGGTTTATTCAAGGTAAATTCTGGATTTGGTGTACGGTCTGGCAAGTAACGCCATTCATCAAATAAAAACTCGCCAAAACCTGTTTTTTCGATTCGTTTTAGAAATGATTTTGGAATGATTTGATCGGTATCGATA
Source organism: Enterococcus haemoperoxidus ATCC BAA-382 (assembly GCF_000407165.1). Classification (NCBI taxonomy): domain Bacteria; kingdom Bacillati; phylum Bacillota; class Bacilli; order Lactobacillales; family Enterococcaceae; genus Enterococcus; species Enterococcus haemoperoxidus. Next base: position 739,123 of record NZ_KE136479.1, on the reverse strand, counting down.
TTGTCGTTCATTAGTGGAACCATGGTTCCTGTATGTTGTGTAAATGCCTCCATTATGCACCAAGCTCCTCTCTAATGTCTTTAAATGTACCTTCAATTGCGGCTGTTGCTGCCATCGCTGGGCTACAAAGATGGGTTCTTGCCCCTTTGCCTTGGCGTCCTTCAAAGTTTCGGTTAGAGGTTGAAGCACAGTGAACCCCCGCTGGTACTTGATCTGGGTTCATGCCTAGACACATGGAGCAGCCGGGTTCACGCCATTCAAAGCCTGCTTCGGTGAAGATTTTATCCAAACCGATTTTCTCTGCTGCTTTTCTTACTGGTCTTGAGCCAGGTACGACGATTGCCGTAATGCCTTCTTTGACTTTTTTACCTTTTACGATACGAGCCGCTTCTTCCAAATCCGATAGTCGACCGTTCGTACATGAGCCGATAAAGACGTAGCCGATTTCGATATCTGATGGGCGTTGTCCTGGTTTTAGATCCATATAGTTATAGGCACGCTCGTCGTTCATATCTTTGATTTCTGGGAATGTTCCGGTGATTGGGATGCCCATTTCTGGATTCGTGCCCCATGTAATGAAGGGAACTAATTCATCTGCGTTTAATTCTAGATTCACATCATAGGTTGCATCTGGGTCGCTGGGTAGTTTTTTCCAATCAGCAATTGCAGCATCCATATCTTTCGGTGCATATTCTCTACCACGCACATATTCAAAAGTTTTTTCATCAGGCGCCATCATTCCCATTTTCGCACCGCCTTCGATGGCCATGTTACAGATGGTCATGCGTTCTTCCATCGTAAGATTTTCAATCGTTTCTCCGTAAAATTCAACCGCATGTCCAACACCAAAATCAACCCCATATTTTGCAATCAAAGCGAGAATAATATCTTTGGCATATACACCTTTTGCAAGTTTTCCAGTGATTTTAACTCCCATTGATTTTGGTTTATTTTGCCAAATACATTGTGTGGCAAAGACATGTTCCACTTCACTTGTTCCGATACCAAAAGCCAAGGCGCCAAATGCGCCGTGAGTTGCTGTATGAGAATCTCCACAAACGATGATTTTTCCTGGTTGTGTCAAGCCTGTTTCGGGTCCCACCATATGCACGATTCCTTGACGATCACTGCCGTTATCACACAGCGTTACACCGAATTCTTCACAATTTTTCTGTAGGGCTTCGATTTGTTTTTTTGCCACCAAGTCCGTGATATTAAAGATATCTTGTGTGGGAACGTTATGATCCATTGTCCCAAAGGTTCTATCTGGTCGGCGAACATTTCGGCCTGCTTCTCTTAGTCCTTCAAAGGCTTGTGGTGAAGTGACCTCGTGGATCAGATGAAGATTGACATATAGTAGTTGTGGTTCTCCTGCAACGCCTGATACCACATGTTGTTCCCAAAGTTTATCAAATAGTGTTTTTCCCATGTTAAGCACCTCTCAATTCTTTTAATACAGCTTCGGTAAAGTCTGTTGTTGTGGCTTTACCACCTAAATCGGTTGTTAGGATTCCTTGATTCATGACACGATCACAAGCTTCTTCAATTTTCTTTGCTGAATTTTCTAAGCCAAATGATTGGCGTAACATCATCGCAGCGGACAAGATCATCGACATTGGATTGGCGATATTTTGATTGGCGATATCGGGTGCTGAACCGTGGATTGGTTCGTACAATGACGGACCAGATTCGCTGTGACTGGCACTTGGCATCATCCCTAGTGAGCCTGGTATCACCGATGCTTCGTCACTTAGGATATCGCCGAATAGATTTTCTGTGACAATCACGTCAAAGGCTTTTGGTTTTTGAATCATGACCATCGCTGCTGAATCCACTAATTGGTGTTCTAAGGTACAATCTGGAAATTCTTTCGCCACTTCTTCGGCTGTTTGACGCCATAATTTACTGGTCGCTAGTACATTGGCTTTATCGACAGAGGTGACTTTTTTGCTTCTAGTCTGGGCGATTTCAAAAGCTTTTCTAATGATGCGTTGGATCTCAGCTTTTGAATAGGTACATAGGTCTGAAGCTTCTGTTTCGCCTAATTGTTTTTCACCAAAGTAGATGCCGCCTGTTAGTTCACGAACGACTACAAAATCAACACCTCGAACGTTTTCTTCTTTTAATGGAGATAAATGAACCACTGCATCAGGTACGGAAATTGGACGAATATTGGCAAAAAGTCCTAAGGCTTTTCTTAGACCTAGTAAACCTTGTTCAGGTCGTTTTGGTGCATTGTCCCATTTTGGACCACCGATCGCACCTAGTAAAATTGCATCGGCTTTTTCGCAGGCTTTTAAGGTTGAATCTGGTAACGGATCACCTTGTTCATCGATACCTGCGCCGCCAAAGGCAAAACGTTCAATATCAAAATCCAAATTATCTTGAACCATGATTTCTGCTACAATTTTTAGTGTGCTATCCATAATTTCTGCTCCAATGCCGTCGCCCGGCAATGCTACGATTCGTTTACTCATTACGCTTTCCCCACTTCTTTTTGAAATTGTTCACTGGCTTTGACATAGGCTTTCGCTGATGCTTGTAAAACATCAAAATCGATGCCGATGCCGTTGAATTGTTTGTTGTTTTCAGTATCTGCTAAGGTTACATGAACTTCTGCTTGGGCATCTTCACCGCCTGTGATGGCTTTGATGTAATACTCTTGTAATTCTGGTTTTTGGACAAATATTTTATCGATTGAGTTATAGATTGCTTGGATACTACCAGAGCCGATTGCTGATTCTGTTTTGCTTTCGTCTTCTCCAGTATTGATGGAAACGATCGCTCCTTGGCTACCGTCAGAAACGTATTGTAATTGAACACGCTCCAAACGATAATCTTCGCTACATTCTTGGGATTGTCCAACCATTAGCGCAATCAAATCATCTTCTGTGACTTGTTTCTTTTTGTCTGCTAATGATTTGAAACGTTTGAAGGCAACTTTTAGTTCGTCTTCTGTTAGTTGGTAGCCTAGAGTATCCATTTTTGTGGCAAAAGCATGGCGACCTGAAAGTTTCCCTAGTGGCAATGAGTTTTCATTTACCCCAACAAGTGATGGTGTAATGATTTCGTAGGTATCTGGATTTTTCAATACGCCATCTTGATGGATACCTGATTCGTGAGCGTAAGCGTTAGCTCCGATGATTGCTTTATTTCTTGGCACTGCCACGCCTGATAAACGGCTGACGAGATCGCTGGTTCTTTTGGTTTCGTTCAATGTGATGTTGCTTTGGGCTTCGTAAAAATCTTTTCTAATATATAGCGCCAAGGCTACTTCTTCAAGTGCTGTATTGCCAGCACGTTCGCCAATGCCGTTGATGGTTCCTTCTACTCGACAGGCCCCATTTTCGATGGCTGCTAAGGCATTGGCCGTCGCCATTCCTAGGTCATCGTGGCAATGAGAAGAGAAAATAATTTCTTCGTCGCTTTGAATATTTTCGATTAGAAATTTAAATAGTCCGCCGTATTCTGTTGGGTTGGAATAACCTACTGTATCAGGAACATTGATGATCGTCGCTCCCGCATCAATGGCAGTTTGAACAGCTTTTAGTAGAAATTGTTTGTCAGTTCTCGTTGCATCTTCTGGCGAAAACTGGACTTTATCAAATTTGGTTTTAGCATAGCTGACATGTTCTTTAATAGAAGCAATCACTTCATCTGGTGTCATTTTCAGTTTGAACTCCATATGAATTGGACTTGTTGCAAGGAACACATGGATTTGTGGGTGCTTGGCATTTTGCAACGCTTCATGAGCGCGATCAATATCAGCTTTTTGGCACCGCGCCAGACCTGCGACGGTCATTTTTTCAGCATTTTCTGCGATGGCTTTGACTGCTTCAAAATCCCCAACTGATGCGATCGGAAATCCCGCTTCGATCGTATCGATGCCCCATTTTTCTAGTTGTTTGGCGATTTGCACTTTTTCTTTGGTGTTGAAATTTACACCTGGTGTTTGTTCGCCGTCTCTTAGAGTAGTGTCAAAGAATTGGATATTTTTCATTTTTCATACTTCCCTTCTGAATTGAGTACATGTTTTTCTTCATTTTTTTTGGTTAGGGGACACGAATGAAACTTCTCTCTCTTCGTTCGCCAAGTATTGTGCATCATCAGCTCTGCAAGCAGTCGCTGTGTTTTAGACGAATGAAACTTCTCTCGCTTCGCTCGCCAAGTATTGCGCAACATCAGCTCTGCAAGCAGTCGCTGTGTTTTAGACGAATGAAACTTCTCTCGCTTCGCTCGCCAAGTATTGTGCATCATCAGCTCTGCAAGCAGTCGCTGTGATTTACAATAAAAAAGCACCCCACGATATGGGATGCTTGTCATCCCGTTCATGCAATGCGAAAACAGGACTCTCAACGTCTGATAAGAAAAAGCTGTGCTGCAGCTGGTTTCTAGAAATCAGTGTGATGAGTCCTTCAGTAATAATAAGAATGTAATTGTCGTTGTTTGCTTGTTCATCCTCTTCAACATCCTTTATTGTCAGAATTTTTGAATAATTCAAACTATAGTGTTAAAGATACAGAACTTTATAATCAAAGTCAATAGTTTTATGAGAATTTTTTAAGAAAAGCCGAGAAAAAAACTTCTCAGCTTTCAAATACTTTTTATAATTTGTCTAATGCTTGTTCTAGATCGCGAATAATATCCTCAATGTTCTCAATTCCGATAGATAAGCGGATCAATTCGGGTGAAGTTCCGGAGGCTTTTAACTCTTCTTCACTAAGTTGAGAATGTGTTGTTGAAGCAGGATGAATAATCAATGATTTCGCATCCCCAACATTGGCTAAGAGCGAAAACAGTGCTACATGATTGATTAAATTTTGACCTGCCTCAGCGCCACCTTTCACACCAAATGTAAAGACTGACCCAGCACCTTTAGGTAAATATTTTTTCGCCACTTCATAATACTTATTGTCTGGTAAACCTGGATAGTTGACCCATTCGACTTTAGGATGTTTATTTAAGAATTCTGCAACCGCCAAAGCATTTTCCACATGACGTTCTAATCGCAAGGATAATGTTTCTAACCCTAAAATCAATAAGAAACTATTGAACGGTGAAATTGCAGCTCCTGTATCTCTTAACAGCGAGACCCTTAACCGGGTGATATAAGCTGCTGCTCCCACATCTTTCGTATAAGAAAGTCCATGATAGCTTGGATCTGGGTCGACTAGTTTAGGAAACTTTCCATTTGCCCAATTAAACTTACCTGAATCAATGATCACCCCACCTAAAGCAACACCGTGTCCGCCAATAAATTTTGTTGCAGAATAAACAACGATATCTGCACCAAAGTCAAAAGGACGATTCAGATACGCCGTTGCAAAAGTATTATCGACGATCAAAGGAAGTTCATGTTTATGGGAGATTTCCGCAATCGCTTCTAAATCAGCTACATTTGTGATTGGATTGCCAATTGTCTCAACAAAAATCGCTTTCGTGTTTTCTTTGATTGCTTCTTCAAAGTTAGTTAAGCGATCTGGATCAACAAACGTTGTTGTGATCCCAAACTCGGGTAATGTATGGGCAAATAGATTGAACGTTCCCCCATACAATGTGGATGCTGAAACAATATGATCCCCTGCACTAGCTAGATTTTGGATTGCATAAGTAACAGCTGCCGTCCCTGACGACACTGCGACGGCTCCAACACCACCTTCTAATTCATTCAAGCGATCTTCTAATACTGCTGTTGTTGGATTAGTGATTCGTGTGTAGATATTCCCCGCTTTGGATAGTGCAAATTTTTCGGCTGCATCTTGTGTATCGTCAAAAGTGTAGGATGTTGTTTGATAAATCGGAACAGCTCTTGAATTCGTGTCTTTGTCTGGTGTATGTCCACCATGGATTTGGATTGTTTCAAATTGATAGTTAGAGTTTGTCATTATGCTTCATTCCTTTTTTGTTTTTTAGTTTATTTATCATTTTTACGTTCCTGCTGTACATGTCACCTTCTTGCATAATGACCACCTCTTTCTCTTTCTTCTCATTAAAAGCAAACGAAAAAGTCGCCCCCTACTAGCTGTATACTAGTAAAGGGCGACTGTCGCGGTACCACCTTTATTGGAAATAAAATCCATCTCAACCCAAACGCAGAACGACTTCTTGATTTGGTGCCTTGTTAACGGTAGCAGCCGTAAAAATCGAATTGATTTTTCCTCTCCAAGATCATTTTCGACAAGTGTTCATTGCTTTCTTTCACCAAACGAAAGCTCTCTCATTCTAGCTAAAAAGCAAATTTATCAGCTAGATTTCAATGTCTGCTTGTGTACTCTTCTTTTCAATGAGTTTTATTATTAGTATTAATATTAGAGTAAACTCATTTTTTTGTCAACATTTTTTCCTTTTATCCTAATTTTTCCAACTTTTTTCTTTCAACAGAGTGTCCTATTTCTCTTTCTAGCAATTTTTTATTATAATTAGATAAATTGGAGGTCGATTTAATGTCAGCAAGTAATGAAAAAGTGGAATTACTCTTATCCTATCTATCTGAGATCCATACAAAAAGCTTATCTTTATACGATTTAGTCACTAGCCGTCCACGCCCTGAAGATACTCGAATTCTTTTGAATATCAATGAAGTCTTCACTTATTATCATAGTGTGCGTGTTTTTTACTACAGCAATAGCGAACTGACTGCATCAGAAGTTCATCCCTTTTTTAAAGCATTTGAAGACTTTTATTTTGAGTTAAAACAAGTCTTTTTACTTGAAGAGGATGATAGCATCCTACTTTATAATAAGTTAACGGCTATGAAAGATTCTTTTGAGCAGTTGACGAATGATTTTAATGTTTTATAATAGAGTAGACAACAGGTAAAGAAGGTGCCCAAATGGATCAAAGCGAAGTTGTAGATCGCTTGCGCGAAGAGTTGGAGATTCCATTTTTTAATGGAACGATTGAAGAACGTGAATACACAGAAGCTGAATACCAAAAAATAAAATCTGATTTGGTTCAGTATTTTGATGATTATGTTCGTAATGTAGAAAATTAATACGAATCATTAAAGCAATTTTTTTAAGACTTAAGCAGAACATAAATGTTTTGTTTTAGTCTTTTTTTATTTTTCAAATGTATTCCAACTATTTCTATCATCTACCCTACAATCCATTGCTTAATAACTACTTTTTATTTTATAAAATAACTGAATATATTTTAAAATACAAATAATTTGTATGTATTAAACAAATAATAATTTATCTAAAAGAAATGAAAAATAAAAAACCACCGGCTGAAAAGGCCGATGGAAAAGGAGTATTACTCAATAAGAGTAAAATGAAAAATAAAAAGGTTGTTGTTGGTATGAATATATAATACAACACATTTTTTTCTTTGTCTACTAAAAATAACATTAAAACGAAATGAAATATCGCTATTTTTTGTCAATTTTTCATTTATTTTTTTATTTTTTCAACAAAAGATTGCTCATTCGTGTAATTGCGAATGAAATATCATCTGTTGCTTTGTCTTGTTTTTCTTCTGAGTTGTTGAATAAATCAACGTCTATCCCTTTTTCAGGATCTAAAGATAAAATCATTTCGTTACATCCAGCTAAATATTCGATGTATGAACGTTCGAATTTTTTATGTATCCCCATAACGCGTGCTGGCGGACGTAATTGAGTGACTTTCTCTAACATGATTGTATATTCCTTTGTTCCATCTTGGAAGATACGTTGAATTTCAGCAATTCTTTCTGGTGCTAATTCAGTGACTTTTCCTTCATCGATCGCTTTACGAACTTCTTCGTAATAGTCGTTCATTTTTTCGCCGACTTCTTCTGTTTCTTTTACAATATCATTGATGTTTTGGACATAATAACCTAAATTTGGTTTCACATTCTTTCCTACTTTCTTTTAGTAATCACTCAATTTTACACTTTTTTATAGGTAGATGACAAGAGTAATCTGTAAAATGCTTATTTCCTTTTATTAATATAAAAATAAAAGCTGCAAACAAAAGTTTGTTTGCAACTTTTTCAACTATTTATTTGATTTCATCACTTGTTTGGATGATTTTAGAAATCATGCCATAATCTTTTGCTTCATCAGCTGACATCCAGAAATTACGGTCTGTATCTTTGGCAATTTTTTCATATGTTTGACCAGTTGCTTCAGCAATCAAACGGTTCACACGTTCACGCATACGAATGATTTCTTTGGCTTCAATCTGAATCTCTGTACTTTGTCCTTGAACGCCGCCAGCAGGTTGATGGATCATATAGCGCGTATTAGGTAAGCTGTATCTGTTCTTCGCTTCAGCAGCTAAATAAATCGTAATACCCGCACTTGCCACCCAACCAGTACCAATCACGATCACTTCTGGTTTCACAAATTTGATCATATCATGGATTGTATCTCCAGCTTCAACGTGTCCGCCTTGGCTATTAATGAAAATCTTGATTGGTTCATCGCCCATTGCTGCAAGCAATAGTAATTGAGAAGTCACTTCTCTTGCTAAGTCTTGATTGATTTCACCGTAGATTAAAATGGTGCGTTCTTCAAAAAGTTTTTTCATAAATGCATTGGGTTGTTGTTTTTCTTCTGTTTCTTCGTTTTCATCTAAATAGTTCATAAGTAATAACCTCCATATTTTAAAGCTAAATCTCTATATTAATAATACCGCAATCTGAAAATTTGTCCACTTTTTTGACTTGTTTTGACCTTAAAATCATGCATATCTTTTGCATCTATAAAAAATTCCCTTTACCCTTTAATTAAGCTCATAAATAAATGAGTAATCCAAATATGAAAGAGGAGATTAGATGACAAAAAAAGTAGCAGTATTAGTGACTGATTTGGTGGAAGATGTGGAATTGACCTCCCCTAAAGAAACATTGGAAAAAGCTGGTTATGATGTTATCCTTGTAGAAAAAGAAGCAGGAAAAACAATCACAGGGAAGAACGGAACGACCTTTACAATTGATGTTTCGATTGATGATGTTAAGCCTGATGATTTTGTTGCACTACTGATTCCTGGTGGTTTTTCACCTGACCAACTTCGTGCAGATCAACGTTTTGTTGATTTTACTAAGTTCTTTTTAGAAAATAATTTACCTCTCTTTGCGATTTGTCACGGACCACAATTATTTATTCAGACCGATTTAACGAAAGGGCGTACGTTGACTTCGTACATTACAGTTCAACCTGATTTAGCTTATGCTGGTGGTCATATAAAAGATGAGGCTGTTGTAATTGACAATAACCTTATAACGAGCCGTACCCCTGACGACTTGCCTGATTTTAACAAAGCAATCGTCTCACTTTTACATTCTTAAGCTTAAATAAAAAGCACAAGTAAGCTTCTATAGAAGAAGTCTACTTGTGCTTTTTTACTGATTAAACATTTTTAGCTCTTACCCAATCTACGTTGAACAAATTTTACGATTTCAACGATTGGAATAATCGCAAATGATGTTCCGGCAACAATTGCCCATTGGTAAGCATCTAATGACGTTACGCTGAACAAATCGTTGAATCCTGGAATTAGGATCGTTGCAGCTAGTAATAGGAACGAAACTAAAATTGCCCAGTTGAATGATCTGTTTCTAAACAACCCAACTTTAAAGATTGATTGGTAAATAGATTTCACATTAAATGCATGGAACAATTGGATCAACCCTAATGTTGCAAACGCCATTGTCAAGGCATCACCGTGTTGTAAATCATACAATGCTGTTGCTGATAAGTTTGGCATATTAGCTGCTGTATGTGCAGGGAATTCAATTGCCATTTTATAGACGATCAGCGTTAATGCACCTTGTGCGATCCCTTGATAGACTACACTACTCAAGACACCACCAGAAAAGAAGTTTGATTTCTTCCCACGAGGCGCATGGCTCATGACATCACGTTCAGCAGGTTCTACACCCAACGCAATTGCTGGGAAAGTATCGGTTACTAAGTTGATCCACAATAAGTGAACCGGTAGTAAGGTATCCCAAGCTAACATTGTTGCGATAAAGAGTGTTAATACTTCCCCTAAGTTGGCAGAGAGTAGATATTGAATCGTTTTTTGGATATTTGAGAAGACTTTACGTCCTTCTTCAACGGCTACAATGATCGTTGAGAAGTTGTCATCTGCTAGAACCATATCAGAGGCACCTTTTGATACTTCTGTACCAGTGATCCCCATCCCAATACCGATATCTGCGGCTTTCAATGCTGGTGCATCGTTCACGCCATCCCCTGTCATGGCAACCACTTTACCTTCTTGTTGCCACGCTTTAACGATACGTACTTTATGTTCTGGAGAAACACGTGCATAAACGGAATAATGTTCCACGACTTTAGCAAAGGCTTCGTCAGATAATTCGTTTAATTCAGCACCTGTGATCACTGCATCATCATCGCCTTCTTTGATGATACCAAGACGAGCAGCGATTGCTTCAGCTGTATCTCTGTGGTCACCTGTGATCATGATTGGACGAATACCAGCTTCTTTGGCAACTTTTACTGCTTCAGCCGCTTCTTTACGTTCTGGATCGATCATACCGACAAGACCAGCGAAGACTAGGTCTTTCTCAACGATATCAGAATCCATTTCAACTGGCACGGCATCTACGATTTTGTAGGCCATTCCTAAAACACGTAATGCTTGTTTCGCTAATTTTGTATTAGTCGCTAAAATTTCTTGGCGTTGTTTGTCATCCATTGCTGGTGTTTGACCATTTAATAGGACTTGATTACAACGTTTTAATAATTCGTCTGGTGCACCTTTGACAGCAACTAAGAATTTACCATCTGCTAATTGGTGAACAGTTGTCATCAATTTACGATCTGAATCAAATGGAATTTCAGCAACACGAGGTTCCGCTGCAACTTTTTCCGTTACATTGAAATCGTGATCTAAACCATATTGAACAAGTGCTGTTTCGGTTGGATCACCAATCAATGAACCATCTTGTGCAATTTTTGTATCGTTTGTATAGTTCATGATTTTTAAGGCCATGTTATCTAGTGCAACAGCGTCTGTCGCAGGTTTTACTTCATTATCTGTATAAAGAGCTTCAACCGTCATTTGGTTTAAAGTTAGAGTACCTGTTTTATCTGAACAGATAATGTCTGTACTCCCTAATGTTTCAACGGCAGGTAATTTGCGGACAATGGCATTTTTCTTTGCCATTTTTTGTGTACCTAAAGCTAAAATAATCGTAACAATGGCAGGTAATCCTTCTGGAATTGCTGCAACGGCTAATGAAATCGATGTTAATAACATATCGATCCATGTGCGACCATTCATCATACCAACCACAAACATGATCGCTGCGATCACTAGAATTGCGATTGTCAACATTTTACCTAATTGGTTCAAGTTTTGTTTTAATGGTGTTTCTGTTTCTTTTTCGTTGGCTAACATACCCGCAATTTTACCCACTTCGGTATTCATACCAGTCCCAACAACCACACCAATTCCACGGCCATAAGTAACATTACTGCTAGAATAAGCCATATTGATTCGGTCGCCGATCCCAATATCAGATGCAGTACCTTCTAAAATAGTCGCTTCTTTTTCTACTGGAACAGATTCACCAGTAAGAGCTGCTTCTTCAATTTTCAAGCTGGCTGCTTCCAATAAACGTAAGTCCGCTGGAACAACGTCGCCTGCTTCTAGCAAAACAATATCCCCAGGTACTAATTCGTCACTTTTAACAGTGATTACATGACCATCACGACGAATATTGGCATTTGGCGAAGACATTTCTTTTAATGCCTCGATTGCTTGTTCCGCTTTGGCTTCTTGAATCACACCAAAAATCGCATTTAGCACAACAACGAGTAAAATGATGAATGAATCAACCATATCACCTGAAAATACTGCTGAAATCACTGCAGCAAATAACAAAACGATGATCATAAAGTCTTTAAATTGTTCAAAGAATTTTACAACGATCGATTTCTTTTTCCCTTCATCTAATGCATTGGCCCCATAACTTTCCAATCTTTTTTTGGCTTCTTGATCTGACAAACCTTCTACAGTTGTATCAAATTTTTGTAAGACCTCTTCATCTGACTGCGTGTAAAAAGCTTCAGATAGTTGAACCTTTTTCTCTTCTGACATGTTCTTCCTCCTCATAATTTACAGCTACTTTAATCTATTTTACTTCATATTAGCGAAACGAACACGTTTTTGAACTTATTGGTTCGTAGCAAAACGAAAAAAAATAGACCTCTGTATGCTAAATAGAACATACATAAGTCTCACCGTTTAAGACAACACCAGAAATTTCTTTCGGAGTTGGTGATGTTGCCGCAGCTAGCGCCGCCAGTTACTCCCTCATGAAATAATAGAATGGTAGCAGATTAAAATCGTTCACCAACTATTATTGATGAATTAATTATACCTGTTCTTTTAGTGTTTTTCAAATGAAATCGTATTGATTTTCAGAAAAATTTCTGTTTGGTTTGAAATAACGTTCACTGTTTACTTTTTTGTGACTGAAAAGAAGTTAGGATAAACAACCATGAGGGCGATCTCCTCAAAGGTATTTATCCTAGTCTCTTTAAGTGTTCGTTTATTCTTAATTGCCTTTTTTCTGTTCTACAACTAGCGATTTTGTCCAGAAATTTTCAGACACTCCTTGTTCCATTCCCATAATAAATTTCTCTCTGATATCAGGATAGCTTTGTGCTAATCCACTTACAAGATGTTTGATTTCTTCTCTTTTCGTTTTCTTATCGACTGGGCAAGGATTAAAAATCACAGGTAACGCTTCTCTTTCAACAAACTGAATGATCTGCTTTTCTTCTACGTAAAGCAACGGGCGAATCAGCGTAATATCAGTTTTTGATAAATAGCTGATTGGGTCAAAACTAGCCATTTGACCGTGAAATAGAAAGTTCATAAAATAAGTTTCAATCGCATCGTCCAAATGATGACCTAGGGCAACTTTATTACAACCGACGTCTTTCGCTCGTTTGTATAAAATGCCTCGACGTAACTTGGCACATAACGAGCAAGGCGATCGTTCTTCCCGAATATCAAACACCACTTGGGCAATATTAGTTGGCACAACATCTAATTTATACCCTAGCCCTTCCACAAATTCTTGTAACGGAGCAATATCCATATCAAACCCCATTGCTAGAGTGATCGGTACGATTTCAAATTCAAAACCTAATCGTTTTTGCTTACTGATCTTGTCTAAAAAATACAACAGACTTGTACTATCTTTGCCTCCACTCATTCCGATTGCCACTTTATCACCTGGTTGGATCATTTGATGATTCAACACCGCACGACGAATCGGGTTATAGTAGGTTTGATTATCTTTCTTTTTAAAACTCATTGTTTACTCCTTTTTTACTACTACATTCATTTAAAAAATTCAGTCTCCAAACTATAATTTTCACCCGAAACAATGTCATATTGAATCAAGCGATAATCATCGTATAATTCTTGTTGCGTTTTATTTAAAGTAAGGGTCTTATGCCATTTTTTGTCCTTATAATAGAAGCTTTTCTCAAAAGCTGGAACTTGTTTTTCCAGTTCAGATAATAATTGATAAAAACCGGTCATTTGCATCCCACTTTGTTCAAATAATGAAGGGGCAAAATAAAATGGGCTGGTAACGGCATCATGAGTGTTTTTCTCGCTAAGTTTTCCATGATTATCATACATCAAGAATTCGGTTTGGTGCATGCTTACTTCATCATTATCTGCTTTGATTTCATCGGAGTAAATACTAGGCAAATGATCGCCCCAAAAAACGACTAATGTTCGTCTTTTTAACTCTTTCAATGAACGTGTAAATTGTTTTAAGGCTTCACTACTATATGCAACATCTTGCATGTAACTGTCAATTGCTTTTTTGTTTCCTAAGCTTTGTGAAGAGTAATCTGAGGTCTTGTATTTATCGCTGTAAGGCATATGTGTTTGCATCGTCACTAAATGGACAAATTGTGGATTTTGATCCTCTTTCAGCAAATCTAGCACTTCTTTGTAGGCCGATTCATCCGATATATACGGATTATTTTCAATTGTTTCTGTATATTTCATGGTCTCTTCACTAATAAATTCGTCAAATCCCATCGTCTGATAAACATCTTTACGTTTGTACATCGATGTATTATACGGATGGATAGCAGTAGTTTGATAGTCTTGCTGATTCAAAAGCGAAACAATCGATGGAATTTCTTCTATTTTAGGTATCAACATTGTATAAGGTGTTGTCATTTGGGGATTGAATAATTCCATAGAGAAACTAGTCAATGCCTCAAATTCAATATTAGCGGTTCCGCCACCATAATTTTGAGAAAGCATTTGGCCACTATACGTTGTTTTGGCAATATCGTAATAATCTTTTAGCGGGTCTTTATTGACGGTAACTCCATTTAAATTTTGCGGATTTGAAAAACTTTCACTCATCACAAAGATGATATTTGGCTGTTCTTCCGACGAAGCTTTTGTCTCTTGCGCTGTTTTTGTATATTTTTTTGTAATGTCTTCGATAGCCTTTTTGGAATAGTTATCCGGTTTATCCATGGCTTCCACTTTTAAATTATACAAAAAGCCGCCCATAAATCCGGTATTATAATAATTCATTTTTTGGCTATAAGGAATCCATAAGGCTGTTTTGTTGTATGCTTTTCGTAATAAATTATTGGGGTTGTTAAAATTACTGACATATAGTAATAATGTCATTGTGATAATTAAACCGGAAATTCGTATGATCTGCATTTTTTTCGGCAACAAACGACTTTTGTAAATGGCTCTTCCGAAAAAAAACAAGCCGATTGCTGCAATCACTAAAATAATAATGAAGGGAATCGTTCCAATCATTTCTCTTAATAAACCAAATTCTGTGATCATTTTTAAATCATCTGGATAAATTGGTTCCGTTCGGTAAAACATTTTTTGATAATTAGCGAAGCCCAAAATACCGATCGTAATTGTATAAAGTACACTTCCAAGAATCAGTGAGCCTGCTAAACTGCATAAAAATAGTAAAAATATCAGCAAAACTAGGCTACCAAGGATAAACTTTTCCGTATGCCATGAGAAAGCAAATTTAAACACTAAATTCAGTGATAATTCATTTTGACACCATTGTAAGTATAAGTTACTTATTAAAACCAATAATAGCAATCCTATGATGATCAGCGAATATTTGACTGGATTTTTCTTGATTATCTGTAATTTTTTCTTCACACGATTCTCCCTTTTCTTTTCCTGAAGTGTCCTCTAATATTTTATGCTTAGACGAAAAAAAAGTAAAGCACCCGCTTTAGGGAACTTTACTTTTAATGGATAAACCTCATCTTTTAGCTGCTTTAAAAATTTCCTCAATCAGAACCATTACTTGACGGACCTCTTCATTTTTTACTACAGGTTCGGCTTGTTCTCTCACAACATTGTAGAAATTTTTATAAAACGGGTCATATTCCGCTGATCCTTGTGGCAAGTTTTTCGTCTCTGTCGCCTCTTCTGATGGCGGAGCCATTGTTTTAGTCAGACCTACACCTGCTTGGACGGGTCTGGGTGCTTGAATATTTTGTTTCCCTGATTCGATTACCATTTCGCCCGTTAGATCCCAATCATAGATGATGGCTGTGCCTTTGGTTCCTTTTAAATACCAACGTGGGAGCTTAGTGTAATTAGTTGTACCCACTTCAACAATTGCTCGGACACCATTTTCAAAAATAATATACGTAATAAAACCGTCATCCACTTCATCCCCAAGAATATAGCTTAAATCAGCAGATACTTTTTCAATTCGGCTATCCACTAAAAATAATAGCTGATCTAATAAGTGAACACCCCAATCTAAGAGCATACCGCCGCCATGTTTTAGCTCATGACGCCAATCTCCTGGGATTCCGTTAGCACCTTGAACCCGGGTTTCGATTTGGAAAAGTTCGCCGATTTGGTGGTTTTTATATAGTTCCCGTGTAATTAGAAAATCTGGGTCCCAGCGACGATTTTGATGAACCATAAAGATTTTGCCTGTTTCTTTGGCCACTTTTAGGATCGCATCTAACTCTTCGACATTCATTGCGACTGGTTTTTCACAAACTACGTGTTTCCCAGCTTGTAGTGCCTGAATCGCTAGTTCTTTGTGAGAATCATTTGGTGTAGCGATCAGCAATGCTTCGATCGTTTCATCTGTTAACACATCTTCTAGAGTATTGTAAATTTTATGGTTGTATTGGCTGGAAATTTTTTGGCGTTCGCCAGAAATGTCATAAGTTCCAACGACATGGATTCGTTCATTTTCGTTTGGCATAATGTTATGGACATGGTATGAGCCCATGCCACCATAGCCGATTACGGCAAAGTTGATTGCTGTCATTTTTTTGAGTCCTTTCTATTAAAGAGGATGCTTGATTTAGGGTGGCGAAAGAGTTGGTCAGAAACTGTCATATTCTTCTCTTTGACATCCAGCTGAACGAACTGAATGAGTTCGTTCAGCTTTACTGTGAACCACGAGGAATACGGTGAGTCGATGTTGAGTTGTTTCCTTAATTACACCCACCACATTTCTGCTGGTTGTTCTTTGATCATAATAGTTTTCAAATTGGTGATTGCTCTATTCAAACCTTCTTCTGTAGACATGATTGGGTCTTCATGTTCAATACTTAAAACGTAATCATATCCGTAAATTCTAAGTGCACTAATAATATCTGACCAGACTTTCAAATCATGACCGCATCCAACAGAGCGGAAAGTCCACGCACGGGTTTTAACATTCCCATACGGCTGCATATCGGTTAAGCCATGCATATTGATATTGTCTTGATCCAAATACGTATCTTTGGCATGGAAATGATGAATTGCATCAGCTTCTCCTAAAATTTTCACTGCGGCTACTGGATCGATCCCTTGCCACCATAAATGACTTGGATCTAAATTACAGCCGATTGCTTTTCCCGTTGCTTCACGGAGTTTCAGCATTGTATAAGGTGTATGGCATAAGAAACCGCCATGCAGTTCGACCCCAATTTTCACACCAGCAGATTCTGCGATGGTATTGATATTTTTCCAATAAGGAATCAACTTTTTCTCCCATTGATAATTGTAATTATCATCATATTCTGTTGGCCAAGGTAAAACGGGCCAATTGACTTGAGTATCGGTTGA
Source organism: Enterococcus haemoperoxidus ATCC BAA-382 (assembly GCF_000407165.1). Classification (NCBI taxonomy): domain Bacteria; kingdom Bacillati; phylum Bacillota; class Bacilli; order Lactobacillales; family Enterococcaceae; genus Enterococcus; species Enterococcus haemoperoxidus. The sequence goes on along the minus strand of NZ_KE136479.1, from coordinate 722,045 downwards.
ATTACCTCCTGATACACCTGAAAAACCATTAACGACTGATACATTCAATAGAGAAGCTAGTTTGATTGTTTTTTGCACTAATTCATCTGCTTCTTGCGCCGTTTCTTTTAATGGAGAAATAGGATTATTATGACAGCTTAAAGCACTGATCGTTAAGCCTTTGTCAGCAAGTTTGGCTAAATATTCTTTTCTAGCCTCCGAACTCGCTAATAATTTGTCGATATCTAAATGAGCATTTCCTGGAGAACCACCTGTTCCTATCTCGACTGCTTCTAATCCTGCTTTTGAAACAGTATCAATCATTTCTTCAAAGCTTAAATTATTAAATAAGGGAGTAAATACACCTAGTTTCATTGTTCAGTTCCTTTCTTGTTCGTAATAGATTCTAAAGGCTCATGATGTCCGTAATTGGGATATGCGTTTTGGGTTGGTTGACACCAACGGACACCATTTTTAATGACTTTTTGGACTTCTTTATTATAGTAGGAAGGATACGTTTCATGACCTGGCTGGAAATAAAAGATTTTTCCATTCCCACGATGATAAGTGCAACCGCTGCGGAAGACTTCGCCGCCTGGATACCAACTGATAAAAATCAAATCATCTGGTGTTGGGATATCAAAATACTCGCCATACATCTCTTCTTGCTCTAGTTCAATGTACTCGCCGATGCCTTCAACGATTGGATGACTAGGCGCTACTGTCCAAATTCGACAATGTTCCTGTGCTTCTCGCCATTTTAAATCGCAAGAGGTGCCCATTAATTTCATAAAAATTTTTGACATATGACCTGAATGCAGCACGACTAACCCCATGCCTTCAAGGACACATTGATAAACACGCTGAACAATTTCGTCAGAAACTTCTTGATGAGCGACATGTCCCCACCAAATCAAGACATCCGTATTTGCTAGAACTTCTTCTGTCAAGCCATGTTCTGGCTCATCTAACGTAGCAGTTCGTACTGAAAAATCATCTTCTTTTAAAAATTGTGCGATTTGTTGATGGATTCCCTCTGGATAAACTTTTTTTACTGCTTCATCTGTTTTCTCATGACGGAATTCATTCCATACTGTGACTTGGATCATCGTTTTTTTCCCCCTAATTTAAAAGCTGAATGAGCCGTTTAGCATCGACGAAAAATAGGAAAATATGACTGTGATGTTTTTTGTCACATTCATATTTTATCTTTTTTACGAGATGCTGGCTCATTAAGCTAGATAATCTTGAGTTAATCGAAAAATACCGGTTGATTCGTTTCGGATGCTTTGTAAATGGCTTCAAGAATTTCTGTCACAACTAACGCTTGTTCTGGTTTCACCACTGGTTCTGTATCATTGATGATTGCATCGATCCAAGATTGTGCTTCTAACACTTCCGGTTTGTCGCCAGCGCCATCGTAAAAATCAACACCGCCTGGTTCTAATTCGATTTTCTTTTCAAATAGTGTACTATGATCTTCTCCATTGATGGTCAATCCGTCATTCATATCAGCTCCGCCCTTCGTACCGTGAAGAGTGGTTTTGGCTTCTTTTACGTCTAAACTATTCAATGCCCAGCTAGATTCTAAAAAGATTGTCGCGCCATTTTCCATCATGATAAAGCCAAAAGCAGAATCTTCAACAGTGAATTTTTCAGGGTCCCAAGAACCCCAAGCATTGGCTGCCTTTTCAGTCTCAGCTAATTTATGATAGGATTTTCCTACCACATATTTGGGTTTGTAATTGTCCATCATCCATAGCGTCAGATCCAGCGCATGAGTCCCGATATCGATCAATGGTCCGCCACCTTGGGCTTCTTCATCAAGGAAAACACCCCAAGTTGGTACTGCTCGACGACGAATGGCATGGGCTTTGGCAAAGTAAACTTCGCCTAACTCCCCTTCATCACAAACCTCGTGTAAGTATGTGGAATCTTTTCTAAAACGATTTTGATACCCGATGGTTAATTTTTTTCCTGTTTTCTTTGCAGCTTTGATCATACTACGCGCTTCAGCAGATGTTTTTGCCATTGGCTTTTCGCACATCACATGACAATCCGCTTCCATTGCTGCAATTGATAGTTCGGCATGTGTGCTATTTGGTGTACAAACATGAACAACATCCAAATCCATTTCTTCAAGCATTTTTTGATAATTGGTAAAAGTTTTCGCTTTTAATGTCCCATAATGCATCTTTGCTTCTTCTGCCCGTTCACTGATTAGGTCACAAAAAGCAACTAGTTCCACTTCCTTAACCTGTGCAAGCGCTGGTAAATGCTTTCCATTGGCAATTCCGCCACAACCGATAATTCCTACTTTCAACATCCTCAAATAACCTCCAATAATCTGCTCATATTATTTTGTGGAAGAAATAAAACGGTTCCACTTCTACACTATTACTATACAAAATTTTGAAAGAGCTTTCTTCCTAGATTATGGGTAAAAAATTCCTGGATATTGCTGTTCATCACTGCGACTGGCTTTGCCAGAGCGGATGATGAACAGTACTTGGCGACCTTTGGGAGAGAAGTTTCCTTACTTGTGAAACACTATGATTGGCTACAAAGTAGACAGAATAGATGTTGAACAGTACAAGGCGACTAAAAGGAGCGTTGTCTCCTTACTTGCGAATCACTGCGACTGGTTTTGCCAGAGCAACTGCGCTTGACGACCAACGGGAGAGAAGTTTTAATCACTCCAAATTTGCCACACCATAGAAATGGAACAGATTAAATCAAAAAAATTTACAATCCAAATAATCTCAACAAAAACAAAAAAAGCCCTTCCCTTCTACTCTAAAAAGGAAGAACTTTATTCTTGTTTCTTAAAAATGCTCCACTCAACCAACATTACCAGAAGCCATCACACGGTGTCTTTGCTCCCGTTTATATTGCTGAATGATTTTCAATGCTCGTTTTCTTGTTTTTCGATTTGTACACTTCAATCTTCTTCGTGCACTTGAAAGATCTTGCTTCTCCATAAAATCACCTCTTGGTATCTATTTTTCGGTTTCTTTACCAGCTTGCTTTGTGTACACCTGGAATTTGTCCTTGATGTGCTAACGTTCTAAAATTAATTCGTGACATGCCGAATTTACGCATATAGGCTCTTGGTCGTCCATCGATCAAATCACGGTTTTTCAAGCGATTTGGATTGGAATCTTTTGGTAATTTTGCTAAAGCTTCGTAATCCTTATTTGCTTTTAACTCGGTACGTCGTTCAGCGTATTTTTCAATCAAGGCTTGTTGCTGTTTTGCTTTGGCGATTTTTGATTTTTTAGCCATTTTTCTTTCACCCTTTCTAAATCGTAATGATTACTTTTTAAGAGTGATAAGAATAACATCTAATAACCTAAAATGCAAGTACTCTTTTTTATTTTATATCCAACATATACCCTTTTGAACGAACTGTTTTAATAAACCTTGGGTTCATTGGGTTTTGTTCTATTTTATTTCTTAAATGAAACACAACATTGGCAATGCGATAATTTTTTTCTGGTTCATTTTGCTCTGGGTTCCACATCTTTTCTTTAAACTCTTCGTAAGGTATTGCACGACAGGGATTATTGTATAGAAGTTCCATTGCTTGAAATTCTTTTCTAGTCAAAATGATTTCTTCTTCTCCATCGATTACAACACTTAAATTACTTGCTACCAGTTCTAAGCCTGCTGATTTCAATGAGTACATAGTAGTATGTCCTTCATCCACAAATTTCCTAGTTTTGTCACAACTCATCAACAAATTTGTTAGTGTATAAAAAAATTCTTCCTGGTCTATCTCAAATGGAAAACAGGCATCTACTCCAAGCTGTAGATAAACAATATTAGAATATTTACCTCCATTCGTAGATAATAAATAAATCGGTAGTTCACTTACTTGACGAGTAATTTCCATTAACCAACGACAAGTAACAGGCATAGCTTCTTCTTGAATCACCAGTGCGTCAAACTTATTAACATCTATAGAAAATTGATCTTCTGTTAGAGAAACAATGTCCCAACCTTTTTCTGTCAAAAACTCAACATGGGCAGATTTTTTCGTCGTTTCTAAAGCAAAAAAACCGATTGTATACATAGATAATCCTCCATTTCTTTGTTTTGCTCTTCCTAATTAATAATACATTTCTAAACTAGTTATGTTTAATCTTTCAGCTGACATTGCTACCTATGTATTCTGAAAGATGTTCCTATCAAATTGAAACATCTTTCAGCAGCTAAATCTTGATTGTAGTGGTGGCTTAAATAAAAAATATGCATACTTTTATAAGCATGTTTTTTTAGATCGTTCTTCAATTTGGGACATCTTCTAAAGTCCAGGTCACACTTCCTTGATATTTCCCAAGGTAATTTGATCCGTTTAAGGTAAACTGCAGACCTTTTTGATCTGTCCATTTATTAGAAATTGGGATTACTTCATTTTCAGTGTCACTTTGTCCTTTTTCAATGATTACTTTTTGTCCTGTAACGATGGAATGCTCACCTTTAGAATCAATATAACTATATGTTCCCTTAAGCGTTTTAGCATCTGAATTTAGAGCACTTGGTGTCATACTTAACTGCCAATTGCCTTTGTCTCTATTATCGAATACAGAAACATTTCCTGTTAATTGTACTGGCTTTGTCAACTCTCTTCCCAATGGAATGGAAAATGCCATTGATGAAGGTACACTCTCTAATTTCAGTTCAGGTATTTTTGTTTTAACAAGCCACTGATTTTTTGGATTTTTATCCGCATGATCCATGATGACTTTATAGATTATTCCTTTTTTATAGGGAATCTCAACCCTTTCATCGGCTTTCCCTTCATACAGAATCTCATCAGTCTCTTCGTCAATGATTGTAAATTCATGCTCAGCATGTAATTGTTGCGTACTTGTCATTAGTGAAAAATAACCTGAATCAACTGGATCAAAAGGTTTAATCTCAGTAGTATCTGGGCTAATTTCGGCTAGTTTATCTTTCCCTATTAACTTCATCTCACCAATAAAAGTTTGAGCGTAATCATTTTTAATCGCCGTTTTTAAAAAGCTTGGCACCGTGCTTGAATTGTGTGTAATTTGGTTCTCACTTACTATTAAAATCTTGAAATTATCTCTAAAATCCGGTAATTGTCCAACTAACTTATTTTTCTCTAAATATAGGGTATGGAGTTTTGGTAAGTCGACTAGTTCTTTTGGCACAGTCCCGGTCAAACCATTTCTATCCAAAATAAGATAGCCTAAATCTTTTAAATTTCCCAACTGTTTAGGAATTTCTCCCGTCAAAGAATTATCAAAGATTCTTAGATCTTTCATTTTTCTTAATTGCCCTAATTCTTCTGGAAGAGTTCCAATCATCTTGGTATTTCTTAGATACAAGAGTTCCAGATTTTGAAAATATTTAATATTTTTTGGAATATGCTGCTCTGGAAATGGTCTGGTTGTATCCGTGTTGATTTGTTTGATTTTATCTAAATCAGACAAATAGACATCTTTTCCAATTTTTTTTGGACTGAGTTGACTATTAATATTATTAATAATCCATGGTTGATTTTCAAAAAAATCAGTAGTGACTACTTCATCGATGACATTTATCGGAACTTCTACTACTTTAGTTATTTGGCTCAACTGTTGACTTTGAAGTTTTATCTGAACAGAGTCTTTTTTTACTGTATTAAATACTTTTTCTTCTGTGAATCCAACGATATTTACTCTATCATTTGGAAGTGAACTTTCTATATTTTTCAGAAGTTGCGTCGGGTCTAAATCATTTGTTGAACTATTGATCCACACAGTTTGCTCAACTGGAGTTGCTGAAATAGTGGGTATCAGTTTTGAGCTGCCCGTTTCAGTATCAGACGATACTTCTTCTGTCCCAGTTTTTCTGATGTTAGATGCAGACAGTGGAATATTGAATGTATCACTAGATGAATCATAATACTTCATAATTTTCAAAAGGTTTAAGTCATTATATTTCACCTTAATCGTAACAGAGTTACTTTTAAGTTCCTTTAATAATATATCTGGCAACTCCACAACTACTTTTCTTGTCGTAAGCCTTTGAACCTTTACTTTGCTTGTGATTGATTCTCCATTACGATTGAAAACTTGAATACTTGGTAATTCAGCAGTAGGAAAAATCGCTTCCTTATCTTCTAAAATAATCGATAATTTTTCTGGGTAGTACTTTTCATAAGCAGAGCCTAAACTTTGGGTTATATTGTACTCTGGTGCTAGTCCTTTTTTAACTGACTGACCTCTTACTGCTGGCGGAGAATAGCTTGGTGTACCTGGTGCTTCAATCGAACTTGAAAATATATTGAATTTCGGACTATAACTAAATGCACTGTATGCGCCAATCGTAATCGCTTCATTATTATCAGATACAATAACATAATTTTGAGGCACTCTCTCATTATAAAGTGTTGATAACGACATGCTCAACATTTCATCTTTTTTATTCTCTCCGACAAAGAAATCTAACTTGGTTCCTGTATAGCCTCCAGCTATTAAATTCAGATAAACTTTTTTTAAACCGTTTTTGCTGATTGTATTAAACGAAGGCGATCGATCTCCCCCTTGTTTAATATAAATAACCTGAGGAAACTCTAAATATACATCCTTTACAACTTGCTTATCATCTGTATAAACAAGCTGATAAGACATCAGCCCTTCCACATCTTCCTTAATCCCTGCTGATTTCTGACTCAAAGATCCATCCTCATTCAGATAAACTATATACTTCCAATCTGCTGTCCCTCCATTACCGCCTGTAATGTAGTTGATCTTTAACGAAAGTTTCCGTTTATTGTAAATGCCAACATTGTTATAATAAACCACATCACCAACTTTGTAATTTTTTTTATTCGATTCCCCAAATCCTTTAAATAGTGGGGTACCAGATTCGTCAGTAACGTCCTTTAAAATATCTTCCCATGTAGCTCCTTGATATTCCGGACGTATCATGGGTTTATCTGGATGAAAAATAGACCCATATATACCTCCTTTATTATCTATCTCTGTATAATAATCCAAAGGATCATCCGCTACAACTTGTTGAACATCAAATAAAATGAGACTTGCAAAGGAGAAACAAAAAATAATAATCGGCAGTAATTTCCTTTTTTTACTCATTATTTTCCTCCTTTCTTTCGTTATTGTTTGTATCTATCTTTTTGTTTGTCTTTTTCAGTACGTTTTTTTCGTTGCTGTTTGCGCTTTTTTGCTTGACGTTTTCTTTCTAATTCGAGTTTTTTCTTTCTTTTCTTATACAGTAATACTACTAGAATAATGATCCCCACAACGACTAAAATACTTGCAGCGATAATACCGCCTATCGCCCAATAATTTGGTTCTTTCTCAATTTCAATCGCTTCATCCGTAAGTTTTTTAGCTTCTTTAGATGTGATTTCAAACTCTTTTTTAAAGGCCCACTCGTCCTCTTTTGTGGTTGCAACTAAATCCAATGTATATTTTCCTGGAAGTAGTTCTTGATTATCCCAGCTAATTGGAAAATCGAAATTGGAATTAGGTGCCATTGCCATCTCTTCTTTAGTTGTTTGATGGATGATTTCTACTGAGTCTTTTTTGCTTACTTTTGCCACAACTTTTAAATCATTAACAAATGTCGGTTTAGTATTTTGAATATTTGCGGTGACTGCTGTTCTATAGTTAATCAGATCTGGTTGAATGGCATTTAAGTTTAGTTCTGCTTTTACTGGATCGTCCTTCTCCGTTAGTTGAATACCCACTACCATCGCATATTTATTACTAATTTGAACGCCGCCTTCTGAACTTTTCTGCTCATCATTGGCTTCGTCTTTGTATACATAAAAGCCGCCAACAATTTTTCCATCTATCTCTTCTTTAGGCATTTGCAATGTAAATTTCACTGCTTTTTTCTCTTTTGGAGCTAATTTAACCTTCTGTTCTCCTGAAATCAATTTTGTGATTGGACAGGATAAGCTTGAATCGATTTTTCTGTCCTTTTCACTAAAATCAACCACACCATTTTGATTGGTTGTCGCACTATTCGGAATGATATTCAACGTAATTTCTTTGTCTCCTGAGTTAGAAACTTTTAATGTTAACTCTTGTTTTTGTTCGGGTTTCATTCTGAGATCAAAATAGGTTTGTGATTTATCCACTTGATTTTCAGGAATATCTGCGCTAACAGAATATTCCATATCTGCCGCTTGTGATTGAATTGGACAGATTAAAAATAAAAGAATGAACAGTAAATTATATAGATTTTTTTTGACGTTTTTCATCGTTTATTTCCTCCTATAATAATGAGATTGGGACAACTTAAACCTTTCAGTCTCCCAACTTTTTAAAACAGATGTTTTACGTCTATGGGGAAATAAATGGACTTATTAGTGTTTCTTGCATTAGACACAAGAAAATAAGAATTGGATTTTATCAAAACAATTTCCTATTTTCTTGGTATGCAATTGGTTTTGTCTTGCTCTCATTACTTGTGATTATTTACCAGGGGTATCTTGTAACTCCCAGTAGATAGTTGTTTTATATTCTGTATTTGCTTTAGCAGTACCCGCTAGGATAGATAGTTGAACATTCGTATTTTTTTCGTCAGAACCGTTTTTATTCCAGGCTTGCAACCAAGTTCCTTCACCTGAACCTTTGGCAGCGGTCATAATCTTTTGTGCTTTTGGTGAGAGTACAAGGTCACTTCCTTTTGGTGGAGTGATCGCTTTACCCGAACTTGATGAACTAACGCTACTATTTTTCAATGCTAGCGTTGCACCTTTTAGCTTCTCTTGCTTATCACTAGAAAATTCATCAGCCTTCACATATAATGCCCAGCCCGCAGAAGTACCTCTAACGTCTGTTACTTGAACATAAGGGGTCTCATTGATGGCTGATTCTACTTGGTCTGACCCGCTAATATTGACTTCACCAAATTTCAAGTTAGGTACACGGTCGATTGTTAAAAGTCCTTTATTTCCTGTTCCATCATTTCCCTCGTCTCCTGGATCTGTCGGTCCCACAGGAGGGCGTTCTTCATTCTCGTCCCCAACTAGCATTTGAATGTTCACGACTGAATTTGCATCTGACTTTTCTGCATGCGCTTCTGTACTAAAATTGCTTCCAACATAAATCGCCATAGTTAAACTAGCAAGTAGTGTGATGTTCTTTTTCATAATGTCTCTCCCTTTTTCCATCATTTATTTTACAGGTCCATTGATCAGCGACCATGTTAACTCAGCCTTGTATTGACCGACTTTAGCATAAGATGGAATCACTAAACGAATAGATTTATCAAGATCAGTTGTCTTATCATCCATAAAAATACTTGTATATCTTCCCATCCCTTTATCCTTATCAGCTGTCAAAATCGTTTCATTTACGCTTGCAGAGTTAATCACTACGCTTCTTGATGTTGGAGGATTTTGCATATCCCCTTGTTTACTTGAGACCTCTCCCTTTGGAATAAACAAGCCCCAGCCTTTAACAATCGTATCCTGATTTCCATTAATTGTGGATGAAAAGTTTGTCATAGAAACTTGAACATTCCAGCCTGAACCTGTTCCTCGTTCATCGATTACTTCAATCCCTAACTTTTTATCGGCTTCTACTTGTGCTTTCCCAGTTTGCCCCATTTTGATTTGCCCAAATTTAAAATCGGAAACAGCATTGATTGTAAAATCTCCCGTTCCAATTCCAGGTCCTATCGGTTCTTCTGGTTCTTCTGGTTTACCTGGCTCAATTCCACCAGATTTTAAAACTTCAATCTCTGCCATTGTCGTCTTTTCTGTTGGTGTCTCTGCATAAGTATCATGTCCTGTTACCAATAAGGTTGCAGTTAAAGTTAATCCCATTAGTATAGTTGTTTTTTTCATCTTGCTCTCCTTCACCTAACTAAATTTAGTTATTACCAGTTGGTGTATTGATTAATGTCCATGTCACAGTCGCTTGATAATTTCCAAGTAAGTTTCCACCTGGAATCGTTAATTCAACTTGATCAGCCCAATCGTTGACCCATGATCCTTTCCCTTGGTCTTTTTCTGCACGTAAGATTGGTGTTGCTGATTTTCCAATCAATGTTCCTTCTGCATTGGCGGCTTTCGGCGGGTTGGTTGTATCACCATTTACTGTTGTTTTAAACGTTCCTGCTGGCACTTTAATTGTTGCGCCTTTTAAGATTTTTGTTGCTTCTTTTGTATCTTTAAATTCATCCACTTTAGCTTGAACATTCCAGCCAGCGCCAGTTCCTCGTTTATCGGTCACTTGAATTCCTACTGTTTTCCCGTCAGGAACTTCTGCCGTAGTTTTTGTCTCACCACCAGTAATTTTTGCTGATTTGAAGTTAAAATCTGACACAGCGTCAATCGTCAGCAACCCTTTTTGTCCAGTTTCTGGACCAACTGGTTTATCCTTGTCAACTGGATCGTTAGGATCTGTATTTTCTGGATCTTCTGTTCCAAAATTAAAGGTTGCCTTCGTGTTGAAAGGCTCTGTTGTTTCAGCTTCTGCTTCTTTTACTCCAGCCGATAATAGTGCCGTTAATAGTAAAGTACTGCTTAATAAAATTGTCTTTTTCATTCTATCTATTCACTCCTTTTATTTTTTACCTGGTGTATCAGACATTGTCCATGTTAGTTCTGCTTTATAATCGCCAATCAATACATCTTGTGGAATGGTTAGACTGACAGCTTCTTTACCAAAGCTATTCATCCAGTTACCTGCTCCTGTTTTATCAGGTGCTTCAAATACTGTTTGTGGTTTATTATTAACACTTAATTCTCTGGCTACCGGCGCATTAGTCCCTGTGCCACCATTAGCCGATTTGACTGTTCCTTTTGGTAGATATAATGAAGCGCCTCTGATAATTGCCTTATCATCTAATTTGCCATCTTCTTTAACTTTCATAAAGTTTGAAATAGCGACTTGAACAGTCCATCCCTTAGCAGTCCCCCGAGAATCCCTCACTTGTAGATTAGGCGCTTCATTGGTTGCTGAAACAACTTGATCTTGTCCAGTCAATTTCACCGTACCAAAATCTAACGGTGAAACAAAAGAAATGGCTAAATTCCCTGGATTCCCAGTTTCTCCTCCTTCTTCTCCACCAGGATTTTCTGGATCCACTGGTTTTTCATTCTCATCCCCTGGTTCTAACGTAACTGAGCCTACGGACTTAGCATTTCCTTTCCCGTCTCCTTCTGACTCATTGGCAAATGTAGTACTTGGTGTCGAAACAGCTCCTAACACAACTGCAGATAAAAGGATTGATTTCCATAATTTCATTTTTCTTCCCCCTGATATATAGTAGTAAGTTACAATAATGGTGAACAACGTGATGAATAGAAAACCAAGAGTTGTCCCGAAAATTTTCATCATTTCACCCGTGTTCGGTAATCTTTTTCTTTGTCCATAGCCTAAATCTCCCCAGATATCACTTTGTTCTTTAGGTGAATCTCTTAATGTTTTAGGTGTGTTGTCATGGACAAATTTGATACTGGCTTGACTACTTGCTCTATTCCCACTGTGTGCTTCTTCTGCATTCCCGATAAACGGAATAAAAGCAAAATAAAGAATCACTGTAAACAAAACAAGTAATCGAAACTTTCTCATAGAATCACTCCTTCATTCATTCTTTGCATGATAATTATTTAATCCTTCGTACATCACTCTTTTACGAAAAAATGTTCTTAGTTATTTTTTGTATCAGAGTTATTGCTGTAGTACACTTTCAATAATACAGATAACTTTTATCTCACAAAACATTTTGAAAGCGTTTTTTCGTTCCTTCCGAGCACTTTTATAACTTTTATTTAACAATTACTTCCTTTTCTTGTAAAATTAATCTAAAATATACTAAAATAATTTACTTGAATTTTTAATTTTTTCGTAATACAGGAAAGGAGTCGTCAATGGCATTTAGATCAACGGTTTACGTAGTAGAAGATGACTATGAATATAGGAAGAAAATTATTCTTTCTTTAAAAAATTATCATTCAAATTTTGTTCAATTCAATGTTTCTTCGATTGATAACCATTTATTCTTTATGGAGGAGCTTCAATCGCTTTCTATTGCGGATACAGATATTTTTATTTTTGATATTGATTTAAAAACAACTTTTACAGGAATTGATTTAGCTTTAGAAGTACGTAAGCACAATCGAAACTGTTCGATTATTTTTTTAACAAGTTTAGAAGATCAAGCGATTCCTATCATCAATAGCAATATTTTACCGATAGGCTACCTGATAAAAAATACTGTTTCTTCCATAAAATTAAGTCAACCGCTCTACGAACTATTAGATAAAATTGAAGACAATTTAAATAATAGTTGGAGAGAAGATCCAAACATCGTTATGATAAAAACAGGCGCTAAAAAAATCTACGTTAATGGTAAAGATATTCTATACATAGAATCAATGAAAGGATTGCGTGGAAAAATTTTAATTAAAACATTTCATGAAGATATCATCATTAATGGGCAAATCGGCAAAATAAAAAAACTAGTGGAGCATCAGCCTTATCTATTTACATCATTGCAGTCTTACATCATTAATTTAACCTCAATTACTGTTCTTGACAGAGCCAAAGGGATGATTATCTTCTCTAGCGGGGATGAGCTATTGGTGGGCATCAAAATTATTGATAAATTGAAAAAAGTATTATAGGGGGGCTTTAGTATGGATAAGTCTTTCGTCACTTCCATAATAGCGGTAAATTTTTTACAAATGATTTGGCTGATCACTTATAAAAAACTACTTTCATTACGTGAAACCTTTATTTTGAGTGGATTTGTTGTTATTCAGTTTATATCAGGAATGTTTATCACCGGATCCTATATTGCTTTTTCTCAGTTATTATTTCTTGCCTTACAATTCATTTTCGTTGCGAGGAAATTAAACAACTGGTTTATCCCATCATTATTGATCAGTATTGAAAATTCTTTGATACTTTTGTCATGGATTCCGACCTTAGACACATGGGATATTTTACATATAAATCAGATAATTACTGATTTAACGTATTCTAAATACTTATACTTGTTTATTCTTTTACAACAACTCCTCTTGTTCTTTTTGATTCTATTAGTCAGTTACTTAAATAAACGTTTTTCACTATCAAATTCAATTTCATTACTGCCGAAAAAGTATAAGTTGCTATCTATTCTAATGCTGCTGCTCTTACTTTTACTTAGTGGTCTCAAGCAATTTAGTGTTCTTCAAGGAGATCCTATTTCTGTTTTATACAGTTCTGGCATTGTGATTGGCTCTACCATAATCATAACGTTTAATTTATTACTTGCTATCAAGTATAACGATGAAAAAAAATATATTGAATTACTCTCAGAAGCTTATAAACAAGAAAAAAATAAGGTTACTCTTTCTGAAGAGTTTCGCCAAGAGTATCAAACCTTATTACTTAGTTTAAATAGCTACTTAGAACAAAAAGATAAGGAAAAAGCCATCTCCTTACTTAATGGCATCATTGATTATTCAGACCCTTTACTGACTCCTAACTTATATAAAAAAATTTCCAGTATCAGTAATCCAGCTGTTAGAGGATTATTAACTAGTTTTTTGACGAAATGCCTAACAGCTAATATTGATATCCGTTTAAACGTAACTGATAATTTAACGAATGTAAAAATGAATATTGTAGATTTTATTCGATGTTTATCGATTTTATTGAATAATGCATATGAAGCCACTGAACAGACCAATCATTCCTTCATCAGCATCACAATTGAAGGAACAAAGGACTTTCTTACCGTAGAGGTTCGTAACACCTACAATGAAGAAAAAAAAGTTTCATTTCAGACATTGCTACAAAATAATTTTTCTACAAAAATAGGACATCAAGGAAAAGGATTGCATATTTTTATGACCATTTTAGATCAATACCCAGAATGTGATTATACGATCACACAGAAAGAAAACCAATTTATTGCTAATTTCACATTATTGAAAGCTGTCCATGAAAGGAGGCATCTATGACTTTTCCTTTTTTTGCTAGTTTACTAACATTGAACTATCTCCAGCTTATTTGGTTTTTAGGAAATAAAAAATATACTACTCTGCGTCAGACCATTGTCCTTTCGTCGCTTCTTATTTTTCATATTCTGTTTATTTTTCTGTTTAATACACCTTTTATCGGACTATTTTTATTTCTTTTTATTGTTTTTCAGCCAATTTTCATCGTTCGACATTTAAACAGTTGGTTATTGATGGCCTTGTTTCTTTATTTACAAAGTTCTTTGATCATTACATCTTGGTTATTTACCTACGATTTACCTGTTTACTTATCAAGGATTGGAAAGATTTCTCCTGAATTACTCCAACAGCTTGTTCCTTTTTTATTGAGTACACAACAACTCCTATTATTTGTGCTCATTTTATTTGTTAGATGGCTTGATCAAAAATTACAGCTTTTCGATTCTATTGCGCACGTCCAAAAAAATTATAAAATGACAGTGTTATTCCTTACTTTTCTTTTGATTTTTTTATATTTTTTACGTCAATTTGCGGTTTATAGCATCTCTTATAGCTCATTTTTATACTTAACAGTGATTTTACTCGGATTGAATAGTGTATTTCATTTTACTGTTTATTTATATAGTCGATATTATCAAGAACAGTTACGAAAATTGGTTTTGTCTCAGCAGTACAATAATGATTTAGATAAAATTACTTTGGCTGATGAATTTAGACATGATTATCGTAGTATTTTGGTGAGTTTGGTGGGCTATATTGAAGAGTATCGAATGGAGGAGGCTTCCGCTTTTATTTTATCAGTAACAGATTATTCAAAGAATTTATTAGATGAGGATAGTTATGATCAATTAAAGCGATTGATGATTCCTCCAATCCAAGGGTTGCTTTTACAGTTTATTGAGAGCTGTGAAAAAAACGGAATTCATTTGAGAATTTCTATTCCTCAAAAGATTTACGATGCTGATATTTCGATTAGTTTGATTGATTCCATTAGAAGTTTATCCACTCTTCTTGATTTCATAATAAAGCAACAAAACACTGAGTCAAAGAAGCAAATCTATTTAACTTTTGAAAAAAAGCCACACTCTATTTTTATTGAGCTAAGTAATCTTCCTAAACAACAATACTCGGAAATTAAACAGCCCGATTACTTGATTACGGATAAAAAAAATTTAAAAACATTTGGGATAGCTGCCGTACCAATGATGCTAAAAAATTACAGAAAAGCTTCTTTTGCTTTTTACTTTAATCATAAAAAGTGCTTGATTATACTTACTCTTCCACTAAAGTATGCATCTTTAGTTTCAGAACCATAAAAGACAAGGGTGTGGGACAAACACCCTTGAGGGCTATCGCCCTCATGAGTGTTTGTCTCGGCCTCTTTTTTATGAAATCTACTAATTATTTTATATCCAACATATACCCTTTTGAACGGACTGTTTTAATAAACCTCGGATTCGTTGTGCTTATTTCTATTTTATTGCGCAAATGAAACATAATATTGGCAACTCGATAGTTTTTATCCTCAACATTCATTTCAGAGTTCCACAGTTTTTCTTTGAGCTCACTATACGAAATGGTTTGTCCTGGACTATTTAATAATAGCTCTAGTGCATTGTATTCTTTTTTGGTTAAAGAAACCTCTTTTTCCCCGTCAATTAGCACACTTAAGTTTCTGGGCATTAGCTCAAGTTCTTTTCGCTTAGGTGAGGTTGATTTCTTCGCTGATGGATAACTACTTTTATTTGAATAATGGCTAAGTAAATTAGTTAGCGTATAATAAAGTTCTTCTGATTCCATCTTCATAGAAAAACAAGCTTCCGCTCCTAACTGCAGATAGACAATGTTTGAACGAGACTCATCGATTGCAGATAATAAATAAATAGGTACTTTCACATGTTTTTTTAGTTTCATCAACCAAAAGCAAGCTTCAGACATTGTATCTTCAAAGATGATGATAGCATCTAAATTCTCTTGATGTGCAACTTGCTCTTTCATATTGATTTCTGCTAAAGTCCAGCCTTTATCTGTTAAAAAATTTAAATGAACATTTACTTCTTGTTTTTTTTCTATCAAGTATCCAACCGTATACATGATTTTTCCTCCCTTTTCTAAGAAAATATATTTTTAATTCAAATAATTACGATACAACAACCCTACATTATATTTATTTTTTATTTAAAAAAATTCATTATATTTATATTACACTTAATTTTAGATAAAAAAAACAACAAAAATGCGGTTTCAAGTTACATTTGCATTTTTATTATATAAAATTCACAAAATTTTAATTGAAAATGGCTGAGATATAACTCTATGAGCTATATCCCAACCATTTTTAATCAAAATAATTATGATAAACAAACGCAACTTCTATTTGATTTTTTGACTTAGATGCTGCAATTAACTTCCATTTGGCGCATCCACCATTTGCCACTCAAGTTTTCCAGTATAGGAATCTTTATAATTGGCAGTGCTTGCTTGTTTATAAAATAACCCTCTATTTTCATCCCATTCTTTTCCTAAATCGATTGTTTCTGAATTCGGATTACTCTTTCCACTTTCGATTACATGGAAATTGCTACTAGCCGTCAAAATTTTAGGTATAGCATCAGACCCTTTGTAAAAAAAATCGCCAGCCAATCTTTTTGTTTTATTTTGTAATGGATAAACCTTAACTTTTAATTGCCATTGATTGTCTACACGATTATCAAAAATACTTAAGTTATCATCACGTGAAATTTTCACTGGTTGGTAATTCAGATCGCCTATTTTTAAATCTAGCGACATTGTTTTAGGCACTTCGCTTAATTTATATTCACGCAGATTGGGTTTAAACTCAAAAATATTATTTGGGTTTTTATCTGCATTGTCCATTATAACTTGATGAATTTCAGCAGGATTTACTTTAATTTCTAGATTCTTAATTTCTGGTCCATTATAGAGTACCTGACCACTTTTTTTATTCATGATCTTAAATGTATGTCCTGAATATAGCGCAACATTTGTCCTATCCTTTTTTTGTGCATGTAGGTTAAGAAAACCTTCATCAGCGAAATCAAATGGTCTTATGAGCATTTCTTTATTTGCAATGACTAAATTCGTATTACCAGTCAAAGATAAGCTATTCGTTCCCACAACAAATGATTGTTGATATTGTGCTACTTTACTAATAAAACTTGGACTTTTATTATCATTGTAGGTTAACTGCATTTCTCCTATATGAAAATTATAAAATGGACCTAAATTAAATGTTGGGACTATTCCAACCAAATTATTTTTATTTAAATAAATTTGTCTTAATGTAGTTATATTCTCTAATCCAGGAGGAATCGTTCCACTCAGTTTATTATCATCAAAAGCTAAAAATTCAAGTTTTTCTAGTTTAGATAACGATCTAGGAATCTCTCCAGTGAAACTATTACCAAATATTGATAGTTTTTTTAACTTGGATAAACTACCTAATTCATCTGGTAACATTCCAATTAGATACTTATTCTTCAAATCTATCTCTTGTAAATTTTTAAGTGACGCAATTGTTTTTGGAATATGTTGTCCTTTAAAATCCGCCCCGGATCGATTGACGATTGACGTAATTTTCAATAAATCTGTCATATAAACATCTTTGTCTATTTTTTTAGGAGAGAGCTGCTTGTTTATTTCTCCAATCAACCATGCTTGATTTTCAAAATATTCTGATATAACAATTGGATCTGGTACAATTGTTACAGGAACATCAATTTTCACTGTTTTATATTTATTTTTAATTGAAACGACAGCCATTTGGTCTCCTTCAATGCTCGTATCTAAATTCAACTCAGAAATTTCAATAGTACTACCAATTTCATCAGTTAAATCCGTTACAAAATCAGAAACTTTTAACGAATTAATATCCGTGTATTGTTTTATTATTTGGGGGTTCGGCTTACCTATCGGAGTTGGATATATAATAGTATATTTTAAAGCCACTCTATTTGATTGAAACATTCCATCGCCTCTTGCAGAAAATTCTAAAAAATGATTTCCATCCTTATAATTTGAAGTGTCAAAACTTGTTGAAAATATTTTCGTTCCGTTAGCTATAGGCATATTTTTATAAATCAATGTTTCTACATTCACATCATACTTAGCATACAAATCAAATGACTTAAATTCTGAATCTGAATATCTTCCATCAACAACTAATTTTTCTCCTGCAAAGAATGTAGAACTTTCTCCTGAAATTGGACCAGTTACTTTAATATTATCTATAACAGGGACTTCTAACTCCTTGATTTTATCAAGAATCCAATGTTGTTTATACTGCTCTGATGAAGTACGATCCGCTGATATATAGCTTTGCAAGTTGATTGTTCCACTATCAGTAAGAGTGTAATATGAACCATATTGCTCATTTCTTATTGTCACAACATTATCACCATTTATCGCAGTCTCTTTTGAAAAACGTAATAGATTTTTTAAATCATACTTATCTGTAAATGCTAAAGTATTTAAGACAGTCGTTGCTGCACTGCTTGCACTGTTTTGGGAAACAATCAATTGCTTGTTTCCTGCATTTGATAAAACATAGTCATTATCATTAGGTTTATATAGTACAAACCACTCTTGATTTTTCTTCCCTAAGCCGCCGTAAGAATAAGGAATAATGTCTCGATTTTCACCAACACCTCCCTGAATATCCCACACCTGTTCAGTATCATAACGATTTCTAATCGTATAGACGCCTAACATCGTCTCAATCTTAAATAACTGTGAAACATTATTTATGAATGGTTTCAAAGATATATCAGCATTAGACCCCAAATCACTAATTGTTATATAAAGACCAGATTTTCTATTAGATATAGAATAATAATTCCCAGAAACTTTTTTTATATCCCAAATTAATTCATCTTCTAAAACACTTAGGCTATTAACTGCTTTATCTAATTTAACAGCAGTAACTATATTTTTCGTAGAATTGTCTTTCAAAAGCTTTTGTTCATTCCCAGCAGCTTGGATAATATATCCATCTTTTTCGGATCTGTAATTAAACAAAAATAATTGGTTGCCCAATCCGTGATATGAATAAGTAATCAAATTATCCGTATAGGCAGATATATCTAAAACATAGTTTTCATTCGATTTTGAATACGCCACATACATATTACTATTCAAGGTTTTCTGAGCATTGACAACTACAGGGTTCCCCCATACAACTACATATAATATAATCGAGAAAATAAGATTGATTACTATTTTTTTATTCACTGTATGTATATCCTTTCTTTTAAAGATGATTATAATATTCAGATTATAACTTGAATTCCTTATATTATGTCCCTGTTCTATTTAAGATAGAAAATGAACAAACATTCCATTTACATAATAAACGAAACATTTATTCATTCATATAATCTCTCATTTTAACTTCCTATGTTTTTTCGACCAAATAACTATTATCGCTAAGTGTAAAAGACATAATACTTCTTTTTATCATCTGGTCTCTTCTATTCTCAGTTTCATTTTTTTAAAGCATTCATCGTTCATAATTTTTAATCACTATCCTTAATCAATTAACTCCTTTGGTTAACGATGGATAAAATTAACGTTCTGAAAAATCTTATTGCATTTATCGCTGTAAAAACATAGCACGGTTAAGATACACAAAGTAAGGATAGAAGTTCTAATATAGCGCCTAAAATAGACTTTATCTCATAAATATCTTTTTTTCAAAACCATTTACTTTAACATCCTTTAGTGAGCATTATAGTTATTTTCCACCTGTTGGAACATCTATTAACTGCCAATCAATTTTTCCACTGTATGAGTCTTTATAGTTTCCTGTATTGGCTTGTTTATAAAATAAACCTCGTTTGTCATTCCATTCTTTTGATAAATTGATTGTGCCCATATCTGGTTCACTATTGCCCTTTTCAATCGTCTTAAAAGTGTCAGATACCGGAATTTCTACTGGGACTTCATCTTTTGACTTATAAAAATAACTGCCTGCCATGGTTCGTTTTTTACTTTTTAGTTCACTAGTCTTGATCCTCAACTGCCATTGACTATTCAATCGATTATCAAATAGGATTAAATTATCTTTACTTGAAATTTTCACTGGTTGATAACCTAAATCGCCTAATTTTAAATCTAGTGATAAGCTTTTAGGTACCTCGCTGAATTTATATTCACGAAGCTTTGTTTCAAATTCAGTGATATTATTTGGATTTTTATCTGCACCATCCATGATAACTTGATAGATTTCAGCGGGATCGACTTTAATTTCTAAACTCTTATTAACTGGCCCATTATACAATACCTGATTACTTTTTTTATTAATGATCTTGAATGTATGTTCCGAATATAGTTCAACCTTTGTCTTATTCGTTTTTTGTGCATGCAGGTTAAGAAACCCTCTATCAGAAGGATCAAATGGTTTTATAATCGTTCCTTTAGTTGTAATGGCTAGATTTATGTTACCCGTCAAAAATAAGCTGTCCGTTCCTACAACAAACGATTGTTTATACTGTGCTACCTTACTAATAAAACTTGGGCTTTTATTTTCATTATAAGTTAGCTGAGTTTCTCCTATATCAAAGTTTGAAAATGGACCTAAATCAAATAATGGAATGCTGCCAATCAATTGATTTTTATTTAGATACACTTGCTTTAGTTTCGTTAATTTCTCTATACCAGGTGGAATCGTTCCACTCAGTTTATTATCATCAAGAGCTAGAAACTCAAGATTTTCTAATTTTGATAATGATCTAGGAATCTCTCCAGAAAAACTATTACCAAATATTGATAGTTTTTTCAATTTGGTTAAACTACCTAATTCATCTGGCAACGTCCCAACAAGATACTTATTCTTCAAATCTATCTCTTCTAAGTTTTTAAGTGACGCAATTGTTTTTGGGATATGCTGTCCTTTAAAATCCGCCCCTGATCGATTGACAATTGATGTAATTGACAATAAATCTCGCATATAAAGATTTACATCAATTTTCTTTCCCTTACTTGCAAATTGTTTATTTATTTCATCGATTAACCATGCTTGATTTTCAAAATACTCCGAGGTAATAGGTTCAGCTGTAACCGTTACTTTAGCAATAAATTCCTGTTCTACGTTCAATAAATTACTCTTTAGTATAAATGGAACATCAATCGGTCCTACTTTACTAAATTTTATTTGATCGTCTTTTAATAGCACTTTTAGATTATCTTTAGGAAAATTGCTTGATGGATTTTGAACAAATTCAGACAGATCATAATCACTAATCTTAGAGTCTAAATCTACCTTAGCTTTTAAATCTGTTACTTTTAACTCCAATGGATATGAAACCGTCATATCTTTTGAATACTCTGCTTCCGTAGATTCTTCAACAACTCCATTTAATGGGTTTTGCTTTTTAGAGTGGCTATGAATCTGGAAAAGATAAGTAAAATTTCTGCTATTTGGCTGATGATGTACCAGTGTTTTTTCAGCACTGTAATCAATCTGACTACGAAAGTCTATAATGAGCTCTTTATTTTTTTCTGTTTCCGAGGCATGATATTTCTTTAAGAAAGCCTTGTTAAAAACAAATTTCCCCTCTTTGTATTCATATTCATCCCTGCTAACCTTCTGATCGCCGTAGGAAAGAATTGGTTCTGTTAAATTTAAATCTGCTGTATCTTTAGAATAATCTAAAACTAGTTCTTCTGGATAGTATACATCCAACGCTTGATAAGGTAAGTCCTGTCTAATTGTAAAATCTACCTGTCCTTTTTGATCCTCAACATAGTCCAATTTAACTTTATCGTAGCTTTGTGGGCTAATTTTTTTTATATTTGGATCAAAGAAAGAAATTAATGTACCATAAATTGCAGTATCATTAGGAATGTATTGACCGATAGATATTGTTTCACTCGCATCATTATATATAGAGAGACTGTATGTTACCGCTGAGTTATCCTTACCTTGAACTACGTAAATAGCAGAAGGGGCTTTACTAGGCTTTCTCAAAAAACGATATAATCCAGGAGCATCTTTTTCCATGATTAAATTCGCATTAGGTGAAAATAATGTTGCTTTCCTATATCTTTCACCACTAAAATCATCCGTAACATTCATTGGAAACATTATCTTTAATCCAGGTATCTTTTGTTGAGTTAATTGGTCCACAACGTAATAATCAAAATCATAGGATGCTTCAAAATTGTGCTCAATTCTAAACTGTACTGCAGGCAATTTCGGATCCTTATTCAATAATATAAGCTTCAAATTATTCTTATCTGTATTAGTCGTAACTTTCATCACAAGTTCTAAGGCTCTACCGTTGTAACTACCTACATTTTTTAAACGAAATTCATCGCCTTTTACCACAGAAAAATATTTATCTTTAGTATATTTTCCATTCACAGTAGCCTCTGAATTAATATCTTCTCCAAAATAGCCCAAAGTGACAGCATTACCTACATATATACTATCCTCAACTACTTGATTACTTGAATCTAAAACGTATCCTTTAGCAATTCCATTATTATCCATAAGGTATTCATTTGTTCGATACATATTTTTGGTAAGACCAAAATTAGTCTCCCATCCAGCGACATCTATCTCCTTACTTGCATAACAGCGTTCAGTTAAACAGAATAAGATAAGAAAACTTACTACAATGCTTATATTATATAAACCTATTTTTTTCAAAAAATCACTCCTTTGCTGCACTTTGACAATTATTTTTTTACGACGCCATAAAATAAAAATAACTACGAGTAAAAAGAGTATAATTAATCCAGTAGATACAATCATTGTCACCACTAATTTATTGCGTGGTTTAGTTTCAATTTCAACTGCCTCTTCATTTAACTGAACAGCTTCTTCCTCTGAGATTCTAAATTTTTTAGTGAACGTCCATTCATCATTTTTTGAGTGTGCTGTGATTTCTAATTCATAGCCGCCTGCTGCTAATTCTTGATTTTCTAGTGAAATTGGAAAGTCAAAGTTAGAATTAGGTGCCATTGCTAGTTCTGTTTTTTCGGCTTCATAGATCACTTTTCTAGAGTTATTTTTTCTGACTTTAGCTTCAATAGATAATTCACTGACAAATTCTGGTTTGATATTTTGGAGATTGGCTGTGATTGCGGTACGATAGTTAAATAGACCTGCTTTAACTGCATTTAGTTTGAGTTCTGGCTTGATTTTATCCAAACTTTCTCTTAATTGAATACCAATTACAACTGAGAAGACATTCTTGATTTGAACATCATTTTTCTTTGCTGTTGAGTCTTCTTTTACCTCATTTTCTTGGTCATAGATATTAAAGCCTGTTTCTGAACTGCTACTTTTTATTTCTAATTCTAAATTTTGTGTTTGTCCAGGGCTCATTTTCAAATCAAAAAAAATTTGGTTTGGTCGATTTGTTTTTCTGGAATAACAGCTTTTACTGAATAGCCCATACCATCAGCAAAAGCCGTTTCTCCAATATTAAATAGTGTGACAAGCAGAAGCGTTATTAGGCTGTACTTGATAGTCTAAAATGTCCGATAACCATTTTAGACGCTTTCAAAATAGTTTTATATTGCTACGGGTGGATATAAAAACATCCTTACTTGGTTATTATTTTCCACCCATTGGAACATCTATTAACTGCCAATCAATTTTTCCACTGTATGAGTCTTTATAGTTTCCTGTATTGGCTTGTTTATAAAATAAACCTCGCCTGTCATTCCATTCTTTTGATAAATTGATTGTGTTCATATCTGGTTCACTATTGCCTTTTTCAATCGTCTTAAAAGTGTCAGATACTGGAATTTCTACTGGGACTTCATCTTTTGACTTATAAAAATAACTGCCTGCCATGGTTCGTGTTTTACTTTTTAGTTCACTAGTCTTGATCCTCAATTGCCATTGACTATTCAATCGATTATCAAATAGGATTAAATTATCTTTACTTGAAATTTTCACTGGTTGATACTCTAAATCACCTAATTTTAAATCCAGTGATAAACTTTTAGGTACCTCGCTGAATTTATATTCACGAAGCGTTGTTTCAAATTCAGTGATATTATTTGGATTTTTATCTGCACCATCCATGATAACTTGATAGATTTCAGCAGGATCGACTTTAATTTCTAAACTCTTATTAGCTGGCCCATTATACAATACCTGTTTACTTTTTTTATTAATGATCTTGAATGTATGTCCTGAATATAGCTCAACCCTTGTCTTATTATTTTTTTGTGCATGCAGGTTAAGAAACCCTCTATCAGAAGGATCAAATGGTTTTATGCTCGTTCCTTTAGTTGTAATGGCTATATTTATGTTACCTGTCAAAGATAAGCTGTCCGTTCCTACAACAAACGATTGTTTAAACTGTGTTACCTTATTAATAAAACTGGGCCTCTTATCATCATTGTAGGTTAACTGTGTTTCCCAGATATGAAAATTAGAAAAGGGGCCTAAACTAAAGGTTGGTACTATTCCAACCAAATTGTTTTTATTTAGATAAACTTGTCTTAATGTAGATATATTCTCTAATCCAGGCGGAATCGTTCCAGTGAGTTTATTATCATCAAGAGCTAGAAACTCCAGGTTTTCTAATTTAGATAACGTTTTTGGAATTTCTCCTTTGATACTGTTCCCAAATATCGATAATTTCTTCAGCTTGGTTAAATTTCCTAGCTCATCAGGCAAATATCCGCTAAGATGTTTATCTTTTAGATCTATCACTTCTAAATTTTCGAGAGCAGCTATATTTTTTGGAATATACTGATCAAGAAAATCTGCTCCTGTTCGGTTGGTTATTGAAGTAATTTCTAGTAGATCTGGCATATACAGATTTTCATCTATTTTCTTCCCCTTACTTGAGAATTGGCGATTTATTTCATCAATAAGCCAAGCTTGATTCTCAAAAAAAGCAGAGGTAACTGGTCGTGCAATGACGTTTACTTGAACCATGATTTCATTTTTTATTCCTAATAGTTCACTTTCCAATGTTATTGGGATAGTCAGATTTCCTACTGTATTAAATTCAACTTTATTTTTAAATGTTGTAATGACGGTGTCATTTGGAAAATTAGTAGATACATTCGTAATAAAATCTTTTTCATTATAATTATCAGTAGAACTTTCAATGTCCACTGTTTTATTACGCCCATCTGCTTTTAACACCAGAGGAAATTTAACAACGCCATTATTTGTCACTTCAATTTCAGTTTTACTAACAGAATTTTTTACACTAGTACTTTTTAGTCCCAATGGAAATTTAAAATTTTGCTTGTCTTTATCGTAGTACGATAATGTCTTTTTATCTGAATAATCAATGTCGCTGCTAAATTTTATTTGTATCTTTTGTCCTGCATATTTTTTTAAAAAGGAATTGGGTAAGGTCACTTTATTGTTACTAAAATCATACTCACTAGCTGCGATGACCTTATTTTCAGAAAAAATTGTTGGTTGTGACAACTTCAAGTTGCTGGTTTCTTTAGAGTAATCTAGTTCAAGTTTTTCGGGATAATAAACAGGAAACCCTTGTTTAGGAAGTTCTTGCTCAATTATATAATTTAAATTCCCTAGCTCATTGTCAATTGATGTAACTGACATTTTATTGTACTGTTGAGGGCTGATTATTCTAGGTGCATAATTAAATAAACTAAAGTCTGAACTATAAAAATCGGGACGAATATATATGCCTATTTCTCCCTTTTTATTTAGAGGATGTAGCATACTTACATCAAGTCTTTTCCCTCCTCCTCCACCAGTCAC
This sequence comes from Enterococcus haemoperoxidus ATCC BAA-382, assembly GCF_000407165.1. NCBI lineage: Bacteria > Bacillati > Bacillota > Bacilli > Lactobacillales > Enterococcaceae > Enterococcus > Enterococcus haemoperoxidus. The sequence continues at coordinate 696,384 of NZ_KE136479.1, read as the reverse complement.
TCCTCCTAAAGCAATATTAGTATAAGCACCATTAAATCTGGACCTAAATGCATTTTTTTCAAGGCCCGTATCTGTAACAACTAAACCAATATCTTTTTGGATTACTAGGGCTGCTGGGTACTCATAATATGCTATTTTTGAGCTGACAGGTACCATGACATTAACGTTATCATTTATTAATTCCCCTGATTCCTGATCTACCAAATAATAACTAATGTCTGGTGCAAAGGTCCCCTTTGAATCATTGAGATCTATAAAATTAACTAGACAATCACTCTTTCCTATGGATCCTATCTTTACACCGTCATCATGTAAGAAAGTAATTCTCATTTCCAATGCTTTCCCTTTATAGATACCTATATTTTTAACACGTAGCTCCTGATCCTTATAAACACGATAGTACGTGTCTAACTTCAGCACATTATTTTGAAGTCTAACATCGTCTTGTATATTTTGCCCAAAATAATTTAAATTAATAACATTTGATGTTATATCAATTTGTTCTCCTGTCGTTAGATTAGAAGCAATTCCCTGATCATTCAGAATATACTCATTTGACAAATACCCGAAATGACTCCATCCAGACACGTCTATAAAATCAGCAGCAGAACATATTTTTGGTAAAGAAAATAAACTAGACACAAGCAAGAAAAAAAAGATAATATAACCTATTTTTTTTCGTAACATCTTTCTTAACCTCCATTTTAGATTAGCCTTATTGTTTACTTCTCCGCAATAAAAATATAACTACTAGTAAAAATAATATAGCTGCGCCACTTGATATAATAATAATCATCATCCATTTGTTGCTTGGCTCAGTCTCAATTTCGACCGCTTCTTCATTTAGTTGTGCAGCTTCTTCTTCTGAGATTCTAAATTTTTTTGTGAACGTCCATTCATCATTTTTTGAGTGTGCTGTGATTTCTAATTCATAGCCGCCTGCTGCTAGTTCTTGATTTTCTAGTGAAATGGGAAAGTCAAAGTTAGAATTAGGTGCCATTGCTATTTCTGTTTTTTCGGCTTCATAGATCACTTTTCTAGAGTTATTTTTTCTGACTTTAGCTTCAATAGATAATTCACTGACAAATTCTGGTTTGATATTTTGGAGATTGGCTGTGATTGCGGTACGATAGTTAAATAGACCTGCTTTAACTGCATTTAGTTTGAGTTCTGGCTTGATTTTATCCAAACTTTCTCTTAATTGAATACCAATTACAACTGAGAAGACATTCTTGATTTGAACATCATTTTTCTTTGCTGTTGAGTCTTCTTTTACCTCATTTTCTTGGTCATAGATATTAAAGCCTCCAACTATTTTTCCAGTAAAGGCTTTTTTAGGCATTTTTAAATTAAAAGTCACTCTTTTCGTTTCCTTAGGTGGAATCGTCACCGTTTGTTTTCCTGAAATTAATCTAGTAATTGGGTAAATCAGGGTAGAATCATTTTTTTCAGGTTCTACACTATATTCTAGTTCTCCATTTTGATTTGTTGTAGCGATATATGGTTCTACAGCTAGGTTTAACGTTTCTGAACTGCTACTTTTTATTTCTAATTCTAAATTTTGTGTTTGTCCAGGGCTCATCTTCAAATCAAAAAAGGTTTTGGTTTGGTCGATTTGGTTTTCTGGAATAACAGCTTTTACTGAATAGCCCATACCATCAGCAAAAGCCGTTTCTCCAATATTGAATAGCGTAACAAGCAAAAGCGTTATTAGGCTGTACTTTAATGTTTTTATAACTGTCATTTATTACTCTCCATTTAGTTTTCTGTACTTGGAATATCTGCCAATTTCCAAGAGATTGTTGCGGTGTAATCTCTTCCTACTTTGGCAGTATTCGGCAAAATATCTAATGTTATCTTTTTATTTATCCCTTTTTCACTTTTCCATCTCGAAGCCCAAACCCCTTGACCAGTATTTTGATCGGCTGACATAACTTTTTGCAGATCCTTATTCAATGAAACTGAGTAGCTTTTAGGCGGCGCTGCATATTCAGATTTATATTCCTGAATATCTCCTTTGTTTAAGGTTAATGTAGCTCCACTTAATAGATACCTTTTTTGATTCTTTGTCGTCGGCTCAGAAACAAAGTTAGATATTTTAGCATACAATGCCCAACCACCAAGACTTCCTCTTAAATCGGAAACTTGAATATAGGGATTAGAATTCATCGCATATTCTTCTTGATACAATCCGCTTCTAACAACTTTTCCAAAGGTAAAATTTGGTACTCGATCAATTTTTAACAACCCAGAGCTATTCGTACCGTTATTTGTTGGATCTTCCGGATCTTGACCAAATACTGGCAGAACAGGATTCTCTTTTCCTTCGATAACTACGGCATCAATATCAGATTTTAAAGAGTCCACTGGTAAGTTTTCTGCTAAACTAGTATCAGCTTTGTAGACTGTTAGTAATAAGAAAACACTTAGCCAAGCGGCTCTATAATTTTTTGATATCACGATTATCTATCCTCCCTTTTTGATTCAACTAACTAAATAAGGAATTAAAATGCTAGTTAGGTGTATTCGTTAATGTCCAATTTAATTTTCCGATATAGCTTGCTTTACGTGCTGTATTTGGAACAGATAATTGAACCCCTGTTTTTCTAGTTGGTGCTTGCTTGTCGGCGTATCTTTCAAAAATATTTGTATAACGTCCCATTCCTTTACCTGCATCAGCTTGAAATACTGTACTAGATAATTGACCTGAAATTTTTGCTTCTTTTCCTACGGGTGTATTTTCTGGACGGATTGATGCACTTTTGGATGTAACTTCAGCCGTTGGGATTGTTAATTCCCAGCCTTTTAGCTCTTCTCCATCGTTTGCTCCACCTTTTACTTTAAATGAATCCATTGACACTTTGACATTCCAACCTGTACCGTTCCCTGTTACATCTACAACTTCAATACCATATGCTTTATCTTTTTCAATTGTTGCAGATCTTGTTTCACCTAAAGGAACAGATGGATAACTAAAGTCTGATACTGCTTTAATGATGAATTCACCATCACGTGGTGTTTTAGTTGATATTTCTTCTTCCGTTGCCCCTGCTCCTGTTCCTGCATCAATAGTCACAGTTATATCCGATTTCAATTCATCTGCCTTAGCTGAAACTGGTAATACTATTGCTCCAAAAGTCATTGCTAATACTATATTTGCTACTATTTTTTTATTCATAAAATATTCCTCCAATATTTTTTCAACAGTTTACTATGGTAACTTCCCTCAAAGATAGAATACTATTTATTATGTTTTTATTTTTTTAAAATCAATTGTATATTTAAATTAGATTGTATCTTCTAAAGACCAGCTAACAGTACCAGTAAATTGCTTACCGTTTGTGTCATCTTTTTGACCAGAATTTACAGCTAACTGTACATTTCTAATTTCAGCGGCAAAACCTTTGCTTCCAGGTTTTGTACCGACCATAATATCTGAACTACCTGTTGCTCCAGCTTCAAGAGAGACTTTAGCAACACCAGTTACTTTATCTTCAGCATATTTTGTTAAATCTGGTAATTTTTCAACAACTGATGGTAATTTACCAGTTTCTTTATCTTTTTGATCTGTTAAATCAAAAGTAGAAATATTTGCCGAATTCATAGTCATTGTTGATACTAATTTTTTCGTTGCGTCTGTTGTGCTAACAAGGTCAGACAACTTAGCAGTTAATTTCCAGCTTGTTTGTTTATCTGCATCACGATCTTCATATACTGCGATGTATTGTTTATCTTGTACTTGTTGGTAGTATACAGAGCTAAGCGCACTTGCTTCATTTTCAGTACCAAATTTGAAAGCAGTTGGTTTGTTGATTAAACTTAATGCTTCATCGTATGGTCCAGGGATGACTGTATTCGCATCATCATTGCTGAATCCAATACCTACTCCTGAATTTGTTTCTCTTTCTGCTGCTTGGGCTGCTTGTGGTAATAATACTGCCCCAATTGATAACCCTAAAACGAATGTTCCTAATACTTTTTTATTCATTATCTTTCTCCTAACGCATTTTACTTTTGAGGAAGTTACCATAGTAAACTGTTGAATAGGAATATCTTTAACTTAAATTAAAGATATTCATTTGCTTTTGGATATAGATAAATGTATAGATCAGTAATAGAAAACTGATAATCGATACGGCTAACAATAACCAATTCAATAATATTTTTGATTTTTTTAATTTTAATTTTTTTACTAAAATACTGTCTCGATTTAAGGAGAAGAGGAACATTCCTAATGAAATAGTGCCACATGCTCCTAATATATACAGCCAAATATAGACTCTCATAAAATTATTCTCCCTTGATTAAATTTAAAATAGCTTTTTTTTAATAGATCAGTCACTATTCAGCTTGATTTGCTTATCTAAAATAACCGCAAAACTGATCACAATCAGAATCATTCCGCTAATCAGCAACGTCAACTGCTTCACTGTTTCCCCGGTGTTTGGCAAACGAACCCGTTTATTGATTGGTTTGGCTTTATCAGCTGTAGGCGTATTATCACGTGGAGGTGCTGGCGTATCATCTTCCGTTTTTTTAAACGTGATACCAACATCTGCTTCACCTGCTTGATTAGCCCATACCGTCGGTGCAAAAAAGGTTGTTAGACTGAAAAAGAGTACTATTGATATTAATTGTTTTTTTGCTATTTTATTAAGACCCTGATTCACTATTGTCACTCCTTCATTTGTTTATTCTTTTTAACCTTTTTTTGTTCTGACTTCTTTCTTTTCGCCTGTTTTGATTTTCTTCTCTTAGCACGTTCATAAACCATTTTTTTCCAACGTTTATTTCTAGCGGTCAAAATTACAATGACTAATACAAGTGAACCAATTGCTAAAATAACGACGTAAGGTAGCCAATCAGGTGATTCTACTTTGAAAACTGTTTCTTCATTCATTTTTTTTGCTTTTTCAGCTGAAACGCTAAAATCTTTTTGCCATTTCCAGTCTTCTTCGTCATTTTGAGCATGAACTTTTAAGGTATAGTCACCTGATTCAATGACATCAACTCCCCAATCCACTGAAAATTCATATGTGCTATTTGGTGCCATGCGAGCATTTTCTACTGTTTGTTTTTTTAAAACTGTGTCTGAACCCTTTTTAGTTACGGTTGCTTCAATTTTTAAATTATCAGCTATTTTTGATTCTGGATTATGTATAACAGCGGCAACTTGCTTACGACCTAATTTCAACCCAAGTTTGGCTGATGCTAGCTCTAGATTTTTAGCATTTTCATATTCTTCCCCTGTTTCAGTTGTGATCAAACCAATTTTGTATTGGTATTTACTAGAGATTGTTTGTGTTTTGGTTTGTTCCTTATCCTCTACTGTTTGAAAAACAACAGCGCCTAGTTTGATTCCTTCATAACTTTCTTTTGGTGGTGTAACGGATAGTTCAACCACTTTTTCTTCAAAGTTTTCTAATGTGATTTCAGGCTCATTGATTTTGACCATTTCTGTTAATGGATGTTTTAAGCTCTTATCTAGATCCTTTGTTGATTCGTCATACTCAATATTTCCAGTTGAACCTGTTGTACCATTGGCAATAAATGCTTGAATTTTGATAGGATCTTTTTGAGTTGATTTAACCTTGACCTTCAATGTTTGAGTCTCATCAGGTTGAGTTTCAATAAAGAAATAAGATTTATTGGTTTCAATTTGTGTATCCGGCCTAATCGCCTGAACAACAAATCCTAATGGGTCGGCTTCTTTATTTGCAGCAATTGAATGGATTGGTGAAATAATACATAAAATAAAAGTAATGAAAACATATTTAACGCATTTTTTGATTTTATTTAACTGCACGATCATTTTAACTTCCTTTCTAAAATTAAAAACTGAATTGATTTTAATTGAAAAATAAATTTGCTTTATAAGCCGTTCGTATTTGTTTATCAATGAACTCATTCATAGTACAATTACCTAATAACAAAGAAAACAACAAGTAAGCGCTATCAAATTACATTTAACTTTTTTATTTATAAATTTTATTTTTTCCAAATTAAAAAGTCGCAAGTAAGCGCTATACTATTACATATGCAGTCTTTTTCATTTTTAATCGATGAAAACCTTTCTTTTTCTATCTTTATATTCTAGAATATATTAAAAATATTTTAAAATTTATTTTTTAGGAGGAAACTTAATGACAAATACTACAACAATTTATGTTGTTGAAGATGATAATCTATATAGGAAACGAATCATTCATTATCTTGAGAGTTACGATTCTAATTCTTTTCGCTATAAAATCTCTTCTTCAGACAATCATTTGCATTTTATGGAAGAGATTCCAACATTAAACATTTCTGATAATGATATTTTCTTTTTGGATATCGATTTAAAAACACAATATTCAGGAATTGATTTGGCAAATCAGATTCGACAAATCAATTCAAAATGCAACATTATTTTTCTGACTAGTTTTGAAGATAAAGCTATTTCAATCATCAATAGTGATATTTTTCCGCTTAGCTATCTTGTAAAGAACCCAATTGACTCAACAGAACTAAAATCAACTATTGAGAATGTTCTGCTGAAGGTAGAAAGTTTGACTAAAGCCGTTTGGAGACAAGATCAAGATATCACGACTTTTATGAACGGATATGAAGCAATTTATCTTAATTGTAAAGATATTTTATATATTGAATCATTGAAAGGTTTAAAGAGTCGCGTTTTGATCAAGACCATTTCAGAAGAACTAATTATAGAAGGAAAAATTGGTAAACTCAAAAATAATTTAAAACAAGTATACTTATTTACCGCTCTTCAGTCCTACATAATTAATCTTGAAAATATTTCATCGATCAATAGAAAAAATGGTACGATTACTTTCAATGGTGGTAAAGATCTTTTTGTAGGAACTCGAATCATTGATAAAGTAAAGAAGGGGCTACAGGAGTATCAATATGTTAGATAGACCTTTTTTTATTTCGTTACTATCACTAAATTTTATACAATTGCTTTGGTTATTTGCTTATAAAAAAATCTTGTCCTTTCGAGAAACAATGATCCTTAGTGCCATTTTAACTGTTCAATTTATTGTTGGTGCTTTTACAGATGATCATTTTATTACTCTATTGCTGATTCCTTTTTTTCTTCTACAATTTTTCTTTCAAGTAAGAAAAGTTCAAAATTGGGTGGTTCCTGCTTTATTTTTAAGTTTTGAAAATGCGATTGTTTTACTTTCATGGCTTTTAACATTGGATATTTGGGATATTCTATTTATTAACCATTTGATTGATGCTGAAACTTATTCAATCTATTTAAAACTTTTTATTTTTCTACAACAATTTGTTTTCTATTTACTTTTGCTCTTCGCTAATTATTTAAATAAACGATTCAATATCACGACCACTATTCATCTATTGCCTAAAAAGTATCGTTTATTATCTGTTTTACTCTTAATTTTCTTATTCGTAACGATTACTCTGCAGCAATTTAGTGTGTCAGAAGGCTATTCAGATTCATTTTTTTACAGCACCTTCATTATCATCTGTTTCACAGCTTTTCTTAGCTGGAATATTCTACTTATTGTTAAACGGCAAAATGAACAACAATATATCAATATCCTTAACAAGAAATATGAGCAAGAAAGAGAAAAGATCAACCGTTCTAATGAATTTCGTCATGATTATAAGCAACTTTTGATTGGACTGACCTCCTATTTGGAACTAAATGATACGCAACAAGCACTTCATTTACTGCATACAATCATTGACTATTCAAACTCACTACTTACACCAAATCTATATAAAACGATTTCAGTGATTCATAATCCACCGATCCAAGGTCTTTTGACTAGTTTTCTAAAAAGTTGTTCGGATAAAGATATTCAGCTGAAAATCACAATAACAGAAAAACTGACAGATATTGATATGAATATCGTCGACTTCATTCGTTGCTTTTCTATTTTATTAGATAATGCCTATGAAGCTGTCCAGGAAACGGAGCTCAAGATGATTGAAATAGCGATTACCGGTGACCAAAATTTTGTAAAAGTAGTCGTAAAAAATACCTATACTGCAGATAAAGATATCTCACTACAATCCCTTTTACAAAATAATTTTTCTACCAAAGAAAAACATCAAGGAAAAGGCTTATATATTCTAGCTAAATTGATTGATAATTATAAAAAAGCAAGTTACCAGATTGCTAAAAAAGATTCCTTTTTTATTGTTAGTTTTTCAGTACCAAAGTTGTCAGAACCACTGCTTATATCTAAATAAAAATGTAGGAAAATGAGTTTTTCTCTCGTATTCCTACATTTTTTGTCTTAATTGCTCTTTGTTTGGAATTTATACATTTAGTAACTAGTTATAAATTGTGACTTTCTAGACTTTTTGATATGATGAAACAAACTGAATCAAAGGAGTAAATATTTATGGAAACCTATTTAGCAACAGAATTATTTGCTATTAATTATCTCCAAATTGTATGGACGTTACTTCATAAAAAATATATTGATACAAAACACTCCACTATATTATCTATCATATTGGCTTTAACCATCTTGATTAGTTATTTTGTTAGAACCTCTTATATTTACATATTATTATTTGTTTTTTATGTCAGCTTAGCTGTCTTTATTGTACGTTTTACAGGTAATTGGATTTTAATGTCTCTCACTCTTTTTTTGATTAATTCATTGGTACTAATTTCTTGGCTTTTTACATACGACTTAATGAATTTTCTATTCCAAATACATTATATTAATGCGGATCAACACCAAATACTAGTACCTTTTTCATTCTTTGGACAACAAATAGGTCTATTTCTATTAATTTTCGCTATCAAAAAAGTTGATAAGACTTATTTGATTACTGATTCTATTTTACATATTCAAAAAAATTATAAAATTCAATCGATAGTTGCTCTTTTTTTTCTTACTATTTTTTCTTTACTTAAACAATCAGCAGTACAACATTTTTTTGTGGAGTCATTTCTCTATCTAACCTTTTTAATGCTTACGTTAAACTTAATTGTTTATACGACTGCTTATTCGTATAGTAAATACTATCAACAACAATTAAAAAAGCAAGTGCTATTTGAGCAGTACAATCAAGAATTGGAAAAAATTACTATTTCAGATGAATTTAGACATGATTATCGTAATATTTTGCTAAGTTTGGCAGATTATATTGAACAAGATCAATCGCAAGAAGCGCTCACTTATATTGCATCCATCACTGATTATTCAAAAAACCTTTTGGAAGAAGATTCATATGTTGAACTTGGAAATATCCCCATTCCCTCCGTTCAAGGATTGTTGCTTTATCTGATAGAAGATTGCACAGCTAAACAGATAGCACTTCATCTAAACATACCTGATATCATAAAGGAAAGTGAGATTTCAATTCGTTTGATCGACTTCCTTCATTGTTTATCCGTTATCTCTGAATACGCTGTAAAAGAAACTCAAAAAGGAAAAGAAAACAATTTATATGTGCTAATAGAAAAAGAAGTAAATCAGCTTTATATTAAATTTACCAATACAACTAGTGCTCAAGTAAACTTAGAAAAAACAATTGAGGAGTCAATACTATCAAAAAAATTCTACAAAGAGCATGGACTCACTGCTATCGTAAAAACAATCCGTCAGTATGAAGGAGCAAATTTTTCTCTTCAATTTGATAAAGAATATTTTTCGGCGACATTTACACTGGCCAATTAGCTCCTCAAAAAAACAGCCTGTAGATTAAAATAGCTTAATCTACTGACTGTTTTTTACTTTATAATCATTTTCTGATATTTCAAAGGCGAAATTCCAACTTGCTCTTTAAACACATGATGAAACGTCTTCACACTAGCAAAACCAGCTTTTTCAGCGACTTCGATCATGGGAACTTTTTCATTGGCTAAAATAAACTTTGCTTGATTAATACGATACTCAGTCAAAAAACTCATAAAAGTTGTCCCTGTATTGGCTTTGAAAAAACGAGTAAAATAATAAGAGCTAAAGCCACTGTATTTTGCTATCTCTTCTAACGTAATCGATTCTTCATAATGATTTTCTACATAGGTAAAGATACGATCTAGCTGTTTTAAATTTTCTTTATACTTTATAGTAGAAGCTTTAGCCCCTTTTTTGACTTCAGTATGTGTTTGAGGGAGCCTTCTATAAAAAGTTGTGACCAATTGAAATAACAAACTAAAAAGTGCATAATTCTTCCCTAAGTCTTGCTTCCCATATTCTTCAAATAATTGCTGTAATAGCTTTTTCATGTCCATAGCTAAAGATTTTGACCATTTAGAACTATGTTTTTCTCCTGTTTCGAATAATTCAATCAATGAACAATCATTTGTTGATTTCAAGTTTATTTCCTCAAACAGACTCAAATCAAATTGATAAACGATTCGTTCACTATTTGGCGACGCTAGAAAATAATGAGGTTCACCGCTAGCAAAAAAATAGATTTCCCCATCTGCTACATGCACGATTTCATCTCCCACACCGATATTGACAGTCCCTCGTATGGAATAGATGAGTTCAATTTCTTTATGCCAATGAGGATAAACAATTGTCATACCATCATTGATAAAAGCTCTAAAAAGAAGATTTCCTTCAAACTCTGGTCGTTCTAAATATACGCTCATTTTCTGCCTCCAATTGTTTCTCTTACCTTTTACTTTATCAAAGTTTTCGATATTTACAACATAATTAGACAGATTAAACAACCTCTACTCTGCTTGAATCGCCGTGGATTTGAATCTGTATTCACTCTTTCCACAGATGGAAATTCTTTTTAAAACAAAAATAACCTATCAATAACAAAATTGCTGTGCCAATACTTAAAGTAATCATTCCATTCACGTTGCTAATTTGTGCATTATGAATGGTTCTTGGTAAACACCAATTTGCATAATATTCTTGATTCTCCACTAAACGTGTAGCAAATGGATGGAAATCATACCCAACAAATATCTTACTGCTATTCAAATAAATAAATGGATTGAACGGAGCTATTTTCCGAGTAAACTCACTATTTAACATGCTTATTGAGTAGCCCTCAAATAAAAGTACCATTGTTATAATTAAACTCAAACTTGTTTTCTTCAAAAAGATACTAACTAAAAAATGGAGAGAAAAACAAAACGCCAATACAAAAGTAAACAATAAATAAACCTGCCCAATATACTGAATAATTGGAATAAAGTCCATGTTCATATTTGAAAATGCAATGACTGGATAAAAAAATGAGCTTCCCCCTGAAAAAACACTTGCAAAGATAAATCCAAAGACTAAGAACAAGCCAATCACTACAACTGATTGAGCCCAAGTTAAAATATATTTAGTCAAAAACAAGCGACCTCTTTGGATTGGCTGAGCAAGATAAAAATACAAACTATTATCTTCCATTTCTTTAGTTAAACTATCGCCAAATAATAAGAACAAGATAATCAGCCCCAAACCACTAGCTAAATATGACACTAAAATCGCAGTAAATATACTATTTTTGGTCCCATAACGCATTGATTGAGGTGGTAGCTTCTTTTTCACTAACTCATCATTTAAGTTCATTCGATATAACGGATAAGTTGGCAATGTTAATTTTCCGTCTAATGGTTTTCCTTCATTGGCCATTATTTGAAAAGTCTCTTCTTGCATCAAAATTTCTTGGTTCATTTCCTCTAAAGAGTGTTTCAATTTATCGTTGAAACTTTTTTGATTTAATGCTTCAGCAGTTGGATTTACTTCTGCTATTTCTTGTTGTTCTTTATGTGCCATAAATCCATTGAAAAAAAATAGCACTATGATCAGTGACAGACTTAATAGTAAGAATAAATGTGTCTTACGCGTTTGCCAAACTTTTTTTAATTCAAAATATATTAGATTCATGAGTGCTTATCCTCCAAATTCCAATACCAAATTATTCCCAAAATCAAATTCCATCCAACTAAAATAAGGAACTGGAAATAAAAAGAAGAGGAAAAATGATTATTCACTTCTAAAATTTTACTATTTGTATTCATATAAAAAAATGGCAACCAAGCGGTAACTTTATTCAAACTAGGAATCATTTTTTCTAAAAAGTTTGGTATCAACATTATAGCTAAATACAAGCCTAAAACTTCTAGCCCACTTTTTAGCCATTTTGAAAGTAACAACAACAAGCTACTTGAAAATAACATAAATAGTATTTGTAAACTAACTGTTTTGAGAAAATATTCTCCTAATGGAATTAAGTGGAAACTTGTTCCTTGCTTGATAAGCATTGGATACGCTAAAGAGCCTGTTCCATGAAAAATACTTGCCACAGTAAATCCTACAAATAAAAAGCCAAACATACCACCAATTAAAACAATCATCGTAAGCATATATTTTCTCAAAAAAATAGTTGATTTTTTAAGTGGCTGTACAGCCAAAAACAAATAATTCTTCCGCTCATATTCACTTGGTATAAAATCAAAAAAGAATAAACCAATCATGATAATAATAAAGTAATTCATCCAATGACTAAGTAAGAAATAGACAAAATAGAAACCCTTTTGGCCAATCTCTATGTTTTGCATAGGAATCTTTCGATTAAGTAACCATGTACTTATTGCTAACTGTTCTTTTATATTTGTTTCATTGATCCACTTTTCTCCGCCTAAGTCTAAATACTTTTGCTGTAAGTGCAAACGTTCATTTTGAAGTTTGTTTTTTTCTAACCATCTTTTGTGGCTATGGGCAATATTTTCATCATCTAACATAGAAACAATTTTTAATAATATTTTTCGCATTTCTTTTCCGTTTGGGGAAGAAAACTGTCCATTATCATCTAGGAGTTGTAACTCTTTATATTTATCTTTTGGCCCTACATAGTTTTGAGGGGGAGAAATTTCATCATTAAGCGCTTTTAGATGATCATACACCACTTTATTTTGCGCTTGATTTTCATAATAAAGCGTGCCTAACGAAATAAATATCGACAAAAAAATACAAAGTAATAACACAATGTTCTTAGGGTTTTTAATCCATTTTTCCCACTCAAATTTCATGGTTGAGTCTCCTGCTTTTTCATAAATAAGTTAAAATAGATCTTTTCTAATTGTCCACTAGCTGGTTGACAATCAAATAAGGTAAGCTCTTGTTCTTCACAAAACGAATGAAAAACATTCATTTGTTGCTGGGTAAACCTTCCCTGTAATTTGTACTCCGAAAGTTGCCTACAGGTTACATTGATTCTTGACAAAAAAGACATGGCTTTTTCAATTTCTTTTAACACAATGATGTACTCAATCGCTTCAATTGTAACCTCATCTTTTTCCACCAATTTTCCATCATGTAAAAAGTAAACATCCTCCGTAACTTTTTCTATCTCATCTAAATTATGAGATGAGATAATCATAGAAACTCCTCTTTGATTCAATGTGCGCATGATATTTCTAACCTTGATAATACTATCTGGATCTAGTCCATTTAACGGTTCATCCATTAAAAGCAGCTTTGGTTTTGGTACTAGAGATAGTGCTAAAAGTAAATTTTGTTTCATCCCTAAAGAGTAATTTTTCACCTTTTTTTTTAAATAACTTTCGATACCTAATTCATTTACTAGTTCATTTAGTTCTTCTTTCGACTTTTTTTGTTCTTTACGAACAAATTCTAGATGATCCCAGCCTGTTAATTGTTCATATAAAATAGATGGGTCTTGCAAATATGAAAGATCGTAAAACATTTGATAATTTGTATTTGGTTGACCAAGTACTTGAATCGTTCCCGATTCTGCAACATCGATATTCGCAATAATATTTAACAATGTTGTTTTTCCAGTCCCATTAGGTGCGACTAATGCAATGATTTTTGGTTCCTCTAGAGAAAAAGCAAGATTTTCTAAAATTCTTTGTTCACCAAAATATTTGGTAAGTCCTTGGATTTCTAAAATTTTATTCATAACGTTTCATTTTACTCCTCAATTTCTAATGTACAAGTATTTATCTATCATTTTAGCATTAAGTTGCTGTTATAGCCTTGTATTTTCAATGAATTAAATGTGAAATAAATAAGAATATGGTGTTTTTAGACATATTCAAATGACAATTAGTACGTTTAATATCGTTACATTTCATTATTATACATAAATTATTTTGAAATAGATATATTAAACAAATAAAAATAGAAATATCAACAGTATAGTCAACCCACTTATTAGCTAAGCTCAAAAATAACAAAACTGGGTGTGGACTATTTACCAGAACTTCTTCTGACATTTACCCCACACCCCTCTTCATCTATTTCATTTTTTCTACTTTAACTTTTATCTCGGCAGCAGAATATAATTTGAGTATTCGCTTTATTTCTCCTTCAACATTGAATATAGCCGCTTTATTATAGCCTAAATTTTTAAGTGCTACAGTGACATACTCCATGAATGCTTCTTCTTTCAATACTGATCACTCCTCTTTTTAACTTTGCTAACACTGTACATTTTTATTCACCCATGAATAGCCTATTATGAGTAACATAGTCACTTCAATCTTTAACATTCAATGACTCTTTAAATAGCAAAAATTTACCTTATTCTAAAACCATGATTGCCCCCGGATCAAGGCTAAAATGCTTAATTTTATTAGCTTCACTCTGCTTGCTCCCTTTCCACCAAAGATCACGTCCATTACAAGTAAACCAAGCGTTCTGTTCAAAAGGTGTTTGTTGACTACTGATATACTTTACGTCCAAGCGGTTGCCTTTGATATCATTTAACAATAAATCATGTGCTCGTATCCCTATATAACAACAGTCTATCGGGACTTCTTCCGTAACTATCAAAGGTGTTTTCCAGCCATGAACTCGGACCGTATGAGAATCGATGCGTTTAATAGGAAAAATATTTTTGCATCCAGTCAATCGAGCGGCTTCTACCGTTTGAGGTTGCTTAAACAAATCAGTTGTTTTGCCCTTAATAAGACCTGAACCAGTCATGATTCCAAGCAACGGACAAAGTCTGTAAAGTTCATCTAAACTATGACTAACGATCAGCACATTGCCTTTGAAATTGACTAGACGCTTTTCCAATTCAAGTTGAAGTTCTTCTTTTAAAGAGGTATCTAAAGCTGAAAAAGGCTCATCTAATAAGAGTAATTCAGGTGCAGCAGCCAACATTCGAGCTAAAGCAACACGTTGTTTTTGTCCACCAGAAAGTTGTCTAGGATAACTGTCCTTAACATTTTTTAAATGAAACAACTCTAGTAATTCTAGAATTAAGCGGTGATCTTTTGTAACACTACTTAAATTTTTATAAACTGTTAAGTGGGGAAACAACGCATATTGCTGAAATAGTAGGCCTATTTTACGTTGTTGAGGGGGTAGGTTGATGCTATTTTTCTTATCAAATAACACTCGATTCCCAAGCCGAATCACACCAGAATCAGGTACTTCAATCCCCGCAATACATTTAAGCAACATACTTTTCCCACAACCAGATGCGCCTAAAATTCCTAATGTTGTCGTATCGAGTTCAAACTTTACCCTTAACTGTTGATCTCGCATTTTTTTTTGAATATCCACGAAAAGTTTCAACCTTGCATCCTCCGTGATTTTCGACTAAATAGTTCCGTTAAACATAAGATCAGAATACAAATAATGACAATAATCGCAACATATTTTTGTGCCAAAGACCAATCACCAGCAGCAACTGCTGAATAAATCGCTAATGGCAGTGTTCGTGTTTTTCCAGCAATATTTCCTGCCAACATTGTTGTTGCGCCAAATTCCCCCAACCCTCGGGCAAAAGCTAGCACGCCTCCAGACAAAAGCCCATTGATTGCTAAGGGCAACGCAATTTTAAAAAATAATTTCCTTTCTGAAAATCCCAATGTTTGTGCCGCAGCCAATAGATCTGGATCAATTTGCTCAAATGCAGCAATCGCTGAACGATACATCAAAGGAAATGATACGGCAACGGCTGCAATTACTGTAGCTGGCCATGAAAAAACAACCTTTATAGCAAAAAAATCCAACAAAAATTTGCCCACTGGTTGCTGAACACCAAAGATATCCAGCAAAAAGAAACCAAAAACCGTTGGCGGCAGCACCAGCGGTAAAGTGAACAAACTATTGAACAAGACTTTAAGCCCTTGATTTTTCAAGCGAAATACAAGATAAGCAATCAAAGTTCCACAAAAAAACGTAAAGATAACTGCAATAATCGCTGTCTGAAACGAAATAATAATTGGGCTCAGTTCCATCAAATTCACCTACTTATTTAGAATAAAACCAGTATTTTCAAAGTATTTTGCAACTTCTTTGCTTTCTAAAAATGCCATAAATTCTTTGGCCATTGCTTTTTCTTTCGACTTTCCAATTAAACCAACTGGATAAATAATCGGTTCATTCAAGGTATCCTTTGGTAAAACTGCAACGACTTTTACTTTGTCATTTGATGCAGCATCTGTAGCATAAACTAACCCCGCTTGAGCACTCCCTTCAGCTACCCAATTTAGGACTTCGGTGACATTGGTTCCAAAGCTAGCATGTTCTTTTACATATGTCCAATATCCTAAAGAGTCCAAACCTTTCTTAGCGTATTGACCCGCTGGAACACTTGTTGGGTCACCTACTGCAATCATTTCTGCTTTCTTTAAATCACTAAATTTTTTCCAATCAACCTTTGAAGAGCTTGGTATAATCATGACCAATTGATTTTGTAATAATGGTACAACACTTTTTTTAACAACTAAATTTTGAGAAACTAAGGTCTCCATTTGTTTGGTTGAGGCTGAAAAAAACACATCTGCTTCTAAGCCTTTTTCAATTTGTGTTTGTAGTTTACCTGAACTATCATAATTGCCTTCAATTCTAGTTTCTGGATGTTTTTTTACAAACGCTGGGATGATTTCTTCTTCCATGACGGATTCCAAACTGGCTGCGGCTGCAATCAATAAATGATGTTCTTCCATCTGACTGTTTGAGCTAGAGGAAATGGTTGTGTTTTTGTTCTTTGAGGCACATGCAGTTAGAAATAAACAGATCAACAAAACCAGACTCAAGATTTTCACACTGTGATTGTGTTTCATCGTTTTCTCTCCTCCAACATTATTTTATAAATATCCCCCATATCCCAAAGCAGCGATCTCTTTTTTTGTAATTGAGTCTTGTGCAACGATGCGTGGCAATAATAAATCAAAAACCGTTCGTTCACAAAACATGACTCCCCCTGGTAAGCCTACGATTGTTTTTCCATCTAAATAGGCGATCAATAACATCGATCCTGGCAGAACAGGAGTACCATGAGAAACAATAGCCGCGCCTGTTTGCTTTATTGCGAATGGTGTTCGGTCATCTGGATCTACGCTCATTCCACCAGTGCAAAAGACAATATCAGCACCTGCTGCTAACATTTTTTTGATTGCTTTTGTAATCAAGTCTGGATCATCATTAACGATTTTATGAAATGTGATCTCAACGTTTGGATAATTAGATAACTTATTTTTCACAACTGGTGTAAAAGAATCTTCAATCAGCCCATTAAAAATCTCACTGCCAGTTGTAACAATCCCCACCGTTACTGGTTTAAACGGAATCAATGATAAAATGCTTTGATGTCCAATCAACTTTTCCGCTTGAAGCAATATTTCTGGCGCAATTTCCAAAGGAATGATCCGAGTTCCTGCTAATTTTTGCCCTTTACAGATCTTTTGGTTGCTATTACGAGTTGCCACAGCAATTTTTCCAATCAAATTCAATTCCAATAACAAGTCTTGATTCACTTTCAATAAACCATCTACTTCAGCGACTACTTCGATTTTCCCTTCTGAAACAGGCGTTGGTTGCATAAATTTGCCTGCAATCAAATGATACAAAAAATCTGCTGCTTCATTTTCATGAATCAGTTCCGAAGCGTTCGATCTTAAAAATAAATGCTCTTTTCCTAACGACAGTAATACAGGAATATCTTCTGCTTTGACTTGATGTCCTTTGGAAAAAAGTGCCCCTTTAAACTCTCCCTTAACAATTTTTGTGATATCTTGACACAAGATCAACCCTTCTGCATTGACTGTTTTCACAATTTTCATTTTTGACCTCCGTTTAATGCTCTGTTTTTCGATCTGTTAAAATATCTAAGGAATGAGGTAAAATCGGCAGTAAATACGTTAAATTTTCTGTAACTCCTTTCGGGCTTCCAGGTAAATTGATGATTAATGTTTTCCCACGCTGTACAGCAACACCACGACTCAACATGGCAAATGGTGTTTTTTGGATACTCAGCATACGCATCCCTTCACTAATACCGGGAATCGTTTTTTCGGCTATGTTTATCGTTGCTTCTGGAGTGATATCTCGAACCCCCAAACCTGTGCCGCCAGTTGTTAAAATTAAATCGCAGTATTGGCACCATTCAATCAGCAACAAACTTAATTCTTCTTTTTCATCAGGTAAGATTGTTTGTCTGATTATCTCAAATTGCTCTTGAATCAGTTCTTTTATGACCTTTCCTGATTCATCTTTCCTAACCCCCTGATATCCTGAATCACTTAACGTGATGATTCCTGCTTTATACAACTTCTAGCTTATCTCCCTTTTTTATATGTCCTTGTGTTACAACAACTGCAAAAATCCCTTCTCTTGGCATAATGCAATCACCAACTCGAGCATAGATTTGACAATGCTTGTGGCACTCTTTCCCAATTTGGGTAACGACCAGTTCTGCCTGACCAATTCGAATTTGACTTCCAACTGGTAATTGTCGCAAATCCACTCCCGAAACAATCAGATTTTCACCAAAAGCACCATTGCCTACACGAGCACCTCGCCCGTTAAATTCAGTAATTTTTTCAAAAGATAATAAGCTAACTTGCCGATGCCAATTTCCACCATGTGCATCATTTTCTAAGCCAAATCCTTTGATTAAATTCACTTCCGGTATTTCTTTTTTCTGTGTGCCCCGTCGTTCACTGATATTGATTCCGATAATTTCTCCCATTGTCATGATCATTACCCTCCAATTTGTGACATCAATCGAGAATCACCCTGACTCTCTAGAAAATGATGTTTCTCTGGTTTTCGCTGAATTGCTGAAAATACTTGTTGTAATAATAATTCTTTGTTTTCTGTCTGCAACGCGGTTTTTAACTCACACCCGTCATCCATATGTAAGCACGTCTTCAAACAACCATCTGCTGTAATACGGATTCGGTCGCACTCCGCACAAAAACAATGGCCTAAAGCACTGATAAAACCTATTTTCCCTTTAAAACCAGCTAAAGAATAATAACATGCTGGGCCATTTCCTAAACGATGTTCAAATGGACTAAGCTTTCCATATCTTGATTCCAGAACAGAAAAAATATCTTCTTTGGTTAGACCAGGACAACTCTTCCCTAAACCGATTGGCATCAACTCGATAAAGCGAACGTGAATTGGATTTGTTTTAGTAAGTTCTGCAATGTCACAAATGGCTTCTTCTGTTAATTCTCCTCTAGCTACTGTATTAACTTTGATATTAGGTAATCCTACCTCAACAGCTTTTTCCAATCCTGATAGTACTCGCTTCAACTCACCGACTCTGGTGATTGCACGAAATTCATCGGGATCCAGCGTGTCAATACTGATATTGATGCCATCTAATTTGGCTTTTTTTAAAGCATTAGCATATTTTGTCAGTTGAATACCATTCGTTGTTAAAGTCACCTTTTCAATCCCTTTTACTTCTTTAATTGCCTTAATCAAAGGAACGATCTCATTTCTTGTTAATGGCTCACCACCTGTAATCTTTACTTTTTTGATTCCTTGTAAGGCCAAATTCTCAATCAGAAATAAAATCTCCTCAACACTTAAAACTTCCGCTTTTTTTAGAAAACGCATCCCTGTAGCCGGCATACAGTATGTGCACCTAAGATCACAGCGGTCTGTCACAGATAGCCGTACATAATCCACTTCACGATTAAAAGAGTCCTTCATTTTAAGTCCGCCTTTCCTGTGACACTACTCATCAACTTCTGTATTTGTTGAAATAAAATGGCCACTTTTCCCTCCAGATTTTTCAACTAAACAAACATTCATGATATTCATCTCACGATCCATTGCTTTACACATATCATAAATCGTCAAAAGAGCAATATTTACTCCAGTCAAAGCTTCCATTTCAACACCAGTCGGTCCTACAGTTTTGGTTAAGCAATGAACAGATAAAATTTGATTCGTTTTCCAACTAAAATCAACTTCACATTTCGTTAAAGCTAATACATGACATAATGGAATCAGTTCAAAGGTCTTTTTTGCTGCCATAATTCCAGCAATCCTTGCAACTTGTAGGACTTCCCCCTTCTTCATCGTCTGATTTTTGATTCCCGTTGCGACCTCTTTGTTCATATGAATTTCTCCGTATGCTACAGCTGTTCGTTCAGTCTCTTCTTTTTTTGAAACATCAACCATGCGAGCTTTTCCTTGATCATTGATATGAGTAAATTGTAACGATTCCTTCATTTAGACCTCCTGTTTAAAACGCTTTCATTTGAGACAATATAGTTATAAATTTCACTATCTTTCTATTTAGTTTAGCACTCTAGCTAAAAAAAACAATCTGATATAAATAAATTTTTTTAGATAAAAAATTAGGTGTGAAACAAAAGATATGTTCACTTTTGTTTCACACCCTAAGCCCAAGTATGCAGTGGGAGCAGAAGTAATCTCTTCTTATTTTTTGAAGCTGAATGCTTTTGTTTTGACCTCGTTTGTATTAACGTACTAAAATTTCCAATAGTAAACAGTGACGTAATCCCCTTTGCTCAATTGTTTTTTAGCTGGTTGATCGATCAGGCAGTTTGTTTCTAGAGTATTATGAAAAACAGAGGAATAATGTACGATTGATTTTAAAGAGACAAATCCATTTTCCTCATATGCTCGAATAAATCGGCGAAGAGTGGATGGCTTTAAGTCTTCCGTTAATTGAACCGTTCGTTTTTCTAAATTTAATTCTGGGCAATTCATAAAATAGGCCAAGATCGACCAATAAAATACATGTAAATTCACTACCGCCGCAAAGGGATTCCCTGATAAATTTAAAAGAACTTTATTTTGGTACAAACTGGCCATCACAGGTGTTCCTGGTTTCATATTCACAAAGTGAAATAGCAATTCTCCCTCTAATTGCTGGATAACATGAGGAATGTAGTCTTTTTCGCCAACTGAAACACCACCGGTTGTAATTAAAAGATCCACCTCATTTACTTTTTCCTGAATAATGCGAGAAATTTCACCAATGTCATCTGAGCAATATTCCTTAAATACGATTTTACCACCGCTCGTTTGAATGAGAGAAGCTAATGTATATAAATTACTGTCATAAATTTTACCTGAAACAAGTGGTGAGCCTGGAGAAATCAGTTCGCTTCCTGTTGCTAAAATCCCTACTTTTATAGGCGCTAAGACTTTGATTTCTGTGATCCCTTGTGCAGCTAGGATGCCGACTGTTCGACTATTGAGCAATTGATATTTTGATATAATTTTCTGATTCAGATAAACATCTTCACCTACTTCACCATAGTTACGACCTGATGTGATTTCTCGGTAAATATTGACCTGTGTCTCGCCATAATCGGTCCATTCTTGTTTAATTACTGCATCATAAGGTTTTGGAATCGGTGCGCCAGTCATGATTCTAACAGCCGTTCCATGCGCTTTTATAAACGCCTGTTCTGCATCACCTGCAAAGATTGTTTCGGTCACTTTTAGACAAATTGGCTCTTGCGGATTTGCACCTTGACTCTCTTTTGCAACAATTGCATAACCATCCATTCCAGCTCTTGGAAAATGTGGTACGGCTACTTTTGCATAGATATCTTCAGTACATACCCGTCCTGCTGCTTCTAAAATAGAAACAGTTTCTACTTCTTTTTGCTGAGCCAAAACGTGCTGGATTTTCTCTCTGGCTTTTTCAACTTCGATCATTGGCTCAACTCCTTTTTACTTGATTGGTGTAATATCGACTGCACATACTTTGTATTCAGGGATAATCGCAATATCATCAAATTCGGCATTGGTCAATTCATTTACATTTCCATCAGGAAAATGGAAGGTCATAAAGACTTCTTGCGGAAAGACTCGATTGCCCACAGCAGCATATGTTTCAATCGTTCCTCGTCTAGATTTGACTTTGACCTTATCCCCTTCTTCAATTCCTAAACGGCTAGCATCTACCGTATTGATTTCAATATAAGAACGGTTAGCGATTTGATTGATGCCTTCTGTTCGACCTGTCATCGCTCGCGTATTGTAATGATATAGCATTCTACCTGTAGACATTAGATATGGATACATTTCATCTGGTAATTCTCTAGATTTTTTATAAGGAATTGCCATAAACAAGCCTTTGCCTCGGGTAAATTCACCAACATGCATGATCGGTGTCCCAGGATCTTCATTTGTTCGACATGGCCACTGCAGCCCTCCCGTTTCTTCTAATCGATCATAGTTGATTCCACCAAAAGTTGGTGTTACAGCTGCAATTTCATCCATGATTTCCTTAGCAGAATCATAATGACAAGGATAACCTAGACGAGTCATTACATCGCAGAAAATAGCAAAATCTTCTCTAGCTTCCCCTTTTGGTTCAACTGCTTTTCGAACTCGCTGAACTCGTCTTTCGGTATTGGTAAAGGTTCCGTCTTTTTCAGCATAACTTATTCCAGGTAGCACTACATCTGCATAAGCTGCTGTTTCTGTCATAAATAGCTCTTGAACAACGAAAAATTCTAAGTTTTTCAAGGCTTGACGTACATGATTCGTATCTGGGTCTGTTACGATTGGATCTTCGCCAAAAATATATAAGCCTTTGATCTTCCCTTCTGTGGCAGCTGGTAATACTTGGGTAGAAGTCATGCCCACTTTTTTGTTTAGTGACACACCCCAAGCTTTTTCAAATTTCGCCCTCACTTCTGGATTAGCTACTTTTTGATACCCTGGAAAATCATACGGCATACAGCCCATATCACAGGCACCTTGCACGTTATTTTGTCCTCGTAATGGATTAACACCACATCCAGGCTTCCCAATCTTCCCTACCAACATGGCCATATTCGACATACTCATAACGCCTTCCGTTCCAGTAGAGTGCTCCGTTACACCTAGACAATAGATAATCGGTGCCTTTTCTGCTTTTGCATATAATCTAGCTGCTTTAACCAAATCTTCTGCTTCAATATGGCAAATTTCTGCTACTTTTTCAGGAGGATAATCTGCGACGAGTTGTTCTAGTGCCTCAAATCCTTCTGTCTTTTCTTCGATAAAAGCACGATCAGCTAAGCCTTCTTTTAATATCACATGCATCATACCATTGGCGAATGCTACATTCGTTCCTGCTTGAATTTGTAAGTGAAGTTCACAATTTTTTACTAAGTCGATTTTCCGAGGATCAACCACGATTACCTTCGTTCCACGCTGCATTGCCTGACGAATTTGTGAACCAATCACAGGATGAGCTTCTTCCGGGTTTGAACCAACTAATAAAATCACATCGACATCGGTCGTAATATCAGCAATTGGATTAGTCATGGCACCCGATCCTAGCGTATGAGCTAACCCATGCACAGAAGCAGAATGACAAACACGAGCACAATTATCTACATTATTTGTCCCAAAGGCTGCCCGCATCATTTTTTGAAATACATAGTTGTCTTCATTAATCGATCTGGAACAAGAAAACCCTGCCAATGAATCGGCACCATGATCCGCTTTCAACTGGCTAAATTTATTTGCAACCAAAGTCAATGCTTCGTCCCAACTAGCAGGTTCAAAAATTCCATTGCGCTTGATCAACGGTTCTGTCAAACGATCTCCTGAACCAACAAATTTATAAGAAGCAAATTTCCCTTTAACGCAGAGAAGATTCTTATTGGCAGCGCCATTGATCGGTTCAACTCCAACTAACTTGTTACCTTTTACAACAAGATTCATTTGACAACCAGTTCCACAATGAGGACATGTCGTCGGAATCTTCTTTGTTTCCCACTCACGGTAATTTTTATGGTCTTTACTGACTAAAGCACCTGTTGGACAAGCAGAAACACAGTTGCCACACGATTCGCAAAGGGACTGATCAAAAGAGGCTCCGTAACTCGGTGTCATTTTTGTATCAAAGCCACGTTTAGAAATACTGATCACATCTCGACCTTGACGTAATTGGCAGACCTTAGAACAACGTCTACACATAATGCATTTTTCAGGGTCGTACTCAAAAAAAGGATTGCTCGTATCTTCTTGATGGCACGGCATCCGCTTGCCATCAGTAAAGCTCGTCTCATCAATCCCATACTCTAAACAATAGTCTTGTAATTTACACGCACCATTTTTCCCACAAGAAAAACAGTCTAATTTATGATTGCTCAACAAAAGATCCAGCACAAATCTGCGGGAATCATTGACTCTCGGTGAAGCTGTATGGACCACCATTCCTTCTTGGCAATGTCCAGTACAAGCTGTGGTCAAACCACCTTTTCTTCCACCTTCAACTTCAACTGTACACATCCGACAAGAACCATCAGGTGCCAGCTCTTTCAAATGACAAAGTGTAGGAATGTCAATATTTAACATCTCGGCCGCTTCTAATACTGTCGTTCCTTTTGGAACAGTAATTGCTTGGTTATCGATCGACATCGTGACTGTTGCTGTTTTCATTTTTATTTCCATCTTACCAAAATCCCCCTTTTATCGGTGCAACTGCCTCACGAATACCTGCTTCAAATTCTTTAGGAAAATAAGTTAATCCACTTCTCATCGGATTGGCAACAGATTGTCCCAATCCACAAGCAGAAAGATTTGTTACATGGGTCAACATTTTTCTAAGTCGCTCAAGATCACCACTAACAGCAGTTTGTGTGTTGAATTTCGTCAGCAATTCTAAGATTCGTGTCGTTCCTAGGCGACACGGTGTACATTTACCGCATGATTCATGTGCAAAAAAAGCCGCGACATTCACTAAGTAATCAACAATACTTACCTGATCATCCATCACAACGATCGCACCAGAACCAATGGATAAATCGTTGTCCCATAATCCTTCATATGAATAGATACAGTCATCAAGATTTTCAACTGCACCAATCGGTCCAGATTGTCCACCAAAATGGATAAATTTTAACGGTCGACCTGTCGCTGTTCCCCCACCATATTCTTCAGAATAAAGAATCTCTTGTAATGGAGTACCTAGATTGACCTCATACAAGCCTCGATTTTTAACATGACCTGACAGACAAATCAACTTCGTTCCACCGCCATCTTCGGTACCAAGATCACGATAGGCTTGCCCTCCTTCACGTAAAATAACGGGAATGCTTGCAAACGATTCTACATTATTCACTAAAGTTGGCTGTAAATATAACCCCACATCTGCCAAATGCGGTGGCTTTACTCTTGGTCTGCCGGTTTTGCCTTCGATTGAATTTAACAACGCTGAATTCTCACCACAAACATATGCACCAGCACCAGAGATGATTGTGATCGTATAATTAAAGCCTTGAATTCCTACTATATTTTCTCCTAAAAACCCAGCCTTTTCAGCATTATCCAACGCTTCTTGAAAAATTTTCTGAATCCGTCGATACTCCCCTCGTATGTAAATATAGCCCGCTTTGGCAGAGAAAAGATAACCTGCGATTACCATACCTTCGATCACACTTAAAGGATCCTGTTCTAATAAAGCCTTGTCTTTAAAGGTTCCCGGCTCTCCTTCGTCTGCGTTACAAACGATATACTTTGTATCGCCCTTAGCTCCATATAAGTGCCGCCATTTTTTCCCCAACGGAAAGGCCGCTCCGCCTCTCCCACGTAAATGAGCTAAATCAAGTTCATCTAATATCCTTTCTTTCTCCATTTTAATTGCTTCCAATAGACCAGAAAATCCATTATATTTCTGATACTCTTCAACATCTGTCACTTGTTTCATTTTGTTTATACGCGCCAATAAAACTGGTTTATTTCGTTCGATCATTTTTCTTCCTCCTATAGCTCTTGATAACATCCACACTTTAGGTCATCGATCAATTGATAGACCTTCGCTTCCGTCAACTCACCAAAAACCGTATCTTTGATTTTGATTACTGGCCCTTGGTCACAGGCGCCTATGCAAGGAATGCTGTGATACATAAACAATCCATCCGGGGTTGGCTGATCTGCGGGAACTTCTAATATCATTTCCAACACTTCAGATAACATCTCTCCCCCTGTAAAAAGACAAGGCGTACTATTACAAATTTTCAAAACATATTTAGCTTGAGGCTCTGTTTTCAAAATCGCGTAAAAACTTAAAATCTCATACACACGAGCCTCAGATAAATGAAGTCGATCTGCCACAAGTTTTGCGGTTTCTTCATCGATGAAACCTTCCTCAGAAGCATATTGAATTGCAATCAACATATTCAATATGCGTCGTGGATCTGAATCATTTTCTAAAATAATAGCTTCTTTTTCTGATAAACTTAATGAACTCATACTTTTTCTCTCCTACCTTCTACGCTATTCTCAGAAAAACGAACACCGCTTTTTGTTTTTATAAGATAAAATGTATCCAGTGATTTAGACGTCTCTAAAATAAAATCCGCATGACCAATCACATTGGCTGCTGTTTTTTTGATTGCTTTTTGATTGTCCATCATAAGAAACAATCCCGGTTTAACGACTTCACGAATTGAATTTGACTCACAAACGATCACGGTATCTCTTGGAACAAATTGGAGAAATGATAAAAATCCTTCTAACAAATGATCATGGAACACTTTTAATAGATACACTTTCTTACATCCTGCTTTTAACAATTCCATTGTATCTTTTGTGCCACTACACTTTGTCTCTTCAATCAACTCGTACCCTTCATCAATACTTGTACAAATGCCACAGCCTATTTCTCCTCTTTGACATTTGCCTCTTACACCACTGATCGTGATGATTTTTAATCCATAAATAGTGAAGCGATGACGATTTTCAGCAATGATTCTTTTGGCGATCGTCGTCTTACCACTATTGCGCCCTGTTGATCCAATTTGGATCATATTAAGGATTTCAATACTTTTCATAAAGACCATCTGGCTCACTCGCTTCCTTCTTTTCAGCATTTACAAACATCAGCGGAACAGCAAAAAATAAACTACCACCAACCGCATTTCCTAAAAATACAACGATCGTATTTAAAAGATAATCCGGCCATTGAATATGAGAAGCATTTGAAAAAATAGCAGCCGGAATTATAAAGGCATTAGCTACCACATGCTGAAAACCACAAACGACAAAAACCATCACCGGAAACCAAAGACCAAACATTTTGCCAAGATAACTCTTCCCCATTGCACCCAAATAAACCGCCAAGCAAACAAAAATATTGCAACCGATTCCAGAAACAAATGCCACAAGCATTGTGTCATCGATTTTTGCTTGCGCTACTGAAAGCGTCTTTTCTAAAAATGCCCCCTCAGTCAAACCAACGACATGTCCAAAGAAATAAGCCACTAGACATCCACCGATACAATTTGTGACTAACACGACTAGCCAATTATAAATTAATGCTTTAGTCCTGATTTTCTTTTGTAAAACACCGAGCGTCATTACCATCATATTTCCTGTAGCCAGTTCACCTCCAACAAAAGTAAGCGCTACCAATCCAATTGGAAATAAACAGCCACCTAAAAATGTTGAAAAACCTCCCCAACTTTTTGGCATCGTTCCAGAAATTCTGATAAAAGATAAGTACCCCAGTGCAATAAAAAATCCAGCCATGATTCCTAACACACTTACCCTAAAAAAAGACAACTGACTCTTTGCTAACGCTTTATCCCCTAAACTTGTGACAACTTCTTGACTACTTTCAAAATCCATCGTAAACCCCCTTCACCTAGATAAGCCTCATTGACACCACAACGGTAATTCTTTTGGTAGGTTCACATTGTTCAATGCAAGAGACGATTCCACTACTTTCACTAAAAATCGGTTAAATTCTTTTCTAATACGCCAATCATTTGTCTGAAGTTGTTGCTGTAAAACAGCTAAACAAGAATGACGGTAAAAACCAAATAAAGGTTCTAGACGATCATTTTGACTACAAATAACGACATCATAAGCCGCAATTGATTCTGCCATTTTTTGAATCAAAGCGATATTCACGTTAGGAATGTCACATGCAAGTAAGAACAGATACTCTGTTTTAACTGTTTCTAATGCTGTAACCAAGCCACCTAGAGGGCCTTTTTCTGAATAGCGATCTTCTTTTATCTCTACTTGTGAAAAACTTGCTGGAAATTTACTTCGCTTATCGGTTACCAGCAGCACTTCAGGAAAGACCCCTTTAAGCTGCTTCACCCTTTTCAATAACACAAACTCCCCATCGATTCGTAATAAGGACTTATCAAACCCCATACGAGAACTTTTTCCACCACATAAAATGACTGCTGTACAATTTGGTATCTTGTGTATGATCCCCACCTCTCTTTCAATATAAAATTAACTAAAAATTTATCATTACTAAAAAATATTTTTTAGCTACAACTTTTATTCTATTATAAAACATACTTGCAACATGTCAATTACTATTTTACTATTTCTTACCTTAATTTTTCTGTCACACCTATAAATTAAACATAAAACGTGGCTTTCTTACACAAAAATAAGCCTGTTTGCGAATAAATTAGTCAACTAAAAAAAACAAAAATCTGAAAAAGTTTCTGACAGATAAGGTATACTAGTATAAGAATATCGAAGGAGGTTGTTTTAATGGATTATAAAATGACAGAAAACACCGTTTTTCCATTAGTAGAAGTGGCTTTACGAACGGGTGAAAGCATTCAATTAGAGAGTGGTGCGATGGTTTACCACAATAGCGAGATTACGCTTGAAGGAAAAATGAACAGCAACGGGAAATCTGGCTTTGGTGGAGCGATACGGGCTTTAGGACGTTCAATGTCCAGTGGTGAAAGTTTCTTTATCACGAAAGCATCTGGTCTAAGAGACACAGCCAAAGTTGCATTAGCTCCTGCAACACCAGGTACGATCAAAGAACTTCAAGTCGGAACAGAACATTGGCGCTTAAACACAGGTGCATTTTTAGCTTGTGATGCTAGCGTGTCTTATAATATGAAACGTCAAAAACTTAGTGGCGCCATTTTTGGCGGGACTGGTGGTTTATTCGTAATGGAAACGGCTGGCTCAGGATCACTATTGATCAATAGCTATGGTGATATCGTGGAAATCCATTTGGATGGAAGCAAACCTTTTGTTGTAGACAATCAACACGTTGTCGCTTGGTCTGAATCGTTGGATTACAACATCAAAGTAGCTTCTGGTCTATTTGGTTTTACAACAGGTGAAGGTGTTGTAAATGAATTTAATGGTACAGGAACGATCATGATCCAAACAAGAAATATCGAAGGATTAGCTGGTCTGATCAGCCCTTTTGTTAGTTCTGGTTCATAAAATAAAAGAAGAGCGTGGGATAAAACTAAACAACAGTTTTGTTTCGCGCTCTAAATCCGAATAAATGGCGAGAAAAAAGCAGCTCATTCGGAAATAAGCTGAAATTCACAAAAATTTGAAAAGCAATTTTCGTGAATTCCCTCTTATTTCTCGGAGCTAAACGCTTTTGTCTCGGCCTGTTTTTTCAATTTAATTAATCTAAAAATCTGCAAATCCTGCTTCTTTTTCTTGAGTAAATAAATGATGTTTCTCCTCAATAATCTGATCAAAAAATAATGCTTCTGATACGCTATAATAAGGAATAACATAGACACTAGCTAAACCAAAACTAAAGAACGTAGCAAACTGCCAAAGTACAAAAGAATAAGAGAAGATTATATATTCAAGCCTATAGCCTTGCATCAAAGCTTGACTAAGTTGCATCGCTTCTTTTGGTGTTAGTTCAGCATCTTTTCTCAATAAATAATTCGTCATGCCGTAAGACAATTGCTTGATAATACCAGGAATGACAAACAATAAAGACCATAAGAATGTATACAATGTCACTAAAATATTCGCGCTCACTGTTCGTTTGCCATTTTCTTTAATAAACATAGCAAAAACGGTTTTCAGACTAAAGTTATTTCCTTCTAGATTATCAACAGCTGCCCATTGAATCATACCACGATATAAAATCGTAACAAACATCAAGAATATTCCAAACAGAAAGGCAAAAAAGCTCTTAAAACGAGTTTTTACCGTTGTTGGCTGTGCATACGTAACCATTCGGTTGGTATTTTTCAATGGTGATATGACCGACTTTTGAGAAATAGAATCCAGATTTTTCCCTCTAAAATCCTCTTCATTATAAAAATCATCTTGATAAAGACCTTCATCATACCCGTCGTCATAGCCGTCAAAATAGCCATCATCGTATCCATTTTGATAATCATTAGTAAATCGATTTGATTTTCCTGAATAGTTATCTTGCCAAGATTGATAATTATTTGATTGATCCGCCGTACTATTCGGACTTTGAAACAGAATCATTACACAAAAAAAATAGATAAATATGGCCACAATTGGAATAATAGCGAGCAAACTCCAATTTCCATAATAACCATGCAGATAGCTCTGAGCTTTCTTTTTCAACTCACTTCGAATCATAATTATCTTCTTCTCCTTTTAACTTCATATTGAAGTTACTATGTATTTTTCACGTTGTTTCAATTATACCTTGTAATCTATCACTAAGACCTCTCAATTCCTTTGATCATTGTTAAAATTTATGAGAAATCATAAATAAATAAAAAAACTCACTAGGTTTCAGCGAGTTTTGTTTCTTTTGATCGACTATTTCCAGCGAATTGGGATTTGACCTTCAACAGTATAAGAAAAATTGCTGCCCTTATCTACACGCCAGCTAAAATCTAAGTATTCCTCGTTGCCTTCTAAGTTATTCCACTCTAGCCATTCATTATTTTCAATACTGGAAGAATAGTTCATTTCAGCCCCTTCAAATTGTTTAGATGCCACAATAGGATCAAATAATCGGTAAGAGGTCGTTCCTTTTTTTAAGGTGAACGTAGCCATTCTGCCACGAGCATTGATTTTAATTTGTTTCAATTTATTTAAAGTTGATAATGCTGAGATATCCGTTGTTAAGGTTTGTGAAAATCCCTCGTTCCTCAAACGTTCGTCATAATTTTCAAATCCATTAAAATTAAGAACGATAGTTTCCAAATTAGGAGAATTTTTTAAACTGTTCAACGTTAATTGATTACTGCCCTCTAACCAAACTTCTCTTAATTCCTTTAGTCCATTAAGTTCTCGAAATCTATTGAAATTTCCACCTGCTCCTTGAATTATTTTTAAACTTGAAAATTGATTGAATCCGCTCAAAGAGGAATTACGTTCAAACTAACCACCAAA
The DNA here is from genome assembly GCF_000407165.1 of Enterococcus haemoperoxidus ATCC BAA-382. Taxonomy (NCBI): domain Bacteria; kingdom Bacillati; phylum Bacillota; class Bacilli; order Lactobacillales; family Enterococcaceae; genus Enterococcus; species Enterococcus haemoperoxidus. The sequence goes on along the minus strand of NZ_KE136479.1, from coordinate 665,101 downwards.
AAAAGTAATATCTTTTATATCTTCTTTTTTAAATAATTGATAATCATTAAACAACGATTGTTTTTCTAATAAATTGGCTTCAAATTTCTCTGTCAACTTGTCAAAAAGTTTCTCATACTCCTCATTGCTGATCAAACTATTTTCAAAGTCATTATTTAATTTATCTGTTTTTTTTCTTATGTTTATTTTTGTAAACCTGATTTAACTCTGTTCCAACTGTTTCTCTTATGCTCAACTCATTGAAAAAAGCGTACGGCGATTCTGATATCGCCTCAACTTCATCAGTTGTTCCAATCGACAAACCTAACCCTAAGGCCAACAAAACCATAGATGTTTTTACTGTTTTTTTTATTATTCCCTCTCCATTGATAAAAAACTATCCATACAAATGATAGATATATTTATATTATCGTAAATACAAAATCTCGTCTATACTTTTTACAAATTGTTTATTTCATGTTTGTCTCACTCTGTTTAGAGTGAGACACTGTTTGCTGCTGATTTTCGTTGCAGCGTTCCTATTTCAATCCACTCACTCTAAACAGAGTGAGACAATTGATAATGTTAGCAGTCGTTTATCACTTGATATTTCAATCCACTCACTCTAAACAGAGTGAGACTATAATTATTTATATATAGGCAAGCTTTTAAAAATTTCAATCCACTCACTCTAAACAGAGTGAGACATTGATAATAGCAATTTGGTATCAGCATTAACAATTTCAATCCACTCACTCTAAACAGAGTGAGACAAATCAAAGAAATGATTTACTTCATAAGATAAAAATTTCAATCCACTCACTCTAAACAGAGTGAGACTCAATACATGGTTCACGGAGATGAAACGGACAACGTATTTCAATCCACTCACTCTAAACAGAGTGAGACGATTAACCCTCGAAGTGTAATTAATTTTTAGATTAATTTCAATCCACTCACTCTAAACAGAGTGAGACAACGTAAACTCTGGAGCATTATCTAAAAAAGCAGTATTTCAATCCACTCACTCTAAACAGAGTGAGACCCATCTCCGCTGCACCATCAGGCGTCCCGATAGCGATTTCAATCCACTCACTCTAAACAGAGTGAGACGAAATATGGGTCTTACCTTAGTCCTTAGATATAAAAAATTTCAATCCACTCACTCTAAACAGAGTGAGACCGTGAAAATGCAGTATTTCTCTTTAAAAATACAATAATTTCACCTAAAAAAAAATATAAAATGTGAAAAAGATGAGAAAAATCATTAAAAATGGTTCTTTTCCCGTCAAAAACTGGTGCGGATCTCCCAGTAATTTTATGTGCACTTGGGGTTCGCACTCACGTTATTTATCTCTACTACTACATAACAACCATCAGTTTCTTGATTGTATCAGCAAGCAGCGTACTAGCTAAGTTACTAAATACATCTGACGTAAACTGCGGTGCATGCTTTTTTAAAAATGCCGAAACTTTGCCTTCATCTTTTGACGTCGACTCTACCAACAATTGCGTACATGCGCGAAATTCTTCGCTGTTTTGTGGAAGTTTCGTCAATGTTGTCATGAGTTCTGCTGAGAATTTCTCCCAATCGATTTCTTCATTTTTTCCATTTGAAACACGATTATTATTTCCTATTACAACCGTTGAATTATTGATACCACCAAAATTATTTCTGCTTATTTTCATTTTTCCACCTCATTATTATCACCAGATACAACTGTACTATCATTGATACTTTGATCTACATTCACGACTCGATTGTCGATCTGGATATTTTCTTGTTTCATATTGATCACTACTTTTTCTTTGCGATGAACGTTATTGATGCAACTTTCAATCACTTCACGTGCCTTTTCAGCAAACTCTTTGTTTTCACAATGAATCAAATAGGTAAATCCAGAGTTCAGATTAACATACATATAATATCCTTTATTTAGATTACTCATGATGACTAAAAAGATATAAAAACCAGTAACAATCATTCCCAATATGCCACTAAAATGATGATTTGAAAACCAAACTACAGAAACGATAAATAAAAGTGCTGCCAACCACGGTATTTTAGAATCTGGTTCTGCTACAAATATTTGAGAGACATTGCTGATTTGAAGCGTTCGATCATCAAGAGCAATAACATTTTTTTCTACCGAGATCTTAGTCGGATCTATTTTATTATTCCCGCTAGAATTTGCACTTAATTTCCCTATTATGTCTGCTATTTTCATTTTTTACACTCCTTTCAATATTTTTTTACCAAACCTATGTAATAATAGCATAATCCTACCTCTTTTAGAATAAAATTATTTACTTTTCGTTCACTTTTATTGATCGTACAAAAAAATAGGAGACAACTCATTGAGCAATCTCCCATTTATATTTTGTCGATGTTCATAATACTCATTAAAACTTATTCTGGGTACTGTTTTAATAAACTCATGTATTCTGGATAGTCATGTAAATTAGTTTGAAGATGTTTTTTGTTTGAACTCAGGAAACTATGCCGCTTGATTGCAAAATAAATCCAAACACCAATTCCGGCTAAAACGAAGGTCGCAAGAAAAGGACCAGTGCTATCAGGAAGAATATCAAAAACGTTGATCAAGAAAAATAGTAAACTAGCAAGAAGACCATATCGACCGTTTTTCTTCATTTTATTCTCAACCGTTGCATCTTCTTGACTTAATGGACGGCTACCATCCATCTCGATTTTATCCTTTTTTGCTGCTGTAACAATTACAACATAATCTATTCCTTCGTACTTATATGTAATTTTCCAAAAAGGAGCATATGTGTTCAGTATATAATCTATCATAGTGTTTCCAATTCGTTTGTGTCTATACGCTTTTTTAGTTGCTTTATGTTTGATTTCTCACCTGTTATTTTCCAGTAGCTGAATACCGATGCATCCTACTAAAATAGTCTTGTCACACTGTAGATATAAAATCCGATCGTTATAGTCTAAATACTTTTTCAATTCATCGTCCACTTTGTTTTTTGCTGTAGCTTGGCTGAGTAATTCTTTGATCTCTTTAGCGATAACCGTCATTTTTTGCATTCTATCCCCTCCGTTCCCTTTCTTGTTTAATCAAAATTAACTGATTTCCCTAGAAAAGGCTAGTCTTGTTTCGTTTTCTCAATGGATAAATTTGACAAAAATAAAAAAAGACATTTACAATTTCTATAAATGTCTTTAAATACTTAAAAATTCTTATTTCTTTTTTTCCCATAACTTCATTGTGCTATCTCGATATAGACCGTTCCGTTTTATGCAAACATTTCAATATAAGGACTGTCTTTTTTTGGAAAGATTCGACTAGAAAAAAAACTTCTAGATCCTTAGCATCCGTTATCGCGTGATAACGTTGTTCATTGGTCCAGCTTATTGTTCTTCTCCTAAATACTCATCATCTGACATCATCACTTCTTTTGGCACACCAAATAGATACGTCAACACAAACGACAAGATAAAGATACAAATTCCAACCACAATATAGGTCACTAATTGATAAGAGCTATAAATATACATCAATGGTGATAAAATAACCGCTAATCCGTATGAATTCGCTTGCACATTTAACAATGATAAAACAGCGCCACCTAATGCAGAACAACCTAACATGATCCCCAGTGGTTTCATCCCATAGCGAATCGTGATCCCGAATAGCGCTGGCTCACTTACGCCTAAAAGTTGTGTCACACCTGCACTCGTTCCAATCACTTTTACATTCTTATCTTTGGCCTTCACACTCACAGCAAAACTCACGGCTGCATTGGCAAAGCCATACATCGCACAAAGTGTAATCAGTGGATTAAAGCCAGTTGTTGCTAATAAACTTGTTTCGATCATAATAAACAGATGATGCATCCCTGTCATGACTGCTAGAGGATATAAGAAACCAATCAGTAAGCCACCAATCCCAAATGGTAATTTGATCAAGCCAGTAATCAGGTAAACCAAACCATTTTCAACAAAGTGTAAAATTGGCCCTAAAACCAATAATCCCGTCAGCAACATTACCAAAATAACTACAAAAGGAGTAAACATCAAATCTAAAGAATTCGGCATTTTTCGACGTAACACTTTTTCCAATTTCGCCCCTAGTAACCCAATGACTAAAGCGGTTAAGACACTTCCTTGATAACCCACAATCGGAATAAATCCAAAAGCCATCAACGGTTCAACACCACTATTGATGTCTGCCACAGAATAAGCATTCGGCAACATTGGCGATACCAACATCAGCCCAATCACAAACCCAATGATCGGTGTACCACCAAACTTCTTAAACGCGGACCAACAGATCAACGCAGGTAAAAAAGCAAAAACAGTATCTGTTAACACACTTAACAAAACTAAAGCAAATTCAGGAATTTTATCGGTAGATGTTCCAAAAAAAGCTAAAACACTTTCGTTTAAAAAGACGCCTTTCAACCCTAAAAATAACCCCGTTGCCACGATTCCTGGAATAATTGGTACAAAAATATCTGAAAGCGTACGAATCGCGTGTTTGATTGGATTACTTGGCTTTTTCATTTCTTCTAAAGAGGTTTCTTTTTCTAATAAATCATGATTGTTTTGAACCAGCGAATCATAAACTTTATTCACGATGCCAGTACCTAAAATAATTTGATATTGTCCAGCATTAAAGAACACCCCTTTTACTTGATCGATTTTTTCGATTTTTTTATCATCAATCAATTCTCGGTCTTTTACTTCTAAACGCAACCTTGTCGCACAATGGGTGATCCCTGTAATATTTTCTTCCCCGACAACATCGATGATCTCTTCTCCAATTTGTTTGTAGTTAATTGCCATTGTCACACACCTCATTTATTTTTTTAAACAAAACACTTTGATAAGGATGGAGCTTTAATTTGTTTACCTCAACTGCTACATCATCATGAGAATTTAAAAGTAAATCAAACATTCTTTTTTCGAAGGGAATCAGTTCCTCTGTATCACTTAAATTAGTATAAGAATAGACCTCAATTCCATTACATTCACGTTTATATGCAACCACATTATCTGGCACATTCTCTAAGAAAACAATTCTCCCTTTTATTAAAACATCACTTACTGCACCTTGTTGTCTAAGTTCAATCATCTTTTGATAATGTGTGAATACCTGATTCTTTTGTGCATTTCGACTTGGATATTCTTCTGTCATAGCAAGCCATGGTATGGTCGTTGAAAATCCCCCATATTGGCTATCATCCCAAGGAAATGGCGTACGTGTATTGTCTCGACTTCGATGATTAACAAAGCTCATCGCTTCTTCCGGTGTAAACCCTTCTTGAATCGAACGATAGTAGTTATCGATACTTGAAATATCATTAAATTGATCAATCGTTTTACGTTTTGCATTTTGCATTCCAAGCTCTTGGGCTTGATAAATAAATGGCGTTCCTCGTAAGAAGAAATAGAGCATGCCTAACGCTTTGGCAGCTTCATCGGTTTGGTACTCAGGTTTGATAAATTTAGAAACAGCACGTGGCTGATCATGGTTTTCAATAAAATTAGCGCCCCAACCATTGGCTTGTAATACTTCTTGGGATTGCTTCAATTTCTCTTTGAATTCTTTTGTTGTCCAATTCGTCCGTTTAAACCAATCAGAACCAGACTCAACATCGATATCGGAATAATTAAAATCAAAGATCATCGAAAAATAGCCATCATCCCCAATAAAATCCCCATATTCCTCATAAGGAACGCCTGGCGCTTCCCCTACGGTAACACAGTTGTATTTTTCAAATGTTTCTTTTTTCAATTCATTTAAAAACACTTCAATTCCTGGACGATTTCGTGTTTTACTTTTACAAGACGCTAAACCATCTACGCCATCCGCAGGTAAACTAGCAAAATCTTGATCCTTCTTGATAAATGTGATCGAATCGATCCGAAAACCCGCAATTCCTTTTTCTAACCATCTGTTGATCATTCCATATAATTCTTGGCGTAAGACTGGATTTTCCCAATTTAAATCGGGCTGTTTTTTATCAAAGGCATGGAAATAATAAAGCTCTTCATCTGGTAACTTTTCCCAAACTGAACCGCCAAAAATCGAGCGCCAGTTATTTGGTTCAGTTTTCCCCTTTTTAAAAATGTAATAGTCACGATACGGACTTTCTTGGTCTTTTAAAGCCGCTTGAAACCACGGATGTTCATCTGATGTATGATTGATAACTAAATCTAAAATCACTTTGATTCCCAGTTCATTCGCTTCTTCTAACAATTGATCAAAGTCAGCCATAGTGCCAAATTCAGGATTGATTCCTTCAAAATCAGAGATATCATAGCCGTTATCCACCATTGGTGACGTAAATATCGGGCAAATCCAAATCATGGTAATCCCCAGTTCTTTCAAGTAAGGTAACTTTTCTCGAATCCCCTGAATATCCCCTATTCCATCATTATTTGAATCCTTAAAGCTTTTTGGGTAAATCTGATAAATCACTTCTTTTTCCCACCATTTATTGTCTTTCATGTCTATATTCACTCGTTATTCATCCTTTCACCACGTGTGGTATCGATATCATATTTTCGTAAGAATAAATCCACCTAGGTGGATTTACGCTCGATTAGCGATAAAATAAGCTCTTGTTTATTTACTTTGTAGGTTGTTCCTTCAATCAACGCAACCATCAATCTCGTAGCTTCCATTCCTAAAGCTGTTGTTGGCTGATTGATGGTGGTTAGTGGGACGGCAATAATACTTGTGCTTGGCTGATTATCAAACCCTAATACTGCCAAATCTTCTGGTACACGTAATCCTTGTTGAAGCACTTCTTGGATAATTCCAATCCCAACCTCGTCACTTCCACTAAATACAGCATCTGGCCGCTCCTTTTTAGGTAGAGCCAATAGCTCTTTTGCTACTTTTTGACCATCTTTCATGTTATGGACTTGTTTAAAAATCCATTTGTTTTTGATGGGTAAATTATGTTCAGCAAGTGCTCGTTCAAACCCTTTCGTTCGACGCTGACCATGTCCACCAATGGTTAGATTTCCACCGGTACAATAGGCGATTTTACGATACCCTTTTTGAATAAGATAATTGGTTGCTTCATAACTAATTTCTTCTTGATTAGTGGAAATGTTTGGAATACCTGTTCCTTCTAATTGTTCATTACACAAGACAATTGGACCATATGTTGAATACCTTTCAATCACTTGTGAATCGCTTTCAATAGAAGTCATGATAACACCAGCAACCACTTGTTGTTTTAAATACTCCAGCATTTTCAACTCTGCTTTTGGATCATCATATGTTTGCATGATCAACAGCTGGTAGCCATGTTCTTTTGCTTGTTTTTCGATTGCATCCACTAAATAAGAAAAAAAAGGATTAGTGATTCTTGAAATCAACACACCAATTGTGGTACATTTTTTTGAACGAAGTTGTGTTGCAATCGCACTCGGCGCATAGTTTAGTTCATCCATTGCTTGTTGTATTCGTTCTTTTTTATCATCTGAAATATACGGATGATCATTCAAAAAACGTGAAACTGTCGAAACCGATAAACCAGCTTTTTTTGCGACATCTTTGATCGTAGCCATGGTATTCTCCTTTTGTGATATCGATACCATAAATATAGAGTATCTTTTTATTTTTGTCAATGCTAAAAATGAAAACTTACTATTTTAGCAAGTCTAACTTCTTACCTTAGTAACTTTTCAACTAAACCATTACGCCACAAAAGAAAAATAAAACAACTCAGCGTCAATACAATAAGTATTATTTGAACCAGCATTGAAAAATGAACGCCAAAAAAGAGACAAGTCAGGATAGATCCTAAAATCATAGCCGATAATTGTTCTGATAAAAAACCATATACTCGAATTTTTTGCTCATAGGTGTCTCTTTTTAGCTTATCGACCATTCTGTAGTCCTCTTTAATTAGTTCATCCAAAGAGAGTCCGTAAAAATCACTTAGATTTAATAATTTCTCTATATCAGGATATGTTTTTCCAATTTCCCAATTAGAGACTGTTTGTCTAGATACATACAACTTTTGAGCAACCTCTTTTTGAGTATAGCCAAGTTGTTCTCTTTTTTCTTTTAAGATTTCACCAATTGTCATCTTGCTCACCTCTCGTTTATTATCGCTTAAATCAGGGTCAAAATCACGCAAAAAAAGCTTGCATTGTGGCAAGCTAAATAAATTTGCACCTTCGATTCGACCATTAACAGACTAAGTTTCTGTCTGAAATTCTAAAATCTCTCTTAACGCCTTTTCTCCATTCATATTCCCAAAGGTTTTCATATCAATATCTGTACAAGGAGTGTCTAAAGGTGATAGAAGTCTTTGTAAACTTATCGTTTTATACCGAACTTGCGGACAAACTATAACACGATCAACATACGGTTTAAAGATTGGTTCTAGACTCAATTTATTAATTTCGCCTTCCCCACCATATGCAATCAGCGTAGAATACGTAGCTGATAAATTCTGAACATCAGCAATTACATCATGAAGTTGTCCAAAATAAACCTCGTTAGGATCTGCCGCTTTTGCGATTTTTTGGCAAAACATACTAGATGTCATACCACCAGCACAACAAATGTAAACGAGCATCTTCTTCCTCCCTAAAATAATATTGATCGATTATTTCGTACGCTCTTTAAATTCTTGTTCTGCTTGATTTAACAAAGGACGGACATATTCTTCAACTTTTGACTTTACATTCATACGCATCATAAACTGACTAGGTGTTTCGATAAATCCATTTTTAAGACTGTCTTTGTATTCCGTAACTAAAAATTGACTTGTCTCTTTTATTTCTTTCTTATCCATTGTTATTCCTACTTTCTATTCATCATTATCGTCTAAATTAATTATACTCGTTTTTTGAGAAGAAAAGAATAATAAATCCTAACAACAAAAAAACTGTATAAGCAGCCTTCTATTTCTCAGCCACTTACACAGTTTATTTTACGTTCTCACTTCTGATTTTCCTTTATAACGATTGATATAATGTCTTTCCAACCAACTTTGTCCCCAGCCAATCGCAACGCATAGAAGCCAATACATCACCGCTACTAAAATATACATCGTCATATAATCAAAGGTTCTTCCACCCACGATTTTGGCTTTTTGAAAAATATCTGGAATCGTGATCATTGCAGCTAAAGACGTGCCTTTTAACAAGTCCATCGCTACATTTCCTAAAGCTGGAATCGAAATCCGAAAAGCTTGCGGTAAGATGATTTTGCGCATCACTTTACCAAACGGCAACCCTAACGCATACGCCGCATCCCACTGTCCTGCATCCACTCCAGCAATCGATCCTCGATAAATTTCAGCAATAAACGCACTGCTCGTCAAACTAAAACAAATACACGCCGCAGTTAAGGCACTTAATTGATAGGGCAGACCAAAATACAGCAGAAATAATAAAACCAAACCTGGAACTCCCCGTAAAAAAGAGATATAAAATCGGACAAAACCTTTAATCACTTTTGAAGGCAACATTCCTAAAACCGTCAACAGAATACCAAGAACATTCCCCATCAAAAACGTCACGACACTGATGCCAATTGTATAAGGTAAACCAGTCAGCAGAAAGGGAATCGAGTCGATCATTAACTGAAAATCGATTTTTGGTATATACATCTATTCAGCTGAAACACTTTCTGTCACTTTTTCTTTCGGCTCCACTGAAACATCTGTTTGGAAATACGTCTCAGAGATTTTTTTCATAGTTCCATCCTCTTGCATCTCTTTTAATGCGCCATCAATTTTTTTACTTAATGCAACACTGTCTTTTTTCATTAAAAAGCCTGTAGAATTTGCATTAAAATAAACATTCTCTAAAATCTTTACCGGAATATCTGGCAAAGCTCCCACAGACATTTTTTGTAAGTAATAGTCATTTAAAATAACATCTGTGCGACCATTCGCTACATCTGTCAGGTATTGATCATTTGTCGCATTATCGTAGGTGACTAATTTTGCTCCGTATTTTTCCGCGATTTTCATATAGTTTGTATTTGGCTCTCCAGCCGCTTTTTTGTCTTTTAAATCTTCAAGAGAAGCAATCCCAGAATCATCACTTTTTCGAACGATCATACTGTCAAACGAATATTTGATTGGGGAAGATAAAATGAATTTTTTCCCTCTATCCCCTGATAAACCGAAATCATTGGCAGCTAAATCAGATTCACCTTTATCCACTGACGTGATTTGGCCATCTACATTGTATTCTTTAAATTCAACATCAACATCTAAACGCTTAGCAACTTCTGTAATGACATCTACATCATAACCTGTCAATTTGTTTTCATCATTATAATAAGAAGATGGGAATAAGGTTCCTGAGGTTGCAACTGTTAACTTCTTCGCATCCTCGACTTTTTGCCAGCTGTTATCTTTTCCAGCAGTCTGCTCTTTTGTGCCACCACAAGCAACTAATACTAAACCTAATGCAACAATACTAAAACTAGCGAATACTTTCTTCATTTGAACCTCCTATGATTCACGATAATATTTTGGTAATAAGAATTTTTTCTCCTGTTCAAATAACTTTCCAACTTGAAATAATACATCTTCTCGACCTTTTGATGCCATAAATTGAATGCCTAGCGGTAAACCTGATGCTGTTACATGAGTAGGTAAACTGATTGCTGGTTGTCCCGTTAAATTAGCAAGCTGAGTAAAAGGCGTGATCGTCAGACTTTTTTCAAACATATCATAGATTAAGTGTTGCAACTGTAAAACGGAAAGTGACTCCGCTTGTGATAAGTCTTTACGAATCTGATCACTCTGCAGTTCTGCATCGATTTTAGGCGCGACATCAGCGGCGGTCGGCGTTAATAATAAATCATATTCCTCGAATAATTGCTCCATTTTATATGCCGCTTGATCCCACAGTTGAAGCGATCTTGTATACTGACTTGCAGGTATCTGTAAACCATATTGGTAGATTCCCCAAGTCATCAACTCCATATCGTTTTTTGTAACCGGCCGCTTGATTGCCGCTTGAATTCCTTCAAACATTGCAGCTGTTTCTGCGCCATTCATTAAATAATAACTGTCGATTAATTGACGTCCATTGACTGGATACGGGATTTCGGTAACTTCGTGCCCTTGTTGCTCTAAAAATGTTGCTGCATTTTGCACCGCTTTTATTGCTTCCGCTGAAACGGGTGTTCCGACAGGTGATTCCGTTAAAAAGGCGATTTTCAAGACTTGTTTCTTTGCCGCTGATTGATGTTTCCATTCCGCTTTTGGCGCTTGATAGGGCGCAGCTTTTTCGGTTCCGCGTAAATGATAAAATAGAGTTTCTGTGTCTCTCATCGAAACGGTTAACGCAAAATCAATCGAGGCACCTTGCCAACCACGCCAGCCATCAGGTCCCACTGGCATACTGCCACGAGTTGGTTTTAATCCAACCAGTCCACTAAAAGAAGCAGGAATTCGAATCGAACCGCCACCATCACTTGCACCAGCAATTGGAAATAAGCCACTAGCAACAGCTGTCGCAGCGCCTCCACTGGAACCACCTGGTGAATAATCAAGATTCCACGGATTTCTCGCTGGTCCGTAAATCGTCGGATCAGAGATATTTTTAAAACCGAACTCTGGAGCATTGGTTTTTCCTAAGGGGATGAAGCCTAAATGTTCTAACCCTTTTACAAAATTATCCGTAGAAGTGGCACGGTTTCCTTGAAATAAACGAGAACCAGATGTTGATTTCATTCCTGCTTTATCTTGGCCTAGCATTTTTAACGGAATTGGCAAGCCAAAAAAAGGACCAGTTTCTGCTCCTCTAGCTTCGTATTGTTCTTTTGCTGATTCTGCATCCCAATCAACAAATGCATTGAGTTCAGGATTTAGCTTCTTTACTTGTTGCGTTCGCTCATCGATCCATTCTGTCACGCTTCGTTTTTTGTCTCTAAATTGTGTTGCGTAGTACAAGCCGTCTTTCATGATCATCCCCCTTATGTCTCGATGGTTTTATTATACAGGTTGTTGGGGATTTTTTAGGAGGATTTTGCTTGAAGAGAGTTTCTACATACTTAAAGAAGAACTATTATAGAGTACGCTTAGCTAACTTAATCCTTTGAAAACAACAAATAAGCTATTGATCTATTTTTTCCTTCTATTGATTCTATAAAGAATCAAACCAGTTACAATAACCCCAACAACTAACAGTATACTCACGATATAAACAGTCGCATGCTTATCATTTGAATCCTTCATATGTAGCTGATTGTCCTCTTTCTTAGAACTTTCCCCCTCTACCTTAAAAGGAATTGTCCACGTCCATTTCTTTTTTACATCTGCGGAATTTATTTTTATATCCACTTGATAGTCCCCAGGATTCAAAGGAGTCCCTTCATCGTCTGTCCAAGTAAAAGGTAAGTAAAAGTTTGAATTAGGAGCTATTTTTAGCTTAGTTTGTTTTAGTTCATGTGACACTTCACCATTAGAAGGATCAACAAGTCTCGCTTCAACTTCCACTTCTTTAATGAATAAAGCAGAAGTATTTTGAATAGGTATGTTGATTCCGTTTAAATAATCAGAGTGAACTAGTGTTATTTTTTGGGGATCTACTACTAATTTTGGCTCAATTTTTGTTAAATCAACGTTATTTCTTAATTGAACCCCTAAGGAATAAACAAATTTATTGCTGATTGCTCCACCATCATGTTTGGTGTTACTGTCCTCTTTATCATATATGTAGATTCCACCTGCAATGATTCCTTCATAAGACTTGCTTGGCATTTGAATCGTTACTTTAGTTATCACACTTGATTGCTTTGGTATTCTCACTTCATTTGTCGTTTTACTTATATCAGAAAAAGCATTGATCAGTGAAGGGTCCTTTTTCTTATCATGTTGACTATAATCTACAATGCCATTATCATTTGTCGTTGCAGTATTAGCTTCTACTTTAACTATTCGATCTTCTTCGGTAAAATTAGATAATTGAACCTCTAAGTCTTGCGTTTGTCCAGGATTTAAAAGCAGATCAAAATAGGTTTTTGATTTGTCGATTTGGTTTTCTGGTATGATTGCTTTTACTTCTATAGGCGTTACAATTCCAGGATCTACACCTTCTGAAAAAGTAGTTATTCCCTCACTGAAAAAGATAACTACTATCAATAATAGTCCTCCAAAAATAGCATGCATTTTTTTCATGTCCGTTTCTCCGTTTCTATGTAACTTTGCAGTTATGTATCTTGATAGTCAAAACTACTTTAAAAATGATGATGCTCCTTATGATTGAATAGGCAGCAGCATCATTTTTAAAAGGTCTACATCTTTTTAGGGTCCATTTTCAATTTCCCAAAGGATCGTTCCGGTGTAGTTTCCGACTTTATCCATTGAGTCTTTTGGAATGACAAGTTTGATGTTATTATCAGGATTTGTTATTTCGCCTAATGTAAAATTATATAGATATTGCTTAGGATCTTTTGTTCCATTTGATTCTGCTAACGACGAAAAATCCTTCGAGTTGATTTTCAAATGATTGGCAAATTTAATGTAGCCATCTTTTATTGTGTAATTGGGATCTAATACGTTGAAAATATCTTTTTCTAGTTTCGCTTTTACTGAAAAATTGCCTTGCCCCTCTGCTCTGCTGTCGTGAACCGCTAAAATAGTATCGGCTGTAGTAACTAATGGTATGATTTGCAATCGTTCTTTTCCAAGATACCTCCCTTTAAATCGAAAGGTGTTAGGGATAGAGTCAATGGTTAGATTTCCAGCAAACTTGACAATAATTTCTTGAGAAACTTGATCTTTCACCACATAATTTTCTATTTCCGTTCGGTTACTCAAAGAATAGTCTCTTTTTTCTCCATCAACATGTTCAATTTGATTTACAATTGAAGCAATTTCGGGATCGTCTAATAAATTGATTTTTTCACCGATTTTTCTTTTAAAACTTGTATCAGCATGCAGTTGAACGGGTGAATTTTCTCCTTTTTGAAATTTAACCGTAACCGTTCGATCTACTCCTACAACTGAAACAGGTACTGTAATTATTTCGGTTTTATATTGGTTCTCAATAGTTACTTTAGCCTCTTGCGGTCCAAACACATTGGTATTGATTCCTTCAATTTTTGTTGCCGTAATTGGATTTCCCATTTCGTCATGTAGATTTTTGACAAAATCTGAAGGTTTTAATGTACTGATAGGTGTTCCTTTTTTGATTGTTTGCGGAACTGCCTCACCACTTGGTGTCGGATAGACTAATTTGTACTTATCATTCACCCTATTTGATTGGAACATTGAATCTGCTCTTGCATAGACTTCAATATAAAATGTTCCCTCTTTATACTGACTCGTATCTATTTTACTTGAAAAAGTAGAAGCGCCTGATGTATCTACTTTTATTCCTTCTTGGTTTAATACAGGTTCATCCGTGTTAAATACTGAGTATAGATTGTACGTACTATAACCAGATCCTTGAAAATCTCCTGTTACCGTTAGTTCTTCTCCAACGTAAAAAAATGAGTCTGAATGCGGATTAGCACTTGTTATCTTTAAATTTTTAATTTCTGGTTTTGGTATGTCTTTGACTTTATCTAGAATCCATTGTTGATTGCCATCATTTGGCATTAAAGAATATAATGAAAGTTTACTTATCCCTCCAGTCACAGTATAGTCTTTTATATAGTAGCCACTGAAATTACTATTTTTGATTCGAACTTTACTTTGACCCTCTGGCGTGCTTCCTATTAGTTGAAAATCAAATACGCTTTTCAATCCTAAAGGTGTTTCAAAAGAAGCTTCATTTTTTTTTAGCTTTGGAGAACTACTTGCTGTCTCTTGTGTCATTATTAAATCCTTTTGGTCGTAGCTTGAAATAACATAGGCATTATCACTAGGCTTAAATAAAATCATCCACACTTGACCAGACTTAGTACCTTTTTCAGGATAACTCGCCACTTCTTTGCCTACTCCAGGCTCACCTGACACATCCCATAAATATTTATAGCTATAAGAAGCTACTGAACGAATTTTATATACACCATTCATCGTTTTCAAATTGAATTTTTGACTGTCCTCTCCATTATCTGATGTCAGTGTCATCAACGCATTATTGCTTGGTTTACTCGCAGTAAGGTACGTACCTGTTTTTCTATTTTTGATCTTATAATATGTTCCTTCAGCCTGAATAATATCCCAAATATAGTCATCACTAAATTCAGTATAACTATTAATAGGCACGGTAAATGTCGTTATTTTTGCAGTATTGTCCTTTGTGCTTCCTATAATTTTCTGAACATTATTTCCTTCATAGATGACATATCCATCTTTTTCTGGTCTATATTCGTAGCCTAACAGTTGATTTCCTTTACCGTGAGCTGCGTAAGTAATGAGTGATTCGTAGTTTGGAGACTTTTCATCTTGACTGATATCAATAGCAAAAGTTTCATTTACTTTCGGATAGGCTACATATAAATCATCAGAAATTACTTTCGCAGCTGATGCTGGCACAGCTTGTAGTAAAATGAATAGAGTTAACATGAGAACTGGCAAAATAACATTCCAATAACAATTTACATTTTTTTCTTGGATAAGTCTCTTTTTCATTTTTTAACGCTCCTTTAACAATTAATCCTGATTTGCTTTTATCATTATTTAAACATTTATTTTGAATCATTTTTTCTACGATTTCCGACTCTTTTTTGAGGTTTTTACATCTTTTGTACCAAAGAAATAATAAAACAGCGATACTAACAACGATGACTGGTACTACTATTAGCAAAAAGAGGAGAAAAGAATTTGATATACCACGCATTTCTAGGTTTTATTTGAATTTCACCTACTTATACTTCAATTGGAGGACGAATGGTTAACGTCACTACCTTATTATTCTTGGATTCAAGTTCTACCTTATCTGTACCAGTCACATTACTAGATAAATCATACGCTAAAGAAGGATCTTTGATAAAAATATTCAGACTATGTTCAATCACACTACTCTCATTAGTTTTAGCACTATTAAATTTTAAGAATAATGTCATTTTATAAGTAGATAAATTATTTAATTTCAATTGAATTATTTTGTTTTTCCTAGGTTGTATAAGTAGATCCTAATACCCTAGCTTTTTCTCCGATGATTTTTTGGAAAATTGACTTTATAAGAGAAATCTCTTAAGGTAGCGACATTTCCTTCTTCACCGTAACTTATGATCGAATAAACCAGTAGAACTAGATAAACGAACCCATGTTTCATGTACTACTTCCTTTATATGAGCTAAAACGAAAAGATAAAGTCTCTATAATCCCAAATTAACAGTCATAGAAACTCTATCTTTGAATATGAACGATTTACAACAATAACTGTTAACTAATCCATCTATAATCTCTTCACATTATTTTATTGTTTTTTTATTTAAATTGACTAAAATGTATCTTCTAAACTCCATGTAAGTTGTGCAGTGAATGTTTTACCAGCTTGGCTTTGAGGTAAAGCTACACGTAATTGTCTGTCTGTAATTTCAGTCGCATAAGCACCTTTAGTATCATTTTCTTGCGCTTTTATTAGAACAGGAACTGCAGAACCACCAGCAGTAGCTTTTACAGGTACAGCTGTAATATCAGTACCAGTGTGAGCTGTCAATACACCATCTGTAGATGGATCTGGTGCTTTAGTAATATTCCCCTCTTCATCTTTTGTAAGAGTATAATCTTGTACGGCACCAGTATTAAATTCTAGTTGTGCATTTGCTAATTTGTCTGCTTCTTCTGTGCTACCATCAACAGCAAAATCGCTAAGTTTTGCAACTGCTCTCCATTTTGCTAATTTAGTTCCTTCAGCAGCAGCTCTATCATCACTTACTACCAAATATGATTTTTTAGTTCCTTTATCTTTAAATACTTGAACCGCACCTGCACCCTTACCAGTATTCGCATTAGTACCAAAATCCATATTACTTGGAATAAATGCTACAGCTAAGCTATCTTGTAAAGGATTTTCCCCAGGCTTGCTTCCGCCATCTGGATCGATGGTAATTTGTAAATCCGTTTCATCTGCTTTAACAATATCAGCCGCATGTGCATTTGTTGGAACTGTTGCTAAAGATAAAACCCCCGCTGATACTAGTAATGTTGCTAATAACCCTTTTTTCATTTGTTTATCACCTTTCTTTGATTATAGACAGGTTAGCAACAGTTATTGTTGTAAATCGTTCATCGTTTTTGTTAACCTAGTAATTTAATTTGTTCTTTTAATAAGACGAATAAATAAATAATCAAAATCAAACTGCTCAAAGTAAGAAGTAATAAGCTAAAATTAATCACTAAATTTGATTTACTCAACTTTAGTCTTCTCATTAAAAAGACATCTCTTGAAAACGACATTAAAAAATACACTAGCGTTACAAAAGAAATCGCTCCTAATATATACATCCATAAATAATCAATCATTTTCTACTCCTATACACTATAATAAATTTTTTTAAAACTAAGTACGCCACAAAATACGATCAAACAAGCGATGCCCGATAGTAAGAGAATAAACGATGTAATCATTTGACCTAAATGAGGTAAAGAACCATTTTTGGGCCCACTCGTATTCGGAACCTTAGGCATTGGTTTTCCTATTATTCCTTTATCCGTTGGTTTATCAGCTGGTTCGATCTGTATAACGAGACCATTGGATTCTTCATTTTCCACGGCTAACACCGTATGTATCGGAAGGATAAAGAAAATCGACACCAAAGCAAACACGTGTAAAAACTTTTTCATTGTTCTCCCTCCCTACTTTTTATTTTTTCCTTTCTTCTTCTTTTTCTTGGCGATTCTCAATCGTTTCCAAGCCTTCTCCCATTTTTTTCTTCTATAGAAAAGAGTACCCATTAAGACTACACTCAACATTGCCATTACAATACTGACTACCTTTAACCAAGTAGGGGTTTTGATTTTAAAAACACTAGATGCATTGATTTCTTGCGCTTCTTCATTTG
This sequence comes from Enterococcus haemoperoxidus ATCC BAA-382, assembly GCF_000407165.1. Classification (NCBI taxonomy): domain Bacteria; kingdom Bacillati; phylum Bacillota; class Bacilli; order Lactobacillales; family Enterococcaceae; genus Enterococcus; species Enterococcus haemoperoxidus. The sequence continues at coordinate 647,192 of NZ_KE136479.1, read as the reverse complement.
TGATTTTAAAATCATTCGACAAATGCCACTCTTCGTCATAATTTTTTGCATCCATCTTTAAGGTATAGGTTCCTGAAGGTAAATCAGTGATGCCCCAATCCAATTCAAAATCAAAGTGACTATTAGGCGCTAATTTATAATTTTGAACCGTTTTTTCTTTGATAACCTTACCAGACTCTTTTTCTATCATTGTTGCGACAATATTTAAATTGTCGATGACCTTTGGCTCTGGGTTTTGTAGACTAGCTAGCACCATTTTCTTTCCATGAAGAATGGATGCTTTGGCTCCATTTAGTTTTAACGTTTTCCCATTGGTAAATTCGTCACCGTTTTCCGCTGTCATTAAACCTATTTTGTAATTGTATTTTGTCGAGATTCCTTTTTGTTTCTTTTTATCTGGCACTAGCTCTACGACAAGCGCACCCATTTTCACTCCTTCATAGTGTTCCTTTGGTGCTGCTACTTGAACTTTAACTGTTTTTTCTTCGAAGTTACCCACGGTAATTTCTGGTGTCTCTACTTTTATTAAACTAGATAGAGGTTCTTTCAACGATTCATCTTTATTGGCTAAATCTTCTGTATACTCAATCGTGCCACTATTTGAGGTCATCGCGTTAACACCATAAATTTTCAGATGAACTTCTTCCTTTTTTGTACTTGCAATACGCATTTGTAATGTTTGGGTTTCGCCTGGAGCTGTTTTTATATAAAAATAACTTTTTCCTACGTCAATTTGGGTAGTCGGTTGGAGTGGTGTCACCACATATCCTAAATTGTTCTCGTCTTCTGCAAACACTTCTCTCGTTGACACTAGGCTCATAAATGCACAACTTACTAAAATGAGTGCATGATAAATTCTCTTTTTCAAAAAAATTCTCCTAACTAAATGAATTGAATTCGTTTTGATGCTCTGATGTATAGATTTCAACTAGATATCCTTTATCTTTATGTTTGATTTCACTTACTAATGTAAATGATTGCTTTTTGAAATATGGCATCCAATACGAAATAAATTCGTTTGAATACGTTTCAGCCTCTTCTCGTTGAGAAAAGGGTCCCGCTTCTTTTATACATTCCTTATCTGTATAACGTTCCTGATTATCCTCATATAAGTACTTGGTAATGGCATATGTAATATAGACGATTGCAAAGGAAGCAATCAACATTGCCAAGAAATACGGCCAACAAAGTGTCACAAGTAATGAAATAGAACAACATAGCGGAACGATTCCAAAACAAATCATTGTCACTAAAGTACTTTTTCCAAAACTAACTTCCTTTATATTTTTGAAAAAGAAGAAAAATAGTAAGAATAAACTGGACAATAATAATAAAAAGTAACAGGTGGTAACTATCATAATTTCTGTTAAATAGAAACTTGAGATAAAAATTAGTTGAACGACATAACGTACATCCTTATCCACCCAAAAATACATTTCATGATAAAAGTTCCAAAAAAACACTAAATACACAAACCAGGCAATGATTACAGTTACTCCAGCTACATAATACAGTTTATACTTTTTAAAATAGTCAATACTTAATTTAGTCACATTGTTTACCTTCCATTTCATTTATATACTCATTTAATTTATCTATTTTTTTCAGGCTATTTATAATTATCATTAAATAAATACCCATTAGATCTAACTGTTTTGACTATTTTTGGAGAGCTTACATCTTTTTCTAATTTCAATCGTAAGTGAAAAATGATATTCGCTATTCGATAGTTTTTCTCGTCATAAGGTAATCCCCATATCTGTTCATACAATTCTTTATATGAAACTGCTTTTGGAGAAGCTGCGTATAAAATCGAGAGTGTTTTATATTCTTTTTTTGTCAAATAAATTGGTGTTTTGTTATCAAGAAGTACACAGAGATTTTCATTGATCAGCTTAAAGTTTTTTTCATTGTTTTTTTGGTTCTTTTCTTTGTTCTTATTCCCTCTGATATTCTGCAATAATACCAATCCATTATGTATTGCTTTTACTATTTCCTCTTGATACATCTCTTCACTGAAAACGCTGATAGCGCCTATGTTATATAATAATAGTCGATCATTTTCGTTACATTCTTCCTTATATATCCAGACTGGACAAGAATTATATTCTAGAATTTTCATATAAACATTACATATATCGGCAAGCTGTGTATCTCCTCCAATAATAAAGTAGGCGTCACACTCACTATTTTTAGTAACCTCCTCTTGTCGACTCGTTTCAATATCAGAATAAGATTGTAATTGGTGAAACCATTCTTCTTTTTCACCATTCAATGTGATAAAACCTAATTTAACCATCTTTGTCCTCCAAATTCACTTTTTTATTCAAAAAAAATTTGTTTTTTATCTCACTGAATATAGTTTATTCTTTTTCAGATTAGAACAAAATGACATGTAAGCGTTTAAAATTCCTAACTACATAAAATTTTTATCTTTATTTTTAAAAAAATTAGTGTTACTATCATTCATAAATAAAATTATTAAGGAGAAATAAATGAATATATATGTTATTGAAGACGATAATCAACAAAGAAAACAAATTATTCATTATTTAAATGAATGTAAACATATTTTTTTTGATTTAAAAATTTCCACACTTTCTAATCATTTAACGTTTATGGAGGAAATTCCTAAGTTAACGATCAATGATAATGATGTTTTTTTCTTAGATATTGATTTAATGACTACCTATACAGGAATTGATTTAGCATTAGAAATTCGCAAATATAATGCCAAATGTTCTATCATTTTTTTGACTAGTTTAGAAGATCAAGCCATCAGTGTATTAAATAATAATATCTTTCCTTTAGGATATCTTATTAAAAATTTTAAAAATCCTTCAGAGACAAAACAAATAATTATTGAAATGATAAAAAAAAGTCAATTAACTTCTAAAAATTTTTGGCGTTTTAAACAAGATAAAGTTGAATTCTCTAGCGGTTCTGAAACATTGTTTTTTAATGCCCGTGATATTTGTTATATTCAATCACTGAAAGGATTTAATGGACGGGTTTTAGTTAAAACCTTAACGGAGGAAACAATCATTGAAGCGAAAATCGGAAAAATCAAGAAGCAGTTACAGCAAGAGTACATGATGACTTCTTTGCAATCTTATATCATTAATCTTGAAAATATCATTTCGATTGATAGAAAAAATGAGCAGATTTTATTTGATGGGCAGCAGTTACTTTCAATTGGTGCCAAGAGCATTGACAAGGTGAAAAAAGCGTTGCGGGTATATAGCGATGATTGATAATGTTTATTTCGTGTTTTTACTATCGCTTAATTATATTCAAGCCGTTTGGATAATTGCTTATAAACAATTTTTATCCCTTAAAGAGTCACTTATTTTAACCTCCTTATTAGTCGTTCAGGGGATTACTAGTATTTGGTTGGATAATACATATTTTACATTGCTCCTACTATTTTTCTTCCTCGCACAATTTGTTTTCGTAACGAGAAAATTAAATGATTGGTTGATTTCCTCCTTATTATTAGTTTTTGAAGATGCCCTCATCTTAATTTCTTGGCTACCAACAGTTGACTTATGGAATATACTTCTACTCAAAAGTGTTGTTTCTCTTAAGACTTACACGACCAATCTTTTTTTTCTCGTCATCGCGCAACAACTTTTATTAGCACTATTATTTTTCATTACACGTTATATTTTGAAAAGATTAGCTTTATTAAATTCTTTAGCACTTCTTCCTAAAAAAAATCGTGGTCTGTCAATTGCTATTCTTTTTTGCTTATTTCTTTCCATCGGATTGCAACAATTAGGCGTTTTTAAAGGCTATTCCGTTGCTTACTTTTATAGTACGTTTATTGTCATTGGATTTAATATTTTTTTCTCTTGGAATATTTTTTTACTTACCAAATACTACAAAGAAAAACAGTACTCTATACTCTTAGCTGAAATGTATACACAAGAAAAACAAAAGATCGAACTAGCAACAAAATTTAAAGATACCTATAAAGAACTACTAACGAATCTAACAGCTGATTTAGAGGTCAATGATTTGGATCATGCTTCTCAACAACTTAACAGCATTATTGATTATTCAGATTCCTTTCTTACGCCAAATCTTTATAGAAAAATTGCTCTTGTCAATACGCCATCTATTCAAGGTCTTTTAACTAATTTTATTAAAAAATGTGATACTGCTTCGATTGATTTGTCGCTTCAAGTCTCTCAGGAGCTCAGTTCTAGTGCGATGAATCTTGTTGATTTTATTCGTTGCTTTTCGATTCTTTTGGATAATGCCTACGATGCAACTCTCGTCAGCCAAGAAAAGTCGATTTCTATTGAAATTGAAGGTGACCCAAACTATATAACGATCACAGTTAAAAATACTTATGTTGAGAACCCAGAAATCGCCTTACAAGATTTCTTCCAGAATAATTTTTCTACCAAAGAGAACCATCAAGGAAAAGGATTATATATTTTTTCCAAAATCGTTGCTTCTTATAAAAAAGCAACTTATAGAATTTCAAAGAAAGATAGTTTTTTTATTATCGTATTTTCTATACCTAAACTAAAAAATCCTACAGTATAAAAATTCTTGAGAACTTTTATACCGTGGATGAATTGAGGTGAATCATGTAAATGGAAACACAAATGTATTATTATATTTTTTTCACTCTTGGCTTTTTACAACTAACTTGGTTTTTAGGTTATAAAAAGTACACTAGTAAAAAACAAACTGTTATCCTTACCTTGATTCTAATAGTTGAATTCATTTCAACTATTTTTCAGATAGGAAATAGTGATCTGTTTCTACTAACTTATTTTGTACTTCAGCCTATTTTTGTACTCCGCCATTTAAATAGTTGGATTTTAATGACTTTATTTTTATTTTTAAATAATTCGTTTTTAATTCTCTCTTGGTTGTTTAGCTATGATTTTTTAAAACTATTATTTGAAACCGATTCTATCAGTTTACAACAATTTCAAACGTACACAAATGTATCAATGCTCTTGCAACAATTGCTACTTTTTCTGTTTATTCAGGGCTTTAATTACTTTGATAAACGATTTTTGATTTTCGATTCTATTTCTCGAATTCACAAAAAATATAAAATCCAATCGATTATAGGGGTCATTTTTTTGATTATTTTAGGAATTGTTAGAAGAATTATTGTTAATGGGCATTTTACAGAGTCGTTTTTTTATATTACAGTCGTACTATTGATTTTAAGCGTGACTGTTCATTTGACTGCCTATATCTATAGCCAATATTATCAACAGATGTTAGAGAAGAATATTCTTTCTCGACAATTTAATCAAGAAATAGAAAAAATCACCTTATCTGACGAGTTTCGACATGATTATCGGAATATTCTATTGAGTCTCAACAGCTATATTCAAAATGGGGAAGCAGAAGAAGCATTGGATTTTATTTCCTCAATAGTCAATTATTCACAACCACTTTTAGAAGATTCACCTTATGAACAATTGTCTCATATAGAAATTCCAGCAATTCAAGGGCTATTGATTCAATTTCTTGATCTTGCTAAACGTAAGGGAATCACGCTTAAGTTGTCAATCTCTACTCCAATTCATGAAACAGATATTTCTATACAACCTGCTGATTTTATTCAGTGTTTATCGACTTCACTTTCATATGCTTTGAACGTTCACGAAAATATTCTTCTGATTATAAAAAAAGAGCAAAATCAAATCCATATCACATTAAATAACAATACAACAGATAGTAGTGCGAAAAATTTATTCAAACATCTAAATGATGAGAAACAAAATGTGAAAAAATCTGAGTTGCGTCGAGTCAAAAAAATACTAAGAAAATATAAGAATACGTCTTTTAAACTTAATTCTCATGATCAATATTTTCAACTTCGATTTGATTTTCCAGTAAATGATTCTGGTTTATCTAGTAGAAAAATTGATCTCGATAGCATTCCTTCCAGCACCTCATATTGATGTCACCAGAATACAGTACTATCTCTAAAGATTTAATTAAAAATAACCATCAAAACGGAAACTTACCGTTTTTGATGGTTATTTTTAAATGTTATTCACATAAACTTCTTGTTTGGTCTCTCCTTGTTAAAACAGATGAAGCAACACGGTTTGAGTAAATAGTCAAATGCTCACACCAGCTCCATCTTCATAATCAAATCAATCTGCTCATCTTCTCCCATATAAAAAGAATGCTGGCCTACCTGAGTAAATCCCATCTTATGATAGAATTTCATAGCAGAAAAGTTTTTCTCCCAAACACCTAACCAAATAGAAGTCTTGTTCAACTCTTTCGCTCGTTCTATGGCTTTATGATAAAGCATTTTCCCAAGTCCCAATCTCTTAAAATTGGAATCGATATAAATCCGTTCAATTTCTAAAGCATCTTCCTCAATGGTTTCAGTTTGAGCCTCATTTACATTGATTTTTAAATATCCAGCAAGTTGATCCTCTGAATAAATAAAATAGAACTCTGAATCTTGATTTTGAAGCTCATTTGCTAATTTTTCTTCTGTATATGCTTGGTCAAGATACTCTTTTAAATCTTCTGGCGTATTGTCTTTCGCAAAGGTATCTGTAAATGTTTTGATACTTAATGCTTTCAACGCTACTAGATCATTTAGGGTTATTTTTTTGATTTCAATCATTATTTTGCCTTCTTTCGAGTTTTTTTTATCAAAATTAGTCAAGCAAAACAAGCAACAAACAAACCACTAATCCAAGCGTGACCACAACAAAATAGAGCAACTGCTGCTTAGTCCCACCGACAAAATCTGGTTTTTCATGTTTATAACTTGGGTTAACAGATTTTATATTGTAATCTAACGTACTGCTGAAAAAAACATCTGATGGAATCATAAAAACAAGCATGATGCCATAAAGAATGGCTGTAATCGAGAAAAGTGATAAGTTGATCCAGATACTTGCTAATGATCCTAATAATAAGGGGATCAGGATATAAAGTAAGCAAGTAAGTAATTGTTTGTGTATATTTTTTCTTTTCATAGCTGTAACACCATCCAATTAAAACGTTAACAGAAAATGAAACCTGTGACTGCTTAACTTAATTATTCTTGCGGACTATTTTGAGCGGCTAATTCATCGATTTCTTCTTTGTGTAACAGAACCAAGTCTTTAAGCTCTTTGACTGTTATACTATTTTTATCCGTATTAGAATCAACTTTCCTACCATTTTCATCTCCAATTTGCCCGGTTAGTATCGTCCCATCTGGAGACACTAAAATTCTATCTGAATCATCATGATCCATTTCTAAAAGAGTGATAATATCATCTACGTTTGAATCTTTAAAGGTTTCATATATCTTTTTAGCATCCGCATTTTTCAGATCAATTGAAAATGTGTCTACTTTTCTTTCGTTTGATTTTTTCTTAGATGCTTCAAGCGTTTCTTTCGCTATTACTTGATTTGTGCGTTTCGTTTCCTCGCTATTTTGAGTGTCGCTCGTCTTTGTATAGATAGTATATGTTGCAAAACCGGCTAGTAAAACTAGTGAAAAACTGGCTAGGTAAATGTTCTTTTTCATATTGATACCATCCTTTCTTAGTAAAAAAATGAAGATTTTTATTAGGCTATTTATGACACCTTACTTTGATTTTACAGGTTTGAATGCTCTTTGTGTACTCTTAAATTGAAAAAAATAAGAGAATAATCAACTTTCCCGATTATTCTCTTACTTTTTTTATTAAAACGATCTATTTAACTCTTCTCATACGCTAATTGCTTAATCTTATCAGTTCCGTTCCTGCCTTATCCCATAGACCATCCATCATATCATAATATTCATCATCCATGACAACATCCACGAGCATTTTCGTTTGATTTCCTACTGGTTCAAAAAGGTAGTGTTCAAGCATCTCGGCAAATTCAGGTACTTCCACATACTGACCATCCGTAACTTCTCCTAAGAATGCGAACTTGATTTCTTTCTCTGGTTCAAACACGACGACTTTAGAAACCAAACCATTCCCTGTTTCATCAACAAATGAAATCGTTTCGTTCAATTTCATTTCACCAGAATAGGTCGATCCTGCTTGAAAAGCGGCAGCCCATATTTCATATTTGCTACGATCAACGACAAGCTGCCAAGCCTTTTCAGGAGTACAATTAAGTAAGAATTCTTTTTTGATGTGTTTCATTGTAAATCCTCCTTTTGCGTCTTTTTGCTGATATCATTTTAGTGAATTATTGTAGCTATAGTATAACATATAAGCGGACTCAGTATAGTCTTACACATACTGCTGATTGATAAATTGCTATATTTTATAGTGTTACTTTTAAAAAAATTAAGAACAGTCGGTTTTGAGCATCAAGTTAGTTTGAAACTATCATCGATTAATCCAGCGATTTGATCAAGGTTCTCTACAGCAGAAAGATCTATTGTGATCCAATGCTTTTTATTCATATGATACGCTTGATAGTATCCGTTTTTATTTCTTACTATCTCATTTAATTCTGGATTTATTTTTAAATTTATGACATCTATTTTTATCTCTTCTTCTCCATAAAGTTTATTTCTAGGAATCGTCATGATCAGTCCAAACCATTTTTTCTTCCGTTTTTGTCGAAAGACACAATAGTTAGGGAATTTTTCAAAAATATATTCTGGATAGATCGTGTACGTTTCAACTATATACTCAATTATCTCTTCACGTTCAATCATGGCTTTGATTTTCCTTTCATCAAACTGAGCCTTCTTATTTTAAAAATGGCTGCTTTCTGATTTTTTACTTTTACATTTTAGCGTCACATGCAAAAGAATTCTGTTGTTTGATCTTTTTGAAAGCATTTCTATGGATATGGCAAAAAAATTTGTTTTATGCTATAATTATAAGTGATAAGAGAGATATGCGCTAACATACCTCTCCTATGTAGAGCCGTTTAAGACGGTAGCAAGTATTTTATATGATTATGAAATAACCAGTTAACCTACTAAAGTTAATGACTGGTTATTTCTTTTTGTCGTTTTTAAGCAATTCTACAACTAAACGAATTAAAGCGATAGTAAACATACCAAAGCTTAGGATCAGTTTAATTGTATCCAATGCTGACAAAAGGCTTTCTCCTTCCATAGATTTCAGTACTTATCTCCATAAGCACCACCACCTTTCAGAAGTCGCCACCGTCATAACTTCTCTACAATGAAAAGTATATCATACCTGAAAGACTTTTTGAATGAATAAATTTCCTATCATAAACGATATTTGGTACGATTAAAAACAAAATTCTAAAATTTTTTTGTTATTTTTCCTTATATATAAGAGAGCGATTTTTGGTGTTATTTAATGCCCTTAGTAAGAAAAATTATGTTGCGTGTTCGTATTCTTTTCGGATATACTTAAAGGATAGAATAGAACGAGGGACATTTCTCTCTCTTCGGTCGCCAAGTATTGCGCATCATCAGCTCTACAAGTAATCGCTGTGATGTGCAATAAAAAACAGCTCATATTGGTATGAACTGTTCAAATCTGAATATAAAAATAAATTGGCACTTCAAAGCCTGGCAGCAACCAAGCATTTGAAGCCTTGTAAAGACAGCGTAAACTGCCCAAACAAGTTGCCAATAGTGCTAGCAACATGTACTAGCTTCTTTCATTGTACCTAAAGTCTGCCTATTTTTCTATAGGTTTCTTGGATTCTTTTTGGGTTACTTTGAAAAAGTGGTAGATGATTCTTTGGGACTATTGTGAACGATATTGGGTGATATTACCTTATATCGTTTTTTTCTATTCTACAAATCTAGTGAAAGGAGGTTTCGTTCAAAGTAAAGCAAATAATCAATGATAGATATAAGACAAGCAGACAGCGTTCATTTCGTTCACCTTGTACTTTGCATCACCCACTCTTCTCTTTGGTTAGTCGAGCTCCTTCAATTTTTAGAGCTTTAGCTCTTAGAAATTGATGAGATCAAAATAGAACGTAGTGATGCAAAATAAAAAGGCACTTCATCATCTGACAGCAATCAGTTGATGAAGCCTTGCATAGAGAGCGTAAACTATCTATACAAGTTGCCAATTGCTAGCACAAAAGCACTAGCTTTCTTTATTGTACCTAATTTTACTGGGATTTTCTAGTCTGTCTGGAAACTTTTGGTCGGGATTTTGTATTTTATGGAGTGTTTGGGCTTTATCTAGGGGATTGATGACGGTATTGGTAGTTAAGTTAGGATGATAAAAAGTTATAAGACACATTGAACATTTGATTAGATACAAAGGGAGCAACGACTATTTTACAGTCCTTGTACTTTTCATCATCAAATCACTACGTTCTTTGTGATTCAAAGCAGCTTTTTCTCACTGATTACTACAATAGCGTTTTTTGTTTTGCTTTGAGAAGAAAGTGATTGGAACATCCGCAGGGCTTAGAAAAATCATCCATAAGTCGTTTTTATCACTGGTTTGTTTACTAGTTGCCCTAGTCAATGCGCAGATAGATGAGTTATGTATATGAGGCGTTGGATGTTGTTGTTCAGCGCTTCATGTTACTGGTTTTAAGAGTATTTTTTAAAAGGGAGGAAATGGGTTATGAAAAAAGAAGGTCAGAGTTTGAAGGTGATTCCTTATCAGGATATTACGGATTTACAGCATACGTTGGATCGGTTGCAGTCTTGGGAGGAGCCGCTTGCTGTGTTGGATCATTTTTTTCAGTTTCGGAAAGGGCCGATTAATAAGAAACAGGTTGTGAAGGAGTATTATGCTTGTGGGCATTTGTTTCATGCTTTTTTTGAGGAGTTTTTGCGGTTGATGGATATTGAGGAGGAGAAGGTGAGGAAATTGGATGGGGAGAGGAAGGTTAATTCCTGAATGGAAATGGGAGCTTATTTTTTATATTAAGAGATACTGATAAAATTTAATTTTCTAGACAGTTACTTACTAAAGATTATTTACGCTTGGGAACAGCGTAAGTTTAAAGATTTCACAAAAATTTCTCAAGGACTACAGATAGCAATTTCTGATCGTTTTGTAGAAGAGGGGGAAAACAGACTTTTTTATATTACAAATGAGTTTTTAAACCCTAAATCAACTCTAAAGTACTATATAGAAAATGCTGCAGAATCTGTTATTGCAAATACTGATGATATTTTAATGACGCGTACTGGTAATACTGGAAAGGTTGTAACAAATGTCTTTGGAGCTTTCCATAATAATTTTTTTAAGATTTCCTATGAAACATCAAAAACTGATAGGTTATTTTTATATTATTTGTTAAATACACAGTATGTCCAAAAAGAAATAATGATTGGAGCTGGGGCATCTACAATTCCAGATTTAAAACATCCAAATTTTTATCGTATTAAAGTAAATATTCCTGCAATAGAAGAACAATGGAGAGTTGGGACATTCTTCAAACAGTTAGACAACACTATCGCTCTTCATCAACGTAAGTTAGATGCTATGAACCAGATGAAAAATGGTTTTTTGCAGCAACTGTTTCCAGAAAATGGAGAGAAATTTCCTAGAGTGAGGTTTGCTGATTTCAAAGATGAATGGGAACAGCGTAAGTTAGGAGAAGTTGTAAAAAAAGTTACTCGTAAAAACAAAGAACTTGAATCAAGGTTACCTTTAACTATTTCAGCACAAAATGGTTTAATAGACCAAAATAAGTTCTTTAATAAGAATGTGGCAAGTCGTGATTTAAGTGGATATTATCTCATTAAAAATGGTGAATTTGCCTACAATAAATCTTATTCTAATGGTTATCCTTGGGGTGCAGTAAAACGTCTTGATAATTATAAAATAGGTGTCCTATCAACACTTTACATCATATTCAAGCCAATCGATATTGATTCAACTTTCTTGACCAAATACTACGATACAACATATTGGTATAAAGAGGTTTCAAAATATGCTGCTGAAGGAGCACGTAACCACGGGTTACTTAATATCGCTTCGACAGATTTCTTTAAAACTGAAATTATGATTCCAAAAAAATATGAGGAACAAGAAAAAATTGGTTTGTTTTTCAAACAACTTGATGATACTATCAAACTTCATCAAAATAAACTTGATAGACTAAAAAAGCTAAAAAAAAAATATCTACAAAATATGTTTATATAACATATTTACACTTAAACTATCTCCTTAGATAATAAACAAAGATGATTAATTCATCGATTTATTATTTAGGAGGTTTTTTTATGACAACAAAAAGAAGAAAAGAGCAAATGTTTCATGAGTATTTTAAAGATTGGGTAAAACTTTATAAAGTTGATGCTATTCGTTCAATCACTTTGCAAAAATATTATGTAACAGAACAAAAATTACAGGAACTTGTGCCGAACTTAAAACTAAAAGAGCTCGATCGTTATAGTTATCAACAATTGCTAAATGATTATGCCCTTACCCATGAGAAACAAACTACTATGGATTTTCATCATCAACTTAAAGGAGCTATTTTAGATGCTGTGGATGAAGGTATCATTACTCAAAATCCTACACGAAAAATTGTTATCAAAGGAAAAACACCTCGACCTAAAAAAGCAAAATTTCTAAATCAATTTGAAGTACAAGCTTTATTGAAAGAATTGGATTTAACAGAAGACATTAATTGGGATTATTTTATCTTATTAGTCATTAAAACAGGTCTTCGCTTCTCAGAAGCATTGGCATTGACACCATTAGATTTTGATTTTTCCAAACAAAAAATAATTATTAATAAAACTTGGAATTATAAAAAGTCAAATGGTTCTTTTCAACCAACAAAAAATGAATCTTCCAATAGAAAAATTCAAATTGACTGGCAACTGGCAATGCAATTTTCACAATTAATAAATAAGAAAGAACAAAATAAACCAATTTTTATTAAAAATAGAGTATTCAATTCAACTATTAACAATCGCTTAAAAATACTATGTAGTCGTGCAAATATACCAATCATTACAATCCACAGTTTACGACATACTCACGCTTCATTGTTATTGTTTGCGGGTGTTTCGATTGCTAGTGTTGCGAATAGATTAGGACATTCAAGTATGACAACAACTCAGGAAACATATCTTCATATTATTCAGGAGCTTGAAAATCAAGATAACGACAAGATTATACGACATTTATCAATGCTAATGTGACAAAAAATTCCCATCTAGTTTTTGATATGCTAGATGGGAAATGATTTATACGAACATGTTTTGCAAATAAGCTTTTTTTAGAATATTAAGCTTATTTAATTTATTCCGCTGAAGAATAATTATATTATCTATTTGCGAAATAAGTTCTGCTATTTTTACTTGCTCTTCTGAAGGAGGGAGCGATAATAGTATATTTTCAAGATACGAATAATATAAATTTGACACATTTCCTCCTTCAACTCTTTTAGCAAATTCAAGACGCATTTTGGCACGGAAATAAATAGCTATAAACTGTGGATTTTGATTGGTGTTATAAACAGAAATCATTTCCCCTATTGCTACGTTGGGAATAGTAAGCCAACTACACTTTGCGAAGTCTAGTGGATCTTCACCCACACGAGGTATTAAGACCTCAGAACCTTTACTGAATTTCAAATTTTCTTTTGGAATATTTGTATAAGAATATATTCTATCAATTTTAGCTCCAAATTTTGTATATAGTTCTCCATATCTAATGCAAGGAGTAGTAGCGACTTCGGTAACAGACCATTTTGGAGCGCTCTTTCCGTAATAAAAATCACCAACTTCTCCTAACTTACGCTGTTCCCATTCATCTTTGAAATCAGCAAACCTCACTCTAGGAAATTTCTCTCCATTTTCTGGAAACAGTTGCTGCAAAAAACCATTTTTCATCTGGTTCATAGCATCTAACTTACGTTGATGAAGAGCGATAGTGTTGTCGAGTAGTTTGAAGAAAGAGCCGATTTTTTGTTGTTCAACAATATCTTTAGGTACTATGCTAGAATAATCTGAAATTTGTTTTAAGGAAATGTGCTTAATAGCATTACCAACTGATAGTTTCCGCATAACCGTTAAGAAAGTGTTGCTAGAAGTTATTTGATATATAAATTCCAATTGATTGGATTTAATTCTGCCAACTCTTTGTGCAAGTAAAGCTTTGTCATCACTGTACATTGCTGTTTTCCCTAAATTAACACCATCCATCGTAACTAGAATATTTTCCCCACCTAGATTATACCTTTGAATTATTTCATCATCCGAAACACTAATTCTGTCAGTCATAACATTTTGTGATCTAGAACTATCTGATATATCTTTGTTTGTAATTACTAGGTACTCACCTTGAGCATCAAAATTTGTGCTACTAAATGCTTTTCCAGTAGTTACTTCTCCTAATTCTCCCAACTTACGCTGTTCCCAAGCGTCATAAAAACCATTAAATCGGACTACAGGAACATTTTTTGCCTCATCTTTCATTTGAAAATACCGCCTTTGTTGCTTTAATCATGTCCGCTACATCAGGAGTTGCAGCCAACTCATTCAATAATGATAAAAAATCACTCTCAGCATTTTTAATTTCAGAATTTAGTGTGACCATTTCCTTGCTTAGCGCAACTATGTCAATAGGTTCTTCTTCTTCAAAAGTATCAACATATCGAGGAATATTTAAATTATAACTATTCTCTTTTATTTCTTCTAGTGTTGCCAAATGTGCATATTTTTCAATATCATTACGTTCCTGAAAAGTTCGAATAATTTTTTCAACATGTTCGTCAGTCAAATTATTTTGATTTTTATTTTTTTCAAACTCATTACTTGCATCAATAAATAAAATTTCACGTTTTTTTCGATTTTTTTTAAAGACCAAAATTGTAGTTGGGATACTTGTTCCGTAAAAAAGGTTTGCAGGTAAACCAATCACTGCATCAAGGTAGTTTTTTTCAATTAACGTTTGACGAATTTTTTCTTCCGCTGCCCCTCTAAATAACACTCCATGGGGTAAGACAATTGCCATGGTTCCCGTACTATTCAGATGATAAATGCTATGCAAAATAAAAGCAAAATCTGCTTTTGAACCTGGTGCTAGCTTTCCATATTCACTGAAACGAGGATCCTTTAATTTTGATTCAGTATTATCCCATTTAGCAGAATATGGAGGATTAGCAACTACTGCATCGAAACTTCTAGGACGATCAATGCCTTGACTATCCAAACCATCTGGCCAATCACTTTCTAGTGTATCAGCATTACTCAGTGTCATATTACTATATGATACATTATGCATCATCAAATTCATTCGAGCTAAATTATAGGTAGTCGTATTTAATTCTTGACCAAAGAACTTTACAGCCCCAGATCTGTCTCCTCCTGGTACTTCTCCCCTAACAGTTAAAAGTAGTGAGCCCGATCCCATAGTCGGATCATATACAGTGAATGTGTTTTCAGATTCAGTTAAATTATTCGTGACTAATTTAGCTAAAATTTTACTTATTTGATGAGGAGTATAGAACTCTCCACCTTTTTTCCCTGCACTTGCAGCAAACTGACCAATCAAATATTCATAGATTTCTCCTAAAATATCTTTCCCTTCATCAGATTTATATTCAATGTCATCAACTAACTTCACAATATTATTTAATGATTTTGCTCTAGCTGTTGTAGAATTACCAAGACGAGAATCCCCTAAATTTATATCATTAAATACACCACTAAAATCTTGCGCTGCATCTTTATTTAGTTCAACATTTTTATTAAAATTATCAAAAATAGTTTGATAGTCACTTGGAATAATCATAGAATTATCAATTTTTTCATTTAAGGAAACCCACGTATCATTGGGTGCAATTGCATAACCTAAACTTGAAGAAATATCATCTAAATAGTCAGTTGCATCTACACCAACTGCTTGCCGCATATATGCTGCATTTACTGTTTCGTTTTTATCAACATCAATGACATTATTTGTCACTAAATACTCTTCTTGATGCTCTGACAAATAACGATAGAACATAAAGGCTAAGATATAATTTTTAAATTCACCAGCATCCATATTTCCTCGTAGTTCATTTGCCATAGCCCAAAGCTTACTTGTAATGGTTTGTAATCTATTATCTGACATATTTTTCCCTCCGCATTTAGTCTCTAGTTAACTCATCTGCTAATTTATATATTTCTGCACGTAATCCGTTACGGTATTTAATCCTTGATAAAGACTGTATGGCTTCATCATGTGCTAACGTTTGGTAATCTATACTAGCTTTAGAAACAATCTCACGAATCTGTCCTGTATCATCTAGGTCTTGTTGGCCGTAACGATGTTTTTCAAACAGTTTACGCATTTCAGCACTCGTCACAATATCAATAATGCCCCACTTGATTCTAAAATCTTGAAATCGGCGATCTAAACTTACATTGCTAGCTAGTTGAATAATCGAGTCACTTTCTTTTAATTTTGCTGGATATTTCTCCACAATGAAATGCCCTTTATAAATAGCTGTCGCAGCATTTTTGATCATTTCAGCATACTTTCTATCATCCAAACCATCGGCAAATTGATCCAGCTTTTCTTTTGTTTCTTTAGCTTCTTGATATTGTTTATCATGAACTTGATTTAACAAGCGTTCCACAAGTTCTGTCAAATAATCATAGTCAACTTTGATATCTTTAACATGTGTCATTTTCAATTCGATTTGATAAAAAGGAACATCTTTCTTTTTGGCAATATGTTGTTTCAACTCATTTGATAGTACTGTCGAGAGCATCACTTCTTGATCAGTTGTCATTCCGAGTTTTGCTACTAACTCATCTGGCTCATCATAGTTAAACCCTACTGTATCCCCATCAACTTCAGATGGATCATATTGTTTTAACTTAGACATCCCCGCATTATACTCTTTTAGAAGATCAAACATTTTTTCTTTTTTCTTTTCACTTGGTGGTAGTTGTTGGAACTCACTTGTCAAAGTATCAAGCTTGGCAACTATTTTTTTTACTTCGTTAAATACTTCTAAAAACGGTTTGGCAACAATACCTTCTTTTTTATTACTCTCACGTTGCTCTTCTTCTGACAAAATAGCAGAATCTTTATTAGCGTAAATAGCCAATGCCTGATTCATTAGCTTTTCATTTTGTGCAGGCCAGCGATAATTGACAATACGTCCCCAAGGCTTTTCTTGGAGATCCGCAATACGGTTGGTTCTGGAATAAGCTTGAATCAAGCCTGCACCTTTTAGTGTCCTATCGACATATAAAGTATTTAACTCAGGAGCATCAAATCCTGTTAATAGTTGATCCACAACAATGACTATATCCAAATATTTTTTATCGGTTATTGTTCGATTTAAACGGCTTGTAACTTCTTGCGTGTATCCAGAGACATCATCCATTCCAAAACTAGTTCCAAACTCATCGTTGTAAGCCTGAATAGCCTCAAATAAACCTTGATTTGTTAATAATTGAGAATCATTATTTGACGTGTTAAGACTAAAGGTAACCGCCACTTTTAGTGTTTGCTTTCCATTCTGTTTATTTTCGACATTCACTCGTTGAAACTCATTAAAATACATCATCGCCATTGGTGTACTGGCTTTGCCACCACCAACATGAGTAGTAAACAATGCATTATATCTTCCTTCATTCGATCGATTACGCCAATTCTTAAAAATATCCTCAACTACCATTTTAATATGTTCGGCATTTTCATCATAGAAACTTGGTTCAACTGCATCATCCATGTCTTCTGGAGATAGGTTTTCAATTTTTTCTTGGATTTTTTCATCTGTCCAAGTTGGGTATCGCTCTTTATAAAACTTTGGTAAATAATCTGATTTTACCTGTTCTTCATCAATAGTTGTTTCGAAATCAACTTTAAATCCTAAGACATTTCTATCAGAAATTGCTTCACGAATCGTATAAGCATGTAATAATTCTCCAAAAATATCTTCTGTACGTAAACCTTTCGTTGTATCATCAAACATTGGGGTTCCAGTATAACCAATCCAACAAGCCTTTTTAAATGCTTTTTGAATCATTGCAAAATTATTGCTACCAGTTGAACGATGTGCTTCATCTACAATAAAAACGATATTTTTATCAGGTGATTCAAAATTTTGACGATTTACTAATGTACCTAATTTTTGAACTGAGGTCACAATAATCTGATTATCTTTACTCTTTAACTTTTGGTTTAAGTCATTCGTACTATTTGTTCCTTGAACATTTCCTATTTTTGAATCATCTATATCTCCATCAGGATCGTATGCCTGATAATTTTCATTTGTTTGTTTTGTTAATGCAATCCTATCAACAACAAAGACAACTTTATCCACCTTGGGCATTCGACTTGCCAACCAAGCTGTCTTAAAACTTGTAATTGTCTTCCCTGAACCTGTTGTATGCCAAATATAGCCAATTTTATTCACACCTAGTTCAAAGTCCACTTTTTTTAGACTTTCCATTACATTTTGCGTGGCGTATACTTGATACGGCCTCATGACTTTAAGCATTTGTTTATTCTTAGTCCCATCCAAAATCATGAAATTTGTTGCCATTTGATGAGCCATCGGAATACTTAGCATAGAATTTGCAAATTCTTTCCAATTTCGAACAATCATGTTATCTTCTTTGCGCTGCCAATTAAATGCAAAGTCTTTGTTGAATTTATTGCTTGGTGTATTTGCCATGTATTTTACATTGTTTGGTGTAATAGCTACTAAAATTTGTAACGTTGAAAATATATCACGAAACTGTTTTTCATCTGCATATTGATGCATCTGATTCAATGCTTCATTAACATCACGAGTATCAGTTTTTTCTTCAATTTGGATAATTGGAAGACCATTCACCATAAGAGTTGTATCAAACCTTCTATCTTTTTTCCCGACAATAACAGCCGGACGTTTAATCTGATTTACTACTTGATAAATTGTATTACCTGCTCCAATTTGTTTTTGATCAAAAACTGTTAAAAATACATGCCTTCCATCATCTAAATCAATTTCTATTTGTGAAACTCCATTTAGTCCATATAGAAATTGTCCTGCTTCATAAGGTGATTTGATGTCACAAATAACTTTTTTCACTTGAGAAAATTCTGCTTCACTTAGCGGTTTTTCCAGCAGATTTTGATTATGTTGTTCCAAAATATTTTTGAAGTTGAACCACAGTGCCTCTGTTGTTTTGATATTTTCTTCATACTGCCACTGTTTCGTTCCAGCAATATTTTTAATATGTTTTATTAACTCTGTTTCAAATTGATTTTCATTCACTTATTATTATCCTCTCTAACAAATTCTAAGACCTTACAAATATCAAATAATATAAAATAAAAAAATATTTAAATAATTTGATTCCTACTATAATTTACTAACGCTTCGTTAAATCGTGAGTCTATATAACACAATTATATCATGAGTAAGTAATTTCTAACAGAGTCCATTTCTATTTAGCCCATAAATCAGATAGTACTTTATTCATATCAAATATTTCTAAATGAGTACTTATTACACTCAAACATATTCATTTGTACTTAGAATACCACCTCCCTTTAACAGTGATTGAATGTCTCTTTGATATTAATAATTCACAAAAATAACAACTGGGAACACCAGTTATTTTGGGGATATATTATCTATACTGAGTACTAAGCGATAGACTAAACTTCAAAAATGACTTTTGTACAATTTTTTTAATCAGTAAACTATAAACCAAAATAAACATCTTTCAATTTGCTAATAATGGATAAGAAATAGCAATATAAAACTAATAGAGTAAATTTTTAATTTTAAGATGTTTTTTCACTTAACAAAATACTATCTCAGACACATTTTGCAAGTAGTACAATTTGCAACACAAACGAATTTTTTTTATTACTCAATTGAATTTATTAATCATTTCATAACTACAATGGTTGAATCTATCTATATAAATTTTGATAACTTATAATGAAAGCAGATACAACTTTTTTTCAATACAGGACAAGCTCTTAAATCAGAAGGTTATCAATGAACATCTTAGTCTTCGGAGGAGCTGGCTACATCGGCTCACATATCGTCAAACAATTAATCAACTCAAACCACAAAGTCATCGTTCTAGATAATCTACAAACAGGACACGCTGAAGCTGTCCCCAAACCAGCAACTTTTATCAAAGGAAATGTGAAAGACATAACCTTACTCAGAAATCTTTTCACAGAAACATCCTTTGATATTGTGTTTCATTTTGCCGCTAATTCGTCTGTGGAAGAATCCATGAAAGATCCATTACTTTATTTTGATAATAACGTTTCAGGTCTGATTACTCTTTTAGAAGTCATGAATGAATTTGCGGTGAAAACGATCATCTTCTCTTCTACCGCAGCGGTTTACGGAGATACTTCAGAAGAAGTGATCACAGAAGATACTGAGACGCTTCCTAAGAATCATTATGGAGAAAGTAAGCGGATGATGGAAACGATCATTCAGTGGTGCCATACTGCCTATGACATCAATTATGTCGTAGTGCGCTATTTCAATGTGGCTGGGGCTGATTTATCTGGGACAATTGGTGAAGATCATCAACCAGAAACGCATTTGATCCCCATCGTTTTAGAAGTTCCTTTAGGAAAAAGAGAATATATTACCATTTTTGGAGATGATTATAATACAAAAGATGGGACAACGGTTCGGGATTATGTACATGTGGTGGATTTAGCGAATGCTCATTTACTGGCGATGGATTATTTACTAGAAGGAAAAGAAAGTACTATTTTCAATGTCGGCAGCTCGACTGGCTTTTCAACATTGGAAATTATTAATAAAGTCGAAGACTATACGCAGAAGAAGATTCCTATAAAATACGACAACCGAAGAGAAGGTGATCCTCATTCTTTGATTGCTTCAAGTAAAAAAATCGAATCGATTTTAGGCTGGAAACCTCAATACACTGATTTAGAGTCGATTATTGATAGGGCTTGGAGATGGCATACTGATCATCCAACTGGATATGAAAATGACTGATAGATGAGCCTAAAATAGAAGAAGCTTATATGTGAGAGCAAGAACTCTTACATATAGGCTTCTTCTATTACTATTCAACGATTAGCTGACTCTTCATATTCTAAAGTTCATCATCACGTTTACTTTCTTCACTAACCATCAAATCATCTCCCTTTAAAATTTCATCTAGAGAAAAATCAAAAAAGAAACTTAATTCAACTAATGTATCGATATTAGGGTACGATTTCTCATTTTCCCAACGTGAGACGGTTTGTCTTGTTACATGAAATTTTGCAGCAACTTGCTGCTGAGTTAAATTTTTTTGTTCTCTGCGGATTTTTAATAATTTTCCAATCTCCATATTCTGTCAACCTACCTTCAAAACATTTTTTATGCTTGTCACTAGCTTATAAATTCACATAAAAAACTACGTAACGATGTCATTTTATTCTATTACGTGATTTGCCGAGACATTTCCTTCATCAAAGAAGCTATTCCCTCGACATTCGTAAAAATGTTTTCCTTCATGTTTGTCCCCTCCTGTCTGCGTTATCTTAAATATCACATACTAAGACTGATTTAAAAAGCAATTTTGATGTTACGTTGTACTATATCCATAAGATATCGGTATTTTTTTTCGATTATATGTTATTTTTTGCGTACTTTAAGAAACTTTAAGATTAAAGGAGTTGATCTCTAGAAATCCGAAGTATTTTTGAGGTTTATGAGGTGTGAATAGCTTAGTACTAAAAATCCACAAAAAAACAATCCCATCGATTAAGCAGACTGGTTCCCTTCTAGCTCAAACTGACAAGACTGTTTTGTTATGTACCTGATTATTATTGGCTATTTTCTTAATATTTTTTCCATTGCTTTTCCTTTCGCTAATTCATCGATTAGTTTATCCATATAGCGAATTTTCTGCATTAACTCATCTTCTATTTCTTCTACGCGATACCCACAGATCACACCTTTGATCAATGATACATTAGGATTTATTTGTGGTGCTTCTGAAAAAAACGTTTCAAAATCAACTTTTTCAGCTATTTTCTTTTGTAGTGCAGCTTCATCATAGCCAGTTAACCAGATGATGATTTCGTCTACTTCTTCTTTTGTTCGACCTTTTTTTTCTACTTTTTTGATATATAGCGGGTAAACGCTGGCAAAGGACATCGCAAATATTTTTGGTTTTTTCGCTTCCATTTTTTTCCATCCTCTATTAAGTATTTTGTTTGCTTTGTCTTATTATAACTTTATTTTAGTCATTGTTGAATTTTAGTGTTTCAGTTCTATTTACAAAAATTAACTCTTCGTATTTTCTTTTAGATGATTCAAAACGGATAGGAGATTCTTGATTGTTTGTTTTTCAATTTGTCTGATCTTTGAGGTAACTTGTTGCATGCTTTCTGCCTTTTCTAATTTGATTTTTTGATCAAGGGAAAGTTTTGTTGTTGGATTCTTTTTCTGAGGTATTGGACTGTTTTGTTTGTTTTTCTCTTTATCTATTAGTATAAATACACAAAAGAACAGTAAAATAGCTATTATTAGTATAAACATGACGTTTCAACTCCTTATTATTGCTAGATCTCATTTTTGAATCGTGGTGATGTATTGATATAAGCGATCGCTCCGCCTACAAGTATGGTGATTGCGATTGCAATAACTAACTGAAGTTGGAGAAATAACCTTCCTAATCCAATCAACATTGCAGAAATAATAAGAATGATGCTCATTACTTTTCCTAAAGCCCATTCGTTTGTTTTCGCTTTTTCTTGTTCACTTGCGGTGTTATATCCAGCTATCAACCATGACCACTTGCCCCGCCAAAGCTGCACCCCACAGATAATAAAAATAAGAATCATAATCAAATCAACCATTTTTTCACCTTCCTATTTTTAAGAACTTCTTATCTTCTATTTTGCCAAAGTTTCCCGCTAAATACTAGCTTTATTGTATGTAAAAGAAGACGAGACAAATGCGTTCAGCTTATTTCCGAAGCCTTCAACTCATAGTGCTTTAGCACTTAGAATTTGTTGTGATCGAAGCCTAGCGGAGTAGTTGCTTTTGTCTCGTCGTTTATTTAGATTTAAGTGGAAAACAAAACTAATATTTGGTTTTGCCCCGATCTTTCAAAAATTTCTATCCCTGTCCTAAAATATCCAAAATAAGCTGTGCATGCATTCCTGATCCTACCGGGAAACAGTCTTCCATAATTTTAAATTTAGGATGGTGATTCATATAACCGCAACCTTCTGCCGCTGTTCCCCCACCTAAAATAAAAAATGATCCTGGCTTAACATCTGTATACGCAGAAAAATCTTCGCCGCCCATCATTTTAGGCGCTTCAAACATCCGCTCTTTACCAACAACTTTTTCAGCTGCAGCCATAACAATATCTGTTGCATCACTATCATTATTGACTTCACTGTAACCTAATAAATAGTCTAAGTCATATG
Organism: Enterococcus haemoperoxidus ATCC BAA-382; assembly: GCF_000407165.1. Taxonomy (NCBI): domain Bacteria; kingdom Bacillati; phylum Bacillota; class Bacilli; order Lactobacillales; family Enterococcaceae; genus Enterococcus; species Enterococcus haemoperoxidus. The sequence continues at coordinate 623,895 of NZ_KE136479.1, read as the reverse complement.
TTGCATCGTACATCTTACAAATGCTATCAACGATTCCTTCTATACGCTTTTTAATAAACTGTCGAATTTCTTTATCATTTGTACGCACAGTTCCTTGGATTTGTGCTGTATCTGGAATGACATTCGCTGTTTTTCCTGCATTAAATTCACCAATTGAAATAACTGCATTGTCAAAAGGACTAATATTTCTTGAAACAATATTGTTCAAATTATTGATGATCTCTACACCAATCATGATTGGATCAACAGATAAATCTGGCGTTGAACCGTGGGAACCTTTTCCTTGGATCTTCAGCGTGAAGACATCTGAAGCTGCACTAGCAGGGCCTTTTCTAGTACCTACCATACCAACTGGAATATTTGGTGCGATATGCAAACCAAATACCATATCTACATCATCCATCACACCTGCTTCAACTAATAATTTTGCACCACCTGGTGGTTCTTCTTCGGCTGGTTGGAAAATAAATTTCACAGTGCCGGCAATTTTATCCTGCATTTCGCTCAAGACTTTGATTGCACCTAACAGCATGGCTGTATGTGTATCATGACCACACGCATGCATTACACCTGGATTTTCGGATGGAAAGTCAACATCTGATTCTTCTACAATCGGCAGTGCATCGATATCTGCTCTTAAAGCAATTGTTTTGCCTGGTCGATTGCCTTTTAAAATTGCGATCACACTATTTTCTGTCAATGAACTAACTTCTATATTAGGAAAATCAGCTAGTACCTTTTTGATGTATTTGGCTGTTTCAACTTCATGAAATGATAGTTCTGGATGACGATGTAAATGTCTTCTCCATTTAATCATATCTGCTTGAGGCATTTTTTCTTGAATGTTTGTCATAGTGATTCCTCCCTTTGATTTAAGCTTATTTTTATGCTTTACACTAATGAAATAATGGTTCTATTTTTGTTTGATAAACATGATCGTCACAGCCGTTAATAGCCCAACAGCTAAAAAGAAGATAAAGGTCGAAATATATTGTCCATTTGACAATTCGACTAATTTCCCAATGAGTGTTGGTGAAACAAAACCACCGAGAATCCCTCCTGTAGCAAGTGTTCCGTAACTTGGTGCAAATTTCGCTCCTTCAAAAATTCTCAATGGAATACTCATCATCGTAACAAATGAGATGATCAAAAAGAAATTTGCTAAGCCCATAACGATCGACAATAAAACTAGATTACCAATATAATAAGAACCGAATGCTGAAATCGCACCTAAGACAGCTGTAATTGCAACAATGGCTTTTTCCTTGTGTTGAAAAAATCTACCCACAACATAGCTACCGCCAATCGAACCTATCAGCATAAACAAGCCACCCACACTGCTGATCACAGCTGCACCATTTAAATCTAATCCACGTTCTCCAGTTAAGAAACTCGGCACCCAGCTTGAAAGTCCATATAATAAACAGTTGATGAAAAAGGAACTTAGAAACAAGACCCAAACGCGAATATCTGACCAAATCACTAAAATAGAAACCTTATCCGTTTTTGTTGCAACGGCTTCTGCTTTTTCCTGCGCTTTTTCGTTTCTTGGAATTGCAATAATTAAAAAAATAGCAATTGCAACAGCCAACACAGTTAAAATAAGATAGGCATTTTTCCATCCAGCATTTGTAATGATCGGCGATAATGCCAACGGCCCGATAAAGCCTGCTACCCCTGAAGATGATAGTAAAATCCCTTGAGCAAATGTTCGTTTCTCTGGTGGGAAATTCATCGTAACTTCCTTACTCGCTGATGATGCATAACCTGAGTGTGCGAGCAATCCAGTTAAAAAACGCAGCGACATAAACATGATCAATGACGTTCCAAAACCAAATAAGAACGAAAATAACCCCATCCCTAATACCGAACCAATCAAAACAACTCGCGAGCCTACCTTATTAATGACCAACCCCATTGGAATCTGCATAATCGCATAACCAAGGAAAAAAGCACTCATGATCATTCCTTTAGCAGATGGCTCTAAGCCAAATTCAGTTGAAATCGGGATCAATGAATACCCTACTGAAAGCTTGTCAATGTACACCATGGTATAACCTAAAAACAACGCGACTAACAATAATCCTCTTTTCTTCGTCTCTTTTCTTTCCATAAACCCTCCTAATAAGTGGTAACAACATTCCTATTTGCCTTTATAAAATAAATGCTACTCCTTTAGTATAATCTATTATTCAGCTAAAATGAAGATTAAAATGAGAGTATTATGAATTTTAATTAATAAAAATCATCTAAAAAAGAGAACTGTCTAATAATGCTCTTTATAAAAAATATGTCCTAGACACAATTAAAAAAGCAAAAAGGTGACAGACCATTAGGCGTCAACTTTTTGCTTATTCTTATTGTTTCAATCGTTCTTTTCTATGCAAATATTCTTCTTCTGTGATATTGCCTTTCGCAAATTCTTGGTCCAATATCTCAAGTGCCGAAGGATAAGGGGTTGGCTCTATTGGTTTTTGCGTCTGAAAATCGTTGGTTAATTGTTGGTTCGTTTTATTTTTCATTAAATAAACCACAGCAACAATTACAATAACAATGAAAATCCACCAAAGAATGCCCATACCAAGCATTCCTCCTCTCATCATTCCTCTACCACCTGTAAAAATATCTGAACAATGACCCATGAATAATCTCTCCTAACCTATTTTTTCTTATTATAAAAGAAAAATATGTCAAAAGTGTGTCGTAAATCAGTCGATTACAGCTTGATGTGTTCCACTAATTTTTGATAAGACGCATACGATGGGTGCTTTGTTAATTCAGTATTTTCAATTGTCAGCTTTTGCTTATCGATGATTTCCTTCGTCAAGGTATCAGAAAAAATCACAAAATCCTTATTGGTTTGTTCATTATAGGTCAAAGAGAAATATTTGGATTGACGATAATACTGCTTTAACTGATCTACAGCAATTTTTTCTGGTTGATCTGCAAAATATTCATCATAACGAGCACTATCAATTTTACCGTCTGTCACAGTCAACTGTAGTCTGCCAATCAACCCATCGCCAAAATCTTCTGCGTAACCGATATATTTAGTCTTAGACGGCTGCCTGATTTGATCTTTTAACTCAGAAGCTATCGCCATTAAGCCTTGTCTGGCCGTTGTTGAAGAACCTTTAACCGTTTCAAAATTGCCTTCGATCCGATTTTCTTCCCGCATTTGCTTTTCTACAAAAGTAATGCCATTAACGACGGTTACCAAAGTTGTATCTGTTCTAGGATTTTGAGCTTGAAAGAATGCATAATCTGATAATCGTTTGTTCGCACCTGAATAGTTTGATGCGTAATAATTTTCAGCAGCGTATTCATTAAATTCAACATTGATAATCTTACTTGTATCATCGGTGATAATTTCGACGATGCCTTTATTTCCAACATCAAAATAGCCTTCATTCGTATAATAATTTCCTTCCATCAACCCAAGTGGCGGCTGATTTGACCAGAACATTTTCTTTAATTTTTCCTCATAAGAATAAAGAGGTTTTGGATTGGAACCAAATGTTGTTTGCGTTGCCCCTGTTACAACATCATAATTATATGAGGTATTTTCAAAGGACAGATCATTTGCAGATTTTTCTTTTCCTTCTTCACTCGATGCGTCAACCTCTGATGAGGAAGGGATAAAGAGAGCCTCTTTTGATGTTTCACTCGTTTTTTTTGTCCCTTTTTGTTGATCTGGTTTACAAGCTGTTAAACTGACAACGGTAAACAAAAGGACACTAGCAAGCAAGTGTTGTTTTTTCATGAATTTCCTCCTTTGATTGACTTATTAGGCATTAAATCGATAACCACTGCCCCAAATAGTTTCAATAGGAATCTCTGATAATTTTCCTTTTTTCAATTTCTCTCTGATACGCCCTATATGGACAACGACGGTATAAATATCACTATCAAGATCATCCATATCCCAAACTTGACGAAATAATTGTTCTTTCATCCAAACTCGATTCGGGTGCTCCATAAAAAAGAGCAGCAGATCAAATTCTTTTGTAGTAAAAATCAGTTCTCTTCCCAAAACGAAAACTCTGCGAGCATTTTTATCGATCATAATTTGACCGCTTTCTATCTTATCATTGACTTGATCCGTCCCTGTCAATAGTTGATATCGTTTGATATGAGCCTGAACACGAGCGACAAGCTCACTTGGACTAAATGGTTTCGTCATATAATCATCAGCCCCAAGACCAAGTCCTCTGACCTTATCAATATCTTCTTTTTTCGCAGAAACAATCATCAAAGGAATATTTTTCTTTTCTCTGATTCGACGGCAAATTTCAAATCCATCCATCGATGGTAACATGATGTCGATCACAATCAAATCGAACGGTTCATTTAAAGCCCGGTTTAGTCCAGCCAATCCATCACTTGCAATTTCAGCTTTCATATGGTTGATTTCTAGATAGTCCTTTTGTAATTCGGCAATACTTGCGTCATCTTCGATCAATAAAATATGTGCTATCTCCTTTGACATTTGGCTGTCCTCCTCAGGCTTTTTTCAATAAAATCGTAACCGTTGTTCCTTGGTGAAGTTCGCTTTCAATCTCAACTTCTCCTTCATGCATCTCAATAATCTGTTTGACGATGGCCAGTCCCAAACCACTACCTCCCGTATTTGTTGGTCTAGCTTCTTCTCCTCGATAAAAATGGTCAAAAACATACAGCAACTGCTCTCTTGAAATCCCTTGACCATTATCTGCTAGTTGAATGGCCACGCTTTGTTCCGTTTCAAAAATGTCGAGTTGAATTGCAAGCGGACGGTCCTTAGCTCTAAATTTCAAACTATTTTCAATTAAATTAATAAATACTCGATTCAACTGCATGCGATCAGCTAAGACATAATACGCGATTTCTTGATGATTAGATAATCGTAGTGAAACCTGATTATCCTGCAACTGGAATTCCTCAATAATATGCTGTAAGAATTCGTTGATATTGATTTTTTCAAAATGAAAAGGAATGGCCGCAGCATCTAATTTTGAATACAGAAATAATTCTTCGATCAACTCGTTCAATGAGATGGCTTTTGTATGGATCGTTTGTAAATATTTTGCTTGTTTTTCTGGTGTGTCAGCGACTCCGTCTAACAACCCTTCCACATAACCGATGATCGATGTGATGGGTGTTTTTAAGTCATGTGAAATACTTGCGACGAGCTCTTTGCGATTATTTTCAAGTTTGTCTTGCTCCTCAGTTGAATGAATCAAGGCTTCCCGCATTTTTTCAAAATCATCTGTTAATTGTTTCACTTCCGATGCTGTTTCCTTCGTAGAATCAGTCATCGAGATTTCCAAATGACCCTTCCTGATTTCAGACATTCCTGCACCTAAATTTTCCAACGGACGAATGATTGTTTGTTTTAATAAATGATTTAAAAATAGTAAGCCTGCAATCGCAATGAGGACGATCCCGACAATGACCCACACGCCCCACTTGGTCATGAATTCCAGAAAATTATTCTCTTTCTTTAAAACCAATAAACTACCTGGTATTTTGTCGCTAAAATAAAAATCAAACTTCATATACCGGTACAAGCGTCCGGCATTGTCGATCGTTCCTCTTGTTTCTATATTATTCGCATCAAATTTAGGAAAATGAACGACCAATGACTTTTCAACTAACTCTTGCGAATAATAAGCAATCGTTTCTTGTTTACGCACAACAACACCTAATGACTCAGCTTCAAATTTCTGGATCGTATCTTTTAACTCGCCACTTGGTGTTAGTAGCTGATCAGGATCTGATTTGGCTATGCCGCGTAATTTGATATAAGCAAGTTCTTCTTCTGGGCTTAATGAACGCTGCTGCGTAAATGTTTTATAAAGCGTTCCAGGACTGGGAATTTTTCCTGTGGTTACATAAAAAACAATGCAGATGATTGAAACTAATGATACGCAAGCAATCGCAATACCGCCAATATATGAAATAAGGAAACGTTTTTTTATAGTCATGTTATTCTCCTTTACTTATTCACGCTAAAACAATTGATGCAATCAAATCAAACACCTGCATTTTTATTGGATGTTTTCTTAAAAACTAAATGCTGGTTTGAATTGCCCAGCATATGGTTCATGTTCGACAAACACTGTAATGTCATTGCCAGATTTGTCTTTCCCCATTCGTTTATAGGTGAATTTCTTATCGTTAAGCTCTGTCAGTTCAAGTGCTGCACCATATTTATTTTGACCGATTGAGACATGTGCGCGAATTTTATTATGATTCAAAACATCGAAGTAACCAAAATCACCACGACTAATGCCTGTATCTAAATTGAAAAATTCATATTTGTTTGTATCAGCATCGAATTTCGCTAAGCTGATAAAATTTTTATTGCTCTCAGTAACATCAGAACCCGCTTCATCCAAGACTTTTGTCCCATTCCATAATGTTTTGCCTAAAATTTTAGCGCCATCTTTTTTGGTGTCAATTTTTCCAGTCGTTGTATTCAGAGGTTTTTCGTCTTCAGTAAAACTTAACTTCTCTTTATTATACGGGATATGTTCCACAAATACATCTACTTCATTTCCAGCTTTGTCTTTGCCTTTTCTTGTGTAGGTGAATTTTTTATTTGTCAGTTCAGTCAGGCCGACGACCGCTTGATAATTCATTGTTTCTGAAATCAAGATTCTTTTAGTTCCATCATTTGTGATGAAAAACGTACCACGATCGCCTCGGCTTTCACCAGTTTGCGCATCGAAAAATTCATAGCGTCCTGTTTCAGCATCGTATTTAGCTAAACCAATAAAGTTAGCATTTTCAGCAGTCAGGTCATTGTTGTCTTTGTCATAAACTTTCGTACCTTGCCAATTCGTTTTCCCTAAAATGTGGTTTAATTTGTCCCCTTTGGTTTTGTTGTTTCCTTTTTTTGTTTGTTCTGTTTGCTGTTGACTGCTTCCTTTTGTCCCTAACGTTTCTTGTGCACCAACGCTACATCCTGCTAATAATAAGACTAAACTTGATACTCCTACAATGATTTTTTTATTGTTCATGATTTCTTGCTCCCTCCTGTAATTAGCTATAACTTCTTATTGCTTATCTTTAGTATAAAGGGTACAAATAAACAGGTGCTAACAAGAAAATAAACAAATTATAAACAATCCTCCATTCCTTTTTAAGGCAAAATAAAAAAGTATAAGCAAAACCAAAAACTAGTTTTACTTATACTTTCACTTGTTTAAACTGCTATTGTTTTTGGTAAGTTTTCATAAAATGCTGCTTTGGTTGCAGTGATGTATGGCGTTAACCATAAATAACCGATTCCCAATGTCAACATTGCTAGGATATGCCAACCGATAAAGCTTAGGTCTAATAAGAACAATTGTCCTTTATAGCCTTTCATAAGCTTTCTACTGCGAGTGATCGAGTCTAAAAATCCTGGACGTACGCCCGTTTCTTCATAGCCATCATAATATACAAAATATGCTTGTGAATACGAATACCCTTTGATGATTCCTGGGATAATCAATAGTAGTGACCAAAGTGTAACAAAGACAAGTGTTAATAGACTAATACAAATGACACCTAAAATCACAGGTCCTGCGAAACCGCGGAATGCATCTGAAAAAGGGGTGATTTTTTGTTTTTTTCCTCTTAAAAGATCAAGGAATGTCCAAGAAATACCAGCACTAAACAACGCACCTATAATGCTCCCAAAGAAACCTCCACCGCCGCCACCAGAACTACCTTCGTAGCTTGAAGTGCCGTTTACAAAATCAGGGTTGTTTTGAACGAATGTGATGGTTGGTAATAATAGTAGAAAAAATATAAGTAGTCCTATTGCAATTGAAACTAATGTTGGTACCAAACACATCAACAAACTATCTTTCCAACGTCCACGTAAAACGTCTTTCGCTTCACTTTTTAGTTCAGCTCTTGTTTTCATAAAATTTTCCTCCTTTCGTTTCATTAATTTTAGTATAACAAATAAAGCATCTTAAAAGAAAACATATGCATTTTACCATTTTTTATTTGGTACACATTATTCCATTTTTAATTAAATTACCTTATTCAACCTATTATAAATTAGAGATGCTATAATTTATTTATACGAAAAAATTTGCTACTTCGACTGGATCTAATAAGCACCAAAACCGCATTTTCACAGCTAAACTGGCGATGCAAGCAACTCTTTCCTTCTATATTATTCAGTCTGCAAGCTATGCTTTCTTGAATATAACAAGATATCTCTTTATGCTTAAGGTACATTAACGAAAGGAATTTAGACGATGGAATTTGGAGACAAGATTAAAGAGTTAAGAACAACAAATCAGTTAACACAAGAACAATTTGCGATCCGTTTGAATGTGACCCGACAAGCGGTCTCAAACTGGGAAAATAACCGGAATCTTCCCGATCTTGAATTATTGATCCTGATTTCTAGTATTTTTCATATTTCGCTTGATGAATTGATTCTAGGAGGAAGTAATGTGAATAATATGACTGAAAAGCTAATCAAGGATGGTAGCAAGACAAGACGAGCAAAACTAAATATGATCACCACATTGATTGGGAGTTTTCTGCTGTTTTTTGGTTTTGCCTGTTTTTTCATCAAAATGAATTCAGTAGAATATATTGATGAAACAGGCATTTTACACGAAAATTTTTACCTTTTACCGATCGGATTTCTTTTCCTTTTTGCGGGAATAATTGTCTTTTTAGTAACGGGGATTAGATTTATCATAGAGATTGTCCGTATAAAGGCAGAGAAAACAAACTAAATAAGCTTAAAGCGCAAGTTTAGATAATCTGCGCTTTAAGCTTTATTCTATTCTATTTACAATAAACGTTTGATCCAATCGAATTTCTTCTGATCATAAGGCGGATAAATCAATTTTGCCATTGAGTCTTTTCTACCAAAAACAACCGATTTCTTATGAGAGAAGGTTTCAATACTATATTTCCCGTGATAATTCCCCATTCCAGAAGCACCAACTCCTCCAAAAGGTAAATCATCGTTGGCTACATGAAGAATCGTTTGATTGATTCCACCACCACCAAAAGAAAGCTCATGTAAAATCTGTTTTTGACTTGTTCTATCATCTGAGAATAAATATACTGCTAAAGGTTTCTCCCCTTCTTTAACAAATTGAATGGCCTCACTTAATTGACTATATGTGCAGATTGGCAATAAAGGGCCAAATAATTCTTCTTCCATCAAACTATTCTCACGAGTCAAGCCAATATCAAATAGACTTGGCGCAACAAATCTTGTTTTCTGATCATACTCTCCGCCATAAATAAGTGAGCGACGATTTTCCTCGATTAATTGGATAAACTTATCAATCGCTGAGCCCTGAACGATACGACCATAATCTGGATTTTCTTGAATCGATTGACCGTAGAATTCGATGATTTTTTCTTTCAAGGCTTTGATGAATTGGTTTTTGACTTTTTCATCCACTAAGACATAATCTGTTGCAATGCATGTTTGACCAGTATTCAATAATTTACTCCAAATGATTCGTTCAGCTGCAATTTCTATGTCAGCCTGCTCCGTTACGATCGCTGGACTTTTTCCTCCAAGTTCTAAGACAACTGGAGTCAAGTGTTTGGCCGCAGCTTCCATCACAATTTTCCCGACTTTAGTACTTCCTGTAAAAAAGATGAAATCCATAGGCTCTTTTAAAACTGACGCATTATCAATAGAATTGGGCGATAGCACTTTGACATATTCCTCATCAAATGTTTCTCCAAGAACTGCTCCGATCACTGCTGCTACATTCGGTGTTTTTGAAGATGGTTTTACAATAGCACAATTGCCCGCAGCGAGAGCACCGATCAACGGAACTAAGGTCAATTGTAAGGGATAATTAAAAGGGCCGATAATATAAACCGTTCCGAAAGGTTCTAAGAAAACCGTATTTTTGTTTAATAAAGATGAAATTGCTCTTGGTTTGTTTACAGGTTTCGTCCATTTATCCAGATTTTCGAGCATATCGTTAATGGCAGAAAGAACTAGACCTAATTCGGTAGCGTATACTTCTGCTTTAGGTTTTTTAAGATCCTTTTCAAAAGCCCAATAGAAATCTTCTTCGTGTTTTTTAACATTTTCTAGCAGCCGCTCAAGTTGTTCTTTTCTATACGAAATCGATTTTGTTTGGTTTGTGTTAAAAAAAGTGCGTTGCTTTTTCATAATTGCTTGGAGATCTGATTGATTCATGATAGGTCCTCCTCTTTTTCTTTTAAGTATAGCACCGATTTTTTCTTTTTGATAATCATTCCTCATATATCGTTCATGTCTTTTTCAGCTGGATTGGTGCTAAATCTCCACCTACCATTAGTTCGTCACTATTTTGCTCAATTTCATAGCTAGGATAAACAATCAGTTCATCTTCTTTTACTTCAAAAATGTAATGAACTGTTTTATCTTTTTGTTTATGTGTAAAAACTTTATTCTCTTTTGTATAGTCAATCTCTAATTCGGTTGAATTGAAAATCAACCTATTTTCTTCGTAGACTATTTTATAGTTTCCATAATCATAACTATCTGCTAGCCAAGAACCTGCTAATTTATGTACCAATCGTTTGTCTACAGCTTTTTTAGCAACTTTTTCGACTTTCTTATTGGAGGAACAGGCCGTTAAGGTAATTGAAAGACCGATTATAAATATAACCCTTAAAAACTTTTCCATTTCGTTATCCTCTCCTTTAAAATGGCGATTGAATTACTATCAGTATAACTGAAAAAAGAGACAAAAAAACACCTCTTGTTAAAACAAGAGGTGTTTTACGTATGAGTATAAGGAGAAAAGATGAAAAAAATCAGTTGTCCCTTTTTGCTTTATGATCAATTAAAAATTATTTGTTTTTTAAGTTGTAGAAAGATTTCAAGCCTTTGTATTCAGCAACTTCGCCTAATTGGTCTTCGATACGTAATAATTGGTTGTATTTTGCAATACGGTCAGTACGTGATAGAGAACCAGTTTTGATTTGACCAGCGTTTGTTGCAACAGCGATATCAGAGATTGTTGAATCTTCTGTTTCACCTGAACGGTGAGATACAACTGCAGTGTAGCCAGCTTCTTTCGCCATTTCGATTGCTTCAAATGTTTCAGTTAAAGTACCGATTTGGTTCACTTTGATAAGGATTGAGTTTGCGATTCCTTTTTCAATACCTTCAGCTAATTTAGTTGTGTTTGTAACGAATAAATCGTCACCAACTAATTGAACTTTGTCGCCTAATGCAACAGTTAATTTTTTGAAACCATCCCAGTCATTTTCATCTAATCCATCTTCGATTGAGATGATTGGGTATTTCGCACATAATTCTTCGTAGAATGCGATCATTTCTTCAGTTGTTTTTTCGCCTTCGCCTGAATCAGCTAAAACGTAAACGCCTTTTTCTTTATCGTAGAATTCAGAAGAAGCAGCATCCATAGCAAGAACGATATCTTTACCAGGTACATAGCCAGCTTTTTCGATTGCTTCGATGATTACTTCAAAACCTTCTTCGTTAGAACCAAGGTTAGGAGCAAATCCACCTTCGTCACCTACAGAAGTAGCTAATCCGCGAGCTTTTAAGATTCCAGCTAATGCGTGGAATACTTCAGCACCGTAGCGTAAAGCTTCTTTGAATGTAGGAGCGCCTACAGGCATGATCATGAATTCTTGGAAGTCGATACTGTTGTCAGCATGAGATCCACCATTGATGATGTTCATCATTGGAGTTGGCAATACTTTAGTATTGAATCCGCCTAAGTAGTGGTATAAAGGTACTTCTAGGTAATCAGCAGCAGCACGAGCTACAGCGATTGAAACACCAAGAATAGCGTTTGCGCCTAATTTACCTTTGTTAGGAGTTCCATCTAAATCGATCATTGCTTTATCAATTGCCATTTGGTCACGTACATCGTAGCCAATGATTGCTTCAGCGATGATGTTATTCACGTTGTCAACTGCTTTAACAACCCCTTTACCTAAGTAACGAGATTTGTCGCCATCACGTAATTCAACTGCTTCGTATTCACCAGTTGAAGCTCCAGATGGAACCATTCCACGACCAAAAGCTCCGCTTTCAGTGTATACTTCTACTTCGATTGTTGGGTTACCGCGTGAGTCTAAGACTTCGCGTGCATAAACATCAGTAATAATTGACATGTTTTGTCTCTCCTTTGAGTTTGTTTTATACTAAGGGGATTCGATTCCCTTAATTATGATTGTAGTGAATAAACGCGCGCTATGCAAACATTTTTTGCATAATTCATAGATTATTCAATGAAACTTCGATTAATCGCGTATATTGTTATAAGACGTGATTATTTAACTGCGTCTAACAAAGCTAAGAATGAGTCAGCTTCAAGGCTTGCTCCGCCAACTAAAGCACCATCAACGTTTTCTTTTGCCATATATTCAGCAATGTTTTCAGGTTTTACAGAACCGCCGTATTGAATACGTACAGCTTCTGATACTTCTTTACCGTATAATTTTTCAACAGTTGAACGTACAACGCCACAGATTTCATCCGCGATGTTTGCATCAGCAGATTTACCAGTTCCGATTGCCCAGATTGGTTCATAAGCAATGACCATTGAAGATACTTGCTCATTTGATAAACCAACTAAACCATTTGTGATTTGGCCTTCGATCCACTCAGCAGTTTTGCCTGCTTCGTATGTTTCTAAAGATTCACCACAACAGAAGATTGGTGTCATGTTGTTTGCAAAAATTGCTTTGGCTTTTTTGTTGATGTCTTCGTCTGTTTCGTGGAAATACTCACGACGTTCAGAGTGACCGATGATGACATAGTCAACACCTAAATCTGCAAGAGCCGCTGGAGATGTTTCACCAGTGAATGCACCTGAGTTTTCCCAGTAGCAGTTTTGTGCAGATATTTTTAATTCAGTTCCTTTAGCCGCTTCTACTAATTCTTGTAAGAATAAAGCAGGAGAACCGATTACTGAATCAACCGCACTATTAGCAGGAATTTTTGTTTTTACTGCTTCTGCAAAAGCTTTCGCTTCTGAAGCAGTTTTGTTCATTTTCCAGTTACCAGCGATAATTGGTTTACGCATGGAAAAGCACATCCTTTTCTTATTATGATATGGCATAGTTTGGATTGGTTATACCAATCCAGTTTCACAAGCTAGACCTATCGGCATTAATGGACTAAAATTCGCGATGAAAAACATCGCTATATTTTTTTCCATTAACGCTCAAGGTCTAAACTGCTTGTTCAACTTTTTTTATTTATCGTTGATTGCCGCTAATCCTGGTAATTCTTTACCTTCTAGTAATTCTAAGCTTGCGCCCCCACCTGTTGAAATGTGAGTGAATTTGTCAGCAAAGCCTAATTGGATTGCTGCTGCAGCTGAATCGCCGCCGCCGATGATTGTTGTTGCGTCTGCTAAGTTAGCGATTGCTTCACATACACCGATTGTCCCTTTAGCAAAGTTGCTCATTTCGAATACGCCCATTGGTCCATTCCAAACAACTGTTTTTGCACCTTCTAATTCTTTAGTGAACAATTCAATTGATTTAGGTCCAATGTCTAAGCCCATGTAACCTTCTGGTACAGCTTCGCCATCAGTGATGACTGTTTCAACATCATTGCTGAATTCATTAGCACATACTGAATCGATTGGTAATACTAGTTTGTCACCAGCTTTTTCGATCAATTCTTTTGCTAAAGCAACTTTATCTTCTTCAACAAGTGAGTTACCGATTTCGATTCCTTTTGCTTTGTAGAATGTGTAAGTCATTCCGCCGCCGATAAGAATTTTATCTGCTTTAGAAATCAAGTTTTCGATCACACCGATTTTGTCTGAAACTTTTGCGCCACCTAAGATCGCAACAAACGGACGTTTTGGTGCAGTTACTGCTTCACCAACGAATTTGATTTCTTTTTCCATTAAGAATCCAGCAACTGTTGGAATACCAGTTGAAGCGATTCCTACGTTTGAAGCGTGCGCACGGTGTGCCGTACCAAATGCATCATTCACAAATACATCGCCTAAAGAAGCCCAATATTTACCTAATTCAGCATCATTTCCGCTTTCTTTTTTACCATCGATATCTTCAAAACGAGTGTTTTCAAACACTAAAACGTCGCCGTCTTTCATGTTGTTAACAGCTGTTTCTAATTCAGTTCCGCGAGTTTCAGGAACGAAAGTTACTGGTTTGCCCAATAATTCGCCTAAACGTTCAGCTACTGGTTTTAATGATTTGCCAGCTTTATCTTCTTCTGTTTTCACACGACCTAAATGAGAGAATAAAATTGCTTTTCCACCATTTTCGATTACGTATTTGATTGTTGGAAGTGCTGCAACGATACGGTTATCGTTTGTGATCACGCCATCTTTCAAAGGGACGTTAAAGTCAACACGTACAAGAACTTTTTTGTCTTTTAAGTCTACATCTTTGATAGTCTTTTTAGCCATTAAAAGTTACTCCTATCTAATTTTATTTTTGAAAAGAATGATTTTCTTAACCTTATAAAAAAAGCGAGGAAGCGCGATGCTTCCCCGCTTATTATTTCACAGTTGTTCAAATTTCACTAATGATAAGAACGAATCTTATAAGTTAGCGAAGTACTCTAAAGTACGAACTAATTGTGCAGTATAAGACATTTCGTTGTCGTACCAAGCAACAGTTTTCACTAATTGTTTGTCGCCAACAGTCATTACTTTAGTTTGAGTAGCATCGAATAATGAACCGAAAGTCATACCTACGATATCAGAAGATACGATTTGATCTTCGTTGTATCCGTAAGATTCGTTAGCTGCTTTAGCCATCACTTCGTTTACTTCTTCAACTGTTACGTTTTTGTCAAGAACTGTTACTAATTCAGTTAATGAACCAGTTGCTACAGGAACACGTTGAGCAGCTCCGTCTAATTTACCATTTAATTCAGGGATAACTAGACCGATTGCTTTAGCAGCACCAGTAGTGTTAGGTACGATGTTTTCTGCTGCAGCACGTGCACGACGGAAGTCTCCACCAGGGTGTGGTCCATCAAGAGTCATTTGGTCACCTGTGTAAGCGTGGATTGTAGTCATAAGACCTTCAACAACACCAAAGTTATCTTGTAAAGCTTTAGCCATAGGAGCTAAACAGTTAGTCGTACATGAAGCACCTGAGATAACTGTTTCTTTACCTGTTAAGATATCGTGGTTAGTGTTGTAAACGATTGTTGGTACGTCATTTCCGCCTGGAGCAGAGATAACAACACGTTTAGCACCAGCTTTTAAGTGTAATTCAGCTTTTTCTTTTGAAGTAAAGAATCCAGTACATTCAAGAACGATATCTACGCCTAATTCGCCCCATGGTAATTCTTCTGGGTTGCGGTTAGCAAGAACTTTAACTTCTTTACCGTTAACGTTGAAAGATCCATCATGAACTTCAACAGTTCCGTTGAAACGTCCTTGAGTTGTGTCATATTTTAACAAGTGAGCCAACATTTTAGCATCTGTTAAATCGTTGATTGCTACTACTTCGATTCCTGCTACATCTTGGATACGACGGAATGCTAAGCGTCCGATACGTCCAAATCCATTAATACCTACTTTAACTGTCATTAAAGATTTCCTCCTTATGAAAATCAAAAATTTTTTTATTTTAAAGGGTTACCCCTTTTAAAATCTCATTTGCAGCAGCTTCATCTGTGATGAGCCACGTTTGTTTTGGTGCATTTTTCATGTAAGCGCGGATTGCTTTGGCTTTAGATTTCCCACCTGCAATTGCAACGACATTCGAAATTTTTTGTACGTCTTTTAACTGAAGTCCGATTCGAGGGATTTTGTATACGACTTCGCCCTCTTCATCAAAGAAATAACCGAAAGATTCTGCTACAGCATTATTTTGCTTTAACATGACCATCTCATCATCCGACATTTTACGGCGAGCGGCCATATGCAACGCGCGTCCAATACTATGAACAACACAATTGCTTTGTTCGATCAGTGTCAATACTTCTTGAATCGATGGTTCTTGTAGCAGCGAGTTATATGTTTCTAAGCTTAATTGCTCTGGTACATATAATGCTCTATGGTGACCGCCAGTTTTACTTGCCATTACAGCACTTACTGAATTAGCTTGAACCGTCATTGCTTCACCGATTCCGCCTCTAGCTGGAACAAACAAATTATGTCGTTTTTCCGTTTCTAGTGTCCCCATATGTTCTGCGGTCAAAGCCATTGTCGTGCCGCCCATAACGGCAACAATATTATCACCCTCAGGTAAGAGTAAATCCAATGAATCGGTCAAAATATCGCCAAACTCATAAAGTACTTTCTCCTGATTGTCACTATTGCCTGCTACAACGATACAACGCTTGATTCCAAAATATTGGCTGATTTCTTTTTCGACTTGATGCATACCAAGTAATTGATTCATTACTGACTCTAATCCTTGATAAACTTCTAAGCCTTTTTCAGTTAATGCCATTCCGCTTTTAGAAGTTTCTATCAGTTGTAAGTTTTTCAGAAAATCGGTCTCAGTTCTCAAAACCCGTTCTGTAATCCCCATACTATCAGATAGACTTCTACGTCCAATAGGCTGCATCCAGTAAATATTACGAAGAATATGAAACCTTTCCTGCATTACATCGAGCAAATCTGGAGCAACTGCTTCAATCATTTTTAATTCATCTAGCATGATGCGCTCCTTCGTTGGTCTAAAAACGTCCAAGTAAGACTTAAAACGACCTATGAACTTTAAAAAAATAGGATTGACGTTCTTCTTTCACATTGTTAAATTCTATTAACAGTCTTAAAAGCGCCCCTCAATCTTACAAACTTAGTTTAACAGTTTTCACTTCTCTTTTCAAGAAAAAGAGATTATTTTTTTGAAATTAGCCATCTCTACTTTTAAATTAATTATTGGTTACGTCTCTTTAAAAGAACCTGTGTATTAAAAACTTTGTCCCATAATTTACATCAAACAAAAAAATCCAGAGTATTATCTGGATTTCTTAACTTCCTATAACTTCTATAAATCCTCTTCATAAAAACGACCAAGTATTTTTACATTATCCGAAATACTCACAAATGCAGACGGATCAGATTCTTTCATGGCCGCTTCTAAAGACGGCAGTTCAAAGCGCGTTACAACGGTTAATAAAAGCGTCTGTTTATCATGCCGATAAGCACCTTCTGCTTCATGAATGATCGTGATACCTCGTCTCATTTTTTGCTGAATCCCATCAATAACCGCATCTGG
This sequence comes from Enterococcus haemoperoxidus ATCC BAA-382, assembly GCF_000407165.1. Lineage (NCBI taxonomy): Bacteria > Bacillati > Bacillota > Bacilli > Lactobacillales > Enterococcaceae > Enterococcus > Enterococcus haemoperoxidus. The sequence continues at coordinate 606,726 of NZ_KE136479.1, read as the reverse complement.
ATTTTTTGTAATAATCATGACCTGCATCTTTTTTTGTTTCGTATAAACTGCATCTGTCACTTTTCCACTCACAAAAATAGATAGCGCACTGTAAAACATATACTGCCAACCAAATAAGTAACCAGCTACAAAAATAATCAATCCATTAAAATACATCGAAATCGACCCCACTGAGCGGCCAGTTTTCTTACGGATTGTAATGCTAAAAATATCCAACCCTCCAGAAGAAAGGCCATTTTTCAACGCAAATCCAATTCCAGATCCCATCACCGCTCCACCGAAAATCGCACAAATGATTGGATCGTTAGATAGACTTGTTTGCGGCACGATTTGCATAAAAATCGATGTCAATGTAACGGTCAAAAAAGTAAAGATCGTAAATTTTTTACCAATTTTGAGCCAAGCTACGAAAAATAACGGAATATTCAACGCATATAACGTAATGGAGACCGGCACTTTGAATCCTACAACCTTTGTTGATAAAGTGGTTAAAATTTGGGCCAATCCAGTAATCCCGCTAGAATAAATGTTTCCTGGTTGATAAAAGAAGTTCATCGCAACAGATGCCAAGATCGCATAGACGATCGACACTGAAAGTTTTGTCGTGTAATCGTGGACAGGTAAACTTTCAAAGAATTTTTTCATGTAGAAGCAGCCTCACTTTACTTGATTCATTTGATTCTCATTATACGTGCTTTAGGGTAGGAAAAAAAGCACAATCGTTTAATTAGAGGAAAAGTATGGTTATTTTTTTATTTTTGTTTTGGTGTTTCATAATCTTGCAACGCGTTGCACATACAAGAAAAACGCTTACAAACTATTTTTTTTCAGCTATGATCTAATTATACAAACTATATTGAAATGAGGAATGATTATGCGTCATAAAGAGTTAGAACAATTTCCTGAAACGTTTCTATGGGGTAGTGCTTCCGCTGCTTATCAAGTTGAAGGAGCTTATCAAGATGATGGAAAAGGTATTTCTGTTTGGGATACATTTGTCAAACAACCTGGTACAACATTTAAAGATACAAATGGAGATGTTGCGGTAGATCATTATCATCGTTTTAAAGAAGATATTGCTTTGATGGCAGAACTTGGGTTGAAAGCTTATCGTTTTTCCATCGCTTGGTCGCGTATTTTCCCAAAAGGTAAAGGTCAACTTAATCATGCAGGCTTAGATTTTTACAGTCAACTGATCGATGAACTTTTGAAATACAACATTGAACCCATCGTGACAATTTACCACTGGGACCTTCCTCAAACACTACAAGATGAGTATGGTGGCTGGGAGTCACGTCAGATTATTGAAGATTTTACGAATTATGCAAAAGTTTTATTTGATGCTTTTTCTGATCGGGTAAACTATTGGGTAAGTTTGAATGAGCAAAATGTCTTTATTACTCATGGCTACTTGCTAGGGACTCACCCACCTGCAGTTCGTGATGTTAAACGAATGTTTGCAGCGAATCACATTGCCAATCTTGCCAATGCATCGGTGATCAAAGCGTTTAAAGAAGGTGGCTATTCAGGTCAGATCGGTCCTAGTTTCAATTATGGCCCTACTTATGCTTTTGATAGCGATCCATTGAATGTCTTAGCCAAAATTGATACTGAAGAATTGATGGGCTTTTTCTGGTTGGATGTTTACGCAACGGGTAAATACCCGCGAACTGTTATCAAGCAATTAGAAAAACTACAATTAGTACCTGTTATAACAACAGCTGATCAACAATTATTAGCAAGTGGTATTCCCGATTTTATTGGACTGAATTATTATCAAACCGCAACCGTTAAAGCGAGTACCTCAGATTCTTTCTCAGGTGATATGAGTATGAACAACTCTGGTAAAAAAGGAACCAGTAAAGAACTGGAAATTCCTAGAGTCAGTAAATTTGTTAAAAACCCTTATCTTGAACAAACGAATTGGGATTGGACGATCGATCCTGTCGGCATTCGGATAGCGTTAAGAACGATTGAAAGCCGGTATCAGTTGCCAGTACTGATCACTGAAAACGGTCTAGGAGAATATGACAAATTAGAAAATGGAGAAATCCATGATCCTTATCGAATCGAATACCTGCAAAAGCACTTACAAGAGATCCAAGAAGCAATCACAGATGGTGTACAAGTTTTAGGCTACTGCACTTGGAGTTTTACTGATTTACTCAGCTGGTTAAATGGGTATCAAAAACGATATGGTTTTGTTTATGTTGATCGGGATGAATCGTCTGAACGTACCTTAACTCGTTATAAAAAAGATAGTTTTTATTGGTATCAAAAGGTGATTGAAACGAACGGTGATTATTTAAAGGAAATGGGGAATAAATAATGGAGACTTTAGAAAAATTTCTGAACAAGTTTATTGGTCCGATTGCTCAAAAAATGAATGGGAGTAAATTTTTTAGCGCGTTAGCCGAAGCCTTTATGCGAACAACACCGATCACATTAGGTGTAGCATTATTGATGATCATCGGGAACTTTCCAATTCCTCAATGGATCGAATTTTTAGCGAAAACAGGTATGACAGCACATTTTAATGCAGCATTAGGTGCTACTATCAATTTGCTTTCAGTTTATGTAACATTTAACTTCGCCTATATCTATTCTAAAAAAGAAGGTCATGACCCACTACCTGCTGGTCTCTTAGCTATTGGCTCCTTCTTCATTTTGATGCCGCAAATGATCCAAACTTATACCTTGGAACAAGCCGTTACAAAATTCCCTGCCCAAACGGTCGTTACAGCAAGTAATAACGTCGAAGCGTTTGCCAGTCAATATACAGGCGGTACTGGATTATTTGTGGCAATTATTGTTGGCTACTTCACCGCTGTTTTATATGGTTTTTTGATCAGAAAAAATCTAACAATCAAAATGCCAGATACAGTGCCTTCAAACGTTTCTGAGTCATTGAGTCCTGCTATTTTATCTGGTGTTATTCTGGCTTTCTTTTTTATTATCAGAATCCTTTTCTCCTTCACACCATTTGATAATATTTTCGCTTTTATCACAACCTTGATCCAGGCTCCATTACAATCGTTAACCGGTTCACCTATTGCAATTATCCTTATCTTTACTTTGGCAAATATGTTATGGTTTTTCGGAATTCATCCAAATATGGTTTATGGTGTTGTCATGCCTGTCATGACAGCAAATATGTTGGCTAATATGACGGCATACCAACAACATCAAGAACTACCTTATCTTGCGATGGCTGTTGTATCATATGTTTGCGGCAATTCATTTGGTGGTCAAGGCAGTACGTATGGTTTAGTGATTTCTATGTTTACAGCAAAATCTGAGCGATACAAATCTTTATTTAAATTAGCAGGTCCACCAGTTATTTTTAATGTAAATGAACCACTTATTTTCGGAATGCCACTGATGTTGAATCCTTTCTTCTTTGTTCCAATGGTTGCCTCTCCTTTATTGATGGGTGGCATTGCTTGGGGGATGTTATCCATTTTAGATTTTTCCAAGTATAATCCGTTGATTGCTTTACCTTGGACAACGCCGGCACCTATTGCAATGGCACTAAAAGGTGGATTTAACTACTTATTGATTTTCATCGTTTTATTGATCGTCAATGTACTTGTATGGTATCCATTCTTCAAGATGGCCGATAAAAAGGAATATTTACTGGAACAAGAAAATTCAAAAACGAGCCTGAAACATAACTAAAAAAGTTATGTTTCAGGCTCTTAGTAACCGAATAAACGGTGGGCGCAGAAGCAACTCCTTCGGAAATAAGCCGAAATTGCTGTAAAACACAACAAGGTACGAGTTGATGTTGCACAGTACCTACTTGGTCACAAAAATTTGAAGAGCAATTTTCGTAAATTCCTTCTTATTTCTCGGAGTTAAACACTTCTGTCCCAACCTCGTCTTGTCACTATTAATATGAACGAAGTGTGTTCAGCATTTCGGAATAGCCTAAACTTCTAGCATAGTCTTCAGCTGTTCGCCCAGTGTTATCTTTCAATGTCTTATCGGCTCCACCTTCTAATAAAACTTTGACGATTTGTTGATAGATTTCAGAGCCATCTCTTAGCGCGACCGCTTCGATCAACGCTGTATACCCATAATTATTTTGATGATCAATAGCAGCTCGACCATCTTTTAAAAGCAATTTCACATTTTCAAGATGACCTTTTTCAGCTGCTGGAATCAAAGCGTTCCCACCAAAGCGATTCACTTTTTGTTGATCTGGCACTTGTTTGTCCAACATGTATGCTAAAATTTCTGTTTTCCCTTGGGCTCCAGCATAAAGATATGGACTATCCGAAATTTGATCCTGAACATTGATATCAGCACCTGCATCGATCAGTTGTTTGGCGATGTCGATAAAGTTTTCATGTGTTGCGATCAATAGCGGCGTCTCACCTTTATCATTCACTTCATCGATCACGTAGTTTTTGTCTTGAAGTATTGTTGCTACTTTGGCAGCATCATTTTCTCTCACTGCTTGAATCAATGTTCCCGCTGGAAAAGTTTGATTAGCTTGTTGTGTACTACTCGTTGAAACTGTTTCTAATTCATTTGTTTGACCTGTACTACTTTTTTCCGTTGTCATACTTGTACTCTCCTTTACCGATTGTTTTGTATCAGCTGTTTTAGTTTGGCACGCCGAAAAAAGAATTAAAGTAAAAAACAGGACTGATATCTTTTGGAATAGCATTTTAGTCATAGCGCTCCTCCTTTTAACTACGTTTACACTTAGTATAAAGGATAGATATAAACAAATTATAAACGTTGTCCGCTAAGTGAACGATGAACTATTTTTTCTTGTTAAAACAAAAAGCCACCAAGTATTCAATTAAAGCGACTGTTGGTATCTGAGAGGATAAATCAAAATTATATGGCAACCGTTGATGCTCAATATAATATGGAATATTGATTGTTGAAAGTCTAGCTAAAGTATTATTATGAGTATTGGTTATACTGATAATTTGGTTGCTGCTAGATTTTAAAAGTTGAACCATTTCGATGATTTCTGCCGTCTCGCCTGAACTAGAAAAAATAATGATGACACTATTGTTTTCTTTCATTTGAGTAGACAGAAATGGTGCGTAGGGCTCATTTGAATACATCGCTTTGAACCCAATTGTATTAAATTTCCGAGCCGCATAACTGGCCATAATACCAGAAGAACCCATTCCTACGCAGTAAATGAAACTTGATTGTTTTAATAAAACACTGGCTGTCTCTACTTGTTCAAGTACATTTTCAGCAAAAACTTGATTCACAAAGATCTGTTCAAGTGAAATCGTATCAGTCATGCCTTTACCCGCAAGTTGGCTTACTTCATTTTTGACATAACGTTGAAAATCGTGATAGGAATCAAAGCCGCACTTTCTTACAAAACGGGTAACGGTTGACGGAGAACATGGAATTTGTGCTGCAATTTCTCGAGCAGAACGTGTAAAAACAGTTTCTAGATTTCTAAAAATATAATTTTGTAGCACTTCATCGGCATCAGACAACTGTTTGACTGATGATATTTTTTCTAGCATTCGCTTACCCTACTTATGTTAAATTTATGTGTACATTATAGTAAAGCTTTTGGTATAAGTAAAGGAAGCGAATTCAATTTGTTCATTTAAACATTTAGGAGGGAACATGGATGAAAAAAATTCTTGTGTTAGATATTGGTGGTACATTCATCAAATATGGCTTAATGACTGATGGATCATTAGGGCTTGTTCAAAAAACGGCAACCCCTAAAACAAGTGATGCGTTTAAAACTTGTTTAAAACAGCTATACAATGAACAGACAGAACCAATCAACGGCGTTTCCATTTCTATGCCAGGAATCATCAATGCCGATACAGGTTTCGCTGTTCATGGCGGCTCACTTGAGTTTGTTGGACAAATGAATATGCTTGCCTTTTATCAATCCATTTTTGACTGTCCTATCGCTGTAGAGAATGATGCACGATGCGCCATTATCGGCGAAATCAATTTAGGTCAGCTACAAGGCGTAAACAATGCGATTATGATCGTACTTGGTACAGGTGTTGGCGGTGGTTTGCTTGTAAATGGTCAAATCGTTAGAGGCGCTCATCAATCTGCAGGAGAGTTGTCGTTTGTTCAAACCAATTCATCAATGGGAATGGCCGATTTTTTTGCTATAAAGAATAGTGTCTACAGCCTATTAAAACCTTTTGCTAAATCAATCAATAAACAAACCAATGAAGTTAATGGGGAATTATTTTTTGAAGCAGTAAAATATGGGAATCAGGATGCACAACGTATTTTACATACTTATTGCAATTCTTTAGCACTTCAGATCTGGAACCTTCAAACGATCCTAGATCCAGAAAATATCGTTATCGGTGGCGGTATCAGTAGTCAAACTATTTTACTGGATTATTTAAACCAAGAGCTGAAAAAAATCTTAGATAGTCTTTCTATCAGCCCACTGACTCAACTCATTTCTCCTTCTGTTGTATTAAGTGCAGTTGGAAACAATGCAAATTTGATTGGTGCTTATTTTCATTTTATCCAAAGACATGGCGAATGATTGTAAATAGACGAAATAAAAAAAATGGGAGCAGTATCTTTATCCACTCTCCCATTTTTTATTTCGTCTATAAAAGAACCACTCTTTTATTGAAAGGGCTATTTTCGCTTGTGAGATAAAAAAAAGCTTCCAATAAACGAAGGTAGTTTATTGAAAGCTTGTTATTCTCTAACTAAGTCAAGATTTATTCATCTATCGCAGTTACATCGATATTCAATTCAAATAATTGTAATGGTGAAACAACACTTGGAGCACTTGTCATTGGATCAGCTGCTTTTCCGTTTTTAGGGAAAGCGATCACTTCACGAATATTATTTTCTCCAGCCAACAACATTACTAAACGATCTAAGCCTAACGCGATTCCACCGTGTGGAGGGAAACCATAGTCTAAAGCATCTAGCAAGAATCCAAACTGTTCTTGCGCTGATTCTTTCGTAAATCCTAGTGTTTCAAACATTTTTTCTTGTAGGTCACGTTTATGGATACGTAGTGAACCACCACCTAATTCATACCCATTTAAGACGATATCATACGCTTCCGCGTAAACTTTCGCTGGATCTGTTGAAAGTAATTCAATATCAGATTCTTTTGGTTGCGTGAATGGATGGTGAGCAGAAACGTAACGACCAGCTTCTTCATCGTATTCAAATAATGGCCAATCAACGACCCAAAGGAAGTTGAATTTAGACTCATCAATCAACCCTAATTCTTTCCCTAAACGAGAACGAACAGCACCTAAAGCAGCTGCAACGATTTCTGGTTTGTCCGCACCGAACATTAAAATATCGCCAACTTCAGCATTTGTTGCTTTGATCAAGTCATCTGAAACATCTGTTAGAAATTTTGCAATTGGTCCTTTTAGTCCATCTTCTTCTACTTTTAACCAAGCAAGTCCTTTGGCACCAAATTGGCTTACATATGTTCCAAGATTGTCCATATCTTTTCTAGAATATTTATCTGCTGCACCTTTAGCGTTCAACGCTTTAACATGTCCGCCATTTTCAAGCGCCATTTGGAACACTTTGAAGTCAACATCTTTGACCACATCCGCGATATCAATCAATTCCATATCGAAACGTGTATCTGGTTTGTCGCTTCCGTAACGTGCCATTGCTTCATCATAACTGATACGAGGAAATGGTAACGTCACTTCGATCCCTTTTGTTTCACGCATTACTTTCGCTAACATTTCTTCAGTCATTGTTTGAATCTCTTCTGGAGACAAGAAGGTTGTTTCTAAATCGACTTGGGTAAATTCTGGTTGACGGTCACCACGTAAATCTTCATCACGGAAACAACGAACGATTTGATAATAGCGATCGAAACCTGCATTCATCAACAATTGTTTAAAAATTTGTGGTGATTGTGGTAACGCATAAAAATGACCTGCATGGACACGTGAAGGAACTAAGTAGTCACGTGCGCCTTCTGGTGTTGATTTACCAAAATAAGGTGTTTCGATATCGATAAAATCAGTATCGTCTAAATAATGACGAATCGATTTTGTTACTTCATGACGTAATTTTAGATTTGCTGTCATTTGTGGGCGACGCAAGTCTAAATAACGGTATTTCATGCGAATTTCATCACCGACATTGTTCTCATCTTCAATTAGAAACGGTGGTGTTTTTGCTGTATTTAAAATCGTGATATCTGTTGCCATCACTTCAAATTCACCAGTTTTCATTTTAGGGTTGATCGCTTCTTTATCACGATACGTCAACTCTCCAGTAATTTCAATGACATATTCGCTACGGCATTTATCTGCGATTTCCCATGCTTCTTTTGAGTGTGCCGGATTGAATACTACTTGTGCAATGCCTTCACGGTCACGTAAATCGATAAAAATAACGCCACCTAAGTCACGGCGCTTTTGCACCCAACCTTTTAAGGTAATAACTTGTCCTACTAAATCTGCAGAAACTTCTCCACAGTATACTGTTCTTTTTGCCATTGATTTTTGCTCCTCTTCATTTTTTACTATTTATTAATCAAACATCACTGTCATCATTTCATCATAGACTTCATCAAATCTTTCATAAATATCTGAGAGTGGAAATGCTTTTTCATTACGATTGGCCATTGATTTTACGTTTACAACGCCTTCTGCTAATTCCGTTTCACCTAAAGTCAAAGCAAGTTTAGCATTGACTTTAGCGGCTGTTTTAAATTGGGCTTTGGCTTTACGATCCATAAAGTCACGATCAGCTGAAAAACCAAAGTTGCGAATTGCTTGAACCAGTTTTAGTGTTTCGACATTTGTTTGCTCACCGATTCCAACTACATAAGCATCGATTTCATTGATCACTGGAACCACAACGCCTTCTGCTTCCATCGTAATCAAGACACGTTCGATTCCAATACCAAAACCAAAACCAGGTGTAGCTGGGCCACCTAATTCTTCTACCAATCCATCATAACGTCCGCCGGCGCAGATCGTTGATTGGGCACCCATGCCAGGTGCTTCACTCATTACTTCAAAAATCGTATTGGTATAATAGTCCAACCCACGAACCATATTACTGTCTACTTCAAACGGAATGTTCAATTCGTTCAACATGGCTTTAACGGTTTCAAAATGTTCTTTTGATGACTCGCTTAGATAATCTAGAATTGAAGGAGCATCTGCTACAATCACTTTGTCTTTTTTATCTTTGCTATCTAAAACCCTTAATGGATTCTCGTGCAAACGACGTTTTGAATCTTCACTTAAATCAGCCGATTTTGGTTCTAAATAGTCGATCAAAGCTTGACGATATGCGGCTCTTGTCTCTTTATCACCTAAAGAATTAATCACTAATCGAATTTTTTGGATGCCTAATTGTTTGAAAAAGTCTAACGCCATCGCCATACTTTCAACATCCACAGCTGGATTCACACTACCAAATGCTTCTGCTCCGATTTGGTGGAATTGTCTTAAACGTCCTGCTTGTGGTCGTTCATAACGAAACATTGGTCCCATGTAGTACATTTTATACGGTTTTGCAAATTCTGGTCCAAATAGTTTATTTTCAACAAATGAACGAACAATCGGTGCTGTTCCTTCTGGACGTAAGGTTATGTGACGATCCCCTTTATCATAAAAATCATACATTTCTTTTGACACGATATCTGTTGTATCTCCTACGCTGCGAGAAATGACTTCGTAGTGTTCAAAAATTGGTGTACGAATTTCTTCATATTGGTAGTCTCGAAAAATCAAACGTGCTGTTTCTTCAACAAACTGCCATTTTTCAGAAGTTCCTGGTAATAAGTCATTGGTTCCTTTTGGTTTTTGATAACTCATTGTTTCATCTCCTATTTAGTGTTCATTGTTTGTATTTTATTTTGGTAAAGATTGATTGGTTTGAAATAGCTTTGGAACTGGTTGTAAGATTAGATTATGCTTTTCCTTCGCTGATCATTGCTTTTTGTTTAGATTACGCCTTTTGGTGATTCCTAGTACGGTAACTTCTCTCTCTTCGTTCGCCAAGTATTGTTCATCATCCACTCTGGCAAAGCCAGTCGTGGTGATTCACAACAAAAACTCGCCCTTGTATAAATACAAGGGCGAGTGAATAGACACACGCGGTACCACCTAAGTTCGAAAGATTGCTCTTTCCTCCAACGATTAACGCTCGTAACGGAACGGCTTTTCCTCCGCTCATCTCCAGAATGTCTTTCGATCTCTCTAATGAAGTTGCTTTCAGCCATGGCAACTTTCTCTTCTACAGTTAGTTTGAAATCTACTCGTTCTTTCATCGATTTTTTTATAGTATCTATAAATTACTAGAGATTGGAAATAAAGTCAAGTAGAATTTCAATTGGTTTTACAATCATCCTGCCAAGTAAAACCAATAGGTATTAGTTCTTATTGAGCGTTTGCCAGACATTTAACGTATCCCGCATTCCTTTAACCTGATGAACTCGAACAATTTCTACCCCTTTAGTTATAGCAAATAATGAAGCAGCAATTGAACCAAAATCACGTTTTGAAGGGTCAGTTTCATTGGTCAATGCAGCAATCGTCCTTTTTCTTGATACTCCGTATAGCACTGGATATTCTTGATAGCGAAATGCTTCAGGATGTTTTAGTATTGCTATATTTTCTTCCTGTGTTTTGCCAAAACCAATGCCTGGATCAAAACAAATTCGCATCAAATCAATACCAGCCTTTTGACACGTTTCTATTTTTTCTTGATAAAACGCTCGTATATCTTCCACTACTGATAATTCAGTTCGTCGGGGACGTGAATGCATGATGATCACACCACAATCAGGATATTTTTGTGCGATCTCAATCATACCGTTCGTATCCAACCCTTTGATATCATTGATGATATTCGCCCCTGCTGCTAATGCTGCATCGGCAACTTCTGGAAAATACGTATCGATTGAAATCGGTTTATCTGTTTTTGTTCTGACTGCTTTTATAATCGGCAAAATTCGTTCTTTTTCTTCTCTTGCTGAAATCTCTTGATAGTTTGGACGCGTCGATTGTCCCCCGATGTCTATGATATCAACATTTGCCGACAACATTTCTTCACAATGAAGCATGGCTTTATCTAGTTCATTAAATTGCCCACCATCTGAAAATGAATCAGGTGTAACATTTAAAATCCCCATGATTTGGGGTTCTTTTTTAGTAAAGTATCCCTCTTTCATCCTTTTGCTACTCCTTTAATTTTTCGATCAATTCCTTCAATGCTGATACTCTTGGGCTTAATTTATTTCGTTGCTCTTTCGGCAATTGAGCAAGGGTTTTATCCTTTTCTGGTAGATAAAAAATTTTATCAAAACCATAGCCCTGTTCACCGATTTCCTTTGTTGTTAGTTTTCCTTTGAGCGTTTTTGCTGAAAGAAGATACTCGCCATTCGGCCAAGCGTACACTAACACAGCGTGCAGGTTTATCACTCGCGATGCGGTCTCTTGTCCGTCAAATAAATGAAAAAGCTGTACATTTTTTTGAGTGTCTGTCATATCAGGTTTAAAAAATCGTGCTGTCTCAACACCTAAGAGGTCTGGAAAAGTTTCCAGTTCTAGTCCACCATCATCTGCTAATACTGGTTTTCCAATTGTTTTTGCATAAAATCGAGCTTTGATCAGCGCATTTTCAGTATATGTCGTACCTGTTTCTGCTATCTCATAGGCTTGATTCGTATAGTTCGTATATGAAACAAAGGTAATCTGCTCTTTAGGATAGACTGACTGCATTTCTTGTAGCTTGCCTTGGTTATTTGTGCCAACGATTATCGTCATTTTATTCATGTTTTATGCCTTGATCCCTCTTAAAAAGTCATCTTTACATTCCTTATTCGTTTTGAATATTCCTTGATAATGAAATGTTTTCGTCAGGCTACTGGGTGATTTAACACCTCGCATCGTCATACACATATGCTCTGCTTCGATTGCTACAGCTACACCTTTAACAGGTACATGCTCAACTAGTTTGTTTGCGATCATGATCGTTAGGTCCTCTTGCACGCTAGGACGTTTAGCACAATATTCTACCAAACGCGGCAATTTACTTAATCCTAAAACCTTGCGCTTATCAGGAATGTAGGCCACATGTACTTTCCCATAAAATGGCAATAAATGATGCTCACACATAGAGTAAAATTGAATGTCTTTCACTAAAACCATATCCTCTTCATTAAGACTATCAAACAAGGCATAATCGTTAAATTCTGGCTCTCTTAAAGAAGAAAATACTTCATTATACATTTTTGCTACACGTTTGGGTGTATCTTGGACACCAGCTCGATCAGGGTCTTCCCCAATCGCAGTTAAAATTTGTTTTACTGCCTGCTCGATCGTCACTAATTGTTCTTCATTCATCTAATTACCAACTTTCTTTACTAAGCCAAACTTCCCCTTGATTCCCAGTTTTTTCGATCAATGCTTCAAAGGATTCTCCTTGTAATGCAGTATCAGGATAAACATCTTTTAACGGGACTAATACAAAAGATCGTTTCAGCATTTCTTTATGTGGAATGTTCAAACGCTCTGTTGCTATTGCGTTATTATCCATCAGCAAAATATCGATATCTAAGGTTCGCGGTCCCCAATGAATCAATCGTTTTCGGCCTAATGTTTTTTCAATCGCTTGTGTTTTATCTAATAATTGCATAGGTTCATAGGATGTGCTGATTTGAATTACAGCATTATAATAATTTTCTTGCGGAACATCGCCATATGGTAATGTTTCATACAATTTTGATTTTTTTATCACTTGAATATCGTCATCTTGATCAAGCAGTTCAACTGCTTTTTGCAAGGTTCCTAAACGATCACCCAAGTTACTCCCCAACGCTAAATAACCAATCGTCATATGAAGTCTCTTTCCATTTCGATTTCGATATTATCAAACACTCCAGGCATTGGTACACTATATTTTCTAACCCGAACAAGCGCACCTTCTAATTTTTTGCCATGTTCTGCTTCAATATCATCTAAAATTGCTGAAGCGACAGCTTCTATTAAGTTATAAGAATGAGTGGTTAACCGTTGTGCAATTTGATCATTCACTTCAGCATAACTAACGGTGTCCTTCACATCATCTGTTTTGCCAGCTTGATCTAATGACAATCTTAATTCAACATCCACTTCCAATTGTTGCCCTAAAATTCGTTCTTCTGGTAAAACACCATTTTTAGTGTAAAACTTCATATTATTGATTCTGATTTTCCCCAATTGGCTCTCATCCTTCATCTGTTTTATTGCTGATAAACTCAGTTGCAATTATTATACTATAGAAACGCTTAAAAACTTTAGCTTTCTGCTTTTTAAGACATTTTGTTACAAAAATTCCGATTATAAGTGGAAAAACTTTCTTCTTTTACTTGAATCAACTACACTTATAATAAGAAAGTAAGGAGGCGTCATTATGACACAAAACGTTCGAATTGGTAAAACAGAGGTTTATTCAACCCCTCTTGGTTTAGGAGCAAATGCTGTTGGTGGTCATAATTTGTTTCCAAACTTAAAGGATGATACTGGAAAAGAAATTGTCCGAACAGCTTTGGCAAGCGGCATTACATTGTTGGATACTGCTTTTGCTTATGGAATGGGACGCTCTGAAGAATTGATTGGTGAAGTACTACAAGAGTTTGACCGTAATCAAATCACTATCGCAACAAAAGCAGCACATGATCCAGCTAACGGTGGCGCCTTCAACAATACACCAGAATTTTTGATTCGTTCCGTTGATGAGGCGCTTAAACGACTCCAAACAGATTATATCGATATTTTTTATATTCATTTCCCCGATGAGACAACGCCAAAGAATGAGGCAGTAGCGGCTTTGCAAACGCTAAAAGAAGCTGGTAAAATCAACGCAATCGGTGTCTCCAACTTTACGCTAGAACAAATTAAAGAAGCCAACCAAGATGGTTATGTAGATATCGTCGAAGATGAATACAGCTTGATTCATCGTGAAGCTGAACATGAACTGTTTCCTTATCTAAAAGAACAGCAAATTTCGTTTGTTCCTTATTTTCCTTTGGCTTCTGGTTTATTAACAGGAAAATATGACCGAAATGTTACTTTCCCACCTGAAGATTTACGTAGTAAAAAACCCGATTTTCAAGGGGAACACTTTAAGGCCATAATCGATAAAGTTAGCCAACTAAAATTGATTGCCGCTGATTATAATGCAAGTGTTGCAGCAATCGTGTTAGCTTGGTATATTAAAAATCCGTTTGTGGATGTTGTCATTCCTGGTGCAAAAAGACCAGAACAAGTAACTAGTAATGTCAAAGCTTTAGACATACATTTAACCGCAGAAGATTATCACCGAATAGATCAATTATTTCGGTGAATAAAAAAAGAGAAATGAAGACTTTTTCGCCTTCATTTCTTTTTTTTACCCAAAATTATGCAGTTTAAATAGCTAAAAGTTCTGTTAACTCCATTAGCGCCGTTTCTATTGCTGCTAGCATTCGCTCTGCTGTATTTTCATTCACTTTTTTTGCGGATAATGTCAAAATCACTTCTTCATCTAAAATCCCATAATAAAGTCCGAAACCACTTTTATTGGTGGGACCAAAGCTAAACGATTCCAAGATATCATACGGGATGCCAGTTGTAGAGATAAAATCATCACCTAAAATCTTCAAAGCTTCTGCTGTGAAAAGAGGTGTTTTTTCCTCAGAACTTTGGATCATTTTTTGCAAGCCAAACAGATGACGCTCAACCCCTTTACCACTTTGACATTGGGCAATGCGCTTCGAATGAGCTTGAGCAGCATTAGTAAATAGGACAACTAACGCTTCTTGGCTCTTTGGTTCAGATTTATTATAGAAGGCTTCTGCAAAGGATTTTTTCTCTTGACTGATTGAGCGAGCTGATTCTGTTCGCCCTTCATAATACATGCGCATTGCGACTGGTTCATAAACAGATCGTAGCTTTCCAAAAACCTTTTGCTGCGCCAATGCTAATGCAATATGAAAAAAAGCATCTGGACTTACTTGCGCTTGTTTCATTCGTTCTTTGCCAATTGCTGAAACGACTTGATGTTTGATGATATAGGAACTATTTTCTTGTTCTACAAAATCACGTGCTTCTTCGAGGCTATCGATCATTTGGCTCGTCAGCGTCCACTCCAATTTTTGAATAAGATCAGCAGAACATTTTGTAGTTGTTTTTATAGGAACATCATGAAATGGTTCAAATAGTTGAGTAAGCAAATTCAAGGTTGGCACACCATCGATTGCTGTGTGTTCCATATTGAACCCGATGTGCCCATTTTGAGTAATCACAGCTTGGGTTGTTTTTGACAGAAATTGATGATTTGTATTCAATAAAACTTCGGTAATGCGTTCCTCTTTTAACGCATCTTTCCCACTTGAAAAGCTTAAAATAAACAATGCGTCTTCGAGTTGTTGCAGATTCTGACGGTTCAGTTTTTCTTTTTTGAGCCCTTTATAAATCAAATTTGAGTGCTCTCTTTCTGTACCAGTCATATAAGAAATCAACGCTTCTCCTTGTTTTGGGACACTGTTTAGGGAGTGAATATAATTCAGGTTTTCGTATAACTGATTTAAAGGATAAATGCCTCCTGACTCATCGGTCACATTTAAACGAAAATAAACACCATTTAGAAAAATCATAATATAATTCCCAGCTTTTTGTATTTCTCCTCTGTAAAAAGAATCCTGTTTAGTCCCAGGTATCCGACAGCTTTTGAAAAAATTTAAGTAAAAAGACATATCGACATGTTGATTCTTTTTAGTGTATTCAATGGGATAGGTCTCATCAGCTAAACTTAGATATAGCTTAGTCATTTGATAAATTAATTGAGCAGCTCGTGCTTCTTTTGATGCTATTTTCTCGTAATATTCCTCGTTGATCATCAAAGCAAAATTTGATTTACTTTGTAAGGGACCACGACTTTCTAAATAGCTCTTTTCCCATAATGGCGCTAGCCAGCTGCCAGTAGTTTGTTCCATATAATCAACTAAGCTTGTTTGTAAACCTTCCCCTTCGAAAAGACTAAATGCTTTAGCTTGTTCTTGAAAAGCCGCTAATTCTTCTACCGTAACTAGAGGGCAAATCCATTCATTTAATGTAGCTAAGGTTTCATGTAATTCTGGTACTGGAAGCTTTTTTAATGTGGGCCGTAATTGTTCTTTATATTTTGTCATCTTACACCTCAACGATCGCTTGATACTTCATTATACCAAGCATTTCTTCCTTAATGTGATTTTTCCCTATAACTTATAAAAAAACATCATCCCTGCTACGATATCTTCAGGAATGATGCTTTTATTATCTATCTTTTGTATCAATAATGATCGTTACTGGTCCATCGTTGACTAACGACACTTTCATATCAGCGCCAAATTCGCCAGTTTCTACAGGGATAGCTAACTCTTTCAATTGTTTGTTAAATTGTTCATATAAAGGAATGGCCACTTCTGGTCGAGCTGCCGCTATAAAGCTCGGACGGTTCCCTTTTTTAGTCTCTGCATACAAGGTAAATTGAGAAACACTCAAAATGCTTCCCTGAATCTCTTGAATACCAAGATTCATTTTCCCTTTCTCATCTTCAAATACTCGAAGTTTACTGATTTTGCGAACTAAATAAGCAACATCTTCTTCAGTGTCTGATTCATGGATTCCAAGTAGAATCATGAACCCTTCCCCAATTTTTCCAACACTTTGTTGCTCAATCACCACTTCAGCTTGCGTCACACGCTGAATGACTGCTCTCATATTTGTACCTCCTAGCCATTGGTTCGGCGAACGTTGTAAACGTCCGGTATGTTTTTGATTTTGTCTACAATTGTCTTTAAATGAGCTAGATTTTGAATTTTCACCGTCACATGGATCATCGCCATTTTATTTTTCGTTGGTTTTGCTTCCACGCTAACTAAATTTTTGGTCATTGAACTAATAACTTGCAAGACATCATTCAATAATCCACTACGATTATACCCGTAAATTTCTAAATCAGCATCATATTCTTTATTGGAATTATCCGTATCTTCCCATTCTACTTCAATCAAGCGTTGTGCAAGTTCTTCTTGGTGCTGAACGTTAGGACAATCTGCTCTATGAATTGAAACGCCGCGGCCTTTCGTGATATAGCCGACGATCTCGTCTCCAGGTACTGGATTACAACAACGACTAATCCGAACAAGTAAATTTTCAACTCCTTGAATCACAATTCCGCCTTCATGACGAACCTTCATTTTATCCGATTCTTTTTTGACTGGTTGCGTCATCAATTCTTCGGCTTCTTGTTTTTGACGTTCTATTTCTTGTTCTTTACGCTCTTTTTCAGTTAAGCGATTAAAGACCACTTGAGCGCTGATTTCACCATAACCAACAGCCGCATATAGATCGTCTTCAGTTTGGAAATTAAAACGATCCAACGCTTCCGCCATTTTGGCTTTTCCTAAAAATTCTTTTGGTGAAAACCCATGTTCAATCAAGTATTTACTGATGGCATCGTGTCCTTTGATAATATTGACTTCTCGATCTTGGACTTTAAAGAAACGTTTGATTTTGTTTCGTGCCTTACTTGTGGCTACCATTTTTAACCAGTCGCGGCTTGGTCCAAATGAATTTGGTGAGGTCAAGACTTCAATGATATCACCATTTTTTAGTGTATAATCTAACTGAACCATTTTGCCATTCACTTTAGCACCCGTGGTTTTATTCCCGATTTCGGTATGTACACTGTACGCAAAATCCAGAGGTCCAGATCCTTTAGGCAATTCTGTTACTTCACCAGTTGGCGTGAAAACATATACCTTATCACTGAAAATATCTCCTTTGACGCTTTCCATAAACTCAGAAGCATCATAGCTTTCATCTTGTAATTCAAGAATTTCACGAAACCAACTTAATTGTTTTGTATCAGTATCTTCATCAACTTTTTCCGTCTTACCTTCTTTGTAGGCCCAATGAGCTGCTACCCCAAATTCAGCAATTTGATGCATTTCATGGGTTCTGATCTGTACTTCTACTGGATTGCCCTTTGGCCCAATGACCGTTGTATGAATAGATTGATACATATTTGCTTTAGGCATCGCAATATAATCTTTAAACCTTCCCGGCATTGGTGTCCATTTAGTATGAATTGCTCCTAGTACAGCATAACAATCTTTGATTGAATCAACGATTACACGAATCGCCAGTAAATCGTAAATTTCATTGAATTGTTTTTTCTGATCTTTCATTTTGCGATAAATTGAGTAAATATGTTTTGGTCGTCCATAGATTTCAGCATAAATATCTAAATCTTCTGTAGCTAAACGAATGTCTTCCACTGCTTCTTCAACATAGGCTTCACGTTCATCTCTTTTACTTTGCATTAGATTAACGATTCTATAATACTGATTTGGATTGATATAGCGCAACGCAGTATCTTCTAGCTCCCATTTAATACGGCTGATCCCTAAGCGATGAGCAAGAGGTGCATAGATTTCGATCGTTTCTTGTGCAATTCGGCGCTGCTTATCTTCACGTAAATGCTTCAGCGTACGCATATTATGTAAACGGTCAGCTAATTTCACCATGATCACGCGTAAATCTTGGGCCATTGCCAATAGCATTTTTCGGTGATTTTCAGCTAATTGTTCTTCGTGAGATTTATATTTTATTTTTCCAAGTTTGGTCACGCCGTCAACTAACATTGCCACGTCTGCACCAAATTCATTTGCTAAATCTTCAAGCGTTACATCAGTATCTTCAACTACATCATGCAAAAAACCTGTTGCAACAGTATGTGGGTCCATCCTTAATTCAGCTAAAATCCCTGCCACTTGAATCGGATGAATAAAATAAGGTTCACCTGACTGTCTAACTTGGCCCTCATGCGCTTTTTCAGCATAATCACATGCTCTTTGAACAAAAGCAACATGTTGAGGCTCCATATATTTTGACACGAGTTTAATGACGCCAGGTCCTGTCATAATTTCCTCTTTTGGCATGGTTCTCACTCCTTTTACTTTGTCCTCTATCTCTACGTCAGCTTTGCTTCCTAGAATAGAGGCACTCTTTTTACCATAGGTTTAATGACCTTAATTTATATAGATATTTGATCTTTAAAAAAAAGAAAAGCACCACTTGAAACAGTAGCACTTCCAACATCTTTTATTATACTAACATTTTACGGGATTTTCAATTCCTCAAATCTTTAATTCCATTTTGAAATCAAAGGCAAAATCTCACGACCGTTACTAATACCAATATACGATGCACCAGCTTGAAACAGAAGCTCAATTTCAAGTAATGTGGGTGCTTTTACATTTACCTGAAAGGTCATTCGCTTGTTCCGGGTGGTTCGGAAAATACTCATATCATAGATCGCTTGTTCCATCGTTAAATTAACCCCAAGAGAAATAGCACTGACCCTTAATTCTGCAAGGTCCATCGTTAATAGCTGTTTTTGATTATCTGTTAAATGACCACTGTCAAAAAAGAACCCCAGAGCTTTTCGTCCAAATGATAACTGTTCTAATGCTTGATAACTCTGATTCCCATACATCGCCAGTTGCTCTGATGGCATAGTTACAAATACATTCGAAGCACCGTCTCTATACAATTGTCCTGTTTCAAAGGCTTTTTTCGCTAAAGTTCCGCTACCAAGCGGATAGTCAGCAAAACTACTTACTTGAATCATCGTTCCTGCTAATAATTGTTTTGCCCTTGCAACATTATAAGGTAAAACAAAAATCGAACGAACAGGAAAATCCTTTAGAAAGAGAATCTCTTCTGTGAACTGCTGATCTGTAAACGATGGATCTATTAACATAATTGAAAGTCGTTGCAACTCTAACTCCATAAATTACCCCCTATACCTTACACTAATTCAAATTGATAACTGATAGCACTCAAAACGTACAATGGTGCTGTTTCTGCACGTAAAATACGCGGACCTAATCCACAAATAATACCGCCATACTCCTGAAATAAATCTACTTCAGCAGGTGAAAAGCCACCTTCTGGACCAAAAATAATCAAAACTGATTCTCCAACAGCTAATCCAGAAAGTGCTGTTGCAAAGCGACTGCGTTCCCCAATTTTGGCAGATTCTTCGTAAGCGATCAAGACTTTGTCATAACCAGAAAAAACATCTAACAACTCTTGTTCTCGCTCTAATAATACAATATCTGGTGCGAACTGGCGATGCGATTGCTCAGCAGCTTCCGTCGCTATTTTTTTCAGCCGCTCTGTTTTTTTTGCCAGTTTTTTATGGTCCCACTTTACAACTGAAGCTTTAGCAGGAAATCCAATAAATTTATGGCTGCCAAGTTCAGTGCCTTTTTGAACGACCCACTCTAGTTTATCTCCTTTAGGATAACCACAAGCAATCGTAACATTGACAGGTAGTTCCTTTTCTGATTGTTCTTTACAAATTTCTTTTAAACAAACTACCTCTTCTGTAATCTCAGTGATTTCAGCAATGATTGCCAAACAATCGCTAAACGCCAAAAAAACTTGTTGCCCAGGCTCCATCCTCATTACTCGAACGATATGATGATAATTATCGCCTGTGATCGTATAGTACTCTTTAACACTATAAGGTTCAGTTAGAAAGTAACGCTGCATCTTACTCTTCCTCTGTTTTCTTTAAAATAATCGCATACCAATCTCCTTGTTGGAAAATCTGATCCACAAGAAAACCTGCTGCTGTCATTTTTTCTATAATCATCGCTTTTTTCTCATGAATGATTCCAGAAACAATCAACGTTCCATCACTTTTCAATAAACGCCATGCATCTTCGATCATCAATGTTATGATATCCGCTAAAATATTCGCTACGATCACATCAGCTTCAATCGTTACATCTTTCAACAAGTCATTAGCTGAAACATGAACATCGCTTGCGATCGGATTCATGTCCATATTTTCTTTTGCCGCAGTCACAGCTACTTCATCAAGATCATAGGCATGAATTTCTTTTGCACCTAAATATTTACTCGCAATACTCAATACACCTGAACCAGTTCCAACATCCAGAAGCGTTTCGCCCCCACGCAACACTGTTTCCAAAGCTTGTAATGTTAAACGCGTTGTTGGATGCGTCCCTGTCCCAAAAGCCATTCCCGGATCCAAGGTAATTATTTTTTCAAACTCATCTTGGGCTTCATATTTTTCCCAACTTGGAACGATCGTTAGAAAACGGGTCACACGTACTGGATGATAATATTTTTTCCAGGCTGTTGCCCAATCACTTTCAGCTACTTCACTAACGCTGACTTCATTTTTACCAATTGCAAGTCCAAATTCCGGTAAACGAGTAATACTTTCTTTAATAAAAGGAAGGATCTCTGGCAAAAAAGTCGTTTCAGGGAAATATGCCATTACCAAAGCACCGTCTTTGATATGTGTGAATTGTTCTTTGTCTAGTAATTCTCCGTAAAGATCGCTTTGAAAATTTTCTACGTCTAAAGAATCTTCAATAGCAACACCACTGGCTCCTGCTTCCATCATAATATTGGAGATTGCTTCAACCGCTTCGCTGGCTGTTTCAACTTTTACTTCTGTCCATTTCATACGATCACCTCTTTTTAATAGCTTGGATAAGCGATATATGTATCGCCTTCTGCTTTTTGATACTTTTGAACAGCTTCTTCAAAGGCTTCTTCTGACCATTTCAACTCAAATACGACTTGCCCTTCATCCGTTAAAAAGTCTAACAAATCACTTTGTCCTTCTGTCAAAACATCATTTAAATAATCGACAAAACCATCCAGGACAGACTGTTTAATTCCTTTTTTGCCCTCATAAGGAATGATCGCTAGAAATTCTTCCTCAGCCAAAGAAGATTTGTCAGGATTATAAAACAAAATACCGTCTTCAAATTCAATGATTTCTTCCTCTGAAACTGTTCCTTGTGCATCATCGATTTGTTCATGCTCCGTATTTTCAGCAAACAAACGAAAAACAACCTCAATTGTATGGTTTTTGCTGTTCCAATCGAGAGCTACATCATATTCTGTGATTTTCTTGGTAATTTGTTGATCTAAATAGGTTAACATCGTTTCTTTTTTCATTTATTTTCTTCCTTCCAGCCAAAGGCCTTTTGATCGATATCACTTCTTTTTTGTTTTGAGATATAAGGGTTTCCTGAAACGACATACCTTAACGGCAAATCTGTCCAAATTCCTTTATTAGGAATTCCAATTCGAGGAAGCGGAATGATTTTTTTTGGTGTTTTTCTTTTTTCTGGAACGATCCGTAATGGACTGTCAAAGATCGATTGGCCATATAATTCTCTGCCAATTCCTAAGGCCGCGACTAGCTTTCCAGGTCCATTAGTCAACTCGATTCCTTTACGTCCCTTGCGATTCTTTTCCATTTTTTCAATTCCGTCAATGGGCTCGATAGCACGAATCATGACTCCTTGGGGGTTCCCTTTTTCTTGTGTCACCATATTTAAAATCAAATGCGTATGCATTGTATATAAATAAATCGTTCCAGGTTTTTCATACATGGCTTTTAACCGCGGCGTATTACGCAATCCATAACTGTGAGCTGCTTTGTCTTCCGGACCTAAATAAGCTTCCGTATCAACTATATAACCTGCGAGTATACCAGATTCAGTCTCATGTTCTAAGTACATTCCTAATAAAAACTGAGCAATTTCTTCTGTTGACTTTGTATTAAAAAAATTTATCGTGTCATTCATTATTTTTCACCACTTCCTATCATACACGAATCTAAGCCTATTATCCATTGAAATAACAAACGATTAGTAAGATAAATTCTGATTTTTCTCTTGTTTTAATGAATAAAACAGGCTCTTTCACAAACGTATGTTCTTTATGGTATAATGTATAGATAAAGAATTTATTAGCTAGCCTTTCAGCTTTAAAATAAGGAGGTTCAACGATGCAAAAACCATTAGCTTACCGCATGCGCCCACGTAATTTAGATGAAGTAGTTGGTCAGCAACAACTTGTTGGACCTGGAAAAATCATCCGGAGAATGGTCGAAGCTCGCATGCTTTCATCCATGATTTTATACGGTCCACCAGGTACAGGAAAAACTAGTATTGCCAGTGCTATTGCAGGTTCTACAAATTATGCTTTCCGCCTATTGAATGCTGCAACTGACACAAAAAAAGATCTACAAATCGTCGCAGAAGAAGCAAAGATGAGCGGTACTGTGATCTTATTACTAGATGAAGTCCATCGTTTAGATAAAACAAAACAAGATTTTTTGTTGCCTCACCTTGAGAGCGGCCGAATTATTATGATTGGAGCAACAACGGAGAATCCATATATTACAATCAATCCAGCCATTCGAAGTCGGACACAAATCTTTGAAGTCAAGCCATTAACTGAATTAGATATTCAAAAAGCTGTAAAAGAAGCATTGACTGACTCAGAACGTGGTTTAGGAGAATTTCCAGTAGTTTTAGAAGAAAAAGCGCTGCAGCATTTATCTCGCGCAACGAATGGTGACTTGCGTAGTGCTTTAAATGGGCTAGAATTAGCTGTAAAATCAACACCTGAAAATGAAGATAACAAAATTGAAATCACTCTTTCTGTCATTGAAGAATGTGTACAACGCAAAGCCTTGACTCACGATAAAAATGGTGATGCTCATTATGACGTTATTTCTGCGTTTCAAAAATCGATTCGGGGCAGTGACGTTGATGCTGCGCTTCATTATCTGGGCAGGTTAGTTGAAGCTGGCGACTTACCAATTATTTGCCGCCGTTTGATGGTCATTGCGTATGAAGATGTTGGTTTAGGAAATCCACCGGCTGCTGCACGTACAATCACTGCTGTTCAAGCTGCAGAGAAACTTGGTTTCCCCGAAGCACGCATTCCTCTTGCCAGTGTTGTGATTGATTTATGCCTATCACCCAAATCTAATTCTGCTCTCAGCGCAATTGATGCTGCTTTGGCCGATATACGCGACGGAAAAGCTGGAGATGTTCCAGATCATTTACGCGATAGCCATTATTCTGGTGCTAAAGATTTGAACCGAGGAATTGGTTACCAATATCCACACAACTTTGAGAATGCATGGGTAGATCAGCAGTATCTTCCAGATAAAATAAAAAATGCTCATTATTATGAACCAATCGATACTGGAAAGTACGAGCAAGCACTAAACCTTCAGTATCAGCGGATCCAAAATTGGAAAAAGGAAAATAAATACAAAAAATAATCCGCTTCCAATTTCAAGCACCCTCATTGCTGTTTGTGCTATATTGTGCTATTATAAAGATGGTAAATCTGTGATGTACGCGTTGTCTTTTTTGTGTGTTGACCGAACATTTTATTGATATCTAGGGATCCTTCTGGTACCTAAGCTGGTAACATGCCTTATCATTTGGTAGTTCGAAGCTGTCAGTCGTGGAACCCACCTGCTTTGTTTGCGGGTTCAATACTATAGGACGAATAACGGCATCGACGGATTTTACCTTTTTTATTTTGATTACCGAACAATTTGCGAAGTGCAAATTGTTTTTTATTTGATGGAGGTTCAATGCATGATTCGCGTACTTATTTTTGTATCTGTAGCGTTATTAGTTATTATCGGTATTTATTTATTAAAAAAAGCAACTGTTTTTTTACCATTGATGCACAACGGTGAACCTGACGAAAATAAGCAGTTTTTACATCAGTTTGGTGTTTTCTATCTGATTTTAGCTGCTATGGGTATCTTGGTTGGAATCTTTAACCTAAAGTTTTTCTCGTTGTTCTATATTTTTAGCTTGCTTGTAATTTCAGCTGTTTTCAGTGTTATGTTTGCCAAGAAGATTCTATAATAGTATCTTCTTTTTTATTTTCCTTTTTTGCGGTTTTGTTCTACAATTAGAGTATAAAGAACTATTTATTTTAAACTATTTGAAAAGGAGTGATCACAATGTTACAAAATTATCGTAAAATCATGGTTGCTGTTGATGGATCATCAGAAGCGGAATTAGCTTTTCAAAAAGCAATGAATGTGGCTATGAGAAATGATGCAGAGTTACTATTAGCTCATGTGATTGATACCCGAGCATTTCAATCTGTTTCTTCATTTGATGGTGTCTTAGCTGAACAAGCAACAGAGATGGCCAAGCAAACACTTGAAGGATACAAAAAACAGTCAAAAGAACATGGATGTGAAAAAGTATCTAGTGTCATTGAATATGGTGCTCCAAAACCTTTGATCGCCAAACAACTGCCTCAAGATCAGGAAGTTGACTTGATTATGTTGGGGGCAACAGGTTTAAATGCTGTTGAACGTTTATTTATTGGCTCTGTTTCTGAATATGTTATTCGAAACGCCGCTTGTGATGTACTTGTGGTCAGAACCGATTTAGACAATAAAATTCCAGTTCAACAAGACGAAGAATAATTTTTTAAATAAAAAAGCAACTCGATTTTTGTCGAGTTGCTTTTTTTGTGAATATTATTTTCTTAGACGCTCAACATCACGAGCAATCATCAATTCTTCGTCAGTTGGAATCAATAATACTTTAACTTTAGAATCCTCTGTAGAAATCACTGATTCTTTTCCACGAACATTGTTTTTCTCATCATCTAATTCACAACCGAACCAAGTCATGCCTTTGATTACTTCACTACGAACGTGTGAATCATTTTCACCAATTCCAGCAGTAAAGACAATTGCATCAACACCGTTTAATACAGTTACATAACTACCAATGTATTTACGGATACGGTCTGTGAAAATATCGTACGCTACTTGAACAGCTTCTTTATCCATGTTTGCTTCTAAATCACGCATATCACTAGAGATACCAGTCAAACCAAGTAAACCTGATTTTTTATTTAAAATATCGATCATGTCTTTGATATCAGTCAATTCAAGTTTTTCCATTAGGTAAGCTAATAAAGAAGGATCAATATCTCCAGAACGAGTCCCCATTGTTACACCTGCAAGTGGTGTGAAGCCCATTGATGTATCTACTGATTTACCACCATCAACCGCTGTGATTGACGCACCGTTACCTAAGTGACAAGTAATGATTTTTAATTCTTCGATTGGACGGCCAAGCATTTCCGCTGCACGTTCAGCAACAAATTTATGGCTTGTTCCATGCGCACCATATTTACGAGCAGCAAATTTTTCATAGTATTCAGTTGGAATACTGTATAAGAAATTGTGTTTTGGCATTGTTGTATGGAAAGATGTATCAAAAACAGCAACACTGATAATTTCAGGTAAGATTTTTTTGAATGCTTTGATTCCCATTGCATTCGCTGGATTGTGTAAAGGTGCAAGTTCTGCTAATTTTTCGATTTTGGCTAAAACTTCATCGTCGATAACTACAGAATCTTTAAAGTCTTCTCCACCTGCAACTACACGGTGTCCAACACCTGTAATTTCATCATAAGAAGCCAAAATTTTTAATTCAGTTAATTTATCCAATAACATTTTAACTGCAACATCATGATCGTTGATGTCAATGATTTCTTCATATTTTTCGTCATTGCCATATTTGATTGTAAAGATAGAATCATTTAAACCAATTCGTTCAACGATTCCTTTAGCGATAACTTCTTCGTTTGGCATTTGGTATAGCTGCCATTTTAAACTTGAACTTCCAGCATTAATTGCAATTGTTTTAGACATAATACTCTCCTCTTTATCAGTTGTTTTATTTTAAATTTGAAGACTTCCAAGCCTCAAATTGTTGAAAAAATTGTGTAACTTTTGCAGGATCTTTTAACGAACCTAATTTTGCTACAAGCACTTCTTTTACTTGCTCACTATGTTCACCTTTATTTTGCACAAACAAAATGCTTTTTCTTGACTGTTCAGATTTGAAAAGCTCATCTGGTAACTGAATCATCCCTTGCAGATAAACATTTTTTTGCAGCCAGTTTTTGAAAAATGAACTCTGTTCTGTTTCTAAAATATTCGTTGGGATCAAAAACAGTCCATAGCCATTAGGTTTAACAAATTTCATCGCTTGTTCCATCAATAAGTGATGAGCGTAACTGTGACCTTCATCTGCCGCTGAATCAAACTCTTTGGCTTTTTCATCATTTGGATAATAGCCAATCGGTAAGTCACTGATTGCTACATCGACAGGATCAACAAGTAAGTCCTGCAATCCGTCTTGATGGAATAGTTGAATCGTAGCCTGTGTCCACTCATTATTGGTAGCTGAAACTGAAAGTAACGTATCATCGATGTCCACACCAAAGCCTTGAACTGTATAGTTCGCTAAGTTCAAGTTAAGAACCGTCGTCAAAAGAAGATTACCCATCCCTGTTGCAATATCCAGTATTTTTAGTGATTGATCAGGACTGTAAAGTTGTTCAATCAAATAAACAAACAAGAAACCAATACTATCCGGTGTTAGTTGATGATTTGCCTGTAAGGACTCTGCTTTATTCCCTTTAAGTAAAATCAACTGAGACAAACGTCTAATTTCTTCTGGTTCCAATTCGATTGCTTGTAGTTGGTCATAAATGGTTTTAAGTTTTTGAACAGTCTGCTCATCGGGGACCCCATCTACTACACGTACTTGATAATTATCAATGATATTTTCACCATTTTCAGTGTAGGCATCCAAAAAAGAAGTATCTAAAGATCGTTTAAGTATTCCGATGGCCTGTTCCATTAAACCGAAAGCCTTTTCTATTTTCTCAGGGAACAAAAGAAACACCTCAATTTCCATCTATAATATAACAATTTTCATACCTGTTCTATTTTAACGAAAAACCAGACAATAATCAATCAATTTCCTAATAATATTTGTAAATCAGCGAACTAGTCTTATTTTTACAAAAATATTAAATAGATTCTAATATAATTTCATTTAAAAACTCACCTCTGTATTAGTTATTTTTATTATTTCTTTGATACACGTTTCACAAATTTTCAATTACTCTTATTTTTAAAATTCAAGTGACGTTATTTTACTTCAAGATGACTCTTTTTTCATTACCCGATACTCTTCTTGAAATTCATACGTGGTTTGGTTTATATGAATGATAAACTTTATCGTTGTTTGATCATATCTGTACTCCAATATACCAGAAGAAAATCTTTGCTGTCCTTCTTTTTCAAGTGATGCTTGCTCCTGCTTAATATCGTAAAGAAACATACTTACCATGGTTTTGGCCACATAGTAATCTTTGGTATTTTTTGTAAATTTCTGTGTCAGCTGAAAGTCTTCTAAAACTAACATAAAAATAAAACTAAATAAAAAGACCAACAGTAATGTCGTCAGTAAAACTCCGCCTTTGTATCGCTTATTCATTTTCATGTTCCTTTGTGATAATCCATTTTGCTTCGACCTGCAAATTATTCTCAAAGAGCACTTTCATCGCAATGGCTTTATCAACCTCTATAAAATTCGCTCGTTTAACTTCCATCAGAAGTGGCTGATAACCGCCATTTTCTACCTTTACAATCTTACCTAACTTATATTCGATCCACACCGTTTTACTGTTCTTTTTATTTTTTAGAATAATTTTATTTGCCTGCGTTTTCTCATAGCGACAATTTTTTAACTCGTTTTCTAATTGGATCACAAATATATGCCATTCTTTTATCTGTTCACTTTTTAAATAGCTAGTCACCAAGCTAGCATTTTTAATTGAAGCTGAAAAAAGCATACAAATAATCGATAATAAAAACAACGCAAGTAAACATTCAATTAAGGTAAAACCTAAAAAATTATTCTGTGTATCACTCTTTTTTAAGTGTAAAGCTCTCTTTTCCATCTGTAATCTCCACTTCTATCAACTTATTCTCAGTATTATAAAGTTTTAGTTGATAGTGACTATTTTCTAAATGTATGTCTTGAGTCAACAGTCCACCATGATTTTCATAACGCTTCATTTCTTCATACAAAACTCTGTGAAGCTGTAATTGATTCGTTGCTTGCTTATTTTTCTTTAGTAGAAATGTATTGATTGATATATAACTTCCCGTTATCAAGCATAATAATCCAAGTGCAACTAAACTTTCTAGTAATATATATCCGCTATAGTTGTTTGATTTTTTTAAGATAGCGACCACTTCCTAACTGAAATTGGAATTCAATTAATTGTTTTCTTTGTGTCCATGAAAAAGAAAATTTTGATAACTTCCCGTTATTACCTGACCCCTTTTTAAAAGTGATTTTATCAGGCCCATTAGCTATTAACGTCACTGGTATTTCCAATATTTCTGTTTCCAATGTATGCTCGCTTTTTGGAATCAAGAAATGGATTTGCTGACTCTGCTCAAAAAATACAATCTGAGTGTCTATTGTATTGACAACAGACATTTGTTGTGTGAAAAGCAATTTCTTTTCAAATGAGGATAAAAATTGATCGACTTCTAACACTTGTTTCCATTTTTTTATAGCGAGTGTTGGAAGCAACATAAAAATAGTACAAATAAACACAACGATCAACGATTCTATTAAAGTAAAACCTTTCATATTATTCATGATCATTTCTTGTTTGCTTGATATTTCTCAAATTGTTCTTGCGTAATATATTCATCTTTTAAAAGCTGCTCTAGTGTTGGCGTTTGATTTTTTTCCATAACATAAAGATCCATTTGTGTTTCTATTATTTTAACAATCGCTTCATTGCCTTTCTTATCTACTCCTTCTTTATGTTTTGAAAGATTCGGAACAAATAATAAAATTAAGACAGAAATTATTAGTAGCACAACAAGCATTTCTAACAAGGTAAACCCTTTGTAATTTATTCGTTGTTTTTTCTTTTTCATAAAAATTCCTCCATTCCACCATAAATTGGTAACAACATCGCTGCATAGATACTCACAACTAAAAATGCTACCACTAAGAAAATAACCGGTTGAATCCACTGAATCAATTTTTCCATTCGTTTAAAAAAGCGTTGCCAGCACAGTTCGCTATACAAAATCAATTCTTTTCCTAAGTTCCCTTTGACCTGACCTTGTTGAATAATCAAAGACAACTCTGGAGAAAAGAAGGAAAATTTTGGTAATTGCTCATAAAACGTATGCCCTAACATTGATTGCTCTTCGATCATTTCAGCAAGTTCACTCATTAAGGATCGTTGTTCCGTCACTTGCATCAATTGAATGACCGCTTTGATTTCTAATCCTTGAGAAAATAATTTTCCCCATTCAAGTGCGAAAAATGCTGAATTATATTCTCTATAAAGATTTCCTAAAAAAGGGATCTTCGAAACAAGCAAAGCTCTTTGAAAAAAAGTTTTTTTGCTCAAATAACCACGAACCAAAAGGCTCAAAATTACTAAACTAACTAAAAATGTCACTATATAATAAGGACTTTTCTGAATAAATTGAATCCCTATATTCTCTACCTGAATCGTTCCGTTTGCCATTAGTTGAGGCAATAAAACTTGACGAATGCTAATCAAAACAACTGTTAAAAAAAGTAAAAGTAACACAGGATAGCTAATAACCTTATAGAAATTTTGCTGTTGTTTATCAACAATTTTCATATGTTCTTTGATTTTTTTTAATGTTCCAGCTACATCTCCATGCGTTTGAGCAAATTCAATTTGCGTAATGACGGTCGTCTTAAATCCCAATCCAGCTAAATTGCTATGTAGCGGATCTCCGCGTTCCATAACGTTAATCAAAGAATCAATTGCTGATTTTGAAATTGAGCGGGATTTTTTCATAAATGCTAAACTTTCCTGAATTGTAAATCCATTACTTAACAAATCAGCCAATAATTGAATAAACAACTGCTGTTGTTGTTTTGATAGTTTAATGCTCTTTTTCTTCTTCAAATGTTTGATTATCAATAAATCCATATGCCCAAACCTTTCTTAACTCTTTCAACCAGTTAGAGGTTTTTTTTCCGGAAAAATCATAGTCCATAAGTAACCCACTGACTTCTTCTTCAGTAGTAGTCCGAAAAGGTAATAGTCGTTGGTAAATAATACCTGCCACACATTCAATAATCTCTCTTTGCTGAACGCCTAGTTCAATGAGCCGTTCATATACTCCAGTGATACTTCTTGCGTGAATCGTTGCAAATACCGTATGTCCTGTAAGTGCGGCTCTAATTGCAGCTTGGGCGGTAAGTCCATCTCTAATCTCTCCAATAATCAAAATATCAGGACGATGACGTAAACAGGCTTTGATCAATACATCGTAAGTTAAATCAATCTTAGTATTAGTCTGCAACTGTAAAAAAGCTTTTTCTTCGATTTCAACAGGATCTTCTATTGTGATTACTTGTTGAAATTGATCTGTCTCTTTCGCTAATTTGTACATTAACGTCGTTTTACCTGAGCCAACAGGTCCGCAAAATAAATGTAACCCACGGCGTTTAACTTGTCCTCTAATAATGGTTAATTGCTGGGGCAAAAAATAGTTTTCCCGACTAGTTCCAAAAATATGCAAAAAGCGAATAACTAGACTCTCCCTTTGTCTAAAATCACCAACTGTTGATAATCGTAAGCGAACAATATTTTGATTGATTGCATATGTCGCTGAACCAACTTGCGCCTTCCTTTTTTCACCTACATCCATGCTGCCGATAAATTTAAAATGAAAAATTAATTTTTCTCCCTCACTTTCGTTTAGTTCTTTAAAGATAACTCGGCTTTTGCCTCTCCTAGCAAATACCTGAACCTTATTCTCAACAGGTAAAACATAGATATCCTGAATACATTCTGTCATTCCCCATTCAATCAAGCTCAATGAAAACTCTTTAATATCCATCTACTTCCCTCCTTAAAATAATATACGCAATTAAACTAAATATTATTGCAAAAAAACCAGAACAAAACATCTTAAGTTTTGTCCTGGTTTCATGATAATTAAATCGTATCCACAAA
Organism: Enterococcus haemoperoxidus ATCC BAA-382; assembly: GCF_000407165.1. NCBI lineage: Bacteria > Bacillati > Bacillota > Bacilli > Lactobacillales > Enterococcaceae > Enterococcus > Enterococcus haemoperoxidus. Next base: position 574,987 of record NZ_KE136479.1, on the reverse strand, counting down.
TTTTATCTTTTTTGCTTACCTTGTTAACCTCTAACACCTTATTTATTTCGAATTACTTTAACAAATAGTTAGATAAAGCGTTCCATTTTCCCATCCCCATACTAATCCTTCGTTTTAAAAGTAAAAAAATAAAGCTATAAATGTTGATATTTCAACATTTATAGCTTTACCAAGAGTTCTGATGCACTATCTTCCCCAAAATAGTTTATCGTTTTGATATATCCATTATACTAAAAATTTGACTAGAATGTCTTTCAGAAATTGTTAATTTTATTAAAATTTTTGAGAAAAATGAACTCCTGCCTAAAAGGGTTAAGCAAGAGTCATGCTTTATCTGATGACAAAGACTTAGATCAAGATCATTATACCAAATAATTTTGGCCAATTTTATCAAACTCTTATTAAAAAGCGATAAATTCTTGACATTAAATGAAAGTTATTTACTTTTTACCGCTTTTGACTTTTGATTTAACAGATAAATAGGAACTCCTAATAAGGTCACTCCAATACCAATACTGGCTAATATCGTTTGTGTAAACAGTGTAGTGATTAAAATAAACAATCCGCCAATAATTGCTATAATAGGAATTACTGGATAAAAAGGGACTTTGTAGGGGCGATTGAGTTCAGGCTCTTTTTTTCTTAAAATAAATACTGCAAAAAAAATCAAAAGACTAAATAGCCACATAACAAACACTAACATATCTGTTAACAAATCAAAGCTACCAAAAAACATCATGACGGCTGCGATACCAAACTGAAAAATACCTGCTACATAAGGAACAACATATTTTTTAGACAGCTTTTGAAACTGCTTGCTAAAAGGGATCATTTCTTCTAATGCTAAAGCATAAGGAACTCGAATTCCCGTCATCGTGTACCCATTTAATGCACCATAAACAGAAATCAAAATCCCAATCGTCACTACCTTACCGCCAATTGAACCAAAAATTTGATTTGATGCTTCTGACGCTGCATTCAAATTTCCAGAAAGCTGTTCGATTGGTAATGTTTTAAGAAAAACAAAATTAATTAAAACGTAGACAATCGTGATAAACGTCAAGCCAAAAAATATTGCCTTTGGTAAATCTTTTTCTGGTCGTTTCATTTCACCTGCTACAGCGCCAACACCCAACCAACCATCATAGGCGAACATTGTTGCTAGTAATGAGCCGCTAAGTGCTTGAATAAAGTTGCTATCTCCACCAGCTTTAATAGGAAATAATGAAACTTCTACATTGGCTGGCATAAAAAATCCTACTAGCACGATCAAAGCGATTGGGATCATCTTGATTACTAATGTAAAAGACTGTAAATTTGCTGCACTTTTAGTACCTAATAAATTAACTATGGTGACGCTTGCCCCTGTTCCAAGCGCGATTGGTAACAAAAGATTATTTGATAAATGAAATAAGTGTATAAATTGTGTACTGAAAATAATCGATAAGGCCGCAATGTTAGCTGGAAAATAAATTACACTTTGTGCCCACCCTAGCAAAAAGCCTGGCAACTTTCCATATGTATATTCAATATATTTAACAGCTCCTCCTGTTTTTGGAATAGCTGTAGCTAATTCAGCACTTGTCAAACCTGCACATAAAGTTAAAACACCACCTAATACCCAAGCAAAAATCGTTAAACTTGGTGAATGAGCGAAACTAACTACACTTGCTGTTTTAAAAAAGACCCCTGCACCAATAACAGTTCCCATAACTGTTGAAAAAGCGCCAAATAGTGAAATTTCACGTTTTAATTGATTCTCCCCCATACTCATCCTCTTTCTCTCTTTTAAGTTATTTTTCTAGTATAGCTTTTCTAAATTTAAATTCAAGTACTACATAAAATTCAAACTATCATTTCTTTAAAAAAACAAAAAAGTGCAGACAAAGTCCTTATCAGACTTATCTACACTACTAATCAAAAAGAATCTATGTTTTAAGATTGCCCATAGTATGCATTTTTACCATGTTTTCTAAAAAAATGTTTATCTAAAAGGTATTGAGGAATCGGCATTACTGAATCATTTACAACTTCCGTTGCACAAGCCATTTCAGCTATCTCATCTAAAACAATACTATTTTCTACCGCCTGTTGTGGCGTTTTCCCCCAAGTAAACGGTCCGTGTCCATAAACTAGTACTCCAGGAACTGCCGAAGGATCAATTTTTTTTTCATTAAAGGTTTCAACAATTACTTTTCCTGTTTCCTCTTCATAGGCAGAGGTTACTTCTTCTGAGGATAGTTGACGTGTACAAGGAACAACCCCATAAAAAGTATCTGCATGAGTAGTACCATAAGCCGGTATCTCTCGACCAGCTTGTGCCCACATTACTGCATGTTTTGAATGAGTGTGTACTACTGAGTTGATTTCTTTAAAAGCTTTATATAATTCAACGTGTGTAGCGAGATCTGATGAAGGCTTCATTCCTTTTTCTAACACTTCTCCATTTAGATCAGTTACAACCATGTCCTTCATTTGCATGGTTTGGTATGAAACACCGCTTGGCTTGATTACAATCAAGCCTGCTTCCCGATTGATTTCACTAACATTTCCCCACGTAAGTTTTACCAATTCTGCTTTAGGTAAAGCTAGATTTGCAGCAAAAACTCTTTCTTTCATCTCATCTACTAGTAATTTATTTGTCACGATACCCAGCCTCCTTCAAATAAGGAAATAAAAATGCCTTTGCTTGTTCGATTTCTTTTTCGGGTGTTTCACTATTTTCACTCCACATTTCAATCAGGAATGGCCCATTATATTCCAAGCGCTTTAAGGTTTTAAGACACCCTAAAAAATCTACACACCCACTTCCAAAGGGAACTTCTTTAAATTTACCAGAAAACTGTTCCGTTACAGCCAGAGTATCTTTCAAATGAATTGCAGAAATCTGATCAATTCCGATTTCTAATTCATAACCAACATCATTTTCCGGCCAAGCCGATAAATTGCCAACATCAGGATACACTTGTAGATAAGGTGAGCGAATTTGATCTTTGATTTTCAAAAATTTAGAAATAGAATTTATGAATGGATCATCCATAATTTCTATTGAAAGCACAATTTCTTTTGCTGCTGCCATTGCAACTGCTTTTTTTAAATTTTCAATGAAATACTCTCTGGATTTTAACGTTTTCTTTTCATAATAAACATCATAACCAGCAAGTTGAATGGTGCGAACACCTAAGTCGGAAGCCAAGTCTATTGCTTTTCCCATTAAGTTCATCGCTTCAATTCGTTTGCTCCGATCCTCAGAACCAAAGGGAAAACGTCGATGTCCACTTAAACAAATCGATAATATCTTTACCCCAGTCTCATGAATTGCCTCTCTTACTTCTTTTCGCTCTTCTTTTGTCCAGTCTAGCCTTTGAAGACGTTCATCTGTTTCATCGATCGACATTTCAACAAAATCAAACTCTAATTTTTTTGCTAATAGTAAACGTTCTTTCCAGTCAATATCTTTAGGGAGTGCTTTTTCATAGATTCCTATTGTAGTCATAAACTTTACCCCCAAATACGTTTGATTTCTGCTTGAAAATCTTGTGCAGCTTTTTTAGGATTTTCAGAAGCTGTGATCCCTCGACCAGTAATAAACGTATAGACATCGAGATCTTTGAATAGTTTTAATGTTTCTATATCCAATCCACCCGTAACCGAAACTCTAAATCCCATCTCAATCAATTTTCTTACTTTGGTCAAATCTTTGTCTCCCCAAGTTTCACCTGCTAAAAGTGCATCTCTGCTTTGATGATAAATAGCTTGAGAAATCCCTGCATCCAACCACTTTTGTGCTTGCTCATATGTCCAATCTCCATATAATTCAACTTGGATTTCTTCTACTTCTTTTGCAGCAGCTTTCATTGTTGGTATCGTTGCACAACAAATGACCGTCATCCAATCTGCCCCAGATTCTCGGCAATTTTTTGCAACAGTTCCACCAGCATCTGCACATTTTGTATCTGCAACTACTTTTTTATCAGGGTATAATGCACGAATACAGCGTACTGCTTCTGCTCCTGCCTGCAAGCAAAGAATCGTCCCGACTTCTACGATATCTACAATTTCGCCAACTGCAACCACATCTTTGATTGCACTAGGTAAATCAGAATGATCTAACGCTACTTGTAAATTAGGTCTACTCATTTTTTCGCTCTCCTTACTTTCATTTTTCAAGAGGCTAGGACATTATAATGTTCCCCAGCCTCATCTTTACTATCCCTATTTAAATTTCGCAGCTAACTCAGTTTCTTGCACACGCTCACTGATTTCTTTAGCAGACATGACATTTCTTACACCAACAACTGTAATCCCTTTTTTCTTAGCATCATCAAACATATTCAAAAAATTCATTGGACAAAATACAACATCATATTGTCCTGCCGTACTTTTTCCTTCAGAAATGGCACAATGGTGAATATTGGTAATATTAAATCCTAATTCTTTCAACGCCTTTTCCACACTTTTTTTCATCATTAAACTGGTTCCTGATCCATTTGCACAAGATACTAATACTCTCATCTTAATTTCCTCCTCATATAATTTCAAAACTTAAAGAGCTGATTCAGCCTTGAAAGGAAAATAGAAAAAATGACCCCGACGTTCTTTGTCTCATTTATTTTTTCTATTTTTCTCGAATCCATCAATCCTTAAAACTTGAACTGATACGCTCGAAGCAAGGCACAGTGCTAGCTCTTGAAACTAACTAATATTAAACTTTTTTTGCTGTCATTTTTTTTACGTATTCATCATAATCTTCAGCAATCAAGAAATATCCTTCTGGATTTGCTCGGTACTGTAATTGTGGAATTGCTAGCAGTGCAATCACCACTAGTGCAACACCAAAATAACCTAAATATTTCATTAATAATGTCATCACAGGCCAAACGGTTGCCCAATCAAACATACCAATATATCCACCATACTGTGATAACCCGATAAATGCCGCTATTAAAGCAGATCCTAGTACTTGAATCACACCAGAAATAAATGGGAAAATACATGCTGCTTTGAATCCGCCACGATTATTCGCATAAACAGCGATCACCGCATTATCAAAGAATAATGGAATAAATCCTGCAATGACAATCACTGGTGATTTAAATAGAATCAATAAGCCAATCGTTATGAATTGTCCTAAAGCACCGAATAAAAACCCAATCGTCACAGCATTCGGTGAACCAAAACCAAAAGTTGCAGCAACATCGATTCCAGGCACTGCACCTGGTAATAATGTATTTGAAATTCCTTGGAATGATTCTGTTAACTCTGAAACGAATGTCCGAACCCCTAATTGTAAAATGGCCAGATAAACGGCAAAGTATAACGCTGTTTGTAAAATGTAAAATAAGAAACTTTGTCCTTCCACCATGAATCCTGCCTCAATTAAATAAGCGGGGCCTAACACAACTAAAATAATTCCAAAGAAAAATAGCATCAGAATTGACGTTGCAACCATGTTTTCATTGAAAATCGATAAGAAACCAGGTAATTGGACATCTTCCAGCTTTCGATTATTTTTATCTTTTTTCATTTTTTCAGCTAATCGAGCAAAGATATAAACACCAAACATCTGTTGATGAGCAATCGCAAAGCCCGCACCTTCAGTCAAATCTTGTGTAATGTCAACTGTTAAATTCGATCCAACTGCCCAATAACAGCCCAAAATAAGTCCCATGATCAATAGTATTTGAATTTGTCCTAAATTAGGAAAACAAAATAATAAAATCCAAAATGCTGTTGCCGCCTGTTGAATTTGAACATTTCCCGTTGTAAAAACCGCACGCAATTTTGTATATTTTTTGAAACGAACTAATAAAATATTCATGACAAATGCAATCAATAATAAAATCATCGTGTCACTAAACGTTCGTCCAAAGGTCTCTTCAATTCCTGCAGTTACAGCATTTTGACCAAAGTAAGGGTCAATGACCATCGCATCTAAATTAAAGCGTTCCTTTAATCCCACTAGAATTGGCCGAAAATTATTCACTAAACCACCTGAACCAACAGTTAAGATCAAATAGCCGACAGTTGCTTTTAAGAAACCAGCAATACTTTCATACAATGGTTTTTTGAGTAAAACATACCCTAATAGAACAATAAAACCAATTAAAAATGCTGGCTGTGTCAAAATATTCGCCGCAAAATAATCCCAAATTCCCATTAGAAAATCTAATACTTGTGTCATTTACTCCCCTTCTTTCTATAGATCAAAAGTTGCCATTACGTTTTGATAATCCTCCATTGTATTTACTGTCATCAATGCTTCGATCAACCCGTCAGTCATCAACATTTCTGATAATTTTGAAATATTTTCTACATGCTCTTCACTGTTTTTAGCTGCTAATGTGAAAAACAGACGTGCATTTTTTTCACTATTTCCTTCTTCAAAAATTACATCATGACTCATTTTTGTAAATGAAATGGCTGTTCCTAAAACACCTTGGCTATCTTCTGAAGAATGTGGCATAGCGACACCTGGAACTATCACGATATAAGGTCCATATTTTTGAACACACGCCACGATTTCATCTACATACTGCTGTGTAATAACTTCTTTTTCCAGCAATGTCTGGCAACTAAGCATCACAGCATCTTCCCAATTATCAGGTGTTTTATCACAAAACCGAATCAAATCATTATCATAAAAATACTTTAGCATTCGTTTTCTCCTTTCTTATAAAAATGATGGGAACGGTGTATCATTATCTATTGTAAAGACATCATCAAACCCACGATAAAAGTTAAATTCTAATTTATCTTTATCGTTTGGATAGGTGAATTTGCCACCAACCTGCCAGATAAAAGGTTTAAATTGATAATTCAAACGATCTTTTTTGAATTTCCAGATTTCCGTTATTTCTTTTGGATCAGCCATAAAGTTTGCCCAAATATCGTAATGAACCGGGATAACAACGTTCGCATTTAATGATTCCGCCATACGCAACATGTCGACTGACGTCACTTTGTCAGTAATTCCTCGTGGATTTTCTCCATAAGCTCCTAGACAAACATCGATTTTGTGTTCATTACCATGTTTAGCAAACATATTGGAATAATGAGAATCCCCAGCATGATAAATATTACCGCCACTTGTTTCAAATAAATAATTAACAGCAATTTCATCCATATCTTGAGGTAATTTTCCTTTTAATGTTATTTCCGGATCTTCACAAGTTACTAAGGCCGTTCTGTCAAAAGCTTCTAATGCTACGATGTCTACATCCTTGATTGAAACACGATCACCAGGTTTTACAATTGTCGTTTTTTCTTCTGGAATTCCCCACCTTAACCAAGTATCAACAACTTCTTTTGGACCAATAAAACGTGCATTTGGGCAATTTTGATGAACTGCAGCAGCTGTATTAATATCCAAATGATCTGAATGGATATGGGTAACCACCAAAGCATCCACGTCTTTAACTTCAAATGGGTCGATAACAAAAGGCTGTGTTCTGAGGTTTGGCTGCATATTTTCGCATCCACTCATCCGCATCATCTGATGGCCTTTTTTCATTTTTCCATTTCCATGCGCTCTTTTTCCAGTTCCACACCATAGATCACATAAAATGTTCGTTTCTTCATGTGATTTCAACCAAATTCCGGTACAACCTAACCACCACATAGAAACCGTTCCTACCTCGACTTTTTCTTGTTCAATCTCCTCATTTAAATAGGTTCCCCATTCAGGAAAAGTACTTAAAATCCAACTTTCTTTTGTTACATCATGAATTGTTGCCATATGATCCCTCCATATTGTTTCAATCTCAATTACACTTTTCATTCTACAATATTTTAAACCGTTTTCAATCTATTTATAAGATCGTTTAATTCGTTTTAAGAACGTTTTCATAAAAAATGCATTTATTATAGATCATAACGTCTTTTTTTATGTTCATATCACTTTTTTTATGATATAGTTTCGATGAGGTGAAGAATATGAAGAATTTAGTTTGGAAAAGCATTTACTTTGGAAAAAAAATATTTTTATGGGTTATTTACTTGTTATTTGCCATCTATATTTACTATCTAGTCACTAGTTCTCAAGAATTAGGTTCTAAGCTTATTTTCGGCTGCTTAGGAGGTATTGTGCTAATCATTGTTATTCTCTTTGAGTATTTAAAAAGTATCTATGAAAAAATGATTTATGCTTTAACTGTTGACTGTGACCTAAATAAAGCTGCCGCTTTAAAAGAGACTCTACAAAAAAAAGATTTGTTTAATGGCTTCAAACAGTCTATTATTATTTTTGATAGCTTACTCTTATTGGACGAAGGAAATTATAAACGTTGTTTGAACCATTTAGATAATAATCAGAAGTTCTTTCATTCCACATTGGATTACCTCTTCATTTATTATCATACGCAATTGTATTGCTATTCTTTTTTAAAAGACGAAGAAAATTTAAATAATTGCTTGAAAAACTTGTTCAAGTTAAAAAATGTTAAAAAGAAACAAATGCGTGGTTTATTTTCATGGAACGAAATTGCAGGAATGAACTATTTCCATCAAAATAGAAATATAAAGTGTTTAAGTGAATTGGAATTAATTGATAAAAATCGACTAAATAATCGAGAACTGACTTATCTTTTACACCTAAAAGGACAATGTCTACTTAAACTCAATGAAACATCTGAAGGTTATCGTTTATTAAAAGAAGCAAAAGCACTAGGAAATACACTTGCAATTGTACAAAGGATTTAGAAAGGAGGATTTTAAATGAAAAGTTCGCACAAAACGATCAAAGCTCGCCGAGATGATCTGCTTGAATTATTAAAGAACGAGACAAGTCTACTCGTAAAAGAAATAAGCCAAAATCTTGCAGTATCAGAGATAACGGTCCGTCGTGATCTAACTGCTTTAGAAAAAATGGGGTTAGTCCGTCGCGCCCATGGGAAGGCTCAAATCGTTCAAAAAACTGGAACGGAAGATTACAATGAAGAAATCGAAATTTTAAAAAGCGCAATCGCAAAAAAAGCCGCTGAATTTGTAAAAGACGGCGATACCTTATTTATTAATACTGGGTCAACTGCATTGTCTTCTTTAAAAAATTTAGAAGATAAACGTGTGACAATCGTTACTAACAATGTTAAAGTCGCTAATCTTGATCATAATCCAAATTCAACGGTGATTTTATCTGGTGGTGAAATTCGTTTTCCTAAAGAAGCATTGGTTGGTGATATTGCCATTGACTCCTTTTCAAAAATGTCTTCTGACATTTCAATTATTGGATGTTCTGGACTCAGTATTGAAAATGGTATCACGACACCTGTCTTACATGAATCTAAAATAAATTCGCTGATTATTGAACGAACAAATGGTTTAGTAATCGTTGTTGCAGACTATCGTAAAATTGGTTTTTCTTCTAACTTTACTAGCGGGAAAATCAAAGATATCAATTACTTGATAACGGACACGTTTGCTTCTCCTGAAGTGATTCGAGAAATCGAAAAGCAAGGCGTACAAGTGATTCAAGTTGAATTTTAACGTAAATAGTTCATTCAGTTAAGTTCAAAAAATCGATATTCTACTATGAAAAAATAGTTCTTTTTTTCATAGTTTTTTATTTTATAAACATTTATGATGTATGATATACTTCAGTTAGAAATAAATTACAATTTTTTATTGTTAAAGCTAGGAAAATTAGTACCGTTTTTTTAGTAGAAGGAGGATTGGTTTCATGCGAATCAAACAGTTGGATTATATCGTGAAAGTCGTTGAATTGGGTTCAGTTAATGAAGCGGCCAAACATCTCTTTATCACTCAGCCAAGCCTTTCAACTGCCATCAAAGAACTAGAACAAGAAATGAATATTCAAATTTTTCAACGGACACAAAAAGGAATGGTTCTAACAACTGAAGGAACTGAGTTTTTATCATACGCCCGCCAGATATTGGAGCAAGTCGATTTGATGGAAGAGAAATATAAAGGAATGGAAACTCGCCGCAGATTATTTTCTGTCTCAGCTCAACACTATGCTTTTGCCGTTCATGCGTTTGTACAATTGATTAGATCCTATGAAAAAAATGAATATGAATTTACTTTTCGAGAAACGCAAACAAATAATATTATTGAGGATGTCAGTACGTTTCAAAGTGAGTTAGGCATTTTATACTTGAATACATTTAACGAAAAAGTAATTCGCAAATTATTAAAAGAGAAAAAACTGATCTTTCATCCTTTATTTACAGCTCACCCGCATGTTTTTATTAGTAAAAAGAACCCTTTAGTTGGAAAGAAATCAGTAACTTTAGCAGATTTAGAGGATTATCCTTATCTTTCATTTGAACAAGGACAATTTAATTCCTTTCATTTTTCAGAAGAAATTTTAAGCACACGCTATCATAAGAAAAGTATCCGTGTCAGCGATCGAGCAACATTGTTCAATTTTTTGATTGGCCTTGATGGTTATACGATTAGTTCAGGTGTATTAAGTCGAGAATTGAACGACGAGAATATCGTTGCACTGCCTCTTGAAGTTGATGAAACAATGGAGATTGGCTGGATTCATCCTGCTCAGATGTCTTTATCTATAATGGGGGAAGAATATTTACGCTATTTAAAAGAACATATTATTGATTACGGGTTTACTATTTTAGATGAAGCCTAAAAAAAATCCTGATAAAACCATTTTGGTTTATCAGGATTTTTTAGGCTTATCTAACTTTATCAGCTTTTTTGATTTGCTTACTTCTCAATTGTCCGCAAGCTGCATCGATATCTGTACCATATTCTTTTCTAATAACACAGTTCACACCGTTTTTCTTCAAAATATCATAGAATTTCAACACATCCGCTTTTTCACTGCGGCTATATTGATCATGTTCACTAACTGGATTATACGGAATCAAGTTAACAAAAGTTAATTTCTTCTTATCCTTCAATAAATCAGCTAATTGTTGTGCATGTTCAGGTAGATCGTTCACATGACTCAACATGATATATTCAAACGTGATTCTACGATTCGTTTTTTCCAAATACTCATCAACAGCCTCCATTAATTTTTCAATCGGGAAACTACGATTGATTCGCATGATCGATGTTCGAACGTCATTATTTGGTGCATGCAGAGAAATCGCTAAGTTGACTTGCAGTCCATTATTAGCAAACTCTTTGATTTTAGGAACTAAGCCACTTGTTGACACAGTAATGTGGCGAGCACCAATTGCCAACCCTTTTGGATCATTGATCGTATGTAGGAAATTCATTAAATTATCGTAGTTATCAAACGGCTCACCGATTCCCATCACCACAATATGACTTACACGCTCACCTTCACCACGTTCATCAAAATAATGTTGCACGAGCATGATTTGAGCGACGATTTCACCGGCAGTTAAATCGCGTTGCTTTTTAAGCAAACCACTTGCACAGAAGGTACAGCCAATATTACAACCCACTTGCGTTGTCACACAAACAGACATACCATATTCTTGGCGCATCAAGACTGTTTCAATCATGTTTTTATCTGGTAATTCAAAAAGATATTTCACTGTGCCATCTTTTGCTTCTTGGATGATTACTTGGCGCAATGGATTGATAATAAAGTTTTCTTCTAATAATTCAATGACATCTTTTGATAAATTCGTCATGTCGCTAAATGCCATGACACGTTTGATATAAAGCCATTCCCATACTTGAGTGGCCCGGAACTTTCTCTCGTCATGTTCAATGAACCATGCGATTAGTTCTTCTTTTGTTAAACCATAAATGGATGCTTTTTCCACTAGTTTTCTGCCTCATTTCTTCTAAACATTCGCTTCATACTATAACTTATTGTACCCGATTTGTCTATATGTTATCTAGGTTAGTCAGTACAATTAGACATTTCTTATCTCCCTGATTCCACTTTCAGCAGCATTCATTCCTATTGTTTGTTCTACACTCATATCGTTGCTATAATTAAAATTAAGAAAAGAGGTTTTTTATGATGAACACTGACGTATGTTTTTTCGCGACACCAATCAATGAAAATACCAGCAATTTTAAAGGTCATGATGATCTACTCTTTGGTTATATCCAAGATACTTTTGCCAAAAATCAACTAGGATTTAACTTGCTAAAAGTTGAAATGAGTAAAGATCACCATCAAATTGAGCAAAACATTCATGATGGTTTAGAAAAAGCGAACTTGGTTATTATTGATTTATCTAGTCACGATCCAAATATCTATTATGAATTAGGTTATGCTAAAGCGCTGAATAAAAAAGTAATCCAACTCCAAAACAGCCATCTCGATTCTTTGCCATTTGATTTAGGCCATGCCACGGTCTTATATGATTCGACAACTGACGAGGGTATAAATCAGTTCAAAAAAGATATGTTGGAAGCTGTAAAGTCTCCCGAAACTCTTGATACACCGTTATCATTTTACGCTGAAAATGATGTTGAAATTTCTGGGCGAATTGACGACCAAGGAATCGTGGAACCATAATTAATCGGAGAAGGAGGTCGAGACAAAAGCGTTTAGCTCCGAGAAATAAGAGGGAATTCACGAAAATTGCTTTTCAAATTTTTGTGAATTTCAACTTATTTCCGAAGGATCTGCTTTTTTCTCGCCGTTTATTCGGGTTTAGAGCGCGAAACAAAACTGTTTTTTAGTTTTGTCCCACGCTCTTCTCTTCATTATGCCTGTACTAAACGGTAAACTTTATTGAAATAGAACATACGAGCAATAAGATAATAAACGATTTGAATCAGAATAAACACACCTAATACTTGCCAACCTGCCAGTTGCATTCCTTGATTGAACATATGATACATCGCGGTTAATGCTACTGCTCCGTGAATCACAGAAACAATGATTGGTGTAAAGAACAGAATTCCAACTTGCTGATAAATCATTTTTTTCAATTCTTTCTTCGCTAATCCCATCTTATAAATCATCTTAAATTTCTCTACATCGACATCCATATCACTATACAATCTGAAATATAGGAAGCTTCCAGCTGAAACAAAGAAGACGATTCCGATAAAGATACCCACGAATAAAATAGGTGCATATTCATTTGTAATCATTTGTTGCGAATAACTTTTTGCCATTAAAAGCATGTTCTTATCTTGAAATTTACCAACAGAAACTAGCTTCTCGTAGCTAGCATTTTTAGGCTGCCAAACAGTCATTGTTGAACTTTCCAAATTTTGTAGATTAGTAGCATCTGGTACGACTACTGTTGTGCCATAAGCTGAGACAACATTCGTTTTTTCTGTTTTAGCGACAGATAATGTCTCTTCATCCGGAAGTTTCACTTCATTTATTGTACCTTCTTTTACGCCCATAACACCCGTAGGTAGTAATTGAACAGCTTTACCTTGCGTTTGAATCGTTGGTTTTTTAATCAATTCTGCGAGATGATTATACTCAGATTCTTTAATAAAACTAATTTGATCTGCATTTGTATATGTCGTTAATTGACCTTCATCCACTTGAATCCCTTTATCCGCCAACAATTGAGTAAAGTTCTGTTTTATAGAGTCTGTGTCTTCTGCTTTTCCAGATATTTGGAACTCATAAGGAATTTGCTTCATACCATCTAAAATCATATTTTGAAAACCATATAGCGTACCAATAGCAGCAAAAGCTACAGTTGAAATAATGGATACTAAGAAGAACGATCGCGCATTATCCTTCATTCGGAAAGCTAAATCAGAGAAAACGACCATATTCGTTTTTTTCCAAAAAATCGTTTCTTTCTTCTTTAAACGTTCAATAACTGTAACACTTAACTGATTGAATAAAAAACGTGTACCTACCACAACTAAGAAAATCACAGGAATCATAACAAATGGTACTAGCATCCCTTTAACTAACAATGCCACAGCATAACCTACGCCAATCAATAAGATAGCTAAGATCGTTTTAATATGTGAGCTTTTGATTGTCCCTTTTCCAAGATCGCCTGCTTTTAGTAATTCCTGTAAGGTTAACTTCGGTAAACGGAATTGAATGAAAAAAGAAATAGCTAAAAAGAGAACTGCAAATGAAACCATCGTTAACGCAAGTGCTTGTGCTGGGAAATAGAATCCAAAATCCACATGCATCAATTTATTACTTAACCATAAAATCACTTGAGAAAAACCGATTCCAGCAATACTTCCGATAATTGTAGCAAAAAAACCAATCACTAAATTTTCAATAAAAACCATTTTTTTAAGTTGCTTTGGACTCATCCCTTGTATCATTAACAAACCAAATTCTTTTTTCCTAGATTGAATAAAGACATCCATCGAGTACAGGACAAAGAAAAATGCAAAGCCGTAAATAATGATCGCTGCTGCTAGCATACCGATTTGAGCCTTTTGATTTAATCCATTAGACAATGCTGGGTGAAAGGCAAATACTGTAAACGTGAAAAATACCATTACTGAAAATAGCGTACTTAGGAAATAAGCCATATACAGATGCTTATTTCGTAAGGTGTTTCGAATAACAAATTGACTAAAACTCATTATCGACACCTTCAATCTCAGATAGTTTCACCATGATTTCATCGTAAAACATCTTTTGATTTCCATTATGATGGATTTCATCGATCAATTCACCATCTTTAATAAACACGATTCGTTTACAATAACTTGCTGCTAAAGGATCGTGGGTCACCATTAAAATCGTTGCTTTTTCTTCTTCATTTAGTTGTTGCAATAACTGCATTACATCTTTTGACGATTTTGTATCTAAGTTTCCTGTTGGTTCGTCCGCCAATAATAATTGCGGTTGATGGATCATTGCACGAGCTACGGCGACACGTTGTGCTTGACCACCAGAAATTTCTGCGATTCGTTTTTTTAGCAAACTCGCAATTCCTAAACGATCAGCTAAAAGATTGAGCTTTTTTTTCATCACGGAAATTTTTTCACCATCCAACGTTAACGGCAAAACAATATTTTCTTCTACAGTTAAAGTCGGCATTAAGTTAAAGCTCTGAAAAATAAATCCTAACTCTCTTCGTCTGAATTTAGCGATTTCTTCTTGATTCAGCTGATTCGGATCTTTTCCATTCATTAATATATGCCCAGATGTGGGTTGATCGATCGTTGCTAAAAGGTTCAAAAAAGTACTTTTCCCACTTCCGGAAGGTCCCATGATTCCAATAAATTCACTGTCATTAACGGTTAAATTCAACTTTTTTAAGGCTTCATATTTAATTTCTTGTCCGTACGTTTTGGATAAATTTTCTACTTGTAACATGTTTATCGCTCCTTTTCTCTACTTTAATAGTCTATTCCAATTTTACAAAACGTACCATAGAAAAAAATAACAGATTGCTTACACTTTTGTAAGTAACCTGTTATTTTTTTAAGCTTCATATTCAATCACATAAGGATGAAGAGCTGTATTATAGATTGCTTCAGAGAACTCAACAATTTTTCCAGAAAGACCAATTGATTTACGAATTCTTTTTAGTCCGCTTTTTTCAGAAGTAGCTAGAATTTTTTGCTGATCTGCGGTCAATTCCACTATTTGAAAACTATCTTCAAACTTTATGATCTCGATTCCATGCTGATCCATCAGGCGATATAACGATTCTTTTTCAAACGCCTCTAATGGCACATCACTCAGGCTGACAGGTAGAAAATAGTTAAAATAGATGTACGGTTGGTCATCTAGTGTGTATAAACGAGAAACTTTCACACCTTTTTCGCCTAAGTTTTGATAAACAGGAGAATCAGGTGTAAATGTCATTTTTTCTAAATTCAAAATCTTTTTTGAAACTTTTTGACCTGAATCATTTAAATACTCTGTAAACGTGCCTGCTTTGGACAATTTATTATAGGGACGATTGCTTAAGACAGTCGTTCCTTTTCCGCTTTTTTTCTCTACTAATTCTTCTGATGATAATAATTCGATTGCACGACGAACTGTGATTTTACTGACATCAAATAACTGTTCAAGTTCGGCTTCTGTTGGTAATAATGAACCGACAGGATATGTCCCATTCATAATATCTGCTTTGATTTGTTCTGCGACATCTAAATACAATACGCTTTTTCTTCTCATATTATCCATCCTTATGATCTTTATTTAGTTTATCGTTTCATTTCAATTTATTTGTTATTGGTTTAGATTACTCTAATTCTAATCGTATTTATGATTTAATTCAACTAGTCATCCGATTTTCAGATAGTATTTCATACATTATACCAAAGATTGCATTTATGGAAAACCTCTTTGATAAAGTCTTGT
This sequence comes from Enterococcus haemoperoxidus ATCC BAA-382, assembly GCF_000407165.1. Classification (NCBI taxonomy): domain Bacteria; kingdom Bacillati; phylum Bacillota; class Bacilli; order Lactobacillales; family Enterococcaceae; genus Enterococcus; species Enterococcus haemoperoxidus. The sequence goes on along the minus strand of NZ_KE136479.1, from coordinate 558,807 downwards.
ATCCAATTTTATTTTCTACTTCTAAGTAACACTTGTTCAATCAATCAAAAAAAAAATGGAGCCAGCTTCTAATCTGACCCCATTTTTTTGATATCTTATTCAGTTCCATGATCTATCGGTTCCTCATCCGCTATAGGTTCAAGAAAAACTTTTCTTGGTTTACTTCCTTCTGATGGGCCAATAACCCCATGATCTTCTAATTCATCCACTAAGCGTGCTGCTCGATTATAACCGATTCTAAAGCGTCTTTGCAATAAGGAAATACTTGCAGTCTGCATCTCTACAACTAAAGATTTTGCTTCTTCATATAGTTCGTCTTGAGATGCTTCATTACTGCTACCTGTTGTTTCTTCTGTTGGCATCATACTTTCCTGATAATCTGCTTCTTGTTGTTCTGTTACAAAAGAAACGATTCGTTCAACTTCATGATCGGAAATAAAGGCTCCTTGCACTCGAATCGGTTTGTTTTCACCCATTGGCAGGAACAACATATCCCCTCGACCTAAAAGCTTCTCCGCCCCATTACTATCAATAATAGTCCTTGAATCCGTTCCACTTGAAACAGCGAAAGCCATACGAGATGGAACATTTGCTTTGATGATTCCTGTAATAACATCCACACTAGGACGCTGTGTTGCTAAAATCATGTGGATTCCAGCTGCTCGGGCCATTTGCGCTAAACGAATGATTGCATCTTCCACTTCATTACTGGCAACCATCATCAAGTCTGCTAACTCATCTACAATTACTACAATAAACGGTAAAATCGGACGATTTTCGCCATCTTCTAAATTCTTTTGAATCACTAATTCATTATATCCAGAAATATTTCGAACTCCAGTTGCTGCAAATTTCTCATAACGGAATTCCATTTCTTGTACAACTTTTTGCAATGCTTGAGCTGCCTTACGCGGATTAGTCACTACTGGCGTCAATAAATGGGGAATACCATTATAAACATTCAATTCTACCATTTTTGGATCGATCATCATTAGTTTTACTTCATGTGGTTTTGCTCTCATTAAAAGGCTTGAGATAATCCCATTGATTGCAACAGATTTACCACTACCTGTTGAACCAGCAATCAGTAAATGAGGCATTTTAGCTAAGTCAGCTGATTGAACCATGCCTGAAATATCTCGACCAAGCGGTACTTCCAATAATTTATCCGGATGACTTGGTTGTGCCTCAATGATATCTCTAAATGAAACGGTACTTACAGTGCTATTTGGCACTTCGATCCCAATCAATGATTTCCCTGGAATCGGAGCTTCCATTCGCACATCTTTTGCAGCGAGTGCTAAGGCAATGTCATCAGTCAAGCTAACGATTTTACTTACTTTGACACCAACAGCAGGTTGAATTTCAAACTTCGTTACAGCAGGTCCAAGACTTGCTTTCACAACTTTTGCATCAACCCCAAAACTTTTGAAGGTTTGCTCCAAGACACCAATATTTTTTTCGATTTTTTGGTATTCTCCGCTTTGATCTGCAGATGGAATCGAATCTAATAAAGTTGATGGTGGCAACTCATAATCACGATCTTCTGCTTCTTCTGAAATTTCAAAGTCCAACTCGCCGCCTTCATCCATTTCAGGTTCAGCAGCTACTTTTTGCTGTATAGGTTGCACTTCAGCTTGGCTTTGGAAACTATCGATTGGAACCAACGTTAACTGTTCTGGTTCTTGTATTTCTTTTTCTTCTTGCTCCCTTGCCTCTTGCGCTAACTTTTCACCAGGCGTTAATTCTCTCACATCATTTTTCAGTCGTTCTTGAGCGAGTTTCTCCATTTCGGCTTGTTTAGCTGCACGTTTTTCGGCCCGTTTCGCTTCTTTATCGGCTTGACGTTGCGCACTTTTAGCAGTTAAGCTACCAAGTTTTTCCCGAATAATCTGTAATCCATTCATCACTTGCTGAAAATCCAGCATACTTATCAAAAATACACCGATCGCTATCAGTAAAGCTGAAATCAAATAACTACCAAATTGAGCAACCAAAAAGAACGTTAGACTATATAACGCAGCACCAATCATTCCGCCACCAACGTTTTGTGCTACCGTGCTCGCCTTTAGATCCATTCTAAGAAACTCCCATGTAGTTCCCATGATATCAGGTGTCTGGGTACCGACATTTCGAAACATATAAGCTTGTAGCAATAATAAAACACCCAAATAAATGAATACTCCACCAATCATCGGTCGACTCTTTTTAATCGGAAATTCTTTCCCAAAAATAACTAGAGAAAGTCCATAAAGCATCAGTAAAATAGCTGCTACTGGAAAAGTATTTCCTATAACTACGCGTAACCCATTGGCAATCAAGGTGCCAAGAAATCCTAATTTTAAGAGTCCAAATAATCCAAAGAAGATAAAAAAGATACCAAGAAAAATGAAATTAAGATGTTCTTGCTGTTGTTGTTGTTTTTTTGTCTTTTTCTTTTTTGCACTTTTCCGTTTTTGTGCCATGTAACATCCCTCTTTTCAATCAGTATCCATTATACCTAAAAAACGAGCCGAACAAAAGTACCCCCATTGTTTCTCTTAAAATTTTAATGATTTTGACCGGCTTTCTCTATGTTAATTGACTTTTTCATTTGATGCCAATCTATTAATCCCAATTCCAATGATACCAGAAAGAATCGACAGTATCGGGCACAGTAAAATAAAGAAACTAAATGGTGCATAATCCAACGTAGAAACTTGTAACGTACTCGCCATAAACACACCACTTACGCCCCAAGGAATCAGTGAATTTAAGACAGTTCCAGAATCTTCCAAGGCTCTGGAAAGAACTTCTGGTGCAAGACCGGCTTTATCATAACTTTCTTTAAACGCACGACCTGGCAATATGATCGATAGATACTGCTCTCCAATCATCAAATTAGCCAGTGCTCCACTAAACACTGTAGCCGCAACCAAACTGCCTGTTGATTTCAGTTTATGAGCAAGTGGCGTCATTAGGACGCTGATCACATCCATTTTCATTAATAAACCACCTAATGACAAGGTTAAAAGAATCAACGATACCGACCACATCATACTTTGGATGCCACCTCTAGTTAGCAAAGCATCAATTTGTTCCATCCCTGTTTTTGAAACAAAGCCATTTTCTAAAATTGTACTTAATTGTTTCAAATCAACATTTTTTATTTGGAACATATACATCACACTAGAAACTAAAATCGTAACCAGCAATGAAGCGATTGCTGGCACACGTTTAATTGAACATAAAACAAGTAATAGAATCGGTAAAATCGCCCACCAACTAATGGCAAAGTTATCTTGCAGCACTTCTAAAAACTGTTTTGTTTCCAATTCAGTTTGTCCAATCTTTGTTTGAAAGCCAATGACTGCGTATAAAATAAAGGAAATAACAAAAGCTGGTACGGTTGTCCACATCATATTTCTAATATGTTTAAAGAGATCTGAACCTGCAACAGCCGACGCTAAATTAGTCGTATCAGAAAGTGGCGACATTTTATCCCCAAAAACTGCCCCTGAAATAATTGCGCCTGCCAAGATAGCAGAGTTGAATCCCATCGATATCCCCATTCCCATCAAAGCTAAACCAATCGTTGAAACGGTTGTAAATGCACTACCTATTGAAATTCCGACTAACGCACAACTAACAAAAGCAGAAGGCAAAAATATCTTAGTACTGATAACTGAAAATCCTACATACATCATCGTAGGGATTACACCACTTGCAATCCAAACTGCAATCAAAGCACCGATCAATATAAAAATAACCATCGGTACGATACCGGTTTTCACCCCTTCGATGATGCCTTCATGGATTTTATCCCAAGAGGCTCCCCGCCATTTACTCCAGCCAATCAATAAACCTAGCGCACATAATACTGGAAAAATCGGGCTCATTCCAACACCGATCACACAAATACTAATAATCAACAATAATGACACAAATACAAGTAAAGCTTCTTTTACACTTAATTCTTTCTTCATTTACTTTCCTCATTTTTCTTATAAATTTAATTTATTGAACATAAAAAAAGTCCCTGACAATCTGAAAAAGACTGTCAGGGACGAATAAACGTTGGAAACAAACATTTTATTTTGTCTCATACGCATACATACACGCGGTACCACCCATGGTTGAAATTAAAAATAATTTCCACTCAAAAGACGCTAACGGATCTCACCCGAATAGAATATTTCGCTCCAGATTTGTAATTCAAGTCGTTATTTTGGTCAACTTCCATCAGCCGTTGACTTTCTGTCATTTCAAAACAACTCTCTACTGCGAATCTTTCATAGCTTTTATTTGTATTCTTAATTTTTAACGATAAAAATCAAAACGGCCTTTAGCTAACATTTCTTTAATACCGCCTGTTTCAAATAATGAACGATCCATGATTACTTTTTTGATCACAGAAGCAGGATAGCCTTTAACTTCCATTTTTCCAACTTCACCAAAAGCGTGGCTGTTACCGATAGAAGCAACTGAACCTAATGATTTAAAGGTAAATTCTTTCGTCGGTTCCCCTTTTAATTGTGCTTTGATGTTTTTCCCTGCATGCTCACCCATTTTAAGTGAAATTTGTGCAGTTGTTGGATAAGGACGATTTGACTCTTTATCCATAACAGCAGAACAGTCACCAATGATATAAACGTTGTTGTGACCTGCATCTGTTAAATCAGGATTAACCATCACACGTCCACGTTTGGCTGCAAAACCAGAATCACCCACAACGTGACTTCCACTAACACCTGTCGTCCAAATGATTGTTTTAGCGTTCAGTTCATTTAGTTCATTTGTTTCTGCGTTATCTAAATAAACAACAGTATCTTGTTTGATTTCTTTGATTGGTTTTCCAACTAAGAAATTGACACCCCATTTTTTCAAGTGATCGATACCATAGCCGCCAAGTTTCTCACTAAACATTGGTAATAAACGAGTGACCGCTTCAACACAATATAATTGGATTTTCTCAGGATCAACACCAGCAATTTCAGCTAGTTTTTTCTTCCCTTCATGTAATGAACCTAATAATTCGATCCCAGTAAAACCAGCACCGCAGACAACGATTTTCAGACAATTTTCGTCTTTGGTTTCTTTATAAGCTTCCATTTGCTCAGTTAAATGTTGATACACTTTTTCTGAAGTTGGGATATCAACCATTTTTAATGAAAACTCTTCAACACCAGGTATGCCGAATGATTCTGATTCATACCCTAATGCTACGATCAAATAATCGTAAGAAATCTCTTCTTGATCTTTCAAATGAACCAGTTGGTTTTCACTATCGATTTTTTCCACTCTACCTTGTACAAACGTCGTACATGCTGATTTTACAACATCTTTGATTGGATAAGTAATTCTTTCTGACGTTTGGATTCCTGCTGCAACTTCGTGGATATCTGTTGCTTCAAAGTGGTAATCATTTTGATCAACCAATGTGATTTTTAGATCATTGTTGCCTTTTTGTAATTCATGTAACGCTCTTAAACCGGCATAGCCAGCGCCTAAAATAACGACGTGCTTACTCATTTTTAAAATCCCCTCTTAACCTTTTTATTTATTATTTAAGCCACAATCCTATGGCAAAAAATACAACTTGTGCAAGTGCTCCGACTGCTAAAATTCTAACAGCGCAAATAAATGTCTTTGTTTTGACTTGCTCCTTTAAAAATAACTTCGTTTGCTTCCAAATAAATGGCAAAACAAGTAACGTCAATAACATCGTAATCGGCGTTAAACCTAAAGCAACACTCAAAATGATCGAAGTAAATGCAATCAAGATCAATCCGACAAACAAACCAATCGATGCTTTCTTCCCTAAATAGTGAACTAAGGTAAAGCGATGATTCATTTCATCTTCTTCTAAATCACAAATATTATTGGCTAACATTAAATTAGCAATCAAACAAGTGTTAGGTAACGACACTAAAAAGATACTGCCAATATTACTCACTGTCCACTGAAAAGAATCAAATGTGTTGATATAGACACAAATCAACATGATCATAAATCCCATCGTAAATCCTGAAAAGAATTCCCCCAACGGCAAACTTGATAATGGTTTAGGCCCAGAAGAATAAAAGATTCCGATCAAGTAGCAATAAAGCCCTAACCACAATAATGGCCAGCCGACAATCTGAGACAAGCCAATACCCATCAATGCAGAAATTGCCACCATCCAAATAATCCAGCGACGGATCATCGGTAAGGATAAATTTTCCCGCCCAATAATATTTGTCTTCTCTTTATAATCATGCCCTTCTTTGGCATGATGGTAGTCATTATAGTTATCTAAAATATCAACAGCCATATTAAAAATAAACATCGCAATAAAATAAATAAGAACATAAACTAAATGTAAACTTCCATAATGATACCAACTAAAACAAATTCCTAAAAGAAAGGGTAAAACACTGGCTGTCTTTGCTTTTAGTTCAACTAATTCAAAAAAAACTTCTTTATTCAAATTATACTCTTCTCTCCTAACAATATTTAGTTTTATGCTCACAGAATAATTTGCTTGTATTTCTTTACCAACATCGTATACAATCAATAGTATTGAATTACTGAAAGGAATATTGGTTATGAATGATTTTTGGAAAGAATTTCCTATTATCCAACAACAATTAAATGAAACTTGTGTATTGATCAAACACCAAGTTAAAATAAGAAACAAAGAAATTGAAGCAGCTTTGATCGAATTAACAAGTTCCGGCGGCAAATTACTACGTCCTGCTTTCTTTTTTTTATTTGCTCAAATCGGTGATGAACAAAAACAAGATCACACACAATTGATCAAAATCGCCGCTTCGATCGAAATTCTGCATATGGCAACACTGATACACGATGATATCATCGATGATTCCCCTCTTCGCAGAGGAGCTATCACGATCCAATCCCGCTATGGTAAAGATATTGCCGTCTACACAGGAGATTTATTATTCACAGAATTCTTTGAATTACTTGCTGAAACGATGAATGGTTCAGATTTTCTACATACAAACGCTTCTGCGATGAAACGATTACTTCTGGGTGAATTAGATCAAATGCATACACGCTATAAAAAGGATATGTCCATCTCTGATTACTTGCGCAGCGTTAATGGAAAAACAGCTGAGTTATTTTCTTTAAGCTGTCTGGAAGGTGCTCATTTCGGTCATACTTCCTCTGAGGTTCAACGCTTAGCAAAACGGATTGGTCGCCACATTGGTATTGCCTTTCAAGTCTATGATGACATCCTAGATTATACCGCAGACGTAAAAACTCTGAAAAAACCTATTCTGGAAGATCTAGCGCAAGGTGTCTATACGTTACCACTGATTTTTGCGATGCAAAAAGCACCAGAACGATTCGCTGTTTATCTAGATAAAGGTGCTGATATCACAGACGTACAAGCTGCTGAAACTGCCAAACTGGTTCACGAGCTAGACGGTGTTAACGACGCCAAATCATTTGCGAAACGTGTCACCCAAAAAGCATTGGCCGATATCGAAAAATTACCTGATTGTTTAGGCAAAGAGCAACTAACTTTACTGACAGAAATGTTGCTACAGCGTTCATACTAATCCATTACTCAGCTTTTAAAAGCTTGAGGCAAAGCTCATAGAGTTTTGCCTCAACTTTTTTATTTTAAAATGCTTTCGTTAACCAATCAATTTTGGTTCATTCCTCGATCGATTGCATACAATTGTTGATAATGAAGATTCGTCGCTAATAGTTCTTGCGGCGAACCGCTCATTTCCAATTGGCCGTCTTCAATGAAAATCACTCGATCCATCATATGCACACCTTGCAAATGATGAGTGATCCAAATGATGGTTTTATCTGCTAATGTCTCAAAGAATGTATCTAGTAATTGCTGTTCCGTAATTGGATCAAGACCTGTCGTTGGTTCATCTAGCAATACCACCGGCGTATCTTGAAGTAAAATACGAGCTAATGCCAAACGATGACGTTCACCACCAGAAAAACGCAAACCAGCTTCATCCACCATCGTTAATAATCCTTCTGGCAATTCCTCGATCATTTCTTTTAACCCAACCTTATCCAACACTTGCCAAACCTCTTCTTCTGAGGCTTCTTCTCGTCCGATTCGGACATTATTTAAAATCGTTGTTCTGAATAGATAAGGTGTTTGATGAATCACACCGATTGATTTCGTGATCTGATCGCCAAACTCAGCAGTTTTAATGCCGCTTAACGTGATCGTTCCTTTATCAGGTTGTAAATCACCACGAATCAATGTTGCTAAAGTACTTTTCCCAGAACCGCTACGTCCTAAAATTGCCAATTTTTCTTTTGAGTGAATCGTCAAATTCAAGTCTTCCAAAACAAGCTTTGAAGTTCCCTCATAAGAAAAGGACATATTACTGATTCTAATTTCTGAATCTGTGATCGTTAGATCTTTTGACATACTCTTTACTTCTTCCACTTCAGGTAAATCATTTAAACGCTTGATTGAATCTTTATAGATATTTGTTTCTTGTGCCGCATCAGGTAGCGGTGCAAAAGCATCGATCAACGGGAATACCGTCAACGTAAATGCAGCGATCCAGTTAGCTGCCCCACCATGATTACCAGGAAAACGAACACTGGTCCAAGCTAAAATCGCGACAGTGATCACACCAAATGCAACCTGCAACACAAAATCACGAAAACGATTAAAGCGTTTGATTTGTTCATCCAGCTGGCGTAACTTCGCTTCTTCTTTTTCATAAGAATGAACAAATTCCTGTCCCCGTTGGCTAAACACCCAATCAGAAACACCTAAAATGTTATCTGTCAGTGTTTTATATAATTCATTTTTAGAGACTTTTTGCTTTTCTTGTCTGGCGCCATTCACTAATACTGAAATCAAGGGCAATAGAAAAATCACTACACCTAACATCAATAACATGCACAAGCCAAACCACCATGAAAACAAGCCCAGTCCAATAATAATAAAAATATATAATAACCAAGCAATCACTGTTGGGAAAATCGTACGCAAATATAAATTCTGCAAGTGATTGATATCTTCAGACAACAAACCTAAAATATCCCCTGTTTGGTATTTTGATTTAAAGAAAATTGCATCTTTTTCTAAAACCATATAAAGCTTCAAACGCAAGTCGGACGTCATTTTCAAAACCCAATTATGACTAACTAGACGCTCAATATATCGGAAAACTGGACGACTAATTCCAAAGGCACGCGTTAATACGATTGGAATATAAATCATCAAAATATTTTCTGGCAGTGACGCTGCTCGGCTAATTAAATAACCTGAATTAAACATTAAGGCTCCTGCACTAAAAAAGGTTAAAAAACCTAAAATCAATGCTAAGTACAATAAACCTTTATACTTTTTCAAGAATGGTTTGACCCATTGATCCTTTTCATATAATTCTTTATTTGTTGGGGTATTTTCCATTATTCTGTCCCCCTCATTTGATTAACTAATTTCACATAGTAACCATTTTTCTCGGTCAATTCAGCTAATGTTCCTGCTTCAACCAGTTGCCCTTTATCCATCACTAAAATATAATCCATTTCTGCCATCCAGTGTAATCGATGAGTAGCAAAAAAGACAAGATGATCTTCCATCAACGGTAGCATTCTTTCTTTTAACTCCACTTCTGTTTCGATATCTAAGTGAGCAGTTGGTTCATCAAATAATAGAATTCGGCGCGTTTTGTCTAGAAAGGCTCTAGCAAGCGCTACACGCTGTGCTTGACCGCCGCTTAACATTCTCCCGCTTTCCCCAATCACCGTGTTTAAACCGTCTGTAAGCTCTGCTACAAGCGTTTCTAATCCTACCAACTGAACAGCAGCTATTATTTGCTCATCTGTCGCTTCAGGCGTGTAAAAACGAACATTGTTCGCTAATGTATCTTGGAAAATATAAGGCGACTGCGGAATATAAAGTACTTGCTTTTGCCAATCTTTTTGCAGAAAATGTGGGATCGATTGTCCATCGACTTCGATTTTTGTCGTTTCAGCATCAGGTGCTAAAAATCCACTCAGCACATTGATCAAGGTTGATTTTCCAGAACCGCTAGCACCGATGACCCCAATTTTTTGATACCCTTTTGCTGTGAAATCCAAGCCTTTTAAAGCAGGCTGTGTGGCTTCTTCATATTGGAACGTCAATTGTTCAGCTGACAATTCACTTAACGCTGTCCAATCCTCTAAAGTAAGACGATCTGTTTCAGTCATTTCCGGTAAATCCAATACAGCTTGAATTGCCTGGAATGAATTTTTTCCATCCAATGTCGCATGATAGTCACTAGCAAAATCACGAACGGGTAAGAAAAACTCAGGTGCTAAAATCAACGTCGTCAAAGCTGGAAATAATAAAATTCCACCTTCCAATAAGCTTAATCCTAGAAACACTGCCACAACAGCTACGGATAAAGTGGTAAAAAAGTCCAAAGCAAATGTTGATAAAATTGCGATTTTCAATGTACTCATTGTCGCTTCTCTAAATCGTTCACTGGTATTATAAATACTACCTGCATATTTTTTACTTAAGCCAAATAACTTCAACGTATCTAATCCTCTTAATGAATCAATAAAGTGATTAGATAAAATCTGAAAGGCTTTGTATTGTTTATCGGCTTTACTTTGAGCCGCATACCCAAGAATAATCATAAAAATAATAATCATAGGAAATACAACCAATAAAACGACACCTGAACGAACATCTAAGGTAAACACAAAAATCAAAATAATCCACGGAATGATCATCATATTCATGATTTTCATCAAGATCAAATGCAGATAATTTTCTGCCTGACTGATTCCTTCTAGCGCCATTGTAATCATATTTCCCGTACCATTTTTTTGAACCACTGTTGGACCTAAACGGAAAACTTTTTGCAACAAGGCTTCTCTTAATTCACGAGAACGATCATAACTAAAGGTGTCCAACATTTTCTCACGAAGGTAGGTCACTACATGTCTGCCAGTATAAAACAAAAAGAACACCAAAATATTCAACAGCTGGTCACGTAACTGACCACCTTCCCATAACCCAACAACGGCTTTAGATAAATAAAATGCTTGTCCTATAATAAATACTGCTTGCAGGAAAGAAAAACCTGCAAGCAAGATCATGATATTTTTGATTTTCGGCATTTTTAAGATGGCTTTATCGATCATCCTTCATACCCCACAGCAGCAATCGCTGGATGTTTGATACGTTTTCTAAAGACATAATAAGACCAACCTGTATATGCTAATACAAATGGTAAAATCGTTAATGATAACCATGTCATTGTTTTCAATGTATAAGGAGAACTTGAAGCATCTTTGATCAAGATGTCATAGTAACCCTCACTACCAATCATGACACGTGGGAATAGACCACTAAATAATAAAGCAACTAAAAGAATCAATGTTAAGCCGCTAGCAAGAAAAGCCACCATTTCTTTTTTCTTAAAGACACTTACATTAGCAACCACTGTCAATACTACGATTCCTAATACTAATAATAACGTTACTAAGAAGTTATTATCAAAGAAATCTGTTTTAAAGTACAACAATGCAGCAAATACAACTAAGCCAACATATAAAATCCAATAGAAGAATGACGCATAATTACGCGCACGTTCTCTGACAGGACCTTCTGTTTTCAGTGCAATGTAGTTCAATCCATGCAAGTAGCATAATAATGACAACGCAACACCACCTACAACAGAAAATACATTAATATAATCTGTAAATGAAGCCATCATATTCCCATCAACATCAAGCGGCATTCCTTGAACTAAATCAATGAATAAAACCCCAAAGAAAAATGGAACAATAAAACTACCGATCGATAATGTCCAGTTCCACATTCTACGACGTTTGCCGTCTGGCATACGGTGACGGAATTCAAATGAAACACCACGAATGATCAAACCAACTAAAATAATAAATAAAATCAAGTAAAATCCGCTAAACAATGAAGCATACCAGTATGGAAAAGATGCAAACATTGCTCCACCTGCTGTTAATAGCCATACTTCATTACCATCCCAAACCGGTCCAATCGTTTGGATGATTTGTTCTTTTTCTTCTTCATCGTGCGCTAACGTTTGAACCGACATACCCACGCCAAAGTCAAAACCTTCTAAGAAGAAGAAGCCTGAGAATAAAATACCAATTAGTACAAACCAAAGTAATTGCAACGTACTCATTCGCCAAAGACCTCCTTATCAAATGGATCTACATCAGTAGAGTTCGCCTCTGCTAATTTCTTTTCTTCATAATCTGGGCCTTTTTTAAGTTCTACAGTAATCAAGTAAACCATTACTGAGCCTAGACCTGCAAAAAGAATAAAGTAAATAATGTTTGATGTTAATAATGAAGCCACTGATACGTTTGGTGAGACACTATCTTCAATCGTAAATAGACCATAAACAGTCCAAGGATAACGACCAAGTTCAGTGATCAACCAACCTGTTGTATTGGCCAAGAATGGTGCAAACGTACATAATGCCACGATCCAAACCATCCAGCGTTTTTCATAAAGTGATGGTTTTTTCTTACGACTAAAGAATAAACCTAACGCTGAAACTAGAAGCATCAATGCGCCAAATCCAGCCATGACTCTAAAGCTCCAAAATAATGTGTTTACTGGTGGATAATAGTTCTTATCGTCACCATATTGTTCTTTCAAACGTTCATTCACTGTGTCCATTCCATCAACGGATCCAGATAAACTGTTATAAGAAAGAATACTTAGCATATAAGGAATTTGAATCCCAAATACTTGTTTATGTTGGGCTTCGTCTGCCCACGCAATCAATGTCCAAGCGGCCGGATCACCAGAATCTTCATAATCGCCTTCCATTGCTGCAAATTTCATTGGTTGATCATTGATTAAAGCTTTCATTTGTAAGTCACCTGTGAATAAAACAGATAATGATCCAAATAAAGCAATCCATAAACCAATACGCATAGACGTTTTGTGGAAATTCATATCACGTTTTTTCAAAATTTGGAACGCTGCAAGACCTGCAACAATCATTCCGCCCATTACAATCGCACCGGATAGCACGTGGGTAAACTCATACCAAACTTTTGGATTCCCAATTACGGCCCCAAAATCAATTAACTCTGCACGACCATTGTTTAATGTATAACCAACTGGATGTTGCATAAAACTATTTGCCGCTAAGATCCAGAAAGCTGACATCATTGAACCAAATACAACCAACCAAATAAATGTTAAATGTAATTTAGGACTTACTTTATCCCAAGTAAAAATCCATAAACCTAAGAACGTTGATTCTAAAAAGAATGCAAGTAACGCTTCAATCGCAAGTGGAGCACCAAAAATATCTCCAACAAAGCGTGAATAATCTGACCAGTTCATCCCGAACTGGAACTCTTGAATAATTCCTGTTACGACTCCGACTGCAAAACTTAATAGAAAAATGTTGCCCCAAAACTTCGCCATTTTGCGATAACGTTCATCTTTTTTCACGACATACATCGTTTCCATGACTGCGACTACAAGTGCTAATCCTATTGAAAACGGTACGAAGAAGTAATGAAAGACTGTCGTCATTGCAAATTGGAATCTTGCTAATGTTACAATATCAAACATCAATAATCCCCCTTGTTTTTACTGTCTCCACAAAAAGAATAAGCTGATTTCATTCAAAATAATTATTCATTTGCACAGTTGGTTGGCGCTGTCAAAATGAATCAAAACCTAGAATAAAATAAACCTAAAGACAATATGTGTGTGGAAACTCTTTTTAATAAATTTAGAATGATTCCAATTTAGAGTATACTCCTTTTATTGTAAATTACAAATGTTTCTGCCCTTTTTTCATTAAAATATTCCTTTATTCTGATGGAAAAATAAGAAATGTGGGTTTAGTGGATGAAATATGGAAAAACACATTGAGTAAAGTGTTTTTTCTTAAATTTAAAATTTTAGTTTAGGACTGTATTAAAAATATATACGTTATCGCACATATTAGTATTATGTATCAAATGAGTACTAGCTTAAACTCCGAAAGATACGACTTCCCAGGACTTCCAAAATTCATCTCTTTTTAATAACCACATCCAATCTTTGTGATGAGAGCCTGGCATAAAACCAGAATTTTGATCATTTTCTTCTCCAACATCAAAATCAGAATACAAAACAATGAAATCTTTTTTGTCTGCATTTTTTACATTTTTATTCTCTATTAAGTAATGGTTGATTTCTATATTCGATTTTTCTTCATCATAATAGAGTTTGGTCATCTCACAGTTAGTAAATCCTTTAAACTCCTTCTCCACACGAGCAATCGCCGTTTCAATTTCAGTAGTTTTAAATTTTTCAGACTTCTCAACTGTCATAACAGCATTTTCAATTGATCCTTTTTTACCACTTATGGACATACTATAGACAATAATAAGAATCAACAATAAACCAATCCATACTTTCTTTTCCACCAACAACACTCCAATGCAACTATTATTACAGTAAAACTGTTTTTTTGTTTCATTCCTACTATTATTGAGTTAAAATTTATCCTTTATTCTAACAACCCTTTTTTCTCAGAATAATCCAGATATTTATAAACTTTTTCAATCTTATCTTGCTTCACTTTCTTTATTTTTTCCTGAGGAAAGTCTGCAATAATTCCCTTATTCTGCATTTCTTCGATCATCGCAGTCAATTGATAGAATTCTGTCAACATTTGTTCTTCATTGGTTTCATCTGCTCTGGATGGATGATGATCGTCAAAACCGAATCTGATTGCCTTTGACAATGCTTGCTGGATTTCTGCACACTCTTCCATCGCAACTAGGGTTAGATATTCATTTTTTCTCATGTTTATGTTCCTTCCTCTTCTTATCATTATTTTTGAAAATAATCGACATAAACCGGCACTGCCTCTTCTTTTAACACACCTGTAACAACTTCTGGTCTATTTGGGCTTTTTGAAAAAATCTCTTCGCTGCCGATCATAATATTAAATCCTGCAATCTCAGCTAATTCATCGTGTGCTAAACTATAGACCATCCTTCCTAAACAGCTCCAAACCATCGCTCCTGCACACATACAACATGGTTCGCAACTTGTATAAAGTGTGTACTCAGATAAATCTGTTATCTTTTGGCTTGAACAAAAATCGCGAATAATGCCTAATTCTGCATGATATGTTGGATCACTTTTAGTGTGAATTTGATTTTCGCCAGTCAAAACAACTTTATTGTCTTTTACGAGTAATGCACCAAATGGTTCATTTCCATGTTTTGCCGCTTCTTTGGCAAGTTCTAGTACTTGCTTCATGAATTTAGTATCTCGTTTTTCTTGTTCAGTATTAATAACCATGATCTTTTCACTCTTCTCTGATTAGTATTTTTTCTAAATTATAACATGAACTCAAACGGTTTCATGATTGCTACTAAATTAAAAACACCAATCACCAAATTTATTGATGACTAGTGTTTTCAAATTGAAAATCAATCTTGCTTCATTGCCGCTTTCAATGCTTGTGCCAATGCACTTTCTTCTGGTTCTTCTTTTTGTGAATATTTCTTCATCAACTTACGTTCTTCATGTTTTGTAAGCTTCTTGTTGCGTTCTTTTTTGTCTTGCATTTTTTCAGTAATTGAGCAGTATTTACATTTGAAATATGAACCATTTTTTCCATCGATGATTTCCATTTTTCGGTGACACTGTGAGCAACGGTGATTCGAAACTTTTGGATCTTTTCTACGGCGATAGTTACAATCTTTATTAGAACAAACATAGATTTTACCGTCTTTCGTATTTTTCTCACGTAAGTTTGAACCACAATCTGGACATTTCTTTTGCGTGATAGAAAAATCTTGGTATTTGCTTTCGCTTTGTTTAATCTCATTGACAAGCTTTTTAGTGTCTTGCTCGATTTCTTTTAAGAAAACCGTACTGCTTTGTTTTCCTTTAGCGATAGCTTCTAATGTTTTTTCCCATTTTTCTGTTAGCTCTGGGGTTACTAATGATGGGTTGACTAGTTCAAGTAGTTGCTTACCTTTTGGTGACACATTTAAACCGTTGGTATTGCGCTCCATTAATTCTGATTTAATCAGTTTTTCAATGATTTCAGCTCGTGTAGCTGGAGTTCCCAAGCTGTGTTTTTCCATCAACCCTAAAAGAGTTCCTTCAGTCAATGGTTTTGGTGGTGCAGTTAGTTCTTTATTGATAGTGAAATTTGGTGGAATCACCATTCCTAATGTCCAGTCAACAGATGGAACAACCTCTTCTTTTTCTTGTTTCCAACCAGCAACTTCAACTTTACTTTGACGGAAGATAAATTGTTCTTTGCCAAAGCTTACGGTTACTTTTGTTTGTTTTGTACGATGGGATTCAGCAAACATTCCTAAGAAACGCGTGACAATCATATTATAGATTTTTTGTTCATCGCCACTTAATTTTTCATAACGTGGGCGTTGTTCTGTTGGGATCAACGCATGGTGATCTGTCACCTTCTCATTTTGGAAGACTTTAGTCAGTTTGACTTGTCCGCCGTCTTTGATATAGGTTTTGACTTCTGGTGCAAAATCACTTACTGCTTGCAGACGCTCTTTCATCGTTGCTCTCATATCTGTGGTTAAATATTTGCTATCCGTTCTTGGATAGGTCACAATTTTGTGGAATTCGTAGAGACTTTGAACGAGCGATAATGTTTTCTTCGCTGAAAATTGGTAACGTTGATTGGCTTCTCTTTGGATTTCAGTTAAATCATAAGGGAGTGGTGCTTGTTCTGATTTACTCTTTTCTTGAATATCCGTTACTTTTCCTTTGCCTTCACTTAATTTTTTTACAAAGGCTTCTACATCGTTTCGCTCTTTAAATGCGTATGGGTTACTTTGAACCAGTTTAGCTTTTTCTTTTTGGACTTGCAAATCCACTGAAAAATAAGCTTGTGGTCTAAAGCTTTCGATTTTCTTTTCTTGTTGACGAACTAAAGATAATGTCGGTGTTTGTACACGTCCTGCCGATAAGCTATCTTGGTATTTCACTGTTAATGCTCTAGTCACGTTCAATCCAACTAACCAGTCAGCTTTTGCCCGAGCCAAAGCAGAATAGTACAGATTATCATATTCTTTAGCTGGTCTTAATTTTTTAAAACCATCTTTGATTGCTTTGTCTGTTTGAGAAGAGATCCATAAACGTTTGACTGGTTTATTAAAATGAACATACTCTAAGATCCAACGTGCGACGAGTTCTCCTTCACGTCCTGCATCTGTTGCAATAACCGCTTCTGTAACATCTTTTCTATTCGCTAATTGTTTGATTGCTTTTAATTGATGGCCAGTTTTTGGTAATGGTTTGATTCCTATATTTTTTGGCACCATTGGTAAAGTTTCCATTTGCCAAGATTGCCATTCTTTGTTGATATCTTCTGGCATTTTTAAGCCTAACAGGTGTCCTAATGCCCAAGTCACAATCACATTAGGTCCTTCATAATAACTTTTATTTTTTTGATTTGCGCCTAGTACTTTACTTAAATCTTTGGCAACACTAGGTTTTTCAGCAATAATTAGTTGTTTGTTTGCCATTTCGTTCACTCACCTTCTGTATTCCTTATGTAAATTGTATTCATCTCAAAAATGTCAATACGTTGATTTTACCACACTCTGTATATTCTTTTCGCCTCTAATTTAAGCTTTTTAATTGAAATGTAAATAGAAGAACTTTATACTTACTAATTGTAAGTATAAAAAATAATGATTATCAAGGAGAAACTATGATCACAATTGAATTTTTTCACGACGTTATCTGCAGTTTTTGTTTTCCCATGTCCTATAGAATGAGACAAGTCCAAAAAAAGATGCCCGAAATAAAGATTATTCACCGCTCTTTTGCTTTAGCTAGAAATGAAGAAGACCATGAGCGAATGTTTGGTTCTAGAGAAAATGCGAAAAGCGAGATTTTATCGCATTGGGTTCATGCTAATCAAAATGATGATCTTCATCGGTTTAATATTGAAGGAATGCAAGAAGCTGATTTTCTTTTTCCAACTTCTATGAACGGTTTACTTGCTGCAAAGGCAGCGGGTGTCGTTGGCGGGGAAACTGGTTATTGGGCTATTTTTGATGCATTGCAAACAGGTTTATTCGTTAATAGTCAAAATATTGATGATATTACTGTGATTGAATCGATTGTTAAAGATAGTTCGATTGATTTTGAAAAATGGCAACAAGCTTTTACTGATCCCACAACTTTAGCTTTAGTTGAAGACGATTTTCGTTTAGCAAATGCTTACCAACTTACAGGCGTCCCCGCCTTGATTGTTAATGGAAAATACTTGATCAGCGGTGCCCAGCCAATAGAGCAAATCATCCAAGCAATTCAGTCAATCAAAGAAAAAGAAGCTCCGATCATTGAAGTGATCGAAAATAATGACTCAAGAAATGGCTCTTGTAATATGGAAGATGGAAAATGGGTTTGTGAAGATTGATTTATACCAACATAAAGAAAAGCAACTTTCTAAAGAATCTTTGTTGCTTTTCTTTTTTGATAAACAAGTAAAGATATCTTTACTCTTCAATTCGACTCTGCTACAATTAAGTAAAGATATCTTTACATAAATTAGGAGCTTATAATCATGAACGTTCATAATAAGATTAAAGAAATACGTGAAAGTAAAAAGATACCCCAAATTCAGATGGCCACTGATTTAGGCGTGTCTAGACAAACAATGAATGCTATTGAAAAAACGAAGTATAACCCAAGTTTGGCATTGTCTTTAAAAATAGCAAAATATTTTGATATGCCTGTCGAAAAAATTTTTCAGTTAGAGGAGGAAAATAAATGATATATATACAAATACTTATAATGATTATTTTTATAGTTGCCGCATTATTTGCGATAGCATCTGTTTTTAATGCTATCAGTGTACTGCTTCAGGTAAAAAAAGGAAACCTAGATGAATTAGAGAAAAAAACTGTTTCAGATTCATTAGTCTATACTATGTTCGTTCTGTTGTTTTTGCATTTGATTCAATTTATTTTAGGAATGATAGTCAATTTTATGCCAGATAGTCAATTCCATTACTACCCAATTATTTCTGGTGGACTACCTTTTAGGGAAGTCATGGGAAATTCCCCTTGGCATTTCGAAGCGCTCTTTTTCGACTTCTTGATTTTTTCAATCATTTATTTTTTCAGAAAACGAAAATATAGAGATTAAGATACTATTCTAGTATCTTAATCTCTTACCTTTCTCTCAGCGTTCTAAACAAGGCTAGATTTACAACATTTCGGTTTTGCACAATCATTATGGCGCTCATGAAAATCATCGCCACTTTCAAATGTCACAGCTTGCAAATCTTTCAGCAAAGCCAATCCCTTATATTGTTGAAGATCTTCATCGCATTCTTCACACCAACGCTCGTCACCTTCACTCCAAAAAGCTGCTAAATAATTAACTTTTGTATTTATGTACTCATATGTTGAAGAAAGTTCTTGCCATTTTTTTATGTAGTAACGTTCCGCATCTTCTAAACAGTTAAATGTTTTATTTTCTTCGATATCTTCCTTCCAGTCTTCAAAAAACCACCAAGGCTCATTATCGCCGTACATTGTAACAACTTGGTACATTGTTTGATCACTCCAATTCTTTCTACAAGAGCTATTCTAGTCACTTAGTATAAAATTTTCAACTTAAGTGCTTGTGAAATAGTTTTTTGTTTAAACGTTCATTATTTTAATTTTACCATAAGTTATTCTAAGTGAAAGAATAAACGTTGTTTTTCTTTTATTTGATTGCGAATAGAAATAGCATTTGCTAAAATATGGAAAGAACAGAAAGGAACGTTTCTTATGATGAAAAAACCTGTATTTTGGAACTCGATTGCGATTTATTTACTTTTATATAATAATATTTTGCTTGTCATTTCATTGATCATGGCGTTAAAAGCTGTGGTTGAAGGAAATGGAACTTTTGGAGCGGATGTTTGGTATCAGATTTTTGTTTTTCTCATTTATATTATTGTGATTGCCGGATTAATGACTGGTGGTAAAAAAGGATATATAGCCTCAATACTCTTTATCCCATTCATCTTTCTCATGTATTTTTACCCTCCGATGATGGTCAGCATGTTTCCTAAAATGATCATGTTAGCATTTCGTGTGGTTGAATTCGTTTCGATGATTTATCTGGTTGTTTCACCAGAATCTAGAGCTTATGTACAACATTCCAATCAAAAAAACGAGTAGGAATTCTCTCTACTCGTTTTTTTTTTAGATATATTGTAATACTTTTTCTTCTTGGTAGGCTTGATCAATCAATCCCCCACCAAGACATTCCATACCGTCATAAAAGACAACAGCTTGACCTGGCGTAATTGCACGAACAGGTTCAGAAAAGATTACTTTGGCTGTCGTTCCATCACCAGTTAGGACAACTTTAACGGGTATATCATCTTGACGATAGCGGAATTTCGCCGTACATTCAAATTCTTTTGGCATTTCCGTATCAACAGTGAAATGAATTTCACTTGCATCTAAATGCGTTGCATATAATTGTTCATGATGAAACCCTTGTCCAACATATAATGTATTCGTTGCTAGATCTTTCCCGACTACAAACCAAGGTTCCTGTGAGCCCTTGCCACCACCAATACCTAAGCCTTGGCGTTGACCGATCGTATAATACATCAAACCATCGTGTTGTCCTTTGATTTCCCCATCTAAAGTAACCATATTTCCTTTATTAGCAGGTAAATAGGTACTTAAAAATTGTTTAAAGTTCTTTTCTCCAATAAAACAGATACCTGTTGAATCTTTTTTCTTCGCTGTTGCTAAATCAGCGCGTTCTGCAATTGCGCGAACTTCTGATTTTTCCATGCCGCCTAATGGGAACATCGTTTTAGCTAATTGCGCTTGAGATAATTGACTCAAGAAATAAGTTTGGTCTTTATTATTATCTACACCGCGTAACATACGTACGGTGCCGTCTTCTTTTCTTTCGACTTGGGCATAATGTCCAGTTGCTACATAATCTGCGCCTAATTGCATCGCGTACTCCAAGAAGGCCTTAAATTTGATTTCCTTATTACACATTACATCAGGATTTGGCGTCCGTCCCAATCGATATTCTTTAAGGAAATATTCAAATACACGATCCCAATATTCCTTTTCAAAGTTAACTGAATAATAAGGAATACCGATTTGATCGGCAACTTTCGCTACATCTTTGTAGTCTTCGGTGGCTGTACACACACCATTTTCATCCGTGTCATCCCAGTTTTTCATAAAGATACCCACGACGTCATAGCCTTGCTCTTTTAAAAGCAACGCCGTAACAGAAGAATCTACACCTCCGCTCATGCCAACAACGACACGAGTTTTGCTGTTATCTGTCATTTGATCACCATCATTTCAATTTAGATTCTGAATGCATCTACGATTTGAAGGTCGTAACTTTTCAGTGATACTTATTATACTAGTATTTTAGAAGAAGTAAAGGCATTAAGAGTGAACAACTTTCTTCTTTTCAAAAATTTTCTTCATTTTGAAAGCAAAAAAATAAGACTTGATCTTTTTCGATCTTGTCTTATTTTCAAAATTCAAGCTTTTTCCAAAACATCACGGCTAATCATACCATCCATCAAGAAATAAAACTTTTCCTGACTCATTTCATGAGAGTCGCTCTTAAAGATATTCATAGATTTCAAGCCATTTGCCGTTGTCACTGACATTTTCAGTGTTTTCAAATCTTCAGCGATCGTAATTTTTAATTTAAAGCCTTCTTTACTTTGGGGTGTTGCATCCAAGGGACGAATCAACTGAAAATTTCCTGAATTCGTTTCAGTGAAACCATTATCTTTTAATGTGTATTTTTTTGCTTGTTCATTTACCTTATAAAATACCGTACAACCTTCTACTGTTGCTTTTTCTTTAAATGCCATTTCTCCACCTCTTTATTTATTGTCTCTTTTATTATAGTTGGTACGCTTTCTTTTTACTAGTTCTAATCCTATTTTTCTTAAATTACTGCTTAATTTTTTGAATTGTTTCAATTAATATTGCTGTGAATCGTTGAATTTGCTCTTCATCATTGCCTAATCCAAAACTGATTCGAACAGATTCCTTGATTGCAGGATGATTCTTACCATACATCGCTTCTAAAACATGAGAAGGATCTACTGTTCCAGCAGTACAAGCTGAACCTGTCGAGATTGCTACACCTTGAAGATCTAAGTGCATCAATAATAAATCACTTGGAACATCTAGAAATCGTAAATTCAGAATATGAGCTAGCTTATTTTCAGGATTACCATTGATTTGATAAGAAATTTGCGCTTTATCTAATTGTGTTAAAATAATACGTTCAAACTCAGCATATTTTTCATGTCGTCGTTGTTTTTCACTTTCAGTCAAAAGCTCAACCGCCTTGCCCATCCCTGCAATACCAGCTAAATTTTCTGTTCCAGCTCGACGTTTTTCTTCCTGCTCCCCACCATGTAAAAATGAAGGCAATGAAATAGCATCATTTTTAAATAAGAAACCGACACCTTTTGGCCCATTGATTTTATGAGCCGCAATACTTAACAAATCGACCCCAAGTTCATGAGGTGAAATCAGTTCAGAACCATATGCTTGGACAGCATCTGTATGAAAAACTGCTGGATGAATTTTTAGTAATTCTCCAATTTCTTTGATTGGTAACAAATTGCCAATTTCATTATTGCCGTACATCACAGAAACCAATGTTGTATCTTCTCGTAACGCATTTTCAAGATCTGTCATTGCCAATTCTCCATGCTCATCAACAGGCAGATAGGTTACTTCAAATCCTAGACCTTCCAAATACTTCATTGTTTCCAAAACAGCTGGGTGCTCAATTGCCGTTGTGATCAGGTGCATTCCTTGCGCTTTTCTAGAAAGTGCTGTTTCAATGATTGCTGTATTATCTCCTTCAGTACCACCGCTATTAAAGATGATTTCATGAGGTTTGACTTTAAGGCTTGTTGCAATCACTTGCCGGATATCTTCTAATGCACGATGCGCCTTTCTGCCAAATGTATGGATACTAGACGGATTACCAAACGTATTGGCCAATTCACTGGCCATTATCTCAATAACTGCTGGATGTGTTGGAGTTGTTGCTGCGTGATCTAAATAAATGGGTTCCACTGAACTCGTCCTTTCTGAATCATTTTAATTGGAATTATTTTAACATACCTCACACTGTTCCTCAAAGATTGGTTCTTACACTACTTATTTAACAAAGCGTTTTTCCTTGCGATACGTATAAATATTGCCATACGTAAAGACTGCTATCCCTGCCCAAATAAAACCAAATGCGATAAATTGATCTACTGAATAAGGTTCGTGGTATAGAAATAGTGCAGATATCAACATTAATGTTGGCCCTACATATTGAATGAATCCTAGAATAATATAAGAAATTTGTTTTGCCGCTTGTGCGAAAAGTAATAACGGAATCGCTGTAACGATACCTGCTCCCATCAACAATACATTAGTGGATACTTCATAATTCATAAACCCTTGTCGTGAAAAGAAAACTAGATAAATCAGAGCAACTGGAAAAATGACAAAGGTCTCAATCGTCAAACCAGTATATGAGCTTACCGTCACGCCTTTTTTGATCAAGCCATAAAAACTAAACGTTACAGCCATAACTAAGGGGGCAATAGGAATTTCTCCCGTTTGGATCGTTAATAAAAGAACACCTGCCAAAGCTAGTCCACAAGCGATCATTCCTGAACGACTCAATTTTTCTTTCAAAATCAATGTTGCTAGCAAAACATTCACTAGAGGATTCATATAATACCCCAAACTAGCTTGAGTAACATGTCCTTGACTAACTGTGTAAATAAAGGTAAACCAATTCACTGAAATCAATATAGCTGCACAAATAATAGCAAATAATTTTTTCTTATCCTGTAATACAATTTTGACTTCGGCTAAAAATAATGCCCATTTTTTTGTAATCAAAATATAAACGATCATAAATAAAAATGACCAGACAATCCGATAACATAAGATATCTAAAGGATCAACTGTTGGCAGCAACTTCCAATAAATTGGAATGATCCCCCAAAATACATAAGCGATAAATCCTAACAAAATACCCTTTTTCTGTTCGTTCATATGTTTAGTCCCTTTCTTTTACTCGTAACATTTGTCATAAGTACGTTTTAATCAATCAAAATAAATACTAAAAAGAAGTTCAGTCTAAAGCAATAGCTGAACTTCTTTCTTGGTTTAAACAGATTATTATTATTATTTTTCTTCTAAACGAAATAGCGGACTCATTGGTGTATTTTCATGAATTCTTTTTACTGCTTCACCCATCAGTTCAGCACAAGAAACGATATTCAAGGCTTCTGGTTTACGGTCTTCAGAGATAAATACAGAATCAGTCACACAAATTTGTTCAATTGGTGAAGCATCTAACGTCTCTTTAGCACCTTTAGACAATAAACCATGAGAAGCACAGGCGTAAATGCATTTTGCGCCATTCTCTTTTAAAATCTCAGCGGCAGTTGTCATCGTACTACCTGAATTTAAAATATCATCAACTAAAATACACGTCTTGCCTTTGACCTCTCCAATAACATATCCTGAGCGCACACCATCAACTTCATCTTGGTCAATGATCGCTAGTGTTGCATCTAAATACTCAGATAAACTTCGGGCACGCTGTACACCACTATTTTTAGGTGAAACGACTACGATGTCTTCACCTGTCAATTGTTGCTGGCGATAATTATGCGCAAATAGCGGCATCGTAAATAAATTATCTACTGGAATATCGAAGAATCCTTGGACTTGAACTGTATGTAAATCCAATGTCAGCACTCGTGTAGCACCAGCTTCTTCCAATAGATTAGCAACTAATTTCGCTGTGATCGGTTCTCTTGGTTTAGCTGTTCGGTCCTGTCTGGCATATCCATAATAAGGTAACACCACATTAATTGTTTTAGCACTTGCTCGTTTTAATGCATCAATCATGATCAACAATTCCATCAAATTATCATTGACTGGAAGATTGGTCGACTGAACAAGAAAAACATGGTCCCCACGAATACTCTCTTCAATATTGATTTGAATCTCTCCATCACTAAATTGGCGTACCGTGCTTTTTCCCAGTTCAGTCCCGACAACTTCAGCAATTTTCTCTGCTAAAGGACGATTGGCATTCAAACTAAAGATTCGTAATGTTTTATCCTGGTATTTTTGGGTCATGATTTCCTCCGTGATCTAGATATTTTTCTATTCTTACTAATTTGAAACTTCATATTCTATTTTACCACTGATTCTAAAAAAAATCATGGATCTTTTTCTAACTTGTGACAAATAGTTGAAAAAAATTCGACGATTAAACGAAGAAATTTCGTGCTTACAAAACTGTTCGTCAAATCGCTTAGGATCACCTTGATTTTCTATAGTCAATGAGCAAAAATAAAGGATACTCGGAGGTGATCGACTCATGCATCAAAACAAACATCGCAAAAAAAGTAATCTCTTGATACCAACAATCGTTTTATTTATTTTAATTTTTCTTGTCGGCTTAGAAGTATATCTTTTATTTTTTCAAAATCATACCAGTCCTACTAAATCTACAAATGAGTCGACAAGCAAAACCACGCAATCATCGGCTATACTCACTAAAGATGCCCAACAAGCAGAAAACTTCAATCAAGAGGTACGCCCTGATTCAGATTTGGCTAAAGGGATTGATCAAAAGTTAACAGAAAATCAATTTGTTGGATCTGCTTTAGTTATTCACAACGGGCAAATTATTTTACAAAAAGGATTTGGAGATGCAAATATAGCGAAAAAATTACCAAACACGTATCAATCGAATTTTCAAATTGGTTCCATTCAAAAAGGTATGACTGCTGTTTTAATTTTACAGCAAGTTCAAGCAGGAAAACTATCTCTTGATGATACCCTAGACAAATTCTATCCTGATATAGCAGATAGTTTCAAAATAACAATCCGTCAGTTACTTTCTATGTGTTCTGGATTGTATCAAAAAGAACAACCTAAAGTTCGAATGTCTGATGATGAATTCCTTCGCTTTTCGATTTCAAATGCTGCAATGGGTATTTATGGTAAATACAAATACGAGGCAGTCAATTATCGAATTTTAGCTGGGATTTTAGAAAAATTAACCAATATATCATATCGCACACTTTTTGAGCAAACCTTTATCAAGAATTTACAGTTGCGAAATACATTTTTTTATGATGATTTCCTAAACTCACTAAACCGAACGTACGCCTATAAAAAACCAGATGAAACAGGTGTTACATCTGAGATTAGCGACGACCCTTTACTGTTTGACCAAGAAGTTGGTACAGGAAATATCGGGATGAGTGTTGGCGATCTCTACTTATTCTACTCAAACTTGCTTGAAGGAACGTTTATTGATCAAAAAACGATAGATCAACTCTGGACTTCTGATACATTAAAAAAATATATGGGCGGTATTTATAATTACCCTAATTATATCAAAGGACATGGAGCAGAAGAAGGTTTTGAATCAACCGCAATGATTTCAAAAGATCGAAAAAATGCAGTGATTCTCCTTTCAAATCAACCCTCTAAAGGTAAAAATCAAGGAGAATTAGCGAGTACTAGTTTTAACTTATTAGGACCTTATAATTAGTCAATGATCTGACAAAAGCTGGGAGACAATACTTGTTTCCTAGCTTTTTTCGTATCGTTTTTAGGCAAACCTAAAAAATGGATTGATTTTAATTTAAGTTTATCATATACTTATTTTAAGGCAAACCTAAAAAGGAGGTTTTTTTATGTCTATAAATAATAATAATCTTACAATCGAACATTTAACAGTTAGTTATCAAGGTCAAAAAGCCTTAGTCGATATTTCTTTACAAGTTCCTGCTGGGAAAATCACTGGAATCATCGGTCCAAATGGTGCAGGAAAATCTACTTTTCTAAAAGGCATGCTAGGATTGCTTAAGGCAGATTCTAGAACGGTATTTATAGGAGACCAACCTCTTAATACTCAAAAGAAAAGAATCGCTTACGTCGAACAACGTAGTGCATTAGATTTGTCTTTCCCTATCAATGTATTAGAGGTCGTTCTTTTAGGAACTTATCCAAAACTTGGAATCATGAAGCGTCCTGGGAAAAAAGAAAAAGAAGAGGCTTTAGCGTCACTAAAAACAGTTCAATTAGAAGAATTTGCTAAGCGTCAGATTGGTGAATTATCAGGTGGACAATTACAGCGAGTATTCATCGCTCGAGTACTTGCACAAAAAGCAGATATCATTATTTTAGATGAACCATTTGTAGGCATAGATATGACGAGTGAAAAAGTCATCATGGATATTTTAAAACAATTAAAAGAAGCTGGAAAAACCATTTTGATCGTACATCATGACCTTCATAAAGTGGCTCATTATTTTGACGATGTAATCATTTTGAAGAAAAAACTAATCGCAAATGGCCCTGTTGTAACAACTTTTACCAATAAAAACATTCAATTAGCATACGGTGACACAATGGGCGATATTATTATCAAAGGAGTGGCTGACGCATGATAGCAAATTTTATTGATGGGTTGGTTCGTTACCAATTTCTACAAAACGCTTTGATCACTTCGATCATTGTTGGATTGGTTTCAGGAATCATTGGCTCATTTATTGTTTTACGAGGAATGTCCTTGATGGGGGATGCAATTTCACATGCTGTACTTCCTGGGGTAGCGGCTTCTTATATGTTTGGTGTCAATTATATCTTTGGCGCTTCGATCTTTGGTATTTTAGCTGCTTTATTGATTGGGTTTATTACGCAAAAAAGTCAATTGAAAAATGATACAGCGATCGGTGTCGTTTTCAGTTCATTTTTTGCTTTAGGAATCATTATGATCTCTTTCGCAAAAAGCTCGACTGATCTTTATCACATTCTCTTTGGAAATGTTTTAGCGGTTCGAGATTCTGATATTTTGATTACCGCAATTGTTGGGATCATCGTGTTGATTTTTGTTGGATTATTCTATAAAGAATTGCAAATTACTTCTTTTGATCCAACAATGGCACAAGCATACGGATTAAATGTTCAATTTTTCCATTACGCTCTGATGTTTTTATTAACATTAGTTGCTGTTTCTTCTTTACAAACAGTTGGAACAATTTTAGTGATCGCCATGTTGATCACACCTGCTGCTACTGCCTACTTGCTGACCAACCACCTGCCTACAATGATTACCTTAGCTTCACTTTTTGGAATTCTAAGTTCAATCATCGGCTTATTCTTTAGTTATTCGTATAACTTAGCATCAGGTGCGACAATCGTTTTAACCGCTGCAGCATTTTTCGTTATCGCGTTTCTATTTTCACCTAAAAAAGGACTATTTTTTGTCAATAAACTAAAAACGGAGGAACCAACTTTATGAGAAAAAAAATACTTTTTATCACAGCACTCGCTAGTTTATTTTTACTAGCTGCTTGTCAGTCTAAGTCTGCAGATACCTCAGACAAAGAAAAAATCAATGTTGTTGCAACGAACTCGATTCTTGCCGATATGGTCGATAATGTTGGAAAAGATTTAGTCAATCTACACAGTATCGTGCCTGTTGGAACAGACCCGCATGAATATGAACCATTGCCAGAAGATGTTGCCAAAGCCTCTGAAGCAGACGTTTTATTCTTCAACGGACTTAACTTAGAAACAGGCGGAAATGGTTGGTTCAACAAGCTGATGGAAACAGCTAAGAAAAAAGAAGATCAAGACTTTTTCTCCGTAAGTAAACAAGTCGAACCAATGTATTTAACCAGTGCTGGGCAAGAAAATGAGCAAGATCCACATGCTTGGTTAGATATCCAAAACGGTATTTCTTATGTGGAATCAATCAGGGACACATTAAGTGAAAAAGACCCTAAAAATAAAGAAACCTATGAAAAAAATGCGAAAGAATACATTGAAAAACTAGCTGCTTTAGACAAAGAAGCAAAAGAAAAGTTCGCAGATATTCCAGAAAATAAAAAACTACTGGTTACAAGTGAAGGTGCCTTTAAATATTTCTCTAAAGCATACGGATTAACAGCTGCCTATATTTGGGAAATCAATACAGAAAGCCAAGGAACACCTGATCAAATGAAACAAATCATCGATCAAATCCACAAAACAAAAGTCCCTGCTTTGTTTGTTGAAACAAGTGTAGACAAACGTAGCATGGAACGTGTGTCAAAAGAAACAGATTTACCAATTTACAGTACGATTTTCACTGATTCCATTGCTAAAAAAGGCGAAGATGGCGATAGTTATTACGCTATGATGAAATGGAATTTAGATAAAATTCATGATGGATTGATGAAATAAAAAACTGCTTCTGACCTTGTTTAAAAGGTCAGAAGCAGTTTTTTTCATTGTATCAATTCTTCGATATTGATTACACGATCTGTAATATCTGTATAAAATTCTTCTTCATGCGAAACAATAATGACCGTTCCCTGAAATTGTTGAATTGCTTGACGTAAGCTCTCTTTTGCTGCTGCATCGATATGATTCGTTGGTTCATCTAAGAAAATAATGTTACTTGTATCCATCGTCAATTCACTTAGTTTTACTTTCGTCTGCTCTCCGCCACTTAATAAACGCAATTGCTGATTTACTAACTTATCTGGTAGTCCACATTTTGCTAAGTATGTGCGAATTTCTTTCACTGTTTTTTTAGGAAATCGATCACTTAAATAAGCTAAAGGGGTCAAATAATCATTTTCCCACGTCAAATCTTGTGAGAAGTAAGCAACCCTTGTATTTGATGGATATTGGTATTCACCACTGATTGGGTTGATTTTACCCGTTAATGTTTTGATCAAGGTTGATTTACCAATCCCATTAAAACCCTTGATTGCCACTTTTTCTCCACTGTGAACAGATAGATTGATCGGTGCTAATAAAGGTTCAGCATACCCAATCACTAATTCATCTGTGATCAATGCTAAACTTGCCACGATCGGTTGATAGGGAAACTGAATTTGTGGTTTTACTAAACTACCTGGTGGTGCCATACGCTCCACTCGGTCTAATTGCTTTTGACGACTTTTCGCCATGGTTGCACGATTCCCTGCTTTGTATTTTCGAATATAAGCCTCCGCCTTTTCTATTTTTGCTTGTTGGGCATGGTATTGTTTTAAATAGCTTTCTTTGTTTTGTTCTTTTTGAGCAAATGATTTTTCCACATTTCCTGTATATTTCGTTAATTTGCCAAATTCAATGTCACAGATGCAATTTGTCACAGCATTTAAAAAATGAAAATCATGAGAAACCAAAATAAAGGTTCCATCAAAACCATTTAAATAATTGATTAGCCACTGAATATGAGTATCATCTAAATAATTTGTCGGTTCATCTAATAGTAAAACATCTGGTTCTTCTAAGAGTAGCTTCGCTAAAATAACTTTAGATCGTTGCCCACCACTTAATTCATTCATTGGACGGTCTAATCCAATTGCTTCAATTCCCAGACCATTGGCAAGATCATTGATGATTGTATCGATTTGATAAAAATCACTTTCATCTAGCTGAGTTTGTAAATTCCCAGCTCGTTCTAATAATTTCTCTGCACCAGTTTCACCATATTCAGTGTATAGTTCATTGATTTTGCTTTCGATTTCGTATAACGGTTTGTATGCTTGATGTAGAAATTCATTGATTGTACTGTTCCCAATGACTTCAACATATTGATCCAAGTAACCAATTTTTGTATTATTTTGCCATACGATCGTTCCATCGTCTGCCAAAATTTCACCTGTTAAAATCTTGACTAAGGTTGATTTTCCTACACCATTTTGACCTGTTAACCCCATATGGTCTCCTCTATTGACGCGAAGCGATGCGTCTTCATAAAGAATTTTTTCACCAAATCGTTGTGTTAAGTGTTCGATTGTTAATAGATTCATAATTTTTCCTCTTTTCCGTTTTCACAAAGATTTTTTTGATCTCTTTGCTGTTCATTCGTTGTAAATCATAGTAAATATCTGTTTTATCTATTCAATAGTTAAAGCTGCTTAAACATCAATTTCGTACGTTTAGCTGAAAGGTCGTTTATTTATCAAATCAAAAAAACAAGCGATCGAATAGGCCCCACCTATCTATCCCTTGTCAGTATCAACAAAGGACAACGCACGAAACACGTTGTCCTTTGATTAGCACTATAAAAATCAAGATCATCGTCAAAAGCAACACTAAATAAGACTACAACTTAGTCTCAAAAATTCAGTATTTATTTAGACGATGAAGCATTCATTTTATTAGGCTCCACAACAATGCTTCATCACATTCATTTGTCGGGAGCTACTTCTTTTCACAAATTTATCTGAAAGAAAAAACATTCTTAATCACCTTTCTTTACAAAAAATAGTTTAACATAATTGTTTTGAAAAGCAAGAATGTTGCTATATCTTCTATCCTCTTTGTACAATGTGCTGAATCGTTTTATTTTTATCTTTAGACGTTTCTTTTTTCCAAGTGCAATAAAAAACATAATTATTAAAGTCTATAATACTTCAATAATTATGCTTTTACATGTTACTATCCGATTGAATTTAAATACGTCAGTGCATAACGCACATGAAATTCTGTTGCTAACGCCAATCCAGCTTCATCGATATCAAATTTTTCATGATGATGGCCATATTGTGTATCCGGATTGTCTAAATTTCGTGTTCCTACTCGACCATAAACGCCAGGTGCTTTGAGTAAAAAATCAGCAAAATCATCTGCACCTAAACTCTTAGTATGATCTGTAACGACATTCTCATTTCCAACTATTCCTGCTGCTACTTTTTGTGCTAATTCAGTTGCAGCATCATCGTTGATCAAAGGTCCTGCTGCATCATGAATAGTAAAAGACGAAATTTTTGTTCGATGGGCTTCCGCAATTTGATTTGCAATCTCTTCCACACGTTTTAAAACAAATGCACGTGTCTCATGACTAAATGCTCGGACTGTTCCTTCTATTTTAGCATGGTTGGCCACAATATTATATCTAGTTCCAGCATCAAGTACGCCGATTCCAACGACAATAGGATCTAACGGACTAACTTCTCTTGCAGCTATTTTCTGTAGTTCTACGACAATACTTGCCGCTGCTAATACAGCATCCCGTCCAACATTTGGTTGCGCCACATGACTGCTTAAGCCTTCAACTTCAATTTTAAATATATCACAAGAAGCATTTGTGGCTCCTTTAGTCGCGACTAATTTCCCCACAGGAACACTTGAATCTAAATGGATACCAAAAACTTGATCGATATTATCTACAAAACCACCATCGACAAATTGACAAGCGCCAGCACCAATTTCTTCTGCTGGTTGAAAGGCTAATTTAATTGTTCCAGCAAACTCGTCTTTATGATTTTTCAAAACTTTTGCGGCGCCTAACAATGCTGCAGCGTGACCATCATGACCACATGCATGATTTAACCCAGGATTTTTAGATTGGTATTTTTTCCCTGTTGCATCTTCTAATTCTAAAGCATCAATATCAGCTCTTAAAATGATTGTTTTACCAGCTTTTCCTCCGACGATTGTTCCAAGTACTCCAGTTTCTCCTACTTCTTCGAATGGAATAGACAGCTTGTTCAGTTCTTCTTTGATTCGTTTGATTGTTTCAAATTCCTTTAAACTAGCTTCCGGATATTGATGGAAATGACGTCTTAAAGCGATCACTTCATCTGCATTTTGCTGAATTTCTTCTTTGATCGATTGTTTCGTTACTATAGTCATTTTATCGTCCTCCTCTTATTTTCTGCCGAATGTTTCCCATGCTGGAATACTTGACCCTTTTGATGTTTCTTCGATGACTTTTTTTGTTTCTTCTTGTTGATAGGTGTCGACTACTTTATTGTATGTTTTATTTTCTTTATCTGCTTTACGTGCAACAATGATATTGACATAAGGTTTTGATGTTTCATCCACAGGTTCTAAGAAAATCGCATCTTTTGTTGGGACAAAACCAGCATCTACAGCCATTCCACTATTGATCACCGATGCATCGATATCTTGAAGTGCTCTAGCCGTTTGTGATGCATCTAATTCTGTTATTTTTAAATCTAATTTATTTTCTGTAACATCACTTACGGTTGGTGTTTGCTTCTTCGCAGGATCCACTTTAATTAGCCCAGCACTTTGTAATAACAATAACGCTCGACCGCCATTTGTCGCATCATTTGGAATTGCGATTTCAGCACCCTTTTTTAACTCTTTGACATCTTTAATTTTAGAAGAATAAATACCTAATGGCGCACTAACCGTATTCCCAATCGACACAAGCTCTGTTTTGTGTTCTGCATTATAGTTATCTAAGAAAATCTGATGCTGGAATGAGTTCAAATCAATTTCTTTCTCTGCTAATGCAGCATTTGGTTGCGTATAATCAGAAAATTCAACAAGCTGAAGGTCGATTCCATCCTCTTTCAAACGTTCCTTTACTGATTCTAATACTTCATTATTCGCACCAACAACACCTAATTTTACGACTTCATTCTTTTCACTTTTGGCACTCCCCGCAGAACATCCTGCTAATGCAAACCCAACTGTTAAAACTAATCCAATAATTTTAATTGTTTTTTTCATTTAAATTTCCTCTTTTCGTTTTTTTAATGTGATGTTTTCTTAATCAATGTGTTACTTATAAACTGACTGGCAAATACTAAAACTAAGATAATCAATGTTGCGACAACTGTCACATCCGTTTGGAATCGGTTGTAACCTCTGGTAATTGCTAAGTTGCCTAACCCACCAGCGCCAATTGCGCCAGCCATTGCGGTTAAACCAATTAAATTGATGATTGTAACAGATGAAACGCGGATAATACTTGGTAAGCCTTCAATTAAATAAACTCTAAAAATAATTCCCAAAGGACTTGTTCCCATTGATTCCGCTGCTTCGATCACACCTGGATCAACTTCTAATAAGGCGTTTTCGATTTGACGTGCAAAAAATGGAATCACCCCTATCACCAACGGGACTAAAGCAGCCGTTGTTCCAATCGTTGTTCCTGTTAAAAAACGAGTGATCGGCTGGATCAATGCCAACATGATGATAAAGGGAATGGATCTACAGATGTTGATAATTTTTTCTAAAATATTATAAAGAACATTATTCTTTAAAATGCCTTCTGGCCCTGTTGCAACAAGTACAACACCAAGTAGCGTTCCTAAAATTCCAGCAATGATCGCTGTCCAAAAAACCATGTATAGTGTTTCGATCGTGCTATCAATAAATTCTTGTTTTAGTAATAAGACATTAGGAAAATAATTTTGTAAAACGTCTTTCATATAATTCGCTCCTTTTTATATTTAATTTAGATAACATGTAAAGGTATGATGTTTTCTTCTGGTTCTTTCTTTTTCAACACTTTGATTTTTACACCTTGTTTTTGTAAAAAGTCCAATGCTTTTTCTCGTTGGTGTTCTTCTCCCGAAAGAATGACGATCAAATTGCCAATTGGTACTTGCTGCAAGATTTCTACATTTCCATATAAAATATTCGTAACCACATGATATTTGCTATAAAGTTGAGCAATCAGCGGTTCGCTTGTTTGCTCCCCTACATAAGAAAATTCTACCAACACTTCATTTCCACTCAGATTTGTCAAACTTGGATGCTGTATAATTGTTTCTAGCGCTTGATCGATATGTGTTGCCGTTCGGATAAAGTCCTTCGTCAAGGCTTCTTTAGGTTGACTGAAAATCGACACAATATCATTTTCTTCGATCACCTGTCCATCTTCCATCACAGCGACTTTGTTGCAAATTTCTTTCACAACTTGCATTTCATGCGTGATCAGAACAATCGTCAAACCTAACTCTTTGTTTAACTTCTTTAATAAGTCTAAAATTTGAATCGTTGTTTTAGGATCTAATGCGCTAGTTGCTTCATCACACAATAATATTTCCGGATCATTGGCTAATGCTCTAGCAATGGCAACCCGTTGTTTTTGCCCGCCTGATAATTGGCTAGGATAAGCGTCTTTTTTCTCTGAAAGTCCTACTAGTTCAAGCAATCGTTCAATTTTTTCTTTTCGTTGTTCTTTTGAAAGGCCAGAATACTTTAGAGAAAAATCAACATTGGCAAAAATTGTTCGTTCCTTCATCAAATTAAAATGCTGGAAAATCATGCCGATATTTTTACGCTGCGCTCTTAGTTCTTTAGGTGAAAAACTAAGAATATTTTTATTGTTGATAATAACTTCGCCTGAGCTTGGCCTTTGAAGCAAATTGATTACTCGAACTAAGGTACTTTTTCCTGCCCCTGAATAGCCAACAATGCCGAATACATCTTCTTTTTCAATCGTTAGGGAGACATTTTTCACTGCATCGATTTGTTGTTTTTTCTGAAAAAAGGTGACATTAATATTTTTTAATTCAATCATTTTTGTTCCTCCTGTAATTCTTTCGGTATAAACCAATAATTTCCTTGGTTATGTTCGTTCAAGTATTTTTTGAACTCGTCTGAATGATAGGCTTTCACCACAGCTTGTGCCCAAACGCTCTCTGAATTTTTTTCATCGACCGTTGCGACTAACTCATAGTCTTTTAACACATCTTCTGAAAGTAGACTGTCTTTTGGATCAAGCTTGGCACTATAGACAATGCTTCCTGGAATCACCGCAAAATCTAGATCTGCTAAACTTCTAGGAATTTGAGCCGATGACATTTGAATCAGTTCTAGATTCTTAGGATTATTAACAATATCTTCTTTCGTTGCCTTGACTGGATCAATTCCTGTTCTCAATTTGATCCAACCTGCTTTTTGCAAAAGATTGAAGGCTCGTGCAGTATTTGACGCATCATCAGGAATACCTATTTTATCGCCTTCTTCTACTTCATCTAACGTATCCCTTTTCCCCGGAAACACCCCTGCTGGAACAGTGGGAATCGCTGTAATTCCAACCAAATGAGTTCCTTTGTTCTCATTGAAGTTATTCAGATAAGCAGTATGTTGGTCAACATTTACATCAATTGCTCCCTCTGTTAAGGCTACATCTGCTTGGATTAGTTCTGTAAATTCGGTTTGCTCTATCCGATAACCCTCCTTTTCTAAGATGGGTTTGACTGCTTCTAAAAATAATTCGCTATACGGACCGGGTGAAGTCCCAACTCGAATGATTTTTGCTTCTTTTTCTTTGTTTACAGCAGAATTTCCATCATGACCGCATGCCGTAATTGCGACTAGTCCCGTCAAAATCAACACTATATTCAAAAACTTTTTCCTCATGCATCGTTCCTCCATTATTATTATTTATAAAAAGAAAAAAGCGTCCTCAAATGTATAAAATTATACATTTGAGGACGCTTTTGCGTGCTACCACCTCTATTTGATATCCACTCACATAGATATCCTCATCAAGTACGTCGATCAATGATCGATTATACTCTAGCACATTAACGGGTGCATCCGTCGCTGTCTTATGAATTTCTCACTCGAAGCGCTGCTCAATGGCCATTTTCCAGATTTCGTTTACCGCTTGTTTTCAGCTACCCAAGCTCTCTGTTAGATATCGTCTTATCTGTACTTTCCATCTCATTGCTTTAATTATTTAGTTGTTTGAAGAATCAATATTTTCTCCGTTAATCTTATACTTTTAATCTTGATGAACATAAAAATAGCCCTCTACCAGCTGCTGCTAGTAAAGGGCGAATAATCGCGGTACCACCTTTGTTTTAAAGTAATCATGATTACTTTTCTTAGACCAAGTCTTATAACTTGTCGCTTTGATAACGGATGCTTTCCCGAAGCTGCTTACATATCAACAGCTTATCCTCCTGAGACCATCTTCAACTCTTATGCGCTTATCTCTTTTCACCAACCGAGACTCTCTACAAAAGCACGTCCAAATTTACTCTTCTCTTCAACGGACTGTTATTCATTTGTTGTTACGTTGTATTCTACTGGAAAATAAATTACATGTCAAATCTTTTTTTATTATTTACTCAGTAATTGTTTCTCTAGGACTAACTAGGTACTGCTCCAAGACATCTTTAGACATTTCTTTTCCATATCCACAAATTGGACATAGTAAGTAATGACTTGATGATGTGTTAAAAATTGGGATCCAAAATAACGTAAATTTTCGTCCAATTTGTTTTCCCTGCATGATTACTTCGTTGTTACAATGACTACAGTCACATTGAATCACTGTATCCCCTAAATCTTTTTCAAATCCTTTGCTACCCCAAACAATAAACATATTTATTTTCTCCCCTTTGTTTCAGTTTATCAATAGGGGCTTAATTGTGTCAATAAGATAATTAAATATAGACTCAAATTGTGCTTTCGTTATATAACAAATTTTGGAAAAAATCTTGATCAGCTATTGGATGTGGAAATTGATTGACAAACCTTACTATCTACGGTAATCTGTTATCTGTATTACTAATATTGCCGCCTTAGCTCAGCTGGTAGAGCACCACCATGGTAAGGTGGGGGTCGACGGTTCGAATCCGTCAGGTGGCTTACTGAAAACTGTACCCAATATTATTGGATATAGTTTTTTTATTATATTGATTAGATAAAAATCCAAAGAAAATAGGTGAAAAGAATGACCATTCATAAAGATTTAACATTCGATTTCTATCAAGAAAACGATCAACAACTTTACTCCCTTCTCACAAAAGATATTCGTGTCATGCGTTATATCACTGAAAAAGCAGAACCTGAAAATGAAGCCATTGAAAATTTCAAAAAGATTTTAGCTTATAATAAAGCGCATAATGACCAGACTGGTTACTACAAAATTTTTGATCAAGAAACCTATATTGGTTTTGGTAAATTGTCTTGGGATGAGGAAAATAAAATAGAAATCGGTTATATGTTGTTGCCAGAACACTGGGGCAAAGGTTATGCCACACAAATAATTGCGATATTATTGGACTTTATAGAACAATCGAAAACATTGTCTGCTGCTACGATTTATGCCATTATCGATCCAAAAAATGGTGCATCAAAGCATCTTTTAGAAAAATATCATTTCGTTTCTGTTTGGCAAGGAGTCGAAGATGGATTACCTTCTGAACATTTGGTTTGGCAACCTTAATCTATGATAAAAGAAAAGCGCCTAACTCTTTGAGCTATCCTCAAAAGTTAGATGCTTTTTTTAATCATCATATCGTTTTCGTTTAGATGAAGCTGGGATTCCCAAAGCCTCCCGATACTTGGTTACAGTACGACGAGAAATTTCGATTTCTTGTTTTTTCAACAAATCTACCAATTTCTGATCTGAAAGTGGTTTTGCTTTATTTTCATTATCAACTAAAGCTTGCAATTGTTTTTTGATGCTGCTTGTTGAGGTTTCTTCTCCTGTGGTTTCATTTGATAAGCCATGCGAAAAAAATGAGCGAAGTTCAAAAACACCAAATTCTGTTTCTAAATATTTGCCATTGACTGCTCGGCTAACGGTTGATTCATGAATTTTCAATGATTCTGCAATTTCTTTTAAGGTCATCGGTTTTAGCGGACGATCTTCTTTAAAAAAGAATTGCTGTTGGCGTTGGACAATTTCTGTGCCCACTTTTAAAATAGTATCACCACGTTGAATGATCGTTTTTTCTAACCATTCAAATTCGTTTTTCTTTTCCTTGATGTACTCTTGAACTTCTTTATCATCTGTTGCTTCCATTCGTTCAAAATAAGCTTGTTGGAACTGGATTGTTGGCGTACCTGTTTTATTGGAAAGAACCTTTAATTGATTCTCCTTGATTCGTAATGTTAAATCTGGGCGTATATATAAGCCAGAAGTTGATTCAAACATACTTCCAGGGGCTGGGGTCAAGGTCTGAATGTAATCAAAAATCGTTTGAATCTCTGACAG
Source organism: Enterococcus haemoperoxidus ATCC BAA-382 (assembly GCF_000407165.1). Taxonomy (NCBI): domain Bacteria; kingdom Bacillati; phylum Bacillota; class Bacilli; order Lactobacillales; family Enterococcaceae; genus Enterococcus; species Enterococcus haemoperoxidus. Next base: position 520,031 of record NZ_KE136479.1, on the reverse strand, counting down.
CTCTACATCAAATTTTTTAGCGATCAAACCCCACTTACGATTAGCCAAATGATCAAACTCTTCTTCAATTACAATATAGGCTAGGTCTGGCGCTGTATCATCACGTTCTACCTGCAGTAACAAACATTCTCGTAAATCGCTTGCACCAACTCCTGCTGGATCTAATTGCTGAATCAATGTCAAAGCATCCAACATTTCGATTGCTTTGGCTCCTGTTTTTAGAGACGCTTCCTCTAGATCAATCATCAAATAGCCATTTAAATCAATATATTCAACTAAAAATAAAACCAGTGTTCGTAGATAGGTATCCCGATAATTTAAATGGATTTGATCAATCAAATATTCAAAAAGCGACATGTGGTTATCAGGAATTTGATTTAAGTAATTGTTTTCTTCATTAGTATAAGTTCGGCTGTTAGAGCTGGGGAAATCTCCATAATTTGTCTCGGTTTGAATGTCGATCAAAGGATTTTCTAGCGACTTGGCTTCTATGTAGGCATAAAGTTCTTCTGAATTGTATTGTAAAATCTGAATCGATTGTTGTAATTGTTGGGTCATTGCAAGTTTTTGGACTTGTTTTTGTTGTTGTGATTGATGTTGCTCAAATTTCATTATTTTTGTCCTCCCCCTTGTAATTTATCAAAATATCAGCTAAACTAGTAAACGTGCTTGCGCCCTTAGTGTAGTGGATATCACGTAAGATTCCGGTTCTTGAGACGGGGGTTCGATTCCCTCAGGGCGCGTCATTTTTTGAACCATTGATTTACTGCTACATGTAGAATTATAGCATAATTTAAAATCAGATGTCGCTATAAACAAGATAACATCCCCCTGAACACTACAAGTGAATAGTGTTTTTTTATTTGTCACAATCTCTACTTAACAATAAGATTCAAATTATGGACATTTTTTTATATTCTCTCATTTATCTATTGAATCCATTTAAAATCTGATAAAAAAAGACTATTTTTTTGTGTTATTATGGTTCTTTGATAAATATCATAGTTAGGTAGTGAATAGGATTGAGTCAGCATCATACAAGGCTATTAGTTATTTCACTTCTTTTAGCACTCACAGAATTTATTTTGAACCGTTATTTTAATCAATTTACAGCTATTGATTATCAGCTCTTATTTTTAATCATCACCTTTATTCAAGGTGGTATAATTTTATATTTTCTGCTCTCATTTTTACTGCTATTATTTATTAGTTATAGCTCTAGAAAATAAATAGGCAGCTGATTTCTATCTAAAAAAGAGTAAATAGGCTTGAAGTCGCCCTTTACTCTTTTCTTTTTATCTTTACAAAACCATCGTTTCAAGTTCAAAACGAATCTTGCTTTGAATCATCTGAATTTTTTCGATTTCTGATCCGTCTTTATCAACTTGATATTTCTGGGCAATAGAATGATTATACGAGATGATATAACTTATAGCCCATAGCCTCGGGTCCTCAATGATTTTATCTGCTAACGGATAAAGTAGTGCAAAATGCAGCCGTATTTCTTCCATGATATCCACCAATAAAATTGGATTATCATTGATTAGTTCTTTTTCTAAAAAAAGAAGAATTCTTTGATAGGCTGCACAATCCAGCGGTCCACCTACAGCTGCTGGAATAACTGTATATTTTTTGTTATCCCTCCATAAAAATTCAACTTCTTCTTTTACGTGTAGGCTTACAAGTTCTTCCAGTATCCACGATCGAACTAAATTATGTACTTGCTCATCTAACAAGATTTTTTTCCCGATCACAATAAATTCATCATGCGGCAACTGTCCAGCTTTTTTTACTATTGCTAATTGTTCATAGTAATTATGCCTGTTCAAATGATTCAATTCTTCTTTTAATTCTTTGATTTTGCCAACTTCAAATTGCTGATACATCAATTCAACATGACGAATTTTCTTTTTTAAAGAAATCAATTTTCTCATTTCTCCGCTTTGTTCCATTAAAATTCGTTCATTAATAATGCTATGTGCTTGGATAAACATATTATTTTGAATCAAAATTTGGATATAAATCTCCAAATAATCTAAATAAGCAAAATATTTTTCTTTCATTTCTGAAGCTAACGATAAAGCTTGCTCGTTTTCACCTATTTCTAAATACATGTTTACCAACACTAAATTCAACGGAAAGTCCTGTCGTATTGCGTAAGCTTGTTCATAATAATCAACTGCTTCAATCAAATTATCTTGTTTTACTGCTTCTTGTCCCAGCTCAATAAACCGTTCATAGTTTTTTGGAAATGGAATTTGATTCGTCAAAAGAAACGCCACCTTCCTAATGATTATTTCCCATATTTTAACACTTACCGAAATAAATGATAGTAAATGGGAAATAGTGTGTATCCCTTAAAAAGGAAAAAATTTTGCTTGAAACGAAATATACTAAAAATCACGAAAATTCTAATATAAATTTCTAATAATGACAGCTACTTCAGCTTGACCTTCTGCTTGCATTCGTTCTGCCTTTTCTACCAACGTATAGCCAACATAGAATTCTTTTGTCAACTCATCTTGTACTTTGAATTCCACAACGTCTTCTACATGAAAAGCATTTGGCTCAACTTCTTGAACACTATCCCAACCAGTATCGATAAATACTTTGGTATTATCATTAATCGCGCTATTGGCTTCCAATTCTTCCACAAGTTTTTTTAATTGTGAAAATGTCATTACTTCTACTCGATTATCCATTGTGCTGCCTCACTTTCTGTTATTTGACTCTGTGTTTTATTATACCAATTACATGTATATTCAACCACTTACTTTTCTCCACTATCATCATAACCTAAAATCAAATTTTATAACACTTAAATTTAAAAAGAAGGGAAATAAACTTTTTTTGTTTATTTCCCTTCTTTTCTACTGTTTTACTACTCTTTTGTCAGTTCACCATCTTCAATACGATAAACATTGTCGCTCCATTCGATCATTCTAGGGTCATGAGTGACCATGATCGTTGCTTTTTGTTTTTCATGTGCTTCTTTTGCCAAAATTTTTACAACTTCATATGCATGTTCCGTATCTAGACTCGCTGTTGGTTCATCTGCTAAAATCAAACTTGGTTCATTGAACAATGCGCGAGCAATAGCCACACGTTGTCGTTCTCCTCCCGACAAGTCTCTTGGAAATTTGTGAATTAAATCAGCAATATCTAAAGAGGTTAATAAATCATTGATTCGCTTTGTTTCAGTCTTTTTCTTTTCAATTTTGTCGACTAATTTAAATTGATTTTCTACCGTTAAAAACGGGATTAGATTAGACGTTTGTAAAATAAACCCTATTTCCTCAAAACGTAATCGCGAGCGTTTTTTTTCATTTAAATGGGTAAAATCTTTGCCGTTGATCATAATAGTTCCAGACGTAGGTGTTTGTAAGCCACCTGCAATTGTCAAAAAGGTACTTTTACCAGAACCTGATGGGCCAATGATACTGACAAATTCTCCAGCTTTAACGTTTAAATCAATTCCTTTTAATGCTTCAACTTTTGCATGACCTTTACCAAAATCTTTACGAATATCATCCATTAATAAAATATCAGTCATTTTCTTACCCTCCTATCGCTTTCATTGGATCAACGTGAGTCACTGTGCGGATCGAGAAAACACCGCCTAGTACAGCAACGATAATCAACACTATACTATAAACCAGTAAATTCATACTATCTAATTCAAACGGCATCGCAGAAGGTAAAACAATGTTTGTCAGCAAGGTCAAGACCACACCAATCAAGACACCGATCACGCCTAAAATGAACGTCTGAGCTATGATCGATTTGATAATATACCCATTAGAGATTCCCTGCGCTTTCATTACGCCGAATAAACTTGTTTTTTGTAAAGTCATCACGTAGATAAAAATTCCAATGATTGCTGCAGTAATCACAAATAGGAAATAGATCATCGCGTTTAATGTAAGGTTTTGCTCACTATAGCCAGGTAATTTTTCGATAAATGCGTTAATTTCATATTTTGCCAAATGATCGTCTGTATCTTGCAACTTGATATCATTTGTTTTAGTAGAACGGACAACAATTCCATTGATAGGGGCTTTAGTTCCTTCAATGATTTTGCCAAATTTAAGCTCTTGCCATTGATTTAACGATGTATAAATCAATGGTACGATACTAAAGCTGTTTTGTTTCGTGATACCAACAACTTTCAACTCTTTATCTAGCTTTCCGATTTTTACGTTATCTCCTAGCATAATTCCTTTGTCCACCAAGTTTTGTGGAATGATGATTTCACCCGAATTCTTAAAATATCGTCCTTCAACTAATTTAGGTTTGATTGAACTATTTTCAGTCACACCAAAAAGAGAAATATTGATCTTATCCACATCTTTGTTTTGACCGACTTTATTTAAAGCACCTGCGTATTGTCCAAGTGGTTCTTTTTTATCTGCTTCCACCTGATTTAAATCATCCATAACCAAACTTGAAGCATTCAAACTCTTATTCGCATCTTCAGATAAAATAATACTCGTTGCATCCCACTGATCAACACCTTGTCTCACACCTTGAGCAAGCCCATTGGCTAAACCAGAAAGCATAAAAGCCACATACGCGACCAATACAATGACACCTATCACTAATGTGTACCTAAGCTTAAAATACTTCATCTCTTCTAAACCCAAAAACATTGACTCCACCTCTTTTTTATCAGTTGATAAAAAAATGCTTAAAAAAATAAAACAAACATTTTTATCACTTGATAAAAATTCTACCATGAAAAAAAGAATTAAACAATATTTTTTTATCTCTTGATAAAAAACATTTTAATTCTTTAAGATAAAACACCATGCAAAACCATACTCATCAGTTCAGAAATCTGTTCTGAACGCTCTTTTTCTGTAGAAATTTGGTGGATCGTTGAAAATAATAACGACAGGCTCATAAGATAAAACTGGGCGGCCTTTTTCGATGATACCATAGTGTTTAAGGGTGTTTGACTAGTTTCGAAAATAGCTTGTAATGGTTTTAAATAATAGTCATTCAGTATATAAAACAATTGCTGTTTATTTTCTTGTTCCATCTCAGCGGCGCTTTGATGGATAAACGAAAAAATATCTCTATGGTAAACATTCAGCAATGCATTCGTACATTTTATCAATTTGTTTTCAAGTGAATCAGGCTCATCTTGTATTTGTCCCATTTCATGTTTCAGCTGACTGCCAATTTGTTTGTTGATTTCAATAAACAAAACTTCTTTATTTGAAAAATGATAGTACAAAGCCGGCTGTGTGATATTTACAGCCTTAGCAATGTCACGAGTAGACGTATTTTTATACCCGTTTGTTAAAAAAAGCTCCTTAGCGGTTTCTAAAATCGATTGATGCGTGATTTCAAACACTGTTTCCTTTTTCATTGCCCTGCCCCCATTTTCCACATGTTCATGCTCTTTTACTGTATGAACTATTTTAAATCAAAATCAGGAAAAAAGATAGTCAATAAAAAAGAAGCGTGTGTTACCACATAAAGAAATTGGTTTTCAGCAGTATAAAATTTCAAAAACAGACATTATTGAAATCTAATCTTACTTATATTACAGCAATCTGCCTAATTGAAATAAAAGTACTTTTTTTGTAAATCAGGAAACAAACATTTAACCCACCTTTTACATACTTTTTATGCTTATTATGTTTAAATGTTAACTGGTCTTAAAATAGTAAAAGAATATTTTAAGTAATCTTGACGAATTAATATAAAAATTGAATACATAAGGAGAGTTTTTTTGAAAAAAAATAAATTCATAACCAAATTATTTCTCGGCTGTTTAACGCTTTCTGCTGGTTTATTACTCAGTGACCATGCTTTTGCAACGTCTACGGAAGCATCCGAGCAAGAAAACATGATTACCGAATCTTCACAAAAATTAGCGCAATTAAAAGAAACCAAACAGAAATTATCAGAACAAAAAATCGAGAATAATAATCAGCTTTCTACCGTAGAGAAAAAAATCCAAAAAATCCAAGTCGACCTTGATCAATTAGAGAAACTTGAACCAATTGGTACGATTTCTGAAACATCAGAACCTGATAATGACCATACCGTGATACTTAAGGCACACTTTTCACCGCTAACTGTCAAAGAAAATTCCGCAACCGAGAAAAAATCACAATTAACGGAATTAAAGCAAAAACGACTTTCACTCGAATCAGACAGCAAAAGTATTTCAAAGCAAGAGTCAGAAAGATCTAAACAAGAAACTCAGCTATCTGAAAAAATCGCTCAAGTCAGTAAACAAAAAGCAGAGCAAGCAAAACAACCAGATACACGTTCAGCTATCGTCGCTGCAGCAAAAACGCATTTAGGTAAACCATATGTTTACGGCGCAGCAGGTCCTGACGCATTTGATTGCTCAGGCTTAGTTCAAGTCGCTTTTGCCTCTGCTGGACGTACTATCGGTCGAACCACTGTTGACCAAGAAACAGCTGGGGTTACAATTTCAGTAGCAGAAGCCCAAGCTGGGGATTTAGTTTTTTGGGGCAGTCATGGCGGAACTTACCACGTAGGGATTTCGACTGGTGATGGTTCATACATTCATGCACCTGTTCCAGGCGATGTTGTACAAGTCGCAACAATTGCTTCTTATTCTCCTGACTTTGCTGTAAAAGTTTTATAAAATAGAACTACCGAAAAAATCATTGCTTCTTTTTCGAAAGCAATGATTTTTTCTAACTATTTTAAAGGAAAACAGAATCTCATTACTAAAATATCTTTCCTATCTAAAATCTCTCATTTTTTTATCTAAAAATCGAAATTGTTGAGAATTATGAGAAAGTATGGTATTTTATTATTGTGTGTAATTTGATTTGTGTTCCCTCTATCTCTCAGATAGGGGAATATTTTTTTATTCAGCACTTTTTCACGTCTTACCAACAAGAATTATTCATTTCACCATGATGTCTTTGTCTCATCTCTCCCCTATAATTTCCACGATGATTTTCTTTTCTACTATAGAAATATTCCCTAGATTCCTCTTTATTTTTTTTAATTTCGTTCTCTTCTTTTTTCTTCAATTCATCTGCATCCATTTCCTGCTCTAGTTCAATTTTTTTATCATACCTATGGTTAGAATTTGGACTTTTAACTGCCTCACTAACAGTAACAAAACTTAATCCTCCTACAAACACTGCTACAAATAATCCACTAATTATCTTTTTCATTTCTTGATTCCTCCTAATTTTAAAGCTGATCAGGCTCGTACGGCTCTGACAGAAAAATAAGAAAATAGAAAGGTGGCGCTCTTTGCCACAATCAGATTTTATCTTTTTTCCGAAGAGCTAGCCTGCGAAGCTCAATAACATAAAAGCTGATCAGGCTCGTACAGCTCTGACAGAGAAATAGGAAAATAGAAAGGTGGCGCTCTTTGCCACAATCAGATTTTATCTTTTTTCCGAAGAGCTAGCCTGCGAAGCTCAATAATATAAAAGCTGATCAGGCTCGTACGGCTCTGACAGAAAAATAGGAAAATAGGAGGGTGGCGCTCTTTGCCACAATCAGATTTTATCTTTTTTCCGAAGAGCTAGCCTGCGAAGCTCAATAACATATCATTAACTTTCCTTTAGTTTAATGAATAATTGTGTCAAATATGTGTCGAAAATAAATTCCCAAAATAGATAATTATTGACTATAATAAAAGAATGAACTAGGAGGATATTTCATGAAAACTATTTTGATTGTTGATGATCATTCACAAATTACAGAAGTTTTAAAAGAATATGTTATAAAAGAAGGATTTTCGCCAATCGTTGCTTCCGATGGACAAGCAGCCCTTGATGCATTTTTTAGCCATACGATCGAATTGATTTTATTAGACGTCATGCTTCCAAAACTCGATGGATTCGATGTTTGTAAAAAGATACGAGAAACATCAGATGTGCCGATCATCATGGTCACAGCCAAAGGTGAAGACTATCATCGCATCATGGGATTAGATATCGGAGCAGATGATTATATTGTAAAACCATTTTCCCCAAGTGAAGTGATGGCACGAATTCGGGCAATTCTAAGACGAATCGAACGAACAGATGAAAATCAGCTTACAATGAAGCAACTGACTTATGATAACTTGATCGTTTACTTAGAAGAAAAGAAAGTCACGATTGCACAACAAGAAATTATGTTAACAAAAAGGGAATTAGAACTGCTGTGGTTACTCTTAGATAACCGAGAAAAAGTATTTTCAAGAGATAATTTGTTGGACAGTTTATGGGGCATCGATTATTTTGGTGATGCGAGAACTGTGGATACTCATATCAAACGTTTACGGGCAAAATTAGACGAAGTCGCTCATTCAAACTGGGAAATCACCACAGTTTGGGGCCAAGGGTATAAATTTGAGGGTAAAAATGAAAAATAAACTAACTAGAAAACTCATCCTTTACTTTTCACTTACGTTGTTTCTTTTTTCATTGGTGATCTGTGTCGCATTTAGTACATTATTTTCCAGACAAACGGTTACTATCCATACCGAAGAAATGACTCGGCGTGCAACAGTTATCGCAGAAGCTTTAAATGATTATTTTACGGAAGAAGAAACAACGGACAATAGCAGTTCTATGCATGGTATGATGGGTTCTCGCACCTCAATGAAAATGGGTATGGGGTATTCTTCGTTCCTTAAATTTATGGATCAATTCGGAATAGATGATATTTGGATCGTTGATGAAAATGCTGATACCATCACTGTAGGTCACGGCATGCACAGCAAAGAATATGAGGAATTACCCGACAATGCACAGGATGTCATCAAGAAAGTCTATAATGGTAAAACGACTACTAGCAATGCCTTCAGCAACTTTATTGGAGAACCAACCGTTACAGTAGGTGCACCAATTAAAAATAGCAGTGGCGATGTTCTAGCCGTTGTTTTACTTCATTCAGCGATTTCTAGTGTTCATAAAGAGGAAAATCAAGGGTTTTTATTGCTATTTATCAGTATTATAATCGCTTGGATTATTGGACTTTTACTGTCAATCCTTTTATCGAAAAAATTTATAGCACCAATCAATAAAATGAGTCACTTCACAGAAGAACTTGTTATCGAAAACTATGATGATACACTAAACGTTGATACCAATGATGAAATAGGACAATTGGGAGAAAAATTAACTATTTTAAAGAACCGTCTTGCTATAGCCAAGTCTCAACGGGAAAATCGCGAACAGGCTCAGAAAAATTTTCTATCCACAATTTCTCATGAATTACGAACACCTGTAACCGTCATTCGTGGGTCTCTTGAATCACTAAATGACGGGGTGATCGATCAACCAGAAAAAATTGAACAGTATTATCAGCAGCTTTTAGCAGAGTCTATTGTTTTAGAACGGTTAATCAATGATTTGTTAGAACTATCCAGACTAGAAAATCCTGAATTTAGCATTACAATGGAACCAGTTTCGATCAACGATATTTTATCAGATAGTTTAAGAAGTTTGCGTTTGAAATCATCAGAAAAAGACCAAGAATTACTATTGGAAGATTTAGTAGGTCGACCTATTATTGTCAATGGTGATTACGGCAGGATTCGCCAACTTTTTGTTATTTTGATCGAAAATGCACTCAAATTTTCGCCAAATCAAGCCATTATATCTATTCAGTCTAAAGTAGAAACAAACAACATGGTCATCAGCATTCATAATCCTGACTCCTATATCTCTCCAAAAGAACAAAAAGAAATCTTCCAACGTTTCCGTCAAGCTCGTTCGAATGATCAAATAGATGGTACAGGATTAGGTTTAGCAATTGCTAAAGAAATCGCTGAACGACATCTTTTTGCTTTAGATGTCAGTAGTGATAAAAAGAGTGGAACAACATTTTACGTTAAAATACCAATAAATTAGAAAAAAGAAGTTGGACTCTAACTCTAAAAGTTAGTATCTCAACTTCTTTTCGTTTTTATTCTACCGTAACACTTTTGGCTAAATTACGTGGTTTATCTACATCATAGCCTCTTTGCAATGTGGCAAAGTAAGCAATCAATTGTGTCGGGATAATACTAACTAAAGGACTTAGTAATGGATACACATCTGGTATGATCAATTGATCGGTCACTTTAGCTAATGATGCTAAGGCAATTACAAAATTATGAGCGCCGCGACTTTCAACTTCTTTTAAATTTCCACGAGTATGTGCCGCTGTTTTTTGATCCGTAATTACACCAAAAACGGGTGTTCCTTCTTCAATCAGTGCAATCGTACCATGCTTTAACTCCCCAGCTGCAAAACCTTCAGCTTGAATGTATGAAATTTCTTTTAACTTCAATGAAGCTTCCATTGATACGTAGTAATCCACACCTCGTCCAATATAAAAAGCATTTCTCGTCGTTGATAGATAGTCTTCTACTAATTGGCTGATAACCATTTTTTCATCAATGATCGTTTCCATAACCGCTGCAATCACACTTAATTCATGAGCGATGTCAAAGTCTAACGATGACTGATTTCCTTTATTATCTCCCACTGCTTTGGCAAGAACTGCTAAAACAGCAATTTGTGCAGTATAAGCTTTTGTTGAAGCAACAGCAATTTCCGGTCCTGCATGAAGAAGTAATGTATAGTCGGCTTCTCTAGATAAAGTAGATCCGGCTACATTTGTTAGTGTCAGTGATGGCAAACCAAGTTCATTGGTTTGCACCAATACCTGACGACTGTCAGCTGTTTCTCCACTTTGACTTAAGAAAATAAAAAATGGTTTTTCAGATAATAACGGCATATTATAGCCAAATTCACTTGAAAGATGAACTTCAACTGGTATATGAGTCATCCTTTCAAGAAGTGCTTTGCCAACCCAACCAGCATTATAGCTAGTCCCACAAGCAACGATATAGATACGATCACTGTCCGTTATTTTTTCGATGATTTTTTCATCAATTACAGCATCGCCAAGTGTATTCGTATACTCCTGACTAATTCGGCGCATAACCGTTGGCTGATCATCAATTTCTTTTAGCATATAATACGGATATGTCCCTTTTTCAATGTCACTTAAATCTAATTGAGCTTCATATGACTCACGATAAACTAAATTACCTTGTTCATCTTCGATCTCTATCTTATCAGCTTTGACGATCACTATTTCACCGTCCGCAATTTCAACAAAATGATTTGTTTCCGCAAGCATCGCCATCGCATCACTACAAATAACATTAAACCCATCACCTAAACCAATCAATAATGGACTTTTATTTTTAGCGACATAAATTGTATCTGGATTAATTTTGTCGATCAACGCAAATGCATACGAGCCTTTAATCACTGTTAAAGCTTTTTTAAACGCTTCTTTGGTTGTCATTCCAGCTTCTGCAAAATACTCGATCAAATGAACCGCGATTTCCGTATCAGTCTCGCCCTCCAGTTGCTTATTTTGAAGAAATTCCTGTTTTATTTCATCAAAATTTTCGATCACACCATTGTGTACCAAAATAAATTGGTGATTGCTTGATGTATGAGGATGGGCATTTCTTTCACTTGGTTTTCCATGAGTTGCCCAACGTGTATGGCCAATTCCCACTGTACCTTGAACTTCTGGGCTGAGTTTACGCTGTAGATCAGCGATTCTTCCTAACGATTTTACTAAATGATCTTCTGTATTTTTTCCAGTTACAAAAATTCCAGCAGAATCATATCCTCTATATTCCAATTTTTCTAATCCTTGGACTAAAATATCTGTTGCATTCTCTTTACCAATAATTCCTACGATTCCACACATACTATTCATTTCCTACTTTCTCAATTGTCTTAGGTCATTGCTCAAGAAAAAAGAAGCGGATCGATAAAAAATATGTTTTCGTCATTTTTATTTAACAGACTTCGTATTTTTTATTCCAAGCACATTCTATTTCCCCAAATCTTTATCATAGGTTTCTATTCTGCATAGTTGAATTTTTGTTATAATTTTGCAATTATTTTTTCTTTCCAACTTATAGAGTGCAGTCCCTAGAGCTATCCGCCGAATCTTTCGATAAGCTCTTTCCTCGTCACCTGAATACTCAGGCCTGGCGCTATTCCATATTGGTCTAACCAACCTCCTTTATATTTTTTCAAATAGAAACTGGATTAATCATACAACGAACCCTATATATGTGTCAACACTTTTATCAAAAACTCTAAATTGGTCTAGTCAAAAAAAAGATAAAAAAATGATTGGGCCATAACTCTGCGAGTCATATCCCAACCATATAGAATTCGAATAAAACATTGGAGCAAAAGCAACGATTCTCGCCACAATCTCTTCAAATAGTGTTAATTAAAAGGATTATAAAATCTACCGCCATTGACTTTGAATAAAGCAAAACTTAAAACAGTCAATAAAATAGCGAATCCAATAACAATAAAATCAGAGGTATGAAAAGGTCGTTCAGCATACCATGTTCTTTTCTTTTTTTCCCCAAAACGACGCAATTCCATCGCTGTGCTGATTGTTTCAATTCGATCTAAGCTAGAGAGTATCAATGGAAAAACAATTTGGGCTGTTCCTTTCAATCGTTGTGTTAGTTTACCTTTTTTAGACATCTCAAAGCCACGTGCTTGCTGTGCTAAAGAGATATTGACAAAATCTTCTTGAATATCTGGAATATACCGAATGGCCAATGCTACAGCATAACTGATTTTATAGCTAACACCGATCCGATTTAAACTGGACGCAAACTCACTTGGGTTGGTCGTCAATAGAAAAATCAGCACCAACGGTATCGTACAAAAATATTTTAAAACTAAATTAAATTCATAAAACAGTTGCTCTTGTGTTAATGTAAAACGACCTATCCCTTCCCAAATGACGGTTCTAGAATGGTATAAATCTACTCCATATTCGGGCGAAAATAGATACACCGCAATAATGTTCAGTAACGAAAACACAAAAATAAATTTTACAACAAATGAAATTTGGTGCCACTTAATGTGTGATAGCTTAAATAAAACCAATGAAAATAGCGTCATCCCCATCAAGAAACGGGTATCATACGTTGTCATACAAGCAACCGACAACAGAATCAAAAAAATCAATTTAGCCGTTCCATTCAATTTATGAATCATTGTACTATCAGGAATATAGCCTAACATTTGATGTTCATTCATTTCAAACGCACCTCCTGATCATAAGCCATAAAGCTTTCTGTAAACAAAAACGGCTCTTTCATACCTAGATGTTGCGCAAAAGTAAATAAACTTGTTTCTTTCAATGAAGCACGTTCCACTAATTGAGAATCCGTCAACACTTTAACTGGTGTTGTATCTGCGAGAATTTTGCCATCATACAAAACAATTGCACGATTTGTATATTCCAACATTAAATGCATATCATGAGTAATCATAGCAATTGTTACACCCAAGTCATTTAGCTTTTCTAAAAAGGTCATCATTTCAGTATAATGCTTAAAATCTTGACCTGCTGTTGGTTCATCTAAAATAATCATTTCAGGTTCTAAAACTAAAATTGCCGCAATCGTGACTCGTTTTTTTTGACCAAAACTAAGTGCTGAAATCGGCCAATGACGAAACGAATATAGACCACATATTTTTAAAACATGTTCAACACGTTCGCTTATCTCTGCTTTTGGCGTTCCTTTCAAGATCAAACCTAAAGCAACTTCGTCAAAAATCATTTTCTTTGAAATCATTTGATTAGGATTTTGCATGACAAAGCCAATCTTATCTGCTCGTTCTTTAATAGAAAACTGAGTAAAATCTTGTCCTAACCAACTCATTTTTCCTGATTGCGGTGTAACAAATCCACAAATAGCTTTACTTAAAGTGGATTTACCGGCACCATTTTTCCCAACAATGCTCAGCATTTCTCCACGATTGAATGTAACCGAAACATCCTTTAGAACAGATCGATCATTTCGGTTATATTGGTACGTAATATTTTCCAATTCCAATAATGGTTGTAACGTTTCTTGCGCTATCGCTTGAGATTGTTTGTTCATCCATTTTTCCATTTGTACTTTCAAGTTTGGTGCTTGAACTTTTTCAATGTCAGCTAAATGCTCAACCGTTTCTAAATCCACGCCAGCATATTTCATCGCTGTTATATAAAGAGGTTCTCGAATCCCTTGTTCCGATAATATATTCGTTTTTAGTAGCTCATCTGCTGGTAAATCTGCGACAACTCGTCCATCATTAAACACGATCACACGATCCACAGAACGATATAAAACATCTTCTAAGCGATGCTCAATAATCAAAATAGTGGTTTTCGTCTTTTGATGGATTTCTTCAATCAACCCAATCGTTTCTTTGCCTGCTTTAGGATCAAGATTAGCTAGTGGCTCATCAAATACCAAAATCGGTGCCTCATCTATCAAAACACCAGCCATCGATACTCTCTGTTTTTGTCCGCCAGACAAATCTTGTGGTCGATGCTGTAAAAAATCATTCAATTCAACGATTTTAGTCCAATGATCGACTTCCTCTTTCATCTTACTTTGCGATACTTCATCATTTTCTAAAGCAAACGCAACATCTTCTCCCACTGTTAATCCGATAAACTGACCATCTGTATCTTGTAAAACTGTTCCAACGTCAAAAGATAAATCAAATAGACTGGTCTTTGTTAATTCTTTATCACGGATCGTTACATTTCCTGTTATTTCCCCTTCATAGCTATAAGGAATCAATCCATTGATACATTGTGCAAAAGTCGATTTACCACTACCGCTCGGCCCTACGATCAAGACTTTCTCCCCTTCATAGATCGTTAAATCAATAGTGTGTAATGTAGGTTCCGCCTGACTATGATATTGGAAAGTAAAATTGTCAAAAGTTATCAGTGGTTTTTTCATCGATGACGCTCCCTCATTCTATGTAAAAAAGAACAAGAAAAGGCTGGTACGCTTTGAAAATCAAGCTTGCTTTTTCTCGCCCTTAATTTTATTTCAGAAATTATATTTGTACTAGTTTCATTTTACTACATAATCAATCTTTTGTTAAACTCCCTTTTTTAGTTCGCGTAGCAGCATAAGCTGCCATCAACAATGTTCCGATGATCCCTACTGCAATAATGTTTAATACAACAGCAATCACGCCTTGTGTGTATACTTTACTAGCTGGTTCACTGTAAATCAACACATCTAATGTCGGTGCAATCAAACCCCAAACTACAACATTTCCAATCACTTGATAAATATTAAAATAAATAATGTCTTTTTTATTGAATTCGCCATGTTGAAGATCGATTTTTCTCCCTGCAAAACCATAGATCACTCCTATAATACCAGAACAAATGATCCAACTCCACCATGCACTGCCATACGTTGTAAAATCTTTTAGCGTATGACCAATTAGGCCAATCAAACCGCCTGCAACAGGTCCAAAAATAACAGAAATTAGTGCTAAAAACGGATAAGCTGTTTCTAAGTTTGTATTGGGAAATCCTGTTGGAATCACCACAAATCGACCTAAAATAACAAACACCGCTGATCCAATGCCGATTGCTACAATTGTTTTTACTGAAAAATCTTTTTTCATATTTCCCACTCCTATTCAAAAATGATCTTCGGTGCTTTTCTTAACTGGATCGTCCAGTCTGTTCCCGTACCAATATGATACAGTTTAGAAAACGAATCCTGATTGACTGCTACCCCAATATTTACCAATGAATTCACATAAACTAAAGGTTCACCAATATTCACATCTGCGAAAGATTTAGCAAATTTCATAATATTTTGGTACACTTTTTTCCCTTGATGATAAATTGTTACTTGTAATTGATCCCCATGCATAATCTTTTCATCTTTCATAAATGCCAAGGGAATATTTGTCCATAAAGAACCAAAACGAATATCTAAAACATCAATACTTCCTTCTAAAATATGTTCATTATGCTTCGCTTCGATCAATGGCAATACTTTGATGGAATCGATCCCAACAATACTGCCAAGTTCTTCAAACGAAATCTCACCACTAGCCAAACGCGCCCCATTATAAGCATAAATATCCCTGCCATGAAACGTGTGACTTTCTTCTGAATGAGGTAAGCGGCTTGTTACTTCATCGATCGACCGTATCTCTTTGATTCCTTGATAATGGGAAATATGTGTTAAAGATCCATTATCCGGCGTAATGATATAATGTCCAGACTTGGTTTTTGCTACGATACTTCGCCTTGTACTTCCTACACCAGGATCAACAACAGAAACAAAAACAGTTCCTTTGGGCCAATATTTTACTGTTTGATACAGACGATAAGACGCCGCCCAAATATCATAAGGAGGAATTTCATGGGTCAAATCGCCAATGATGATCTCATCACTTACCATATGAGCGACACCATACATCGCACTTACTGCCCCGTCGCCAAGTCCAAAATCTGTTTGCAAAACTAAATGGTTTCCCATCTTATTGCTCCTCTCTGACTATTTCTATCTATCATTTTTTGTGAAAAAATAGGCTGTATCCTGATTTATTTCCCTATCAATTCTCAAACATAGTACCTTTTTCTGTTTATTCTGTCAATAATATTATCGAACAATCATCAAGATATACCAATCATTATTCGTTTTTTCGACCAGAAAAATAACCCGTATACATGTTTCCATGCATACAGGTCATTCCAATCATTTTTTATTAGCCTATACCAATCTCAGATTTCACGACATCAGCAATTTTATCTACATAGTAATCCACTTTTTCTTGTGTTGGAGCTTCAGCCATCACACGTAATAAAGGCTCTGTCCCAGAAGGACGAACTAAAATACGGCCATCGCCATTCATTTCTGCTTCCATTAATTCAACAACTTCTTTGATTGCAGGAACATCCATTGCCCCATGTTTATCTGTTACCCGAATATTCACTAATTTTTGTGGATAAACAGTCAACTCTGAAGCTAACTCAGATAATTTTTTCCCTGTTTGTTTCATGACATTCAATAACTGAATACCTGAAAGCATCCCATCACCAGTTGTATTGTAATCCAAGAAAATCATATGTCCTGATTGTTCTCCACCAAAATTATAATCATTTTTACGCATTTCTTCAACAACATAACGATCCCCAACTTGAGTGATCACGTCTTTCATTCCAGCTGCTTCTACCGCTTTTCTGAAACCTAGATTACTCATAACGGTTGTAACGATCGTATCTTTTTTCAAACGGTTCTTTTCAGCAAGGTATTTTGCACAGATAAACATGATCTTATCTCCATCAACAATATTCCCTAACTCATCAACTGCAATGATTCGATCACCGTCACCATCAAATGCAAGCCCTGCGTCAGCACCTTTTTCAACAACCATTTCAGCTAATTTTTCAGGATGAGTAGAGCCAACACCATCATTGATGTTCAACCCATTAGGACTTGTCCCCATTGTATAAAAATCAGTTTCTAAATCTGCGAATAAACGATTGACAGAAGTTGCTGTTGCTCCATTTGCCGCATCAATACAAACAGTCAAACCAGATAAATCTCCTGGAATTGTTTGTACTAAGAATTGAGAGTATTTCAATAATCCTTCTGGAAATTCATCTAACGTACCTAAGCCTTCAGCAGAAGGACGAGGTAAATTGTCTTCTGGTGCATCTAGTAATGCTTCAATTTCAAGTTCTTGATCATCTACTAATTTAAATCCATCTGAACCAAAGAACTTAATGCCGTTATCTTCTGCTGGATTATGAGAAGCTGAAATCATGACACCGGCCGATGCTTTTTGTAATCTTGTTAAGTAAGCAACTCCTGGTGTTGAAATAACGCCTAATTGAAATACTTCGATTCCTACAGACAAAAGTCCTGAAATTAAGGCTTGCTCTAGTAACTGACCTGAAATACGTGTGTCACGTCCTACTAAAACTCTTGGTCGGCGTGTAGAATCTTCATGTTGACTTAATACATATCCGCCGAAACGGCCCAATTTAAATGCTAATTCTGGTGTTAGTTCCTTATTTGCAATTCCTCTAACACCATCTGTTCCAAAATATTTACCCATCATAACTCTCCTTCTACTTACTAAGATATCATCCGTTATTCTACTAAGTAACCCACATAGGAATAACTGATTTTCTTAGGTCAATCTACTTTAACTTGCAGGAACTGAACTACTCCCGTTTTCTAGATTATCTTCGGTAGTACTCTCAGTACTTGTCGAACTTGACGAACTTGTTGTACTTGAAGAACTTATCGGTCTTTCACTGGACGGTAACGGTGGTGGCAACACTTGACTTGAATAAGATGTTGTCGTGCTTTGTCCGGTCGTTTCAGAGTAACTTGTATCGGAACCAGCAAAGACTGGATTGATTGTCACTTCTACTTCCTCAGGTGAAACAATGTACTCTGAGTTTGTTGGAATCTTTATTTTTTGTTTAGTTGATGACTTTATATTCGTCACATCAACAGGTAATTCTATTGTATCGATTGCGTCTAAAACTGATTTTGTCCCTCTAATTTCAACTTTTTGCTCCGAAAGATTAAATGTAAAATGCTCAACACCTGAAGGCGGTGATCCTGTTGGGCTGATTGTCAGTCCAACTTCTTTTGAAGGTAATGTTAAGTCAACGACAACTTTTACTTGAGGCGCCGGATTTTCAATACTTAACACTTGTCCTTTACTATCAATTGCTTGGACGTTGACCGTTTGTTTGATTGTATCAACAGATTGTTTGACATTTGATAGTGGAGCAATGACACGAGAGATTGCTTTAGCCGTCTCTTCTCCCGTCGTGATTTCCACTGTTTTAGGACTTACTGAAATTTTCTCTACTTTATAGCCTTCAGCTTCGATTGATTCTGGCAATTGGGCCTCTACGTCAAATGATTTTGTTACTTTTTTCTCAACTGTTACAGTGATTGTTTTTGGTTCGATCTCAGCAGTTACAGCTGTACTTAATCCTTTAACTCTTAATTGAATTTCCGAAGTACCAAGCGGTGTTTTAGTTAAATCAGCAACTACTTGAAAATTTCTAGTATCTTCATTTGATTCTAAATTCAATTGAATTCGATTTGCGCTGCTTAAATGGACGTTCACGGTTTCTTCATAACCAGAAACAAAATATTTGGCTTGATCATACTCTACTTGAACCGGTATATTATAAAGCATTTCATCATAAACTTGGTTTGTACCAGACATATTCGATATATTCCCAGATGAATTAGCATTGAAAAATAGCAACAAGGCAAACAGTAATGCTAATAATCCTGAAAACCAATTGCTTTGGGAGGGCTTTTTCATTTCTTTTTCGCCCCTTTCGATACACCGTCAAGAAAGTGTTGCAAAAGATTTTTTTTATCTTTGTTTTCTTCTTTTGGTACTAATTCTGCTCTAAGGATTTTTAGGTACTCTTCCTGTGTCAGTCTAGGAATCAAATCATTGTTTAGCGTCAGACTGACGTCTCCTGTTTCTTCTGACACAATGATCGTCACAGCATCACTTACTTCACTAATACCAACAGCTGCTCTATGTCGGGTACCGAATTCTTTGGGAATCAAGTTACTTTCTGATAAAGGCAGATAGGCACTTGCTACAGCAATTTTCCCTTGTTTTACGATTACAGCACCGTCATGTAGTGGCGTATTCGGAATAAAAATATTGATCAATAATTCTCCAGTAATGTCGGCATCTAAAGGAATACCCGTTTCAATGTATTCATCTAAACCAGTATTTCTTTCTATTGTGATCAAAGCACCAATCTTCCGTTTCGACATATACTGAATGGCTTTGTCGAAGGAGAGAATCATTTTTTCATCTTCTTGTTGCTCTGACCTAGTTGTACGGAAGAATGAGCTTCTACCGAGATGTTCTAAGCCTCGCCGAACTTCTGGTTGAAAAATCACAACAGCAGCAATTACACCATACATAATTACTTGGTTCATCAGCCAAGATAATGTATGTAGACCAATAATTTCACTTAATATTCGGATCACAATAAAAACAGCGACCCCTTTTAACAGCTGGACGGCTTTTGTTCCCCTAACGAGCATGATCAATTTGTAGACAAGGTACCATACTACCAAAATATCTATAACATTAATAATATAATCACGGGACAAGAAATCAGATGAGATCAATTGCCGCCAATAATTTAAATCAAATAATTGACTAAGTTGAAAAGACATCATAAACCTCACCTCTCTCTGAAGATTTCTTAATAAGTATACCATAATCTTTTCCTTGGTTACAGGATGAGTATGAACGATAGAAAAATTTAAATAAAAAGAATGAAAGAAGTAGAATCAAGTTTCTGCCTTCTTCCATTCCAAATCAAAAGAATTGTTTATTCTTCTATCTTTCCACGTTTTGCTGCACGTTCAGCTCGTCTAGCTGCTCTTCTTGCATCAGCTTCTGGATCGACTACTCGCTCTTTTTTTACACGAGGTGCTTTTTCACCCACTACTTCTTCTGTTGCTTTTTCTAATTTTGCTCGGATTTTTTCTTCTTGACCAGCCATCCTTGCATAATTATAAAAACGATTTTTCGCATCATCAACCGTTTTTTCAAAAAGTTTACCTGCAAATTCAGGTTGTGTAGCTTCTAATGAAGAGAAACGAACTTGTTTACGCATAAACTCCTGCATCGCTTCAAAATTTGGTTTTTTGTAATCTAAAGTCATTGGATTTTTTCCTGACTCCCTTAGTTCTGGATTATAGCGATACAATGACCAATAACCGGAATTAACTGCTTCTTTTGCTTCTTCCAAAGTTTTACTCATTCCACCCACTAACCCATGCGTAATACAAGGCGTATAAGCGATAATAATAGATGGCCCTGGGAAACGTTCAGCTTCTTCAAAAGCTTTGATCGTCTGCATTTGATTAGCACCCGACGCAATTTGAGCTACATAAACGTTGCCATAAGTCATTGCCATCATGCCTAAATCTTTTTTAGAAACGTATTTACCACTTGCCGAGAATTTTGCAATGGCTGAGGCAGGTGTTGCTTTTGAGGTTTGTCCACCAGTATTAGAATAGACTTCATTATCTAAAACTAGCATATTAACGTCGGCACCGCTGGCAAGAACATGATCGATCCCCCCATAACCAATATCGTAAGCCCAACCGTCTCCACCAATCATCCATTGACTATTTTTCACAAACAAATCGTTGTCTGCATAGATTATTTCTAATAAAGGTTGATCCTTTTTTTCATCTAGTAATGCAGCTTTTAGTTTGGCAGCACGTTGTTGCGTGCCTTCACCCGTGTGCATATGCTTGATCCAATCTTCCATTAATAATTTTAACGCTGGAGAAGCAACATTCATCGCTTCACTCATCTTCATCGCTAAATGTTCACGACGTGTTTGGCTAGCTAAAAGCATTCCATACCCAAATTCTGCATTATCTTCTAATAATGAGTTAGACCAAGCAGGACCTTGTCCTTCATCATTTGTTGTATAAGGAGCAACAGGTGCTGCTCCACCCCAAATAGAAGAACAGCCTGTAGCATTTGCGATCATCATTCGATCACCAAACATTTGCGTTAATAATTTCACATAGGGTGTTTCACCGCAACCAGCACAAGCACCTGAAAATTCTAATAGTGGTTTGTTAAATTGCGTTCCTAAAACAGTATTTGGTTTGGCTGGATTTTCCTTTTGTTTCAACGTCATAGAAAATGCCCAGTTCATGGCTTGTTCTTTTTGCTCTTCGTAAGGTTTCATAACTAAAGCTTTGCCTTTGGCTGGGCATGCGTCCACACAAAGTCCGCAACCTGTACAATCTTCTACAGAAACTTGAATACGATACTTTAGACCATCGGCTCCGCGCATTTCTCTGACGATATAGCCTTCTGGTGCTTCTGCCATTTCTTCATCGTCTGCCAAAAATGGACGAATCGCAGCATGCGGACAAACAAACGCACACTCATTACACATTGTGCAACGATCACTATTCCATTCTGGTACTTCTACAGCGATACCACGTTTTTCGACAGCGGTCGTACCTAGCGGCATCCGCCCATCCGCCATATCATTTTTCATAAATGCACTGACTGCAAGATCATTTCCTTCTTGACGATTGATTGGTTCTACGATTTCATGAACATAATCAGTAATGTTTGCTTTACGGACTTTTGGTTTTACTTCAATTGTTTTCCACTCAAGTGGCACTTCAACTTTATGCAGAAGTTCAACAGTGCGTTCAATTGCTTGAACATTTTTTTCAACAACAGACATCGATTTTCTTGCATAACTTTTAAATGCTTCTTCTTTTAAGATTGGTAGTACCTCATCAAATGGCATGATCTCTGCCAATTTGAAAAAAGCTGTTTCCATCGCTGTATTGATTCGACCACCTAATCCAACTTCACTAGCTAGTCTAACGGCATTGATCGTATAAAAATTAATCTCGTTTTCAGCTAAGTAACGCTTTAGTTTATTGGGTAAGAATCGTTCCAATTGTTCGTCATTCCAAACTGTATTCAGTAAAAAGGTTCCCCCTTTTTTCAATCCCTTAACTAAATCATACGTATTTAAGTAAGCTGCAGTATGACATGCAACAAAATCTGCATGCTCGATCAAATAAGTCGAACGAATCGGTGTCTCGCCAAAACGTAAATGAGAAACTGTCAACCCACCAGATTTTTTTGAATCATAATAAAAGAATCCCTGAGCATATTTATCCGTATGGTCCCCAATGATTTTGATTGCTGACTTATTTGCACCAACTGTACCATCTGAGCCAAATCCCCAGAATTTTGCTTGATAGGTTTTTGGATTGGTCAAATCGAGAGCTTCCCCGCAATCAAGTGAAGTGTACGTCACATCATCTACAATTCCGATCGTGAACCTCGATTTTGCTGCTTTTTTATCTTTTAGTAACTCATCATAAATCGCAACGATTTGGTTTGGTAAGACGTCTTTTGATCCCAATCCATAACGGCCGCCAATAATCATTGGACGCAAATCCGACTCATACATCGCACTTTGAACATCTAAAAGTAGCGGCTCACCGCCGGCTCCTGGTTCTTTCGTACGATCCATCACTCCGATTGCCTTAACAGTTTTAGGCATTTTTTCTAAAAAGTTCTCTATTGGAAACGGACGGTACAAATGAATATTTAAGAAGCCAACTTTTCTACCTTGCTTCGTCAAGTAATCGATCGTTTGCTCGATTGCTTGGGCAGCTGACCCCATTGAAACAATCACTTCTTCTGCATCTTCAGCTCCGTAATAAGTGACCAAATCATAATTCGTCCCTCTAAGCTCATTGATTTCATCCATGTATTTTTTAACTATAGCTGGAATTTGTTCATAATAGCTATTGATCGTTTCACGTTGTTGGAAATGGATATCTGGATTTTGGTTCGTTCCACTAACGGAAGGATGATTTGGATTCATGCTTCTGCTACGAAAATCGCTTAGTTTTTCTTGATCCAGTAATGGTGCTAATTCATCATAGTCCAATACTTCGATTTTTTGGATTTCATGACTAGTCCGAAATCCATCAAAGAAGTTGATAAATGGAACACTTGATTCAATCGATGCTAAATGAGCGACCGCTGATAAATCCATGACTTCCTGGACGCTACTTTCACATAACATAGCAAACCCTGTCTGACGAGCAGCCATCACATCTCCGTGGTCACCGAAAATGTTCAGCGCATTTGTTGTCACAGCACGACTAGCAACATGAAAGACTGACGGAAGCAACTCTCCAGCAATCTTATACATGTTCGGTATCATCAGTAATAATCCTTGTGAAGCAGTGTATGTAGTTGTTAATGCACCAGTTTTCAACGATCCGTGGACTACGCCTGCCGCACCTGCTTCTGATTGCATTTCAACAATTTTAACAGGTTGTCCAAAAATATTTTGCTTGCCTTCTGCCGACCACTGATCGACAAGTTCAGCCATCGTTGAGCTTGGTGTAATTGGGTAAATAGCGGCTAATTCAGTAAACGCATATGAAATATATGCTGCTGCTGTATTTCCATCCATCGTCTTCATTTTTCGCATTATATAGTCATCATCCTTCTATCTAAAAGTAGAATAGTTGCACGCATATTCTTCTCCATTATAACGGAAGCTGCTCAATTTTGAAACAGTTTGTGAAAATATTTCACAAACTTATTGATTATTTTGCTTTCTTTCTTTAAAATAAAAAGAATTTTTGTGAAAAATAAAAAAGTCAGGAACCTATACTCCCAACTTTAATGGCTTTTGATTTAGATTTTGTTCGTTCGTTTTTTATACCGAACCCCCTTTTCTGCTAAGCGTCTAACCGCTTGATAAAACCAATTATCGGTTGGCGAAATCCAATTCTGTTTAAGTTGAGTCCGCTTATTTGTATCAAAGTATCGAGGAGGATTTCCATCTAGTTTATCGTGTGTATGATATTGATCAAATCTAGGGCGCTCACCATAGTTGAACGATTCACCATTTGCAATTGCACATTCTAAGTAGTCTCTTTCTTTGATTTGTTCTTTCCATTGGCTTAAAAGTTGACCCTGTTCATCTAAAATAAATTCACTATGATAATCTCCCGATAAAATTTTTCGATAAAACCCTCGTTTTCTGATTTTTTTTAATAACCCTTTATTAGTAAGGGTTCTACTTCCTTTTTTAAGATCACCAGCCGAAATCTCTATATCAATATGAGCACGGTTATGATATTGCGGATCTGCATAAAACCAATTATCTTTAAGAATCGTTTTGATTGCAACTTCATCATTTTTTAAATTGTAGCATTTTTTGTAGTCTTCCACATATTCAATAATACATTTATCTAATTGATTTCTAAATTGATGGATTTTCGTTTCATTTGCGTATTTTTTCTTGAGGGCTGTTTTTGTTAATTTTTTATCTGCTTGTGCTATGATCAAACCATTTGGATAAGCACGTTGTACAGTTTTTGAATAGTAATCGAAAAAAGGTGCCCCTGGCGGCATTTGATCATAAAATTTATATTCAGTTGACGCAAACTGTAAATCACCTGAATCATTCAGGTATCCACCCAGATGATCGATGACTAGTATAACTTTTTCTTGATCTGAAAGCTGACTTTTTTTTAACATTTCTGTGTAGATTTCAGAACCAACTAAAAAAATTTCTTGGTTGGCGTTCAGTTTATTTCCATTTATATTATTTATGTAGGTAACTAGAGCGGCTTTGTCCCACCCCTGTTGCTGAAGCTTTTCAAAGTTAGCTGGAGAAAAATTTAATTTGTTCATTTCTATTCTCCTTAATGTTTGTCTAACTTCTACTATACCCGCTTTTTTATTAATTTTACACTTATTTGAATGAAGGCGTGGTATAAAGTAAAAAAAAATCCAAAGTAAATAAATTACTCCAGATTCTAATTGCTATTTTTAAGCAAAAACTTCGTAGCTTTTTCTAATTTTTTCTATAACGATAGACGGTTTGCTGTCTTTATTTTTATGTGCCTCTCGATGTTCTTGTAAGTGCTCTGGACGTTTTAACCAGTTTTGAAAATCTTTTTTACTCTGCCATTTAGAAACCAACATAAATTCACAGTTATCCTTATCTTCTGTATACCAACATTCACTTGATACACAACCTGAAAATCCTACCATTGAAGCGACATCTTTACTTGTTTTAGCTTCGAAAATTTCTTTTCCTTCTTTTTTTATAGTAAACGCAACAGTTTGAACGATCATGATTCCCTCTCCTTTTCAAGTTCAATTGATAATGATTCTCAATTATAATTATAACATACTTCTTCAGTGTTAACCGAACAATATAAAAAATGTGGATAAACCAGATTCTGGTCTATCCACGTAGCTCTTAGTATAACTCTAAATATTGTTCTCTTTCCCACTCAGAAACAGTTTGACGGAAAGCAGCCCATTCCATACGTTTCGCTTCAACAAAGTTCACATAAATATGCTCACCTAACGCATTGATCATTACATCATCCTTACGTAATTCTTTAATAGCGTTATGCAGTGTTGAAGGTAAATCATGGATTTGCGCTTCTTTTCGTTCTTCTTCATTCATCACATAAATATTGCGGTCAACCGCTTGTGGTGGATCAATTTCATTTTTGATTCCATCTAATCCCGCTTGTAAAAGTGTAGCCATTGTTAAATATGGATTTGCTGACGGATCAACTGATCGTAACTCTAAACGAGTAGATAAGCCACGCGATTCAGGAACTCGAACTAACGGCGAACGATTGCGACCACTCCAAGCAACATATACAGGCGCTTCATATCCTGGTACTAAACGTTTATATGAGTTAACCGTTGGATTACAAACGGCTGTATAAGCACGAGCATGTTTCAATAATCCACCAAGAAAATGATAAGCCGTTTGACTTAGTTGCATCGGACCATTTTCATCGTAGAAGACATTTTCATCGCCTTTAAACAATGACATGTTACAGTGCATTCCTGATCCATTGATGCCATACAATGGTTTTGGCATAAATGTTGCGTGTAAGCCATGTTTTCTAGCAATTGTTTTAACGACTAATTTAAAGGTTTGGATATTATCACAGGCTTCGATAACATCAGCATATTTAAAGTCAATCTCATGCTGACCTGGCGCCACTTCATGATGAGAAGCTTCAACTTCAAACCCAAGACTTTCAAGTTCAAGAACGATATCTCTACGGCAGTTTTCACCGAGATCGGTTGGTGCAAAATCAAAATAACCACCTCGGTCATTTAAGTCAGTTGTGATTTTACCATCTTCATCTAATTTGAATAAGAAAAATTCCGGCTCAGGCCCAAGATTGAATGAAGTAAAACCTAACGTTTCCATATCTGCTAATGCCCGTTTTAAATTACCACGAGGATCTCCAGCAAATGGTGTTCCATCAGGATTATAAATATCACAAATCAGACGAGCAACTTTCCCATGTGTGCTTTCCCACGGAAAAATCATCCATGTGGATACGTCTGGATATAAATACATATCGCTTTCTTCAATTCTCACAAAACCTTCAATAGAAGACCCATCAAACATCATTTTATTGCTTAACACTTTATCTAATTGGCTCACTGGAACTTCCACATTTTTGATTGTTCCCATAATGTCTGTAAACATTAATCGTAAAAATCGAACATTTTCTTCATCGGCTATTCGTTTGATATCTTCTACTGTGTTTTGTTTCTTCGTCATCGTCTTCCTTCACGTCCTTCATTTTTTGTGTAAAGCTAATTGTTACAATTTTGGGCCTCTGGATTGGAATGGATTTTGTTGAGTAAGTCCGCCTTGAGAAATAAGTTCATCATATAAAATCTTCCGAACATCTTCATCGGTCAGCGGTTTGTTTGTTTCTTGGGCATGCATTTGTTCTTCCAGCTTCATTTCATAAACACGTTTGATTCCAGCCATGTTTAGACCATCAGATAAATAATCCTTGATTTCAAGCAATACATCAATGTCATTTAGTGAATACATACGTCGATTTCCTTCGCTTCTTTCAGGATGAATCAAATCTTGCTCTTCATAATAACGTATTTGCCGTGCTGATAAATCAGTCAGTTTCATAACTGTACCAATTGGAAAAACTGACATTGACCTTCTCAGTTCCTTTTCTCTCATATCCACCCCCCTCTCTTCGATTAAAAGTGTAGCAAGCTTGTTCAGTCTCGATAGAAAAATAGGTAAATAGGTTTGTTTGAGTTTTTCACAAACAGATTATATCTTTTTTTCGAGAAGCTAGCCTGCTTAGCTAGATAGATTAGATATAGAATATCAATACTTTTTTCTGTTGTCAATGATTTATGTTAGGTTTTCTAACATAAAAATATAATTTCTACTAAAAACCTGTTATATCAAAGCCATCGGCAAAAATTTATAGGTAAATAAAAAAGGTATCTTCAAGGATACCTTTACATAAATATAGTTCTAATTATATTCAGCTTAAAAAAAGTACACACAATAAATTGATTAGAGGTATAAAACAAGCATAAAACAGCAACCATTTTTTTCAGTTTGACTTCCACTTATTTGAACTTGCTAATAGAGCATAAATAAAATAATCAGTAGAAAAACAGATGAACACATCAATACGGAAGAAAATAAAGCAGAGCTGTAACTTAGACCAATAAATATTCTCTGTTTAGAAACAGATGTAGACAACGCAGCAACTAAACTAAAAAAAATTCCCCACAATATATAAGGCAAAATAGCATTCAATAAGATTCAACTTAAAATGTTGCCTAATTTTAATTGACTGATCCAATTCCCTTCGTTGATAAGTTGAAAGTTCGTAAATATATTGGGAAAATTATAGTTCAATAACAACAAAAACACTGTATATCCGGTTACTACTTTAGCTAGTAATTTTGAAGAATCAATAACCAGAGAAACTATGAGAATAACAATAAACAGAAGTAATAATTTTGTTTGCCAACCTTCAAATAACCATGAGCTTCCTCTTAATATTCTTGCAAATGGTGATAGTTCATTAAAATCCGGCATCCACATCGCTATTTCTTTTTGCATCCTCAATTTATTTCCCGGCGCTAAAAACATAAACGAGAATCCAGTAGTAAAAAATGCAGTTGGAATATACAAAAAATAGTTCTCTTTTCGCTTCTTTATCAACATTGCACTATGATAAGACAACACAACGCCAATAACACAAGCAATCAACTGTTCATTTGAAAAGGAAAAAATAAGTACAGGCAATATGTATACCCGAATTGACGTTTTTTTATTTCTAAAAAAATAATCCGCATAAGGAATCAGCGAAAACATCACTAATGCTAATGGCCATAAATAATTAATCGCTCCAGTGATCCAAAAAATCTAATCTTTCATGCCCCAGACATTGATAAATCCAAGTGATAAAAATGCAACTAGAAAATTTTACGGCTAACAGTACCTTCAAATATCCGTACCAAAGAATAACTGTATAGTAACCAAGCGCAAGCACTGATTAAATGATGAATAATCAAAGGAACCAAAAAGATCAAGTATAGCATCGCCTCTGGAAACAGACGCGCAGACCAATTATTATAACTCCATTGAAGAAACTCACTCAAACTATACTCTTGAGAAATTTTCATAAACCAACAGTCGTCTGAACCCATATCCATGTTAAAATTCGTAAGATATAAAATTGCCAAAACGAATAGACCAACATAAAACCAATAATTACTTTTAATAAACTTTTGCAAATCTAGATACCGTCTTAACCTCTCATTTTTTATTTAGTATATCATTACATAAGTTAAATAACTATACTAAATAAATAAAAAACTGAGTAAGAAAACCATCACAAAGGTTCTCCCACTCAGTTATATAATAGATAATTGTCGTTTTAAATTCGTCTACCTATAAAAAATGATTTCGTTATTTATTCATCTAATTCACGTGTCCATTTAGAGTCCTTTTTAGCAAATCCCTTAACATGATACACATTTTCCTCTTCTTCAAATGTTTCCGATAAAAGTAAGGTATGACGTTTCAATTCACTTAATTGCTGCCCTTGGTTTGAAGGAATGTCCAACTCATATGGAACTAATAATTCCATCATCTTCTCTCTAACAGCTTTTGTAAGTTCCTCTTTCCCTAATGTGCTCCTAGCCGAAACTAATATGTTAGGAAACAGAGTTGGCACAAAGTCCGCTTCATCGACTTGATCACTTTTGTTGTAAACTGTTAAAACTGGAATCTTCTCTAAATCCAGATCATTCAGTAAGTCGACAACCGTTTGTTCATGCTGTAAACGATCTTCGGCACTTGCATCGACCACATGTAATAACAAGTCCATGCCTCGACTTTCTTCCAATGTCGATTGGAACGCTTCAATCAGCTGGGTTGGAAGATCTTGAATAAATCCTACAGTATCTGTCAGTGTTACAATCATTCCTTGCGGTAGTTGCCATTTTTTAGTTAAAGGATCAAGCGTTGCAAATAATTGATTTTCTGAATAAGTGCCAGCCGTTGTCAGCAAGTTTAAAATCGTTGATTTTCCAGCGTTCGTGTAACCAAGCAAACCAATTTGAAACAAATCGGATGATTGACGTTTTTGTCTGCTTCGCTCACGATGGGCTGATACTTCCTTTAGCTCACGCTTGATTGCGATGATTTTATCACGAATATGTCGGCGGTCTGATTCAAGCTTGGTTTCTCCTGGACCTCTAGTTCCGATGCCCCCACCTAAACGAGATAATTGTTTCCCTTGTCCTACCAATCGAGGGAGCAAATAATTCAGTTGAGCTAGCTCAACTTGTAATTTCCCTTCTTTTGAGCGTGCCCTCATCGCGAAAATATCTAAAATCAATTGTACTCGATCGATTACTTTTACACCGACGGCTTCGACAATCAATTGATTTTGTCTTGGTGTTAATTCATGGTTGAAAATGACAATATCTGCTTCATAGGCATCAACTAACTGCATTAATTCTTCTACTTTCCCTTTACCGATCACGGTCTGTGAATCGATTCGTGGACGCTTTTGCGTTAAAGAAAAGACAACTTCTCCTTGTGCGGTCTTAGTTAAGTTTTTTAATTCCTTCATTGAACCTTCAAACCGAGTGTAATTCCCCTCTGTTTCTACCCCCACTAAGATAACCTTTTCTGCTATTTTATCCATTTTTTATCCTTCCTAAGATTCCAGCCAATTCTCTATTTTATGTTCTAAAGTTAAAATAGTGTCAGGCGCTTGTACTAAGTCCCACCAGCTGGCATTCATGCGATTTCTAAACCAAGTCAATTGCCTCTTCGCATATCTTCTAGAATTTTGCTTTACTTGTTCAATTGCTTCATCTAAAGATTCTTTCCCTTCAAAATAAGGAAAAAACTCTTTATAGCCGATCCCTTGAATTGATTGCTGTGTTTGCATGTTATAAAGTAGTTTTGCTTCTTTTAAAAGTCCACGTGCCATCATTATATCAACACGCATATTGATTCGATCATAAAGTACCGCTCGGTCAGTTTCCAATCCAACCAAGAAATAATCATATAATTTTTTGGGTTCATCTTTTGGGGTTAAAATACTAAATCCTGTTTTATCAAAGACTTCCAGCGCCCGAACTACTTTTTTACGGTTATTGAAATGGATACTTTCAGCTGCTTGGCCGTCTTTTTTCTGCAATAACTCCCATAAGCGTTGATTTCCATTTACTTCAGCAAATTTTTCATACTTCTCTCGAATTTCAGTTGATTCATCTTTTGCCCCTAATTCAAAGTCATAAAGTAATGCTTGAACGTACAATCCTGTTCCACCAACGACAATGGGCAATTTCCTTTTTGCAGAAATCGAATCAATTACCTGACGTCCTTCTTTTTGAAAATCTGCTACAGAGTATGTCTCAGACAGTTCCCGACAATCTATCAAATGATGCACAATACCCGCACGTTCTTCTTCAGTTACTTTCGCTGTACCAATATCTAAATCTTTATAAACCTGCATTGAATCTCCACTAATGATTTCTCCATTTAACTTTTTAGCTAACTCAATACTTAAAGAGGTTTTTCCAACTGCTGTTGGTCCTACGATTACTAATACTTTTTTCAATCTTTTCATCCTTTATTTTGTATCAATTTGCGTATTTGCAATGCTTTAGCTGGATAGTCTGTGTGAATTCCTGCCAAGTGATAACTAAAGCAAAGTTTCATCTTTTCTTCCTCATTGACAGTCCAAGGACGAATTGCTTTTGGAAAATCTGCCAAATCATCTAAATGGTCCAACACCCAATCAATTTTAGGATGGATACCTTCAATAAACACTGATTGAAGTGCATGTTTTTCATCTTCTTCTGACATACCAAATACTGAAGCAATATTATGATTTTTTTCTATATCCCATATTTTTTCCAAACTTTTAAAATAAAAACTCGAATACATATAATCAAAAGACCAACGCTGCGACTTCATGAGCTGAACAATAATCTTTTCGATTCCTTCATAATGGATTTTGTCTGTTTTAATCTCAATATTCAACAATCCTTGAAAGTTCTCTTTTTTTAGTAACATTACCACTTCTTCTAAAGTTGGGACTTCTTGAACCATTGGATTTTTTTCAAACCAACTACCGGCATCGAATTGTTTTAACTCTGATAATGTTAGACTGCCAACATCTCCATGACCATTCGTGGTACGATCGATTGTTTCATCATGAAGCACGATTAGATGGTTATCTTTTGATAGCTGAACATCTAACTCGATCCCATCAGAACCAACACGAACAGCTTCTTTAAATGCTGCTAAGGTATTTTCTGGATGGGTTCCTTTGCTGCCTCGGTGGGCGATTATTTTTGTCATAAGTTACCTCCAATTGAAGATATTGTAGCATTACTAACAATGAGTATCAAACAATTGAAAGATTCATTTATTTCAAAAAAGACGAGAATCACTTATCTCGCCTTATACAATATGCTATTTTAATTATTCACTTCTTCTTATTTAATTAGAGCTTTTTAATTGAAAAACCATATAATCTGTCTCTTCATATTCAGGAATTACTTGGTAGTTTTCCTTCACAGCAGTAACAACAGTTTTATCCAATTTAGTATCTGTCAGTGTTTCTTTATTTAAGTATGTTTGTCTACCAACAACAATAAATTTAGGTGGATTTTCATATAATTTATCCGTAAATTCTTCCTTTAAATTACGAAATTTCAAATAATCCAAAGAAGGTAATTTAAAAAATTTTGAATTAGAATACCGATCACTTATATTATATATACTAGCACTAATATTATGAACATAAATTCTATCGGACTTAGTTGAATGCATTTTAATATACTCGGCTTCTTTAGCTACCAAAGAATCTATTTTTTCGTTAGGAATGTTATTATTAGTTTGTTTAACATAGTCCTTAAAAGCACTTTCTGAATGGCTAAGCGTCAACACAAACAATAATAAAATGCAAATAATTTTTTTATTTAACGCCAAATCAAATTGGCGTAAGCACCAATCAAAACCGATTCCAGTGGCCAAAATCAGTCCGGGAAACATAGTTATAAAGTAATGAGTGTAGAATCTACCAGACATAATAACTGTAAAAAAATTAACCAATAAATAGATAAATAAGATTACATAAAATACTCGAAACTTTTTTTGTAAGTTTTGAGGGTTAACTATCAATAGTGTAATAAAAGGAAACATGAATGCCAAAATTCCATAATCTGTCATAAATTGAAAAAATGATTTTGCTGTAAGTATTTTTTCACCAACGGAAGATGACGAATATTGAACATTTAATATAAAAGTTTGATAAACCATTTCTTTTAAATTCTCATTAATTAAACTATAGACTAAAACTGTCAAACAAATAAGCATACCGCCCATAAAGATGTATAAAATTTGTTTACGTAAAACTGAATATTCCTTTTTAAAAACATTCCTTATCAAAAGCAATAAACAGAAAACTATCCACAAAGCAATCATATTAGGTCGAATAAAGAAAGTAATTCCTCCACAAATTCCTATAAAGAAAAGATTCCAGGAACTGTTAGTAGTTTCCAACCAAATTTTTGCAAAAAGATATAATGATATTGTAATAAACGGTAAAGCAAATTCTTCGGAATAATTACCAAAATCGAACGAAGATAAGATAATACCAGTATACAAAACAATTGTAGTACTTGATACGATTGTGTCTTTAATAAAGTACATTAGTATTTTATAAATATATATTAATGATAGTCCATAAAATAAACATTCTAAAATCCAGATACCTAATGAATCATTACCAAAACCTAATACAATCCCCAGATATTGAAATATAAATAAAAATATTCCTTTATGATCAAACATATCATTATAAGGAACAAATCCATCCTTTATTCCTCTTCCAAAATAGATAAACATTGATGAGTCATGCCCATTCAACAAGTGGGAAAATGGATTAGAGCGAAAACTAAAAACTACTATAACAAAACTAAAAAAAATTAGTAGTAGGGATATAAATTTAATAGTTCTATTATGCTCGTATTGCTCCTTAATTTGTTTATTTTTCAAATCCATAAACATTCTCCTTTATTCTCTCATAATACTTAATATATAAATCAATATAAGCATAATGAATTTAACGCTAAAGATAAAAAATATCCTTCAAAACTTTTTATATCCGTATTTTTGTACTAAATTTTAAGATAATAACTTTGAAAGGAACTAAATCAACAGAAACGAAAAAATCAATCTAAATTTAGTTCATGTTTAATATATTTTCGAAGGCCTTTTTTAATATCAAATTCAGGTTGAAAACCAATACTTTTAATTTTAGATATATCTGCTAAAGACTCTCGTATATCACCATCACGTTCATTCTCATAATTTATTGATAAATCTTTATTTAACGATTCACCAATTATACTGATTAAGTTATTCAAGGTAACACTGTTACCAGTTCCAACATTATAAACTTCTGCTAAAGCTTCATCAGAGCTTACAATCAAATCTAATGCTTTAATCACGTCATCAATATATATAAAATCTCTTGACTGATTCCCATCACCAAACATGGTAAAAGAAGTATTATTATTTTTCAAAAGCTGTTTATAGCAATCCATTATAATTGAAATAACTCCTGAATAAGGGGAATTAGGATTTTGATTTGGACCATACACATTAAAAAATCTAACTGCACTTGTTGGTACACCGTATAAATGACAATAATCAACTACATATTTCTCAGCAGAAAATTTATCGATAGCATAAGGCGTCAATGGCCTAATAACGGACTCTTCTTGTTTTGGTAAAGTTGGTTCGTCTCCATAGACAGCTGCCGACGATGTAAATAACAAACGTTTTAAACCTGTCTGTTTTTTGACTAGTTCCAACAAATACAATACACTATCAAAATTTACATGATGTGTCTCAAGAGGCCTTTGAACTGAATCAGCAACACTTGCGATAGCTGCTAAATGAAAAATATAGTCAAACTGCTGAGTTTCTAATAACTGTGCCATTAACTGTTGATCCGTTACACTCCCTTTTATAAGAGTAATGTTCTTTGACTTAATTAGGTTTTTCTCATTGCCCATAGACAAGTCATCAACAACAATAATATTATGATTTTTACAGTAATAATTAGCTAGCGCAGATCCTATGAATCCAGCTCCACCCGTTATAAGTATATTGTTCATAATCACACTTCCATTTCTACTCATTTACTCAAAATAATTTTTCTATCTAGATACTCTTATTAAGTCATCAAGATTTGTAAAAACGATACATTTCTTCTAGTGTATCAATTCCGTATGCCTGAGGAACGCCTGACAACAAAAAATCACACCCTGGTTTCCCACCATCAATTAAGTATTCCTTATCTAGCCATTTTTGACTCCATAAAATAATTTGATCAGCTTCTGGAGTATCTACCCCCGTGATTAGAGCAAATCCTTTAATAATCAATAGACCAAACGGAATATCTTCTATGAAATATCTAGACAAAAAATCTGGAACAAATTTTTTATCTGATACTTTTTTCATGGGTGACGGAATATTTTTAAAAGAAGAAATACTTCTTATTTTTTCCGTCATTGCATCAACTGATTCTGACTCATAATGCTCGCGAATCGTTTTAATTTCTGACAATTCTAATTCTTTCATACTTAAAATGATACTTCTTAGCTCTTTATCTAAAGCAATCAAACTTTCAGATGAATCCAAAGTCCAATCTCTGTAGAAATAAGGAACTCTGGTATAAGTGATGTTTGAATTATATTCTTTGAACATACTATATATTCTAGAAGTGTGTAAAATCGCATTAGAAGGCGTCAAAGAGACTTCTAAATAATTTTTCAACGGATAGACTGGTAATTGTAAGAGATCTTCCAAAATTTTTGCGACAGTAACTGTTTCTTTTTCGGGGATTACAGCTACATTGACAGACTCTTTCTTGGAAAACTCAACTGAATGATTTTTTTCAATTAATCGAGCAATATAAGGAACCCTGTCTAAACCAAAAATTACATGCTTTTGTGTAAACACTTGATTAGTTATATACTCAGCTCCACCACTTCCTGGAACAACACCAAAAAGAATTGGTTTTGTTAGAAATACTGAAACATTTTTAACAAATGACTCCAACATAAAAGATGGGTAAGTAACGATAATCATGTCCACATCTTTAACAGCAACGCCTAAATCATTCGTAACTAAATTAATTGAAGTCCTCATTTCCTTAGCTGAACCCATTTCATTTAACGTAAATGGACAATTATGCCCTAAATGTACAGACGTAAATACGCGAACATCATGGCCGCCTAAAGAAAGCATCCCAGCTAATGCACTTCCAATATTTCCAAAGCCAACAATACAAATTTTCATGATTTTACCTCCAAATTATTGATATTTGTTCATAAGTAAAAAAGAAGGAAACTTCGGATAAACCCAAGTCGATTTTGGTGGTAAAACCGTATCGTTTTTAGCAGCTTCAATAAATTCTTTTTTAGAAAGTGCGTGCGTTTCAAGTATAACATCTTGTTCAGAAAATGATTCGGAATTTTTCAGCATTTCTTCTGATATATATTGAATCTCTGCTTGATCAAAACTACGAAAAGCTTGGGAAATGATTTGAGTGTTTAATCGATAAATATCATTATTCCAAAAAGCATCAGATGCTAAATCAATTAAACGAATCAAATAGTGATCACGCCCTCTTGACATTCTAACATGTCCTTTAGGCAAAACTGAATCAGCCGTTACTTTTTCTAATTCAAATTTCTTACTTAAAAAATTTAAGGCATGTAAATACATCTCATCAGATACTTCTCCCAATAAACGATGGATTGGTAAGATATCCAAGTAATCAAAACTCATGACACAAGCAAAAACAGTTTGTTTAAATTTTGACAAGGAGGTTGTATACAATCTATGATGCCCATCACCGATAAACAGCTGGTCCAATTCCTGATACTGTGAAAGAAGTTTTGCAGCCTTTTCCCCTTGATAAATAAACAATTCGTAATCGTTAACTGCATGCCGTTTATCTGGTTCATTTACTTTAACAAAAATCTCTAAATCAATAAAACTTTCGTGTCCTAATAAAACTGGAGCTGCTTCACCGTTATATCCGTGAAAATTACTGAGCATTCCTTGAACCGTTGAAGGAAGAACCAATTCATGACTTTTAACGTTGCCTTTGATGTACTCCTCTTTTGGTAGATTAGCGATTAATCCCCATTTCTCTTTGTTTTTAAAAACAACAATAGAATCAGAGATCTCAACAATTTTTTGACCATTCAAAAAATCCTTCTCTTCTTGATTTAAAAATAAAGTTCGTTCATCAAATTTAACACTTCCTTGTGAGAGTTGGACTAAATTGATGAATTCTGAGTCGTAAATATGTCCACTAGTATTCAAATAGCTAGTTTGCATAGGTAACAATAAAACCATGATTTCAGTTCTCCTTTATAGATCTACTTTCTAGTAATTCAATATCCGTTTTAAAGCTTCAATAATTTTTTTGTTTTCATCACTTTTCTTCACTGCAATTCTTACGTATTCTCCCTCAAAACCATCTTTTCCAGATAAGTCCTTGATAAAGATTTTGTCTTGATCTAATAGAATTGTAGCCAATTCTCGAGCACTCACTTTGCCAGTAAGACGACAAGTAAAATAGTTAGCTTGTGAATCGATTACTTCAAAATCTGATACATCAGCCATTGCAGAATGGAAATCTTTACGGATCTTATAAAATAAATCTAATGCTGATAGATAATCTTTTTTATATTTTTCAAAAATTTGTAAGAAGAACTCTCCAAATGAGTTAATATTCCAAATTGAAACATCTGATTTAATATAACTGACTAATGATTCATCACTCGTCATCAAGAAGCCTAGACGTACACCTGGAACTCCAAATGATTTGGAGATACTTTTTATAATAATTAAATTAGGATGTTGCATCAAGATTTCTCGATCAATTAAAGATGCTACCTCTTCAAAATCAACAAAATCATTAAACGATTCATCCAATATTATAGTTATTTCATGTGCCTTTGCCCACTCTAATAATGTGATCACATCTGATTTTGGAATATAATTCCCAGTAGGATTATCTGGATTGATTAAAACTAAATAATCAATTGGATTTTCTGAATAAAAAGCCATGATATCATTTGCAGTATATTGGAAATTTTTATCTTTAGGGTAATATTTAACAATTTGGTCTTTCGTTAGGCGATTTGGATATTCCTCAAAAGTAGGTGCAATAATCCCATATTTCCCGCCATTTTTTTCCATC
Source organism: Enterococcus haemoperoxidus ATCC BAA-382 (assembly GCF_000407165.1). Taxonomy (NCBI): domain Bacteria; kingdom Bacillati; phylum Bacillota; class Bacilli; order Lactobacillales; family Enterococcaceae; genus Enterococcus; species Enterococcus haemoperoxidus. Next base: position 481,978 of record NZ_KE136479.1, on the reverse strand, counting down.
AAAGACTTAATCAATTCTGCAGCACCATTTCCTACTACTACATGCTTTTCTGGAACGTTATAAAATTTTGCTACTAATGATGAATTCACTTTAAGGCCAGAAGGATAATCAATAATCAAGCGTTCCATGTTTGATTTCATCTCATCAACCATTCTTTTAGGCGGATAAAACGGATTCACCAAATAACAAAAATCAATTACTTTGGGATATCTCCAGTAACCACCATATCTTTGTTGAAAGGCATCTAATTTTTTGGATGGAGTCGTATTAAAAAGAGAGCTAGCAACATCTAAATCTTGTAAATCGTCAATTTCATACCAAGGAACATCTTCAATGTCTAAGGCTTTAACCAAAGTAGCATCAAACTGAGTAATTGTTTTTAACGTAGTCTCATAATACTCGTCTTTCCCAAAGGCACTCATTTGAGCTTCTAAAAATGGAAAATAAATAGATTCTGAAAATTCTTTACTAAATTTGTAAATATTAACCGTTTTGTAGTAGCTTCTTGTTTCATTAAAATTAAAACGTTTCTTATCAATGAAGTCCGTAATGTTACTGTTTTCATCCATTTTTACAACAGTACCATCCATCCAAGATTCGAATTTTGATACAACTGCTAGATTTTTAAAATCAGAAGCTAAGACTTCATCAAGAAGCTGATCTGCAAAAATCAAGTCTGATTCTAGTAAAATCGTATCTTCCTGACACATTAATTCTTTAGCCAGATAAACGGAATAAATATTGTTTGTTTTATCATAATCATGGTTTGTTACAAATACGACTGGAGTCTTGATTTGGATTGATTTGACATACTCTTCCATTACATCATATTTATAACCATCTACAATCACGATTCTTTCTAAATCCAGATTATCTAATTGGCGTAGCATTCTTTCTATTAATGACTTTCCATTAACTTCAACCATACTTTTGGTTGTACTTTTTGTGTACTCTTTCATTCTGCTTCCTAATCCAGCAGCTAAAATGAGACCTTGCATGTTATCCCTCCTATGATCTTGTTCAATACGATTATTTTTTCTTTTTATATGTTCGATCTCCAAACTCAAAATCATCCATTTCTAAATAAACAATATCATGTTTTGTTCCTCGTTCTTCTACAGGAGGAAACTTCATATAATCTCCATAAGATTGTTCCAGCATTTGTTCATAGTTTGAATTTGCTAAAAACATACCATCTTCAAAAGGTATTTTAATTACATCATTTATCTCTAATTTATCTAAAGTTTCTGTCTTAAATTCCGTTGTAGCAGTGACAATCGACATATTTCGATTATTCGAATGGTTATATTTTTCAATTTCTTTTTGTCGTTTGTCAAGAAGCCCCCTTACAGAATACCTTCCCCATAAAAGATTTAGCATATTATAAATTATTCCACCTAGTGGTGTTTGAGCACGGGTATAATAATTCATTCTCGTATGGATTACAAATGTTAGCATTTTGCATTTTTTAATTTGGATCCATCTTAAAAACCTGTTATCAGGTACTACATCAAATGGAAAAATATCAATAAAAACACCATTTTGAGCATTTCCATTTTTAGCATTATTTTCAACTAAAGTAGTATTCAAATTAATGATTTTCAAAAATGGTAATGGGTAACCGGCATCTGTTTGATACGTTTGTAGCATATATTCCGTATTTTCTAAAGCTTCTGGAATCAATTTTACAAAACGCTCATAATTTTCCCTCGTCATACCTAAATCAATATCATCATCCCAAGGTATGAACCCCTTATGGCGAATCGCACCTAACAAAGTTCCTGCTGATAAAAAGTATGGAATGTCTTGTGTTTGACAAAATTTATCCACAAATTTTAATATTTCCAATTCTTTTTTTTGCAGTTGTTTTACAACACTATCTGATTTCAAAAGTAACCCTCCAAGTTATGTCTATTTAAGTTTTCTTTTTCGCCTTATTTAAAAGAACCTTAAAGTCCTCAGATATATTTGTCTGAAAAAGAAAAATCAAAATAAGAAATACAATAAACACTATACTTGAACGAATAAGCATATTCAAGAACAACGATGCTACAAAGTTAGGAATTAAAAATCCTAACACTAAAACTAACGCGAATATAACAATATATTTAAAAAACTCAGAACAAATATCTTTAATATCTAACCATTTACGAATAACATAGACTCTAAAAATACAAACAAAAAACTCGGTAACAATCAACGCAATGGTCCCGCCATTTGCTCCCCATTTTGGTACTAATATAAGATTTAAGATAACATCTATTACAGCACCAGCAATAAAGGGTATCGAATAATGCTTCAACAAACCTTTTGCTAAAGTAAATTGATTCGCTAAAACACCACCAAATGCATTTGGTGCAATAATCAAACTAACAAATATCATATTATAGGTCATTGGAATAAATTCATTTCCAAAAAACCACTGAACAAAATCACGAGAATTACACATTAGTAAAACCGTCAGTAATAGGGAGATTAATGTTGTATACTCAACAGATTTTTTCAACAATAACTGTAGCTTAGAACTGTCTTCGCTATCTCCTGTATCCACTTTAGCCATCAAAGGCATCATAACTAAGCTGATTGATGTAACGATTGATAACACAATTCGAACAATTTTCTGAGATTGATCATAAAAAGAAAGCTCTGTCTTTGTTGATAACAATCCTACTAATGTTTTATCAAAGGTATTATACACTTGAATCGCAAATAACGGGATAAGCAAAAACAATGCTTGTTTCAAATAAGGAAAAGAAAATGATTTTTTTATTTTTCCATACGTTTTAAATTCTGTAAGTAAGCTTATCCAAAAGAAGATATTTGCTAAAAAAGTACTAATACTATTGATTCCCATATACAATAGTAAATCAGAACTGCTCTTTACAAGTAGAAATACCAAAATCAAAGAGCCAAATTTAACGATCGTGTTCCTAACAATTACTTTTTTTACTTCACCAATACCAAGGAAGTACCAAGAAATATCTAAAACATAAGCAATCAAGTAAGGAATTTGAATATAATAAACGCCTTTGCTCCCAACAAATATTGAAACAATCAATAAATAGAGACTCGTTACAATCAAACCACTTGCCAATTGGATAAACCATAATTGGAAAAAAACTGTGCCTCGATCCTTCTTATCCGCTTTAGCTATTTCTCTCGTACCTAACTGGCTCATCCCCATTAAGATGATCATGTTCAAAAAACCAACAATTGAAATAACAAATGAATTAATACCAAGCAATTCTGTTCCGAATATTCTTGACACATACGGCATCGTTACTAGTGGAACAATCAATATTACTACTTGATACATAGCCGTAAAAAATATATTACTCAATACTTTTTTCACTTAGATACACCAACTTGTCTTGATTTTTTGATAGTTAAACTATTTATTTTACTATTTCCACATATACCTTATTCGCTGAAACATACCCTTTATCTGTAACTAGTCTTGGGTAACCAGTTTCGCTGTAGACAATTTCTTTTACTGTAAATGTGGTACCTTTTGCTATTTGCTGAACTTGTGTTTCAACCATAAAGTTGTCTTTATTGTTATAGTGCCAGATATTTGCTTTAGCTTTCATTTTTCCTGGCTTAGTTATATAGCTGTCAATATTACTAATTGCTGGAGTGGTATAGTTTTTATTTGCTGAAACATATCCTTTATCCGTTACTAATCTTGGATAACCTGTTTTACTGTAAACAATGTCTTTAACATCTAGTAGTGTGTATTTCGGCAATTTTTCAGCCTGAGTTTTAGTAGAAAACTCATCTTTACTATTGTAGTACCAGGTACTTTCTCTCGTAACAACTTTTATCGGTTCAGTAATATAGCTGTTCAAATTACTGATTGCTTCAGATAGATAGGCTTTATTAGCTGAAACATACCCTTTATCCGTTACTAATCTTGGATAACCTGTTTTACTATATACGATGTCCTTTACTTCAATCATTGTCCCTTTTGCTAAAGGTTCTGCTTGTGTTTCAGTAGCAAAAAGATCTTTATCATTGTAATACCAGATATTTTGTGACGTCAAAAATTTACCAGTCTTTAAAAAATAATCCGAATGATTGTTGACAATAGGTGTTGTAAATCCTTTATTTGCAGAAACATAGCCTTTATCAGTTACTAACCTTGGGTAACCAGTTTCACTATAAGCAATATCTTTTACTGTTAAAACAGTATTTTTGGATATTGGCTCTACTTGTGTCTGCTGTGTAAAACTATCCTTGTTATTATAATGCCAAGTATTTGTTGTTGTCACTACTTTTCCAGGAGTCATATAATAATCCGAATAGTTTTCTACAAGTTGGTTAACATAGGTTTTATTAGCTGAAACATAGCCTTTATCTGTCACCAATCTTGGATAACCAGTTTTGCTGAAGACAATACCCGTCACCTCAAAAACAGTATTTTTAGCAATTTGCCCAGCTTGGGTTTCTTGCGTAAAACTGTCTTTATCATTGTAATACCAGATATTTCCTAGCGCCGCATATTTCCCTGGTTTGGTAACGTAACTAGATATATTACTGATAGTTGGTTTAGAATACATTTTATTTGCCGAAACATAGCCTTTATTAGTCACTAATCTTGGATAACCGCTATTACTATATTCTATTGAAATAATGTCTAAAATTGTGTCTTTAGGCAATCTTTCAGCTTGAGTATTAACAGAAAATTCATTAATATCATTATAATACCAAATATTATCTGTTGTATACACTTGTATTGGAGCAGAAGTATGATAATTTGCTAGATTTATACCATTATCACCAGTTGCTTGTAAAAACAAATTATTATAAGATACATTTATGTCAAATCTTCCAGAAACTCCAGGAAAAGTTAGCTCAGAACTCCATTGCCATGCTGCATTTCCTGTATGTAAGAGATTCGTTGCTAATGGATTGTAGGGATAGCTTGCTACCCAACTATTTCCAGGCCCCAACTTATCTTCATCAAGTATTTTACGATTGAACCAGTCAAACATTGAATAATGTGCAACACGAGAAAAACCTAAACTATTTAACTTTTTTTGAAATGCAATAGAATTTTCAGTAACGTTACCTGCTGTCATCTCAGTTTGTTCCGCATCATTGACCATTAATGTATTTTTAGGCAAGCCAAGTTGATCTGCCTTTTGTGCAAAATATACCGCCTCTTGTTCAGCCCCAGCTTTTGTTGTAAACCAGCTATAATGATAAGCAGAAACAACTAGACCAGCACGTTTAGCATTCTCAATTTGTGTTTTCGCCTCTGGATTCAAATAGGTCGTATACTCTGTTAACTTAATCACGACACCTCTTATCCCATATTTTTTCATCTCAGTAAAATCAGCGACTGATAGTGATCCGTTATGAGAAGAAATATCCACAAAATCTTTTGAGGGGCGGTTAGCTTCTGTTGCAGAAATCAGTGAACGAGGTTCAGCTGCAGCACGAAGCGTTATTGCTAAATCAGAACGATCATTAGGGTTAAATATATATTCCCCGTCTTCTGTTTTTGAAGCATTACCTAACTCTTTATTGTTTTCCTCCGTAATATTTCTTTCGGAAGTCTCAATTGTACTATCAGAAGTAGAGTCACTAGTTTCAGATGCCGCAGTGCTTTGCGAGGTCTGTTCAGATTGACTTGTTGAACTCCCGTCAGTAGTTCTACTATCACTCGAAACTAATGATTCTTCTGCAGAGACATTGTAACGTTCATCAATAAATCCTACACCTGAAAATAAAGCAATTGAACATAAGATAATGCCGCTTTTTAAATATTTATTATTTGTTTTTTTATTCATTGTTACTTCCTTTCTTTTACAAAGCATGGTACACGGTTTGATACGGAATAAAATCTTGATAAGTATTTGATAAAATAAATATCAAGTAAAAGACTAATGCGCAAAATATATAGTAACAGGCCAAATTCAAATACTGATTTTTAAACATATGGCGGAAAAGTTGAGGTACTACTAAGATCTCTGCAGTAGCAAAGATTGTCCCGATCCTTCCACCTACTGTTGCTAATGGACCAAAAACAATTAAAAATAATGTAGATAGAAAATATAAGCTCAATAACGTATTAAAACTATCATTATATTCTTTATTTTTACCTTTCACAAATAGTATTGAAGCTATTGTAATCCCAATTTGCATAATAAATATAGGATTAAGTATCCACTTCCCAGTAATATACTTACCTGCAAAATAACCAGCATATCTTGATGGAATTGCCCATAAAAATAAATCTGGGAAAAAGAACAATACTCCTATGAGTGCTGAAATTATTGTCAAAATCAACACTTTTTGAAAGGTTAATTTTTTTATTACTCCTACAAAAAAATAGGCAGGTATAATAAATAGCGCAACAATGTGAAAGCATGCTCCTAAAAGTGACAAGAGAACTACTTTCGGTAAATTCTTTTCTTTGATTGCCGGTAAACAATAAAGAAATATAATCGCTACAAGAGAGGCTCTTATTTGCCCCATATCTCTCACAAAATAAAAACGAGAAACATAATACACTAGAATCATTGTTGGGTAGCTAACATTTTTGTAAACAAACAAACCTAATAATGCTAAAGTCACTACAGAATAGATTAAAATGAACACTGTAAAATCCATTCCAAACATTTTTACAATATAATTTGTTAATAAGTAACCCGGTTCAGCATCAATACCACCTGATAATATATCCCCAAAACTCCGAACCCTTTCAAAAAAAGCTTTATATGATAGATAATCATAACCCGTTTCATATCTCAATCCTGCAAATAAAATGATTTCTATCATTGCAATTATGAAAAAAATTTTCTTTTTGCTAAAAAACTCAAGGAGTGAAAGAATAATCAGGCTGACAAATAATAATATATAAGGTATCATCTCTTCACTCCATCTAGATATAAATACAATTTACTTTCTCAGAATAATTCTTTGCTAACTCTTTTTGGTAGCCAAACCATGCTTTTTCGGTTGAGTTTTTCTCACAAATAATAACTACTAATTCTGGAATAAATGGCAAGTTTTCTACTTGATCCAAACTATCTGTTAGATAGACCGAACTATTCAACTCACTAGCATTTAAAAACTTCTGATCTTTCATCACAACAATCTTATTCAACGGTGGATTGTTAATAAGATTCGTCAATTTTTTCTGAATTTCTTCATTTGTTTGCTCTCTAAGGGGAGTCACGTCGATAATTTCATTGCTATCTTTTAAAGTAAACTTTTGAGAAATTTTTTTATCTCTTTTTTCAGATATACTTGCAATAATTGTTCCAATAATAAAAGTAAGAATCACAATAAGCAATACATAAAGAATCATTTTCTTTTTACTGATTCCTTCAAAAGCTTTTTCCTTACTCAAATCAACTTTATTAGATAGTATATACGCTCTTTTATCAATAAAAAATCGTGAACTCGAATCTTCAATAAACTTGTACAAAGACGTAGCAATCTCTTTGTCAGGTGTCTCAACAAGCATTTTTCCATTATTATCAGTATAAGTAATAGTTAGTGACCCCATAACATCTTCTGCGCTTATATCAGAATGAGTTTTCGCATATTCACTTGCAAATATTTCCTTGATCATTTCATTTTTAGAGAAAATATAGCCATCCTTATTTTCTAAAATAAATGAAAATGTATAATTCTTATCTTGATTTACACTTTGGTCATTTTTATTAGAACGTACACTGTAAAAAAATAATGCAACAATTAATAATAAACTGAGCGCAAAAGCAAGTATATATTTTTTCCAATTCCTTTTAAAAAAATTAAGACCTTCTACTACATATAAATTGTCTTCCATCTTTTTCTCCTTCTCTATAGGTTGTTCCCCATCATTTTTATCATTCTTTTAATAATCAATTCCGTAATTTTTTCTCATAAAACCAGCCGCGCATCTTATTAGGCATCAAACTGACACATACATGGACTGAAGAGACAAATAGATAATCTCTAAAACTCCCTAAGCCTTCTTGATAAATTTTTTTTCTAGCTTTTAGACCTGGTATCAAATAATTAAATCCTCCTCTACGAGCATACATATCTAATCCAGTTCTAGCATATACTAAGTCTTTTTGGATATTTTTAGCAGTATAGCCAGCTTTTAATAATCGAACCCATAAATAATAATCTTCAAATCCCTTTAGGGGCTGATAATTTCCTTCCCTCATTACTAACTCTTTTCTGAACATAACAGTCATATGATTAAATGGGTTTCTTTTTTTGGAGAATTCACGAATTTCTTCATTACTTGCAGGCATTTTTTTATAGCCTAAAACATTATCGATTTCATCATGAAATTCTATTATGTTAGAACCTACAATAGCTAATGAAGCATTCTTTTTCATTTCTTCAAACTGCTCTTCTAAACGACTTGGAATCATTATATCATCACAATCCATACGTGCAATTAATTCATTGCGACAAGATTCAACTCCAACTGCTAATGCTTTTCCCAATCCCACATTTTCTGCCAAAGGGACAATTGTTAATTGTTTGCCGACTTTTGATTTAATTTCAGAAATCATTGCATTCAACTCGTCTGTCAGAGGCCCGTCTTCTACTAATAGTATCTCTTCTGGCTGTAATGTCTGCTCAAAAACGCTATTTATTGCTTCCTTAAAGTAGCTTGGGTTCTCATTTTTATAGATGGACATGAGAACACTAATTTTTTCAACTTTCATTTTATCATCTCACCATATTCATTATTTTGATTCACAATATAAATCATTTAAAATTCTGCTGGCCACATCAATATCATAGCCATTTTTTGAAAAAACCTCTGACATATCTCTATCACTAGGTTCGATTGCTAAAACAGCATCTGCCCATAGCTCAGGATCATCAATCGTTAAGAATTGACAGTTACTTGTTATTTCTAGCTCACTTGTCACCTGATCTGACACAATAAGTGGTAACCCTGCGGCTTGTGCTTCAACCCCTACAACTGGAAGCCCCTCAAATAATGAAGGTAACACGAAAACATCCATGACTTGGTATAAACGATTAGAATCTTGTCTAACCCCTAAAAATTTAATATTATCTTCTAAATTTAATTGTTTAACTTTATTTTGAATTTTTTCTTGGAGCTCTCCTTGGCCGACTAAGATTAACACAGCTTTGTCATTCCTTTTATGAATTGCTGCGAAAATATCAATAAGAAAATCATGATTCTTTTGTTCTCTAAATGCTCCTACATGTCCAATAACTAACTGATCTTCATCTATTTTCAATTCTTTTCTAACTTCAGAACGAATGTCTGAGTCAAATTTGAATTGATCAATTTCTACTGCATTTGGAATGATTACTAACTGGTCCTCAAGTTGCTCTCCAAATAACCATGTTCCTGCTTTTCTTGAACATGCTAGATAATCAGTTGCTAATCTGACTATTTTTCTTTTGTTCCATTGATGCATTACTTTTCTTAACAAACCATTAGGTGTATTCGCATTATGAGAATGAACAAATATCTTTTTCACACCCATACTTTTAGCTATTGTAACGGGTAAAATATTAGCTGCTGAAAGCATATTTATATGAACAATATCGTAGTTGCCATTTAATAAAATAGATTTTATCTCCGAAATGAATTTTTGAGGATTTTTTTTAACTTCAGTTACATGGTATACTTTAGCCCCTTTAGCTTCCACTTCTTTTTCGAAATACATTGTTGGATACATTGTGACAAAATCTACTTGTATCTTTGAACGGTCTAAATGATTGTAATAATTTAACATGTATGTTTCTACGCCACCCAAAAGATTACTCATTCCAAAAACCAAAACTCTTTTTTTGGGTGTTTTTTCTGAATTATTATGTACTTTACTCATTTTTTCCTCCACTTAAATTAGCCTAATTTAGAAATATGGATAGATTCAAAAAACAAATCTATCCATACATTATAGTTTTTATTCTCCATTTCCCAAGCTAATTCCAAACCTTTATGTTGTTTTTAGAAAATAAGTTTTTTTCAATTTCTCTTTGTTCTTCTTCATCAACACCTTTTGATGAAATTTTATCAAAAAGAATCTTAATTGTTTGCAACAATATTTTCATATCTAATAACACTGAATAGTTTTTGATATAAAGTAAATCAAAATTTAATTTACTATTATAGTCAGAAGCATATTTCCCATAAACTTGAGCATATCCAGTAATGCCCGCTCGTACATTATGTCTTAAGTAATAGTGTTTATTTTCTTCTTTAAATTGATCTACAAAAAAAGGACGTTCTGGGCGTGGTCCAACTATAGACATGTCACCCTTTAAAACATTGAACAATTGAGGCAATTCATCTATTCTAAGAGCTCTCAAATATCTTCCAACAGTCGTAACACGGCTATCATTACTTGAAGACAAGACTGGCCCAGTATTTACTTCTGCCGTAGCTGACATTGTTCTAAATTTTAATATAGAAAATTCTTTTTGACCTAAAGTAATTCTTGTTTGCTTGTAAACAACAGGTCCAGCTGAAGTTACTTTTACCAAAATCGCTGTAATCAAAATAATAGGAGACGTTATTACTAATAATAACAATGCTATTACAAGATCAAATAAACGTTTTATGAAATCATATTCTGGTTTAATTTTAAAATCAGATACTTCAATGATGCTTTCATCTTCAAAATTCATCATATTAGGTTTTAACATAACAAGATTTTCAAAGCTTGTATTTAAAAATAATTTCTTTTCATGTTCAATAACTAATTCGTATATATCTAGCTTCTCTTCTTCATCAATATGACTTGCTATGTAAACAATGTCAACATTAGATAAGATTTTTTTTAAATTTTCAAAATAATTAGCCTGGATCACATCAACAACTTTGTGCTTTTTATTTTTGTGTGTTAAAAAGTTAGCCGTTGCGGATATTGTACTTTTAGCTGATCCTATAATAACAACACGTTTTTCTTCACTGATGCGTAAGTATACAAAATAGATAAACATTCTATACAAACTTAACAAAATCATTCCAACAATAAATGAATAAATCAACACTGAGCGCGGAAATGAGAACCAACGCCCAACAAAACCGACAATCATAATAGACAAGATAGTCAGCACTTGGCCTATCACGGTTACAAACACGATGTCATTGACCGTTCGATTATAAAATACGTATGTTCCTAACAACAAGTTTAAAAAAACAAAAATAATTGTGATATACACTACTGAATGCTCATATGACACGAAATTATATTGTGGGATATTCATTCCAAATTTTAGCCAAAACCCTGCAAAAATGGAAAAATGAAATACTAAAATATCAAAAATAATAATTATTATTCTCTTTGCATTGTTCCATTCATTCTTAGTTACCATTACTTTATTCCTTTCTCATTAAAAATACTGAGATTGCTATTTATAAATGCTACATCCCTAATAATATCATATCTCTTAAAAAAAAACACCTTAATCTGTTACTACCCTTATGACAGTTGTTTTCTTCTTTTATTTCTATGAGATAAGTCTTGTTCATTATTTAAATGTGATCCATTTTTTTGAATTAATATGCCAAAAAAACTAAAAGCCAATGGAATCCAATGATAAGAGACCAAAATATCCTCCATAGTAGAAAGAACAAACACACATAAAAAAGCTATAGCAAGACTGATTTGAGTAGTTGAATAGCTTCCTTTTTTTCTCATAAAATAGAATTGACCAAAAATAAAGAACGAGAATAGCGTATATCCTAGAATACCTAGATTATTTAAGATACTTAAGTAACTATTGTGCATGCCTAAGTTTTTCCAATGGAAGACATACGGTTTCATCCCAATTAAGACATTTTGCTTATTTACAAACCAAAAATCAAAAAATTCTTTCCATAAATTTTCTCTACCTGAAAAAAATTTAATTGTTGATAGGTTAGCACAATAATAAAAAATGAACGGAAATAAGATTAGGACTAGTGAAAATAGAGTCAACCACAGCCAGTTACTTTTAATGAATCGTTTAGGCAGTAGGTTATCTATTACAATAAATAAAATTAAAACCGCGAAAGCCGTCTTTGCCTGACAAACCCAAATTGCTGCTATTCCTGCAGCATAGACAGGTATTACCAACCATTTTATCAAACTTCCTGACGCTTGCTTTATAATAATAGATAGCATCATTACCATAAACAGCACTGATGCTCCAATTGTATTACTGTTAATCCAAATAGAGTCAAACTCATTACCACGTTGCCAAATAGAATGCGGCGCAACGATTTTGGGAAGCTCAGTAAAAATTCTATATAAAGTGATTCCAAAAAAAGTAGCGATGATCGCACCTAAAATTCCAAAATCAATTTTATCAAATTTCGTTTTTCTATAACATAATATCAATAGCATAATGACCATAATGCTAGCATTGATAAAACGATTACTATGACGAATTGAAGATGTCAGCGTATAAAAGATAAAGATAACCCCACTCGTACCAATCAGCAAGAAATCAGTCTTATCTAATTTTTTTATATTAAGTAAAAGAATAACAATCAAACAGATTAATAAACTGTATTCGTAGTGTGAGTAAAATTTCATCATTGTTTCTGTATTCAGGCCTGCAGTCCATAATAAATAAGAACTGGCAATTGTGGCAATTAAAATTAGATTGCTTACTTTGCTAAGTAGTTTTTCCATTTTATGTTTATGCCTCCATTCATGATTTTAATGTCTGCTAATATATAGCCTTATAAATATATGCTCCATCTTTATCTGGTCCATAAAGTTTATCAAACTTCACATCATCTGTTGCTAAACTATTAATTTCTTTATACGTTACCAAATACTTGATTCCAATTTTCTTGATACTCTCGCTATCTAAACGAACGAGTAGAGCATCTGAATTTAATAACTCTAGATCTGGTTTTTCATTTGTAATATCTGCATGAATATGAGCATATCGATTATAGATTTTTTCTTGTTTACCGTCTGCATCCAATACTTTCCACATCGTCATATCTGGAGTAAAAGCAACACCATTGAATGTATGAACCCCAAACATTGGCAAATAACTATACATCAATCGTTCTCCCACCCATAATTGATTAGGATCTGTCCGATTTATTTCTGTGATTTTATGCCCAATTTTTTTGTCATAGATAGGTGCAACACCTCTTGCAATAGGATTGACGGTTAAACCTGTAAATAATATGACACTAACAAATAAAATTGAAAACAATCCTTTTCGCTTAAGAAGCAAGCTTGATAGTATCAATATACTCATTACTAGGATAATAATAATTTCTGTTTTACTTAGATATAACCGTAAGTTACCTCTGTATAAAGCATAGAAATAAGCAGTAGCATTCAGCGCTATTATTCCGATAATAGCAATTTTATCGATCTTATTCTGTTCCCAAATATAGGATATAAACCACACACTCAACAACACTGCAGTGAAGCTAAATGAAAGTAATGCACGCTCTTCTGGTACAAATGACCATAGAGTGATTTTAGCAAATGACATTGGAAATTTAACAAGGACCCATAATAATTGAATACAGCTATAAATAAATAGTAAAAAACCGTAATAATTATCCTTAACTTTTTTATAAAAAAGAACAGGTGCCAGTGGTAGTATTACAAAAAAGAATTGATAAAAACCACTTAATTCGGAATTATTACTATAACTGACATCTGTAAAACTCATTTTCCAATTCATTAAAAATAAAAAGATATCTTTTTTATCAAAATCGCCACCCGTACTTATTCTATTTCCTGGATAAATTGTGTGCATAACTGCGTATATTGAATCCCAGGAAAATAAAATCGAACCACCAACAAGAATCAGTGTAATCAAAACAGCCAAACCGATAAATAGGCCATCAAATTTATCCAATACAAGTTTTGATTTAAACTCTAAGAAGAATCCTACTAAGAATAATAAAATCAAATACCCAAAAGGTACCTGCAGAGCAGGATACAAAACTAAAATAAAACCAGATGCACAGATTGCGGATATAATGGAAAATGCCATTCTTTTTGGTTTATTTTCATGATAATAAAAATAATTATAGATCGCTGTCAAAAAGCCTAACATAAAGAAAACCAAATCACCGACCGGTGAAACAAACCACCATTGTATAGCTGAGGAGAACGGTATCCACAAACTTGTTAAAAGAGCGATGTATTTGTTTCTTCTAGACAAAATCAAGCCAATTTCAAAAGAGAATAGAACTAGTCCGATTAACTTAATTCCCCAATACCAAGAAAGTCCATATTCTTTTCCTAATAACACATATCCCCAAGTAAAAGGTTTAGCAATAGTAGCCAAAGTAAATGCTGGCGAATTATATCCTACAGTCATATCTTGTCCGTTAAGTGTGATTACTTCATTATGTGCTCTAAAGCCAGTTTGTGTTTGCGATAAACTATAAGGTGTTTGAACTAACCATTCATCAGAGCGGATTTGTCTTGGCGTTCCAAAGATTAACCCTGAATCAGCTCCATCACTATAATCAGAAACATATTGATCCCACAGATTGATAGAACTGCCATGAACTTTAAACAGTAACATAAGTACAAAAATAATGAATACAATTATAAATCTTGCCTTGATTAGACTATCTAGGCTTTCTATAATCTTTATTTTGATACTATTTTTTTGCTTTCTTCCTCTGTGCATCGCCATTGATTTGTCCATAAATTACTCCATTTCCAGTATCATACAAAACGCGTTTTATACGCCTAGTCTCTATATGAAAAATTAGGTATTTCTCTTGTCAAATTAGGATTATAAAATGGATCATCTTCTATCAACGTCGACCATTTATGTTCCATCATCACTTTTTCTTTTTCAAAACGTTTTTTCTTTTTCCCTTTATCATCATATCCTCTTGTTTGAGATTCAAAATGATAAAGTTCTGCTTCATGAAGCCACACGTTATCTCGACCTAATTCCTTTACCTTTAAACAAAGATCGACATCATTAAACGCTACAGTGAAGTCTTCATCAAAACCAGAAACAGCTTCAAAATCTTGTTTTTTCATCAATAGACAAGCTGCTGTCACAGCTAAATAATCAACGTTCAAAGCTAATTTCCCAAAATAGCCTAAATCTCCATGTGGATAGCCATAATGTCCGTGACCTGCAATTCCACCCAATCCTAAAATCACACCAGCATGCTGGATCGTGTTATTTGGATATAATAGTTTTGCACCAACACAACCGATTCGTTCTTGCTGAGCAAAAGAAACCATTAGTTTAAGCCAATCAGCATTGATCACTTCGGTATCATTATTCAAGAATAAGAGATAATTACCTTTTGCCTCTTTTGCTGCAATATTATTGATTTTCGAAAAGTTAAATGGAATATCGATCACAATTATACGAAAACGCACACCAAGTTGCTGCTTAAATGAATCATAAAGTTCTTTCATCTTTTCATCTGTACTGCCGTTATCCGCGATAATGATTTCATAGTTTTTATAGGTCGTTTTTTCAATGATTGAAGAGACACAACGTTTAACATCTTTATACCCGTTTTTAGTTGGAATAATGATCGAAACTAACTCTTCGGATTCGATATCATAATAAACATCATATAATCCATTTGCCCGACCATGAGTAGCATGGCCTTTGATTCCTCTACGAACTAAAGCATCTTGAACCGCTCTTAGGCCAGCTTCAAATGCGTAACCTTTTGACGATTGGTCAACCGCAGTTGATGTCGGTAACATACGCCAGTGATATAAAACTTTAGGAATATGTTTGATGCGTTCACTTGTTGTTTTTTCAGTAAATCGAAGGACTAGATCGTAATCTTGAGAGCCTTCATACCCTTTTCTAAAACCACCGATTTCTTCAAGAATCGTTCTACGATAAACACCCAAATGAGAAATATAGTTTGTTCCTAATAATAAGTCTGGCGACCAATCTGGCTTAAATGATGGATCTGAACGGTTTCCTTCCATATCGATTTTATCTTCATCACTATACAGTAGATCCAATTCAGGATTTTCATTCAATGCTTTAACCACTTCATAAAAAGCGATTCTCGGTAGTTCATCATCATTATCTAATAATGCCACAAATTCTCCAGTAGCGAGTGTTAATGAAGAGTTTGTCGCTTCACTGATATGACCATTTTCAGGTCTGAAAACAACTTTGATCCGTTCATCTGAATTACTATAATCCGTTAAAAGTTCTTTCACTTTAGGATCTGTCGAAGCATCATCTGCCATACAAAGTTCCCAATTTGAATAATCTTGGATCAAAATAGAATCAATACAACGACGCAACCATTTTTCTTCTACATTATAAACTGGCATGGCAATCGATATTTTAGGTTGATAATCAAATGAACTGATCTCAGCCTTGATTTTCTCAAAATCGAAATGCTCATTTCTTTCCAACCAACTTGGGTAAGACGACTGATTTCTGATTTTTTCGATTTTTACTCGTTGAATTGTACTTTTTATGCCATTTCTTTTTAGGTAACTGATGCCTTTATGTACTTTTATCATCAACCTTGCCATCTTATCCTCAGTACCAGGAATTAGAGGGTGTTTTTTCGCTAAGTCAATCCATTCTGTTTTGCTCGACTCTAGATCCTCTGAAACAAAACGGACTTCCAATTTATTTTTATTTTGGATGCCTTCTAGTTTTATTTCAAATCCTGCAAAAACAGTTGCATCTACCTCATAAATTTGGTTAACATCTTCTCTTAGAACCCGCTTGATATCATAAGACAATACTTGCTCTTGATTGTTGATTGAAATAACTGGTGCGGACTTTGAATTTGTATTCAAAGCCCAGCCAGTTATCGTTAAGTTGTTTGTTTGTTTCTCTCGATAGATACTATCAATAATGATCTTTATCTCATCGTTCATGTTTTGCTCTCCTTGTATTTAGAGGTCCGACCTTCAAGGCTTAATGCTTTAGCATTTAGCAATTGTTGCGATCGAAACGTAAGTGTAGTGTCCATTATCTCTATGCAAGCAAAGTGGCAAGAATAATGGTTCTCCGTATAATTAAAGGTCTAATCTTACTGACGTTTTGGATTTTTATAAATGTCGACTAAATCTTGCTCAGACCATTTATCAGTTAAAGTTTTGAAAATCCCTTTTTTATCAAGATTTTGAATTTTTTCTTCTGCTTTGAAGATCGCATAAGAACAGTAGATAATTTTTTTGTCTAGTTTTTTAGCAACTTTCAAGGATAAATCTGCACCCATAACATCTTTACCCAACTCTTCATTAATACCTGAAACCGCAAGATAATCCGCTTTTCTAAAAATCATACATGTTTCAGAGGCAGCCTGAACGTTTCTTGGTAAAGCAATACGATAATAATAACCTAAACTCTTACCAGGAGTCCCTTGCTCTGGATAAATCAGACGTTTTTTCTCTGTATCAATAGACATGCCAATATTTTCAATACGATGACGATGATCCACTACTCTTCCTGTTACAATCCCAGCTGTCGGTTGTTGCACCATATTCATCATCTCAACAAGCCAGTTGCTTTTTGTTGGAACTAAACCAGCGTCTAAAAGAACCGTGTATTCACCAGTACTTGATTGAACCAATTCATCTCTTGTTTGACCATCACTATAAACGATCTTATTACTAGATGATTTGATTGTTGCTTTCATCGATTTTGGTAAGATGATATCATAGTTTTCGTAAATTGTTTTTTCCAGTAATTTTTTCAGATAATCATTGATGTCATCAGTATCATTGGTAAGCACAATCGATACTTTTGGTATTGTATCGTAAATATAATTGATTTTATATGAACCATAAAACTCAGCAATTTCAACATTTGCTTTAATATTGCGACGATCCATTGCTGCTTGCACCGCACGTTGCCCTGCAACATAAGCGTACCCTTTACTTTCAGGATTCAAAGCAGTTGATGATTCAATCGCACGCCAATGATACATCATACCTGGAATGTGTGCGATGTTTTCAGCATTTTCAGTCGCACGTAAAACAAAGTCATAATCTTGTGCACCATTAAACTCCGTTTTTAAACCGCCTGTTTTTTCCAATAAAGAACGTTTTACTACCACAAAATGCGTAATGTAATTATGGTTTAAAATCAACTCAGAATTCCATTTTGATTTATAGAATGCATTGAAACGTTTGCCGCTTTCAGTGACTTTGTCTTCATCTGTATAGATAAAATCAATTGTTTTATCTTCATTTAATGCTTTGACTACTTCATATAATGCTTGTGGTGCTAGTTCATCATCATTATCCATAAATCCGATATAGTCCCCAGTTGCAATAGTTAATGCTGAATTTGTAGCTTCTGATATATGACCATTTTCTTCACGGTAAATCACTTTGATTCGATCATCTGCATCCGCATACTTTTTAAGTAAAGGTTTGATGTAGTCGCTTGGTGAAGCATCGTCTGCTAAACATAGCTCCCAGTTTTCATAATATTGATTTTGAAGAGAAGACACACATGCATCTAACCATTTTTCTTCCACATTATAAACAGGGACTGCGACAGAAATTTTAGGTTGGAATTCAAAGGTCTTGATTTCTTCTAAAATAGCGGATGGATCCACTGGTGTTTCTTGTTGCTCTTGACGTTTGAAATACCATTTCATCGAACCAATCAGTCCACGTGTCTGTAAAGAACGCATCGCACGTTGGATTTTATTACCTGGTTGAATCATATTTGGTTTTTCTAAGCGATATTGTAATTTACGGCCGTTATTAGCCGAAACATTCAATGTATAAGTTGGCTGATCTTCAGAATCGATTACTTCAATCACAAATCCATACTCTTGATCACCTTTTAGTTCAAACATGTCGATAACGTCTCTTCTGTATTCTCTAGTTACAGAATATTCAACAGTCTTTTCAGCAGATATTTTAAAGTCAATCGGTAACTTGTCTTCTTTCGAATACGCCCAACCACGAATTACAGTCTTTTTCTCCTCAACATGACGAACGATATCATCGATATTAAGTGAAACGAATGAATCAAATTTACTGATTGAAACCTTTTTATACTTTGTCATTTGTTTTTCACTCACCATTAATTCTGTATTTTTTGGCGGATTATTTTCCGCTTGTTGCTCAAGTAAGTAATCGATCAATCCGTGAACCGTATCAGAAAAATTGCCTTCGTATTTGTAATCAACTGTGATTGTCATTGTTTTTCCAGCAATCTGTTTATCATCTATTTCAATGACTGGTACTTGATTGTCAGAGAAAAAATACTGTGTTTCTTTATTATAAACGGCATTTGTCGCGCTCGGTTGTACTATCGTCTCAGCAACAGTCAATTCTATATCAACTACTACTCCTGTCAGGCTCGGGAAAATTTTCAATAATTTGATATTTTTTGGTATATCGATCGTAAATGTTTTATTTTCACCTGATACGTTATTAAGTTGAATATCAAATTCTTTTTGTTCTTCCTCACCGCAATCATATAAGAAGTGAATATTCTTTCTATAGCTTGAATTTTCTGGTATTGCGCGGATTGGAAGATCCACTACCTCAGCAGAAAGTGCGTAAAAATACTGATAGACTTCCCCAAATGGACGTGCTTTAAAAGCAGCACGGACTTCCACTGGCAAGTCTTCATAGTTAGATTCAAGTTCATTATACCCAACTTCGTTGATTGTAAAATCTTCTTTAGCAATAAATAAACCAATTTCTTCAAAAAGTTTTTCAAAACCGCTTTGAACGAAGAAAGACTTGTGTGTTGCATCTAATAATCCTGTTTCACGCCAATCTAATTTATTATTGAATAGATCGATCAAAACAGAATTATGTGCAATATTCGGGAAAGTAATCAAGATTTGACCTTCTGCACTTAAAAAGGGTTTTACTTTCATAAGCGCATTTTTAGGATTCATTAAATGCTCTAACACATCTGCAAATATAATGTAATCAAAAGTTTGACCTTCAAAATATTTTGACCAAGCTTCTTCATCGATATTGCCATAAAATCCGTCATTAGAAAATTCACTAACATGATCATACAGCTCTTTATCAAGCTCAACGATTGCAACATAACAATTTTTTTCTTCCATCAAATATTTTGTCATTCGCCCATTACCTGGACCAAACTCTAATACTCGACTATTTTCTTTAATTTGGGCAACGATTTTACCAACACTAGTACTTTCGTCAACTTCCATTTCAAAATCATATTTCATCTTTAATAGTATCCTTCCATTCATGATCTAAAATGACAATGCCTTCGCCTGCATAGCGACCGGTAATAAACATGTTCAGGTATTTTGTTTTATAAACCAAAGGTACTGTGGCGTGTTCTTCAAAAAACGCAATATCGAAATAATATTCGCCTGTTAAAAGAGACATTTTTCCGTATTCCAGATAAAAGACATTTTTACCTTTTTTCCAAGGGATTTTGACTCCATCCAGCAATGTATTTAATCCACATACATAATTATTATCGACTGTACGAATTGCGACACCACACACAGGTGATTTGATCGTATCATTTTTAACGGTATATTCTAATTTTACAATGACCTTCTCATCTTGAGTGACGATTTCCAAAGGCTCCAGAGCAAAATTTAACAAGGTAGCTTTGTCAATCTCGATAATATCTGGAACAGTTTCTTCATTTTGAATTGTTTTTTCACGATCAACAGTTTTAATCGATTTTTTCTTCAGGAAATTTTCGTAATTGGTTGTTACGTCCATTGTATCCCCGTGTTCAACAACTTCTCCATTTTTTAACCAGAATGTCCGGTCACAAAACCGACGAACGGAATTCACATCGTGAGAGACAAAAAGAATCGTCTTACCGGAATTTTTGATTTCAGTGAACTTCTCCATACATTTCAATTGAAACTCTAAATCACCTACTGCCAAAGCTTCATCTACGATCAAAATATCAGGGTCAACATTGATTGCCACAGCAAAAGCTAAGCGAACAAACATCCCGCTTGAATAAGTTTTTACAGGTTGATACAAATGATCCCCAATATCAGCAAACTTGATAACGTCATCTACTCGTTCTTGCATTTCTTCTCTAGAAAAACCAAGGACCATTCCATTTAGAAAAATATTTTCATAACCGGAATACTCTGGATTAAATCCTGAGCCTAATTCTAATAACGCCGAAATTTTTCCGTTGATATTCATAGACCCAGAAGTTGGCGTTAAGACACCTGTAATTATTTTAAGGATCGTTGATTTACCAGAACCATTTTCTCCAACAAATCCGATCATCTCACCTTTTTCAATTTGCATAGTGACATCTTTTAACGCATAAAAAAGATCATGATACGTTTTCTTCGTCGGACTAAGTGCTTCTTTAAAACGATCAGACGGTTTTTTATACATGTTATATGTTTTTGTTATATTCTGTATATCGATTGCATATTCTGACATTGTTTAATCTCCTTGTATTTATCGATCCAATATCTCAGTATGTTTTAGCACAACTGATTACTTATTATAATACATCTGAAAAATGTGGTTTCAAACGTCTAAAGACTGTAGATCCAATTAATAAAAGAACTATTGTAAAGCCCCAGAAATACAAGCCATATTGCCAATGTTCCCAAAACCAAGCGCCACCTGTGAATGAATCACGATACCCTTGGATAATATAATATAGTGGATTTAATTTCAGCACTTGTTCAATCCATCCTGAAGGCTGCCATAAAATTGGCAATGTCCACATAATCGTTTGCATCGCTACATTAATAAATTGCATAATATCTGGTAAAAATGGTTGCGTAGAAGCTGTCAGCCAAGTTACACCTGTCAAAAAGATAATTAGACAGAATAGATAATAAATTAACTGTACACTTTGCAGTGTTGGGTAAATACCACTAAGCGACGTAATACCAAAACCAATCACTATAAAAAATAGATGCGTGTATAAGCTTGATAAGATCTTCGATGTTGGCAAGATCTGTACGTTAAAAACTACTTTTTTTACAAGATAGCTGTATTCTTTAAAAACGTTGGTTGCAGACAACAATGAATCCGAGAAAAAGAACCATGGAATCAAGCCCGTAACGAGAGAAACAATAAACGGAAATTCCTCGTTAGCTCCTCGAGGTCGTATTTGCGAAAAAACAAACCAATAGGTTAACACTGTGACCAGCGGTGTAATAAATGCCCAGACGATTCCTAGTGCAGAACCTGCATATTTTGATTTAAAATCGTTAAACGAAAACTGTACTAACAGTTTTCTATTTTCAAAAATATTTTTAAAAATGGATAGTGTTTCTCGTATCATTGACTCTTTTCCTTTCCTATTTCCATCGCTTTTATATTTATACTAAAAATAAGTTGCATAACATTATTAGTTTAAAGAATATGCGCACTTTTTTCAAGTTATGTAAGTATTTTCTTAAGATTTAAACTAAAAACGTTGATTTTAAAGGCTTTTTATTTAGCAATTTGGATGATAACAATCCCTAAAATAATCACACATGTCCCAATAACTGTCCCAAGTGAAACTTGTTCTTGCAAAATAAGTTTAGATCCTATTAACACAGCAATATTTGTAAACGCAACACCCATTGGAACAATATAAGAAACTTCCGACTTACTTATAATAACCATCCATAAAACAAAACTAAACATGTAGCATAAAAATCCTATAATCGTTGTAAAAGACATCGAAAAGGAAAAAACAGCATTCGTAATCTGAATTGAATTTGCTTGCGAGCCTAATTTTACTAAAATCAAACCTGAAGTTGATAAAACAACATATACTAGGAATAAAAACATTATTTTTTCTCCTTTTTATCTTTCAACATTGAAAGTTCTTGGATTAACAATTTTATTTGATTTTGCTGTTTTGATAATAAAACAGAATTTTTGATTTCAATAAACAGCAAAACAAAGATTGCTGCAATCAATAAAAAATTAGAAGTTGTTTCAAATCCTAACAAATTTCCTAACCATTCTGGTAATTTAGGAAAAATAGCAAAAATCACTAACCCAGCAGATATAAACAACCATCTAATCGCATTTTTTAGCAAGAAAATATTCTT
The DNA here is from genome assembly GCF_000407165.1 of Enterococcus haemoperoxidus ATCC BAA-382. Taxonomy (NCBI): domain Bacteria; kingdom Bacillati; phylum Bacillota; class Bacilli; order Lactobacillales; family Enterococcaceae; genus Enterococcus; species Enterococcus haemoperoxidus. Next base: position 459,030 of record NZ_KE136479.1, on the reverse strand, counting down.
ATTGATCGAGCGAATAATATAAACAAAAAAGAGTAATGAAAAAATCAGCATTTCAATTCTTAAGATTGAGCTCATTAGTCTCCCTCCCGCATAAAACCTGAAACAATAATCGCAATACTCACTTCAAACATATATTTGATCGAAGTAAATGAACGAATCGAGGATTGTCCACCAGATCGCTCCATCATATTAACAGCAACTTCCTTGATTTTGAATTTCTTTTTAAGCAAATGTACAGTGGATTCTGGCTCAGGATAACTCGTCGGATATTTTTTTGAAAAATATCCGATAATCCTTTTATTGCAAGCGCGATATCCAGAGGTCACATCATAAATTTTTTGCCCAGACGATAGATAAATTAAAAAAGAGAGAATTTTAATTCCAACACGACGCATAAAGGTTGTTTGAAAGTCAGCTTTTTGATTTGGTAAAAATCTTGATCCAATCACAAAATCGGCTTCTTTTTTGATTATAGGTTGTACGACCAAATCTAAACTGTTGATGTCGTGCTGTCCATCCCCATCAAACTGAACAGCAATGTCGTAATCATTTTCCTCTGCATATCTATACCCTGTTTGGACAGCTCCACCGATTCCTAAATTCATAACTAAATGAACCGCATTGATTTCATTTTTTTCTATAATAATTTGAGTTTTATCTGTTGAGCCATCATTAATCACCACATAATCAATAGTATAAGAATAATTATGACTATTTTCTTTTTTAAACGTTTCAATAGACATAATTGTATTTAAAATGTTTGCTTCTTCATTATATGCAGGAATAACTAAAAGAACGCGCAAAGTAACTCCTCCTTTACCAGTTAGTAACTATTAAGAATTGTATAAAAATAAATATAAACAGCAAAGTAATACTCAAAAAAAGCGACTTGATTCATCGATTTTCCACTATATTTAGATTCTAAATTACTTGCTGTTAAAATATATATCGTGCTTAATATCCATCAATTTTATCAAATGTCACTGGCGTGAAGGTGATATAAAGCGCGTTTGCCTTAAAAAATTAGACTTAAATAGAAAATCCACTGTGCTTTGTTATTTTTAATATTCCCTCTTCTCAATAAGAAAAATTAAAAACCAACACCCCAATCAACTATCTAAGGAATAGAAAAATCCTCAAACCTTTCTATCCCTTAATTTTTTTATTATTTTGAAATGGATTCCAGCATACTTTCTAGTGCCTTTTCCCAAGTTGGAATTTCAAAACCTAGCTCTTTAGTCTTATTAAGATCCATTACAGAATATTTAGGTCGAGTCGCTTTTTGTGGGAACTTGCTTGAATCTACTGGTAAAATTTCCACATCTGTATTTTTCAAAATTTCTTTAGCAAACTCATACCAATTACAACTATTGTCATTCGATAGATGATAAACGCCATAAGGAACCTCTTCTTTTACAACAAAAACCATAAACTCAGCTAATGTTCTTGTCCAAGTTGGACGACCAAATTGATCATCAACAACAGTTAATTGATCACGTGTTTCTGCTAATTTTTGCATTGTAAAGACAAAGTTATGTCCATACTGACCAAACACCCAAGAAGTACGAATAATGTAATATTTTTCCATGACTTCCTGAACGATTTGTTCGCCCAATAATTTTGTGCGCCCATATTCGTTTTGAGGATTCGTTTGATCATCCGTTTTATACACATCGTCTTTTTTAGTCCCATCAAAGACATAATCTGTACTGATATAAACTAAGGTTGCATCAACAGCTTTTGCCGCAACTGTTACATTACGTGTACCATCAACATTAATTTTCTCGTCTAATTCTTTGCCTTCGTCTTCTGCTTTATCCACGGCTGTATAAGCTGCACAATGATAAATCAATTCAGGCTTTAAATTTGTGATATATGCCATTGTCTTCTCTGCATCTGTAATATCTAATTCTTTGGAATCTGTGGAAACATACTCCATTCCTTGCTCGTCTAACAAATGACGTAACTCTGTACCAAGTTGTCCATTACCACCGGTTAAAAGTATCATTCTTGTTTCCTCCTCGTAAATTTAAAAACAAATAGCATTCTTGTCTCATTTTAACTGAAAAGTAGAAAAAATTGATTGTGACACTCTTACTCACTTTCAATTCTTATCTCTTTAAGAAAGATTAACTCGTGAAGCCAGATAATAGAAACAGAAGCTAATTTGGTAATGAAAAATAAGTTGTATTTTCTTTTGCCTAGCTTTCGTTTCGTATTTAGAGCGTGGAGCAAAACCATTTTTAGTTTTGTTCCACGCTCAACAACTCATTATTTTAATCTTATTCGGTTAAAATTTGATGTAAAGTATCCTTGAAAATATAATACCTACTTATTATTGACCGTTTTTAGCATAATTGGCTTCCACAGCAGTTTTATCTGCTTCCCACCAATCTGAATTTTCTGTATACCATTTAATTGTATCTGCTAAACCATCACGGAAATTAGTGAATTCAGGCGTCCAACCTAATTCTTCACGAAGTTTTGAAGAATCGATTGCATAACGCAGATCATGACCTGGACGATCATTTACGTGTTCGTATGCATCTTTGGGTTGACCCATCAATTCTAAAATTAATTCCATTACGGCTTTATTATCTTCTTCTCCGTCTGCCCCGATTAAGTATGTTTCACCTAGTTTTCCTTTGGTTAAGATCGTCCAAACAGCTGAAGAGTGATCATTTGTATGAATCCAATCTCGAACATTTTTACCAGCACCATATAATTTAGGTGTGATTCCGCTCAATACGTTAGTGATTTGGCGTGGAATAAATTTTTCAATATGTTGGTAAGGTCCATAATTATTTGAACAATTAGAAATTGTTGCTTTTAAGCCAAACGAACGTCCCCAAGCCTTTACTAACAAGTCTGAACCTGCTTTTGTTGAAGAGTAAGGACTAGAAGGATTATAAGGAGTTGCCGCAGTGAATTTTTCCCCTTGACCTTCGCCATGTCCTGGCAAATCCTCTCGTAACGGCAAATCACCATAAACTTCATCCGTCGAAACATGGTGGTAACGTACGTCATGCTTCCGGCAAGCTTCAATTAAAGTGTACGTACCGATAATATTTGTTTGTACAAACGGAAATGGATCATTCAGCGAATTATCGTTATGAGATTCTGCCGCATAATGAACTACAGCATCTGTCTTTTTAACTAATCGATCGACTAATTCAGCATCTGCGATATCGCCGACAACTAATTCAACACGATCAGCTGGTAGTCCTTCAAGATTTTTTTTATTCCCTGCATACGTTAATTTATCTAATACGGTGACATGGACTTCTGGATGATTGTTCACTACATAATGAACAAAGTTTGATCCGATAAAGCCAGCTCCACCAGTAACAATGATGTTTTTCATCTTCAAGATCGCTCCTAATTTTTTTAGATTATACCATAAACAAAAGAATTCTCAGATTCAAATTCTTTTAATGTTGGGTGATTTTTATCTTTTTCAGATGTAATGGCTTTTTGAATATCAATTGGCCAATCAATCGCTAAATCTGGATCATCAAAAGCAATCCCACCATCTGCAGGTGCATTATAATAATTATCACACTTATACATAAAGTTAACATTTGGTGTCAACGTTACAAAGCCATGCGCATAACCTTTAGGTACCAATAATTGACGATGGTTATGTTCTGACAAAATATAACCTTCCCATTGACCATAAGTTGGACTGCCTTTACGGATATCAACTATCACATCTAAAACCGCACCCGTCACAACACGGATCAGTTTTGTTTGAGCTGCTTCGCCTTTTTGAAAATGCAAGCCACGCAATACGCCCGCTTCACTTGAAAGAGAATGATTATCTTGTACAAAATCAAAATCCAATCCTTGTTCAGCAAATTTTTCTTTAGAATAGCTTTCTGTAAAAAAGCCGCGGTGATCGCCAAATACGTCCATTTCAATGATTTTTACGTCTTGTAATTTTGTTTCAATAACTTTCATTTTATTCGCCCCTAGTCCGTTTCTGCCAACCTTAATAAATACTGTCCATACCCATTTTTCTTCAATGGCTGCGCAAGTTCAATCAATTGCTCTTTCGTGATATAATTCATTCGATACGCAATTTCTTCTAAACAAGCTACTTTTAAGTTTTGACGTTTCTCGATTGTTTCAATAAAAGTTGATGCTTCCAAAAGTGATTCATGAGTTCCTGTGTCTAACCACGCAAACCCACGTCCCATCACTTCAACAGATAATTTATTTTTTTCTAAATAAACTTTGTTTACATCGGTGATTTCTAATTCACCACGATCAGAAGGTTTGATATTTTTAGCGATTTCGATTACATCGTTGTCATAAAAATATAAACCAGTAACCGCATAATTTGATTTTGGTTTCTCAGGTTTTTCTTCAATTGAAAGAGCCGTCATCTCGTTATCAAATTCAACTACACCAAAACGCTCCGGATCATTCACATGATATCCGAAAACAGTGGCTCCGTTTTCTTTTGATGCTGCACGCTGCAACATATTTGATAGACCGCCGCCATAATAAATATTATCGCCTAAAACTAAACACACACTATCATCGCCAATAAATTCTTCCCCAATAATAAATGCTTGTGCTAAACCATCAGGACTTTCTTGAACCGCATATTCAATATGAATACCTAGATCTTTACCGTCACCGAATAAGCTTTCAAAGCGAGGTGTATCATCAGGTGTCGAAATGATCAGAATCTCCTTGATACCTGCTAACATCAATGTTGACATTGGGTAATAGATCATTGGTTTGTCATAGATAGGCATTAATTGTTTTGATGTGGCTTTCGTTAATGGATAAAGTCTGGTTCCACTTCCTCCAGCTAAGATGATCCCTTTCATGAAAAAAACTCCTTATACTAATTTATTTTATTGTTATTTGCTAACTTCACTATCTGTTATTATTGCATTATTGGCTATGATTGTCATTCATTTTAAGAATATTTTACAAAACTGTAAAGTAGCTGTTTTCTATGAATTAAAAAATATTCTTTTGAAAAGTACATAACTAATTGCACAACGCCATTTCAATTGTTGAAAAAAACTGGCTTTTGTATTGATTTCACTCGCATTGTTGCTATGTCTACGATACAAGGTAAGCTTTTGAGGTATCAATGCGCTCTTGTTTCTATATGCCGCAATCAAACCAATCCACATATCATGCATAGGAACTTTGGCAGGAATTGGTAAGATTCTTGTCTTTAACCTGCTGCGAAAAGCCATGCCTGCACCAATATATTTATTTTTTACGATGTTGTGAAGAAAGCCTAATCTCACTTTTCGATACTCAAAATACGAAGGCTCGATCACTTCCAAATGTTCATTTACGATTACTAAGTCGCTGATCACTAAATCTATTTTAGGTTGAGCAGCAAAAAAATCTAATGTCGTTTGAACTTTTTCAGGCAGCCAGACATCATCTTGATCTGCTAAGAAAATAAATTCACCCTGACTTTGATTGATCGCAAATTCAAAATTAGCAATCACACCTTTGCCTGGCCCTCTAAAGAATTTTATCCGATGATCTTGTGCTATATAACGCTTGATAATATCCAATGTTGTATCTTTAGATCCATCATCTGATATTATCAGCTCATCACAAGAGTCCATTTGAGGCAAAATACTATCAAGCTGTTCTTCTAAATATTTTTCTCCATTATATGTGGCAATACAAACTGAGATCATTTATTTTCCTTTCATTAGTGATCGATACTCTAAATACGTCCGCCGCCAAATTTTACGATTCTTGACCCGCAAAAATTGTTTGACCGTTCTTAAAAGCAAGTGTTTTCTGTGATTGTAAAATTTATCTTGATCATATTTCTTATAAAATAGCGTTTCTCCGCTAATGATTGATTCATATCGTTTGCTGTTTATTGCTCGATAGTCCAACACAGATAGGTCATGTACCAAATGATGATCTAAAACGCTGATTGTTTTATCTAATTGATGAATCTTCCAAAAAAGCCAATGATCTAAAAAGTCCAAAGGAAAATCCAAGTTAAATGAACCAATACTACTTAGTGTCGCAGTTGGAAGTACGGTTCCTGAATTAATGCTCATAAGTCTTTCTGAATAGATACCAGGTTTTGGAAACTCAGACTTTCGCCCAACATATTTGTCAGAGAAAACTGGAGATATTTGTCTACCATGAGAACTGACAATCGGAACGTACGCTCCAACCCCTTTATCTAACGGCAAACCTAAAAGCGTTTCAAGATAACTCTCATCAAGCAAAGTATCTTGATCCAATAACAACATCAAGTCACCATGAACTTCTCTAAGATACCGACCTCCTGCGTTATACGCTTTAGCCAATCCCGGATTCGCTCCATCATGAACATAACAAACATTTTCCAGATAAAACAATTCATCATCTTGTGCGTTTTGACTGTTATCGTAAATAAATAGATACGCTGATTTTTTTTCCGATATCACTTTTTTTATATAAGCATAACTGGGTGTTTTTGAGAATTCAGATTGATATAAAACGATCGTCATAACCAACTTATTCTCCACTAGAAAAACCTCCAGCCCCATTTATTGAAAAATTTAATCATTGATTGTAAAAATATTTTAAATAATTGCTTATTTTTGTGTGCACCTTTTTCATATAAGTGAATCACCGTTTCAAATGGTGTATACAAAATTTTATAACCTGCATTTCCAAAGCTCAAACAAAGATCATTATCTTCAAAATACATGAAGTACCGCTCATCAAAACCGCCAATCTCTTTAAACTTATCAACATCAATCAACATAAAACAGCCGGAACCCATTTTGATATAGGTTGTTTGATTATCTGGTAAATCACGGCATTCATAATAACTTAACCGCTTATCAAATAACTTTTTGACTGATTGAAACGGAACAAACCGCAGCATATAATCGAATACATCAAGTTTTTGACGTACTAAATATTGTGTTGTACCGTCTGAGTTCAAGACCTTAGGACAAACAGCTGCCAACTGCTCATTTTCTTTTATCCGCAAAATCATTTTATCCAACGCATCTTTTCTAATCAAAACATCGGGATTAAAGATGACAGCATAACAGGTATCAACCTTTTTCAAAACCTGATTGTGACCATATCCAAAACCTTTATTTTCTTCAGTTTTGTGCAAGAAAATAAATGGACGGTAACGTTCAAGTTTATCTATATAACTTTGCTCGGAAGCATTGTCAAATATATGTATGTCATAATTTGATTCTAGACCTAATTCAATTTTTAAATTATCAAGCACATCAAAAATATGACGGCTATTGTGAGTAACAATGGAAATCGTTATTCTATCATTCATATTTTTGCACCTCATTTAAAATCAGATCAATCAAGCCAATCCTCGTTTAACTCAGCCTAGCTTCACCAAAAGTGAAGCGGTAAATGCTTCTAGTCATTTTGATCCGCTACTGAATTCTAGGAGAGCGGAGCAAAACTTGCACTGTTTTGTCCCGCTCTCTCATTTTACTCAACCAATAAATTATACCACAGCTTAAAACCCCAACAAAGATTACTATTAATTTTTTACTTTTTCTTAGAATGTTTTCCTAATCTTTTTTCTAACTGCTGATGACGAAACTCTCGATTTCCAAACATGCGCAAAATATACATCAGCGGTTGATGGTTTTCACCCACCAGTCCAATCATTTCTATAAATAATTCTAACCCAATCGCACTAAAAACAATCAATAAAATCGACGCAACATTACTTGCATAGCTAAATAGCAACGCTACGAACGAAAAGACCAATGCTAAACCATAAATTGTCATCACAGCACCTTTATGAGTAAAACCAAGTGACAACAAACGATGATGTAAGTGCATTTTATCTGCTGATGAAATCGGTCGCTTATTCATTAAGCGGCGAATAATCGCATAAACAGTATCTGTGATTGGTACACCTAAAATAATCATGGGGGTGATTACCGTGATAAACGTTGCATTTTTTAACCCTTGCAAAGACATAACTGCAATCATAAACCCTAAAAATAAAGCGCCCGTATCTCCTAGAAAAACTTTAGCTGGATAAAAATTATACGGAAAAAATCCTGCAATACTTGCAACCAAAACAAAAATCACAATAGGAATATAGACAGTTTTAGCATGAAGAAAAAAGTAACCGATAACTCCGATTGTTGTTAAACTAATAATCGAAACCCCTGAAGCGAGTCCATCCAAACCATCAATCAAATTAACCGCATTTGTAATGGCAAATATCCAAAACAACGTCAAAGGTAAACTAAACCAACGCAAATCTATGTGCCCTAATAAAGGTAATGTGACAGCGTCAATTCGAATCTCTGCCACAAAATAGATGACTAATGCACCAAGCAAAATCCCCAGCGTTTTTTTCTTCGGAGACAATTCATAAATATCATCTATCAACCCCGTTGCAACAACGATTCCTGCCCCTAAAATGATCGGCCAGATATAATTGAACGGTATAATCGACTGAAACATAACCAAGCAAGAAAATGAAAAAACAAAATAAATCCCTAACCCGCCAGCCGTTGGCATATTTTTAGTATTTATCCTTCTTTCCCCTGGAGCATCATATGCTCCTATTCTAAACGCCAGCAATTTAACGATTGGCGTTGTAATCAACGATAAAATAAACGTCAGAAATAGACGGATAACAATTTCATAAATAAACATCGACATGATGAACCTACTTTCTTAATGTACATCGTATATTATACCGAATCATTCCACATTTACAAGTTGGAACAGGTGTTTCCACTAGATATGAAAACTAAACCTAAGACTCGGTTATTGAATCAAAAGTATTCGATCTATTTCTTTAATTTTTCTTTTATTTTATCCACTAGTCGGTTAATCAAACCATAGCGGTGCTGAATTTTTTCATTCGATATATATTCTTTGACCACGGCATTGATGATACCACCTAAAATAATGATCGTTGCCGCAAAATTCAGCCACAACATCAATATAATAAAACTTCCTATAATTTGATAGCTGGCGATTTTTGAGCTGAAGTATTTAATATACAAACCAAATGCTTGTGACAATAACATCCAGCCCACAGTCGCGAACACAGCACCTGGGATAATCGAACGAAAATTCAGCTTCGCATTAGGAACGACACGATAAATCAAACACATAATAACAAGTAAGACCAATGACGTGACCGGCCACTTCAACGCTTGAAAGGTATCAATAAAATCAGTTGAAAAATGGAATATTGGTTGTAATAAATCTAAAATCGTTTTGCCTAAACCTAAAACACCGACAACACCGACAATTGCTATCATGAACAATAGAATAACAAGCAAAGACATTATGCGGACAATAATAAAGTTTTTACGTTGCTCAACACCAAAGGCTTTATTCATTGCTGTCTGCAGTGCGTTGATACTTTGACTAGCACTCCATAAAGCTGCCAATGCAGAGATCGAAAGCAAGCCGCCAGAACGTTGTGTCAACAGGGATTGGATTGCGGGTTTTAAGTCATCAAAAATGGCCTTTGGAATTGCTTCAGCGATATATGGTAGCACTTCGTTTGGATCAATATGTAAATACGGCAGGAGATTTCCCACCGCAATCAATAGAGGAAACAGGGACAAAAGTAAATAGTACGCCACAACGACCGACGTATTTCCAATCTCTGAATCAATCATACGATGTTGTGTTGTTTCAATGAAACGCATTAACTTTTCATTGTTCTTTACCTTGTCCACCAGTTTCATAAAATTCTCCTCTAATTGATTAATAGGTCAATTCTTCTCCTTGAGAAGTCAAGATCTTTGGTCCTTCTTTCGTAATAGCCAATGTATGTTCAAACTGGCAGCTGATGCCGCCGTCTAAAGTATATGCTGTCCAGCCATTTGGATCCATTTTCATACGCCAAGTTCCTGTATTGACCATAGGTTCGATCGTAATAACCATTCCTTCTTTTAAACGTAACCCTTTGCCAGGCTCACCATAATGAGGAATAACCGGACTTTCATGAATAGTTGGACCAATGCCATGCCCTACAAAGTCCCTTACGACAGATAAATTTTCACTTTCAACATATGTTTGGATTGCATGTCCAATGTCGCCAATACGATTACCGACTTGTGCTTGTTCGATTCCTAGATATAATGCTTTTTTCGTAACTTCCATTAAATGGTCCAATTCAGGCGTTGATTTACCTACTACATAAGCCCAGCAAGAATCAGATACCGCACCTTTTAAATCGATACACATATCTACTTTGATCAAATCGCCATCTTTTAATGGTTTTTTACGAGGAAAGCCATGACAAATTTCATCATTGATACTGCAGCATGTTGCATATTTATAATCTTCAAACCCAATTTGTGCGGCAATTCCACCGTGGCTTTCAATAAAGTCTCTAACGAATACTTCAATATCCCAGCTCGTAACACCTGGTTTGATAAATGTTCGTAAATGACGATGAACATCAGCCAGTAATTCTCCAGATTCATCCATCATTTCAATTTCTCTTGGTGATTTTAGTGTAATCATTTAATATCGTCCTCCTAAAATTTAAAAGCTGAAAGAGCTTGGTCAGCCTTGACAGAAAAATAAATGCGGTGCTCTTTACCACAATTATTTTTATCTTTTTTCACGAATCCTTCACTCCTTAGAACTTTAACTCTTAGGAATCAACGGGATCAGTGGCTAGCTCTTGAAGCTAAATAATATAAAAGCACAGCTGGCTCGTTTAGTCTCATAGATAAATAAGTTACTCGGTTTGCGATACTTTTTAATGAGCCTATTTTATCTTTCATTGGGACTAACCCAGAAAGCTAGATAATCTTTATATAAGAGTATTTTATCATAATTTGTGAAAATTTCACTGAAAAGTAGTTGTTAAAAATAGATTTCACTTTTTTAACAGCCACTTACCTCTTATAAACAGCGTTATAGAAGCAACTTCTTAGAATCTACTCGCCATTTTGTAATTTACACAACCTTCATTCTTCTGATATAATCAAGGTTGTATTATTTGAAGGAGGAAATCTAATGACCTTAGCTAAAATCGTTTATGCAAGTATGACTGGAAATACAGAAGAAATCGCAGATATCGTTGCTGAAACTTTTGAAAATTTAAATATTGAAGTTGAAATCAATGAGTGCACACAAGTTGATCCAGAAGATTTTGAAGATGCTGACATCTGTGTTGTTGCGACATATACATATGGTGATGGTGAATTGCCTGATGAAATCGTAGACTTTTATGAAGAATTACAAGAAATCGATTTATCTGGAAAAACGTATGGTGTTTGTGGTTCTGGCGATACTTTTTATGATGAATTCTGTAAATCAGTGGATGACTTTGATGCTGTTTTCACAAAAATCGGTGCTACAAAAGGAGCAGATAGTGTAAAAGTCGATCTAGCTGCTGAAGAAGAAGATATTCAAAATCTCGAAGCCTTTGCTAAGAAATTAGCAGAAGCTACAAAATAGTAATTAGAACCAAAAAATTTAAACAAATGGAGGCGATAAGAAAACCAAAAACGTTTTCTTATCGCCTCCTCTTTTAATTGACATTAACTATCGATATCGATTGGTTCATCCCGCTCTAATATCTGATCGATTGCTTCTCTCATCAAACGTTCGATTTGTTGATCACTTGGATGAATGATACCAGAAGTCATCAATGCTGCAATTCCCGTTGCAACAATCCAGGTTCCCATATGAAGAGAGTTGATTTCTGTATCATTCAGTTTTTCATATTCAGAATCTTGTTTAACCGAATTAGAAAAGTAACTGTATGAAAATTCCTGCATTCTTTTTCCGCCGCCGTATTCTTCTAAATATAACGCGCGATATAACTTACTTTCATTTTTAGCAAAGTGAATATAATTTAGCGCTAGATCCACAATGGTATTGCCTGTATGTGTGACAGGAAATACTTCTTTCGCCAAATATTGATGAATCTTTTCAAATAACTCTTCTTTTAAATCATCCATATTTTTAAATTCTAAGTAAATAGGTTGTGTTGAGCATTTCATTTTGGTTGCAATGTTTCGTGCGGTGAATTTCGAAAAGCCTTCAGTGGCCACTACTTCGTATGCAGCATTTAAAATCTGATCTTTAGTAATTGTTTTTTTTCTTGCCATAATCTTTCAATCCCCTCTACCTATCCTTTACAACGCTTCCATATAAATACTATAGTTATTGTAACACGATTTGTTTATTCTGCAAAATACTAGTCCTTCGAATTATAGTATTTTATTTATTTGATTATACGGGACTTTCAAGAGCTTTTTTTCAGAATTAAATAAGGTACTGAACCTGCTCGTTTGTTTGAGTTCGCACACTGTACGTGTTATGATATGAACGGTTACATGAATGAAAAACTAGGAGGTTATTCTATGACATTACCAAATTTTAATGAAACATTAAAAAAATACGCTAGACTGATTGTTGAAACAGGTGTCAATGTTCAAAAAGGTCAAAGCATTGTTTTACAAATCAGTGTTGATCAAGCACCTTTGGCTCGTTTGATTACACAAGAAGCATATAAATTAGGCGCTGGTGAAGTAATTGTTCAATGGACTGATGATATTGTTCAACGTGAATTTTTACTCCATGCAGATGAACAACATTTAGAAAATATCCCTCAATATAAAATAGACCAAACCGATGACTGGGTCAATAAAGGGGCTAGCCGCATCAGTGTTGTTTCAGCTAATCCTGATGCACTTGCAGGTGTAGACACCGATCGCGTAGCTATTTTCCAATCTGCTTCTGGTAAAGCTCTAGTCAACTTAAGAAAAGCCACTCAGGCGAACAAAGTCAGCTGGACAGTTGTTGCAGCAGCTGGTAAAGAATGGGCAGCTAAAGTTTTTCCTAACCTAGAAAATTCTGAACAACAAGTTGATGCGCTTTGGAATGAAATCTTTAAAACAACTCGTGTTTACGAAACAGATCCTGTGGCTGCATGGAAAGCTCATGACAACAAACTTGCAACAAAAGCAGATGAATTAAACAAAGAACAGTTTAAATCTTTACATTATACTGCGCCAGGAACAGACTTAGTGATTGGCTTGCCAAAAAATCATTTATGGGAAGGGGCTGGCAGTGATAACGTACGTGGTGAAAAATTCATGGCAAACATGCCAACAGAAGAAGTTTTCACTGCTCCTGATAGCCGTCACGTTGATGGCGTCGTTTCTAGCACTAAACCATTAAGTTATGCCGGAACGACTATTTCTGGTATGAAATTTACATTTAAAGATGGTAAAGTGACTGATTTTTCTGCAGAGCAAGGCGAAGAAGTATTAGCAAAATTACTTGAAACAGATGAAGGAGCTCGTCATTTAGGCGAAGTTGCTTTGGTTCCGGACCCCTCACCGATTTCTCAATCAGGAATCACTTTCTTCAATACTCTATTTGACGAAAATGCTTCAAACCATTTAGCTTTTGGTTCTGCATATGCATTTAATCTACAAGGCGGAACTGAAATGAGCGAAGAAGAATTAAAAGATGCTGGTCTAAACCGCAGTCATACTCATGTTGATTTTATGATTGGATCTGACAAAATGGATATCGATGGTATTAGAGAAGACGGCACACGCGTTCCAATCTTCCGCAATGGCGATTGGGCTTAAAAAGAATAAAGACGTGCTGATTAAATCAATCAGTGCGTTTTTTTAGAGAGAAGACATGCAATCATGCATTATCCTAAAAAACTAGTTGAAGCAGTCGAACAAAAAATGCAAGGACACAATTTAGAAGGATTTCTTCCCGGAAAAGGACCTAAGAATGCAGTCTTAATGTTAGTTGGAGAAGCTCCGGGGGAAACAGAAATAAGAACGAAAATCCCTTTTAGTGGCAGATCAGGAAAAAAACTAGATGGTTGGCTAGCTGAATCCGATTTAAACCGAGACGATATTTACATTACGAGTGCAGTTAGAAGCAGACCTTTTAGTATAAAAAAACGACTCAATAAAAAAACCGGAATCATCGAAACCAAATACCCAAATCGAACACCTAATAAAACCGAAGTACTAGCATATGCGCCATTATTAGACTACGAAATACAGACAATTCAGCCAAAAATTCTGGCCCCCATGGGAAATATTGGTTTACAACGGCTTTTAGGGAATACGTTTAAAATTTCAAACTATCATGGACAGTTGCTCCACTCACCCATCTTAGCCTATTCAAACGAGACTAATAAACTTGCTAAAACAAGTGAAGAGTATATGCTATTTCCAATCTTTCACCCTGCAGCTATTTTTTATAATCAAAAACTTGAATCTGCTATTGAGTATGATTGGTCGTCTTTAGGTTCACTTTTAAAGAACAGTGAATTGAATTAGTTGTTCGTCATTTACCTATTGAAAAAGATAGTTTCAGTTAACTATTATTGGCACAAATAAAATAAAACACCTATCAAATCAACGTTTGACAGGTGTTTTTTACGTTCCCGACTGGAATCGAACCAGCGACCTATCGCTTAGGAGGCGATCGCTCTATCCTACTGAGCTACGAGAACATGTACTTATTTATTTTAGAAGTCTTTTCATTCAGTGTCAATGAAAAATAAAAAGAAAGCGATCCTGACACAAAAATCAAGATCACTTTCCAAAATAGTTTATTTCTTTACGTTCTTTTTGCCTTTTAGCATTTTGACTACATAAAGTCCGCCTATAACAACAGCTAATGTTTTCCCAATCTTGCCATTTCTAGCAACTTTTTCTTCTTTTGTTTTACTCATAATTATTCACTGCCTTTCATTTTAAACTTTTATACGTACCTTTAATTTATATTATAAGGACTATCAGCTAGTTCCGCTAATCATCTGCTTATGGTCAAAAAACTCGCAAAGTCTATCTATCGATGTTAAGGTTGAATTATACCATTTACGGTAAATAAAAAGAAAGCAGAGGTAACATGTATGACTGATAAAACAAAAGAAAAAGTCTTTGCTGAACGCCAAGATAATTATAAGCAGGAAAAAGAAGAGATTTTTAAAGAAGCTTTAAAAGACTATCATGAAGAAACCTCAGAAGAAATAGCGAAAGATGATAAAAACAAAGCTTAAAGTCATATAGGCGAAGTGAGTATTGAAACAACAAACTCACTTCGCCTATTTTTTAAAAGTAGTCTGCTAAAATCGGTTTGCCTTCTACTAAGCGCTGACCCAATGTTTGAATCAGCTTTTCTTGTCCTGTGATTTTCCCATAAAAATATAATTCACTTCCTGTACGATACCCCATAAAAAGTTGGGTCAAAACTTGGATCGTACTGCTAATCACTTCATTTTCTGTTAATGATTCAGGAATTTGTTCAAGCTTCCTGACAGTACTCAGACCCGTTTTAGTTATTTCCAATTCCCATATGCCTTTATTCCATGGACCATACTCATCTTCAACTTTAATATAATATGTTTCTTTATCTCCTTCTGTAAAAGGATATTTATCAAGAAAGCTTTCTAAATCAACGATTCTCGCCATCATAAAAGGCGTTATTTTCATTTCTACTAAAGGAGACGGCATTAGATAACTTAGATTTGTGCCATCAGAACCTGTTTCTAAATGAAATTCTCGTGATGCTCCATTATGTGAACCAATAAAACGAACGAGCGATTGAAAGGCTTGATTTGTTACATAGCCCCATTCCTTAATAACAAAACGCTCTGCACTGGATTGATAAATCAAGTATCCCTGAAGATTTCCCAACTCATCTTCATAGAGCGCAAATCGATTCTTATCATCTAGACCAAATGCGTAACCAAACCACCAATCATCACGAATCACTGCTCCTCTTTGGTTACTTGGTAACTCAGAATAAATTTGCTGACAAACATTTTTGGCTTCTTTATAGGTAACTCGTTTCATTTTGCCCGGTGTGGCCTTCACGTTTGGCCAATCTTCCGCTTTGACTGTATAACTTATTTGCTCAAATATCTGCTCAAAACCATATTTTCGATAAAAAGGATACGAAAATGGGGCTAAGTAAGCAAGTTCAACTTTATTTTCAGCTAACTCTGTTAACAGCTGTTTCATAATCATTGAAATACCGCCTTGTCCCCGATATTCAGGATAAGACGAAACACAACCGATTCCGGCCATTTGATAACTTATTCCATGAAATGCTACTTTAAATGGTGTAGAAATAATTTGACTTGTTAAGGTATCCTCTGAAAAATACCCATAATTCAAAGAATGGGTAACAATATTCTTGAAACGTAATTTTCGTTTTTCTGTTGGCTCAGCATTAAAAGCATATGCCGCTAAATCAAATATCTCATCAATTTTTTCTTCACCCATAAGACGTACTTCTTTTTCCACTGTGACCACCCTAACTAAAAGTAACTATTTACTTTTCATTGTACTCCTATACAAAATGATGTCCAGAAGAAAGTGAACTCTGTCATTGAGAAAGACTAGGATATAACGTTGGTAGTCATGTCCTAGTCTCATCAACTCCTATTCACTTATACTAACTAAATTTAAATGGATCTTACCGTTATTCTTCTGGCTCCCCTAGATTTGGATCCATTTTATTCGCTGCAATAACAAATGGAGCCCAAATCACAAATGCCACAGCCAAATTGACGATCGTTAAGACAATTGCCCGCCAATCACCAGCTGTTGCTAAGAAACCACTAATAATCGTTGGCATTACCCAAATCACATTCACGACAACTGGATTCACCAATCCGGCCATTGTTGCAAAGTAAGCAATTGTAGCCGTTACTAACGGTGCTACAATAAATGGAATCAACATAATTGGATTCAATACAACTGGCATCCCAAACATGACTGGTTCATTAATATTGAATAAACCAGGTCCGATGCCAAGCTTTCCAACTGTTTTGTAATCAGCACGTTTTGATAAAAGTAAGATTGAAATAATCAATACCAGTGTCACACCAGCCCCACCTGGCCAAACGAAAGCTTCAAAAGAACCAGCAACCCATTTGTAAGGAATCTCTTGTCCTTGTTGATAAGCGTTTGTATTATCAACCATCGCTACACCATATATCGATTGTAAAACGGGTGACATAATATTGGTTCCATGGAGTCCAAAGAACCACAAAACATGCACTAACAACACAATCAAAAGAACAGCTCCGTAGCCCTGAGATAAACCGAGCAATGGCGTTTGAATCGATTCAGAGATCCAGTCGATCAGTAATTTTCCTGTTAATTGTTCAAATACATGATAAATCAACCCGGAAACATATAAAGCAGTGACACCAGGAATAATCGCAGCAAATGCTTTTGAAACTGCTGGTGGTACTGAATCAGGCATTTTAATAACAATATTTTTCTTAATCAATTTAGCAAATATAATAACAGAAATAAAACCAAAAATCATTGCTGTAAACAAACCTGTTCCACCCATGTATTTACTAAATGGGAAATACCCCCAAGCACCTGCATCAACGGCACTAACACCATCAACCGTATTAACCGTGGCACCCGCATCCGTAAAAAGTTGGGCAATATTCTTTGGTAATTTTTCAGCCAAAGTAACAGTTGCTGTTGCACTTTGTGGTAAACCAATAAAAAATGCCGCTAATGATACGAGCATACCTGATAAAGCATCCACATCATACGCTCTAGCAACGTTATAACCCAAAGATGCGGCAAAAACAACGGCCATGATCGCTAAAGTCCCCGTCCACACTAAGCCATTTATCGCAATCACCGGTGTAAAGAAACTAGTAATTGCATTTCCTTCTCCTAAATACGTGTTAGGAAAGTCACGCATAAACGCATTTAGTAAAACTGCAATAGCGCCAGCCATCGTCACCGGCATCATACCAATAAATGCATCTCTAAGTGCCACTAAATGCTTCTGTGCCCCAATCTTCGCAGCTACAGGTAAAATGTACCGTTCCATCCACGCTGTTAATCCATTCATTTTTTGTCCTCCCAAAATTTTTTTATTTAAAAAGCTTTCACTTTCTAAAGCAAATCCGTACTAACCAAAACAATAAACAATCTAGACCCCAAAATGTTGTATCAATATAATCTTACATTCTTATAATAAGCAAAAATCATGCCAAATTGATCTAGACCAAAACCTGATGATTATAAAGCGCTTTCTCAACACACTACTTTACACACGAATTACACTGTGCGTTTTGTGTGTAAAAAAATGCAAAAAAAAAGAGTGCCTTTTTGACACTCTCATCAATATGATTCTTCCATCATTTTTAACATTTTAGTAAACTGGCGTTTTTTAAAAAACATAAGGATAGTGCCAAGTACGGCATCATTCATTTTTTGTAAAAAACCATATGATTCCATTTTCTCATTATAATGAATCTCACACGACTTTTCATCTAATGGTTTAATATCATATTGAACCAAGAAATCATTTTTTGTTGTAGATGTTCGAAAATGGTAAGATGTATTTTCAACAAGTTTTTCTACTTTGATACGTGCTCGGCTATTTTTTGAAAATTCCTTAACATATTCAAAGTTGTTTAACTGTTTTCTTGTTAAACTTTTGCCCGTATGCTTACGTATATCAAACAAAACAGAATCCATGACTTGGTCATAAAAAACAGATGCTGGAATATTCATTTTTTTTATAATTTCCATTATCTTTTCACCTCGTTGCTATCTTTCTTATTTTGTTCTTCTTTCTTTCTGCCTTTGAAGAAAAAATACCCTCCAACAACCACTAAGAAAATACCTGTAGTCATACTTAACAAATCATATTGCATTGATGCAGGATTAAGCGCATATAAAATTATAATTAAGCCAATACTGCATATGAACAAACCATTTCTTACCATTTTACATCCATCCAATCTTTTTAAACTGCAGCTGCTTGGAAGAACAAGACACCGCCCCAAGGTTGTGCTTTGATAATTTCTTTTGCTTTTTTCGCTGCTTCTTCTTTGTCTCCTGTGACATCAAATGCTAATTTGATTCCTTTTTTTTCTTTGAAAGTGTATGTAAAATCGCCACCATCATAGTTCTCTAATAATTTTTTGATTTCTTCTTGTTGCATTGCACTAGCAATTGTGATCATTTTAAGCTCTCCTTAATAAAGCAGTTACTTTCACCTCATTAGAAGTGAAAGTAACAGACTATTTAATTTTATTCGAAATCAGTTGGTTCCATTCTATTAGCCGCAATAACAAACGGTGTCCAGATAAGGAATGTAACAACCATACAGACAATCGTTACGATTGGTGCTCTCCAATCGGCCCCTGTTGCTAAGAATGATAGCAAGATTGGCGGTACAACCCAAGTTACTTGTTGTGATACTGGTGCGACTAATCCAAAGTATGTTGCTAACCAGCCGATTGTTGTTGCAACAACTGGTGCTACTAAGAATGGTACAAACATGATTGCATTTAATACGATCGGTAAACCAAACATGATTGGTTCGTTGATGTTGAAAATACCAGGTCCTAATGATAATTTACCAACAGTTAGGTAATCTGCACGTTTAGAGAATAGCAAGATAGCAATAATCAAGACGATCGTACCACCTGAACCCCCAAACCATGCAAATGCATCAAATGAACCACGAACCCACATATAAGCTTTTCCATCATCAATAGCTTTCAAGACAGCTGGCGTACCAGTTAAGCCTTTGTAGCCTTTTTGGAAAATGTCGATATTGATTAATTGTGCTTGTCCCCAGATACCTTCTAAAACTGGTGCCAATACGTTTGGACCATGGATACCGAAGAACCAGAAAATTTGAACGAAGATTGTTACGATCAATACTGCACCCAGACCTTGAGATAACCCCAAGAATGGTTCCGCAATATATTTTTGAACAAGATCGATGATCAATTGTCCATCCGTTAATTTCCCTACTACAAAGTTAATAATTGCAATAACATATAATGCGATCGTTGCAGGTAAAATAGCAGCGAAAGCTTTTGATACTGCTGGCGGAACTGAATCAGGCATTTTGATTGTGATGTTCGCCAACATTAATTTACAGAAAATGATTACAGAAATTGCACCCATGATCATGACTGTGAAGTATGCATTCCCATTCAAGTGATCTAGTTTTAACCAACCCCAACCACCAGCCGTTAAGCCTTCAGCTGTTGCTGACCAACCACTTGTTGCTGAGTTTTCATTGATTGTATTCATTAATTCTTTAGGAATTGCTGTCTCTAATGTATTAGAGTAAGAAAATGCGATTCCTTGAATCAATGTTGCCAAACCAACGATACCACCAGCTAAGTCGTTTACTTTGTATGCTCTTGCTAAATTATACCCCCAAGAAAAGGCAAAAATCAAACCCGCAATTGCCAAAGTACCATTCCAAACAAACCCGTTGATCCCAATAATAACATTAATAACTGCAAAGATCCCTTTGTCTGCTGCAAGGTTTGCTGCATAGTCAGAGAAAAATTGTTGCGGCAGGTCACGAATTATCGCGTTGATCATAACTGCGATCGACCCCGCCATTGTTGCCGGCATTGTTCCGATAAACGCATCACGTAATGCTACTAAGTGTTTCTGAGCACCAATTTTACCGGCTACAGGCAGAATGTACTTCTCCATCCAGGCTGTTAATCCATCCATTTTTTAATTCCTCCTATAAATAATATTTATCTAAAGAGCGATTAAACTCCTTAAAACAAAGTAGTTGTTAAAGTCCCGTTCAAAAAACTTTAACCTCTATTTTCTTCCGTTCAAAAAAGAAAATAACACAGATTATTCGTTATCCATACGACGGTATAAATCAATGATCTCTTTTGCTAAATCAGTAAAAGCAATCGCTGTCATTAAATGATCCTGACTATGAACAGTCAATAAAGTTACTTGAATATGATTGCCTTGTGCTTCTTGTGTTAGCATTCCTGTTTGAGAATGATGTGCTTGAACTAAAGATTCCTCTGCATCAACGATTTTTTGATCTGCTAATTCAAAATCTCCTGCTTTGGCTGCAGCAATCGCTTCCATTGCATCGCTCTTGGCATTCCCTCCATACATAATCAAACCCATGACTGCTTCTAAATTTTGTTGATCTTCCACGTTTGTAACTCCGTTCATTTTTTATTTTTACTTTTTAGTTATCCATTAAAGCAATCGCTTGGTCAAGGACTTTCTCACCATTCATCATGCCATAATCAGACATGTTGATTACGTCAAATGGGATACCTTTAGGTGCTAGTTTTTGTTCAAATTGAGATTTCATAAAACGAACTTGTGGACCTAAAAGTAATACGTTTACATCTTTTGCTTCTAAGTTATTGTCTGCATCTGATGCGGATACTGCAAAGATATCTGCTTCCATTCCACGATCTTCTGCTGCTTTTTGCATTTTTGTTACTAATAGACTTGTACTCATTCCCGCTGAACATACTAACATAATTGTTTTTTTAGCCATTTTATTACACTCCTTCTAAATTAATTGTATTTACACCTTTCTATAAAGCAAGAACCGTGCCAAAAAAAATATAGACCAAACCTAGTCATAACAAGGTTTTGGTCTATACAGATTGTGCACACACTACTAATCTATACGCTACACACTATATTTTGTGTGCGCTTTCTTTACTGTTATAAAGACATTTCTGTCGATTATAAGAATCTGTCTTATTTTTAGTTAAAGCCATTATTTTCAGTTAGATTTTTGAACCAGTAACCACTTTTCTTGATCGTTCTATTTGCTTCATTGTCTAAATCAACCGCTATAAACCCATAGCGATTTTTATAGGCATTCAACCACGACCAGTTATCCATACATGTCCACATATGATATCCTTGAACTTGGCTTCCTTCTTGAATTGCTTGATGCACCCATTTTAGATGATCTGTTACAAATTCGATTCGATAATCATCTTCGATCATTCCTTCAGCATTCACAAAACGTTCTTCCCCTTCAACACCCATGCCATTTTCAGAAATATAACAACGGATATTGCCATAGTTTTCTTTCAAGTTCATTAAGGTGTCATAAATGCCTTTTTCATAAATTTCCCAACCACGATATGGGTTCATTTTTTTCTCTGGCATATCATACACATCATAAAAATCTTCTGGTAAGATACCATTACTTGATATTTCTATTGGTGATTCTTTGGCTTTTACTCTACGAGGTTGGTAATAATTTACACCTAAAAGATCGATTGTATTTTCAGCGATCACAGCTAGATCTTCAGGAGTTGTTTCCGGCATCAAATCTTGTTCTTTGACCCATGCTACTATATCTTCAGGAAAATGACCTTTTACAGCAGGATCTAAAAATGACCGATTAAACAACCCATCGACGAAACGAGCAGCTTTAACATCTTCTTCATTTTCAGGATTTCTAGGATAACTTGGTGTCAAATTAAGAACGATTCCGATTTCTCCAGTTAAATTCATATTATGATATACTTCAATCGCTTTCGCACTAGCTAATGCTTCGTGATACGCAACTTGAACCCCGTGTTTTAAGTTTACTTCTTCTGGATAATGCCAGCCATATAAGTAACCACCTTCAACCGGCACGATCGGTTCATTATGTGTAAACCATTTTTTCACACGGTCTCCAAATAATTCAAAACAAGTTTTAGCATAAAACACATACTGATCGACAACATCACGATTCAACCAACCACCTTGTTCTTGCAATACCATTGGCATATCAAAATGATATAAATTCATGAAAGGTTCAATGCCTTGCTCTAATAAGCTATTGATTACGTCATTATAAAATTCGACGGCTTTTGGATTAACTTGGCCCGTTTTTGGATCAGGAATCAGTCGACTCCATTGGATCGATGTTCGAAAAGAATTATGGCCGGTCGCTTTCATTAATTGAATATCTTCTTGGTATTTTTTATAAAACTGGGAAGTCTTATCTGGCCCTACTCTATTAAAAAATTTTTCAGGTTTTTCTTCGTACCAAAAATCCCATATATTTTGAGCTTTTCCATCACCTTCAAAGACACCTTCTGTTTGAGGTCCGCTTGCTGCAGATCCCCACCAAAAACCTTCTGGAAACTGATAATTCATATTCATCATCTCCTAAAATAATTTTATTTGAAAAATAGATAAAATCTCTCAAAAATCGAGCCAAACGTGGCTTTCTCTTGAGGAAATTTTATCTATTCGTTCTATCATTAAGCTTGTGTGTGTTCTTCTTGAGCTAACGCTGCTGATTCTTGTTTTAAGAATTGATCCGTTGCGACTTTAACGAACGGAATATAAATCAATACAGAGATTAGCAAGTTCACTGCAGCTAATACTCCGCCGGCAATACTCTTCGTTGCTAAGAATCCACCAATAATTGGCGGTGTTACCCATGGTGGCATAAATGTCGCAGCTGGAACAAGACCTGTTGACGTTGCAATATATGCTGTTGTTACAAGAACCATCGGCGTAATGATAAATGGAATAAACATGATCGGATTCAATACGATCGGTAGTCCAAACATCACTGGCTCATTAATATTAAAAATACCTGGTGCTAAACTTAAGTTTGTGATTACTTTAAATGGTTTGTTTTTACGTCCTACTAAGAAGATTGCAATCAACAATCCTAATGTAGCACCTGTTCCACCTAAGTTTACAAATGAATCAAAGAAAGGCTTGTTCACGATATAAGGAATTTTTTCTCCTGCTTCTAATGCTTTGATGTTGGCATCGATTGCAGGTACATTGATCGTTTGCATCAATGGATCGACCATATTCGCACCATGTAACCCAAAGAACCATAAGAAAGGTGTAATAAATGCTAATAATAATGCTGATGGGTAGCTGTTCGCTAATCCCATAAATGGTTTTTGAACTGCTTCGTAGAATGATACTACGATATTTTCAACTCCAAAGCCTAATAAAATTGATGTGATCAAACTAAATAGGCTGATTGTGATCATTGCAGGTAATAATGCTGCGAATGATTTAGCAACCGCTGGTGGTACACCATCCGGCATTTTGATGACTAATTTATCATTTCCAACTAATCTTTGGAAAATTTCTCCTGAAATAAGTGCAATAACTAGAGCAATAAATAATCCTGTAGCATCTGTTCCACTTAATCCACCAACTGCAAAGAATGAAGCAACTGAAACTGTCCCTGCCGCAATTCCGTCTTTACCGTAAGATTTTACTAAGTTATATGCTACTAAAAAGGCAACTAAAATTGAAAAAATAGCAAATGTTCCATTCCAAATGTTGCCACCGAAACTTTTCCAAATTGGTGCGTCATTGACGATCATTGGGAATAATTTATCCATTAATTCTGGAAATCCAGGAATTGGTAAATTATTGATAAGCACCGCTAGTGCTCCTAAAATCATTAATGGCATCGTAACGACAAACGCATCACGAATGGCCACTAAGTGGCGTTGAGCCGCAATTACTGAGGCTTTTGGCATAAAATGTTTTTCCATCCATTGAACAAATCCGTCCATTTCTTGTAAATCCCCCTAAACAATATTTATCTAAAAAGCTATTATGCTCTTCAAATCAGTTTTGACTAATGTTCCGTATCTAAACGGTTCGTTTTTTATTTTATTTCTCTTATTCGTTATCCATACGACGATATAAATCAATGATCTCTTTTGCTAAATCAGTAAAAGCGATCGCTGTCATCAAGTGATCTTGACTATGAACAGTCAATAAAGTTACTTGAATATGATTGCCTTGTGCTTCTTGTGTTAGCATTCCTGTTTGAGAATGATGTGCTTGAACTAAAGATTCCTCTGCATCAACGATTTTTTTATCTGCTAATTCGAAATCTCCTGCTTTAGCCGCAGCAATCGCTTCCATTGCATCGCTTTTAGCATTTCCTCCATACATGATTAATCCCATAACTGCTTCTAAATTTTGTTGATCTTCCATATTCTAAAACCCCATTCATTTTTATTTTATTGATTATTGTTCCATCAAAGCAATTGCTTGATCCAACACTTTTTCGCCGTTCATCATACCATAATCTGACATGTTGATTACGTCGAAAGGAATTCCTTTAGGTGCTAGTTTTTGTTCAAATTGAGATTTCATGAAACGAACTTGCGGGCCTAAAAGTAATACGTTTACATCTTTAGATTCTAAGTTATTGTCTGCATCTGATGCGGATACTGCAAAGATATCTGCTTCCATTCCACGATCTTCTGCTGCTTTTTGCATTTTTGTTACAAGTAAACTTGTGCTCATTCCTGCTGAACAGACAAGCATGATTGTTTTTTTAGTCATTTTTGCCACTCCTTTGAATTTAATTTTACTTACACTTTTATATAAGCAAGAATCGTGCCAAAAAAATATAGACCAAAACCCTTATATTATAACGGTTTTGGTCTATACATTTTGTGTACACACTATTATTTTTTTAAATACACACTACTTATTTTTGTTTGTATTCTGTAACTAATTCAATTCTGTTTTCTAAAAACAATTGTGTTAAGTGTGCAATATCTGACTCGGTAAAGGCTAAGCGATAAGCCTTTTCGATCGTCATTAAATTTGTTCTAGTGACATCTGTTTCTAGACGATTCTTTTTCATAAATTCAGTAAGATTATCAAATTCTTTTGATTTTTCCCCTTTTAATATCGCATCTATCAAAAAGGCTAAGTGAATCACGATCCCTGCATCAACACCAGGTTCTACTATAATATGCATATCTGTTTGAATTTGATGTACTGTTTTTTGTAACATGACAATCAATTTTTGTAGGGAATCTACTGCTGTAATCGTGCCACCTAACGATTTTACGATTTTCTCCGTTGGGACTTCATCACCTGCAATTCGTTTCAACACATTCAATTTTTCATCATCAAAAATATCATAAGCTGAAAAGAAGGGAATGTTCTGATATTCAACATCAACTGTTCCAGCAATCGCTTTAATTTCGTAATCTTCCATTAAACTATCAATGTGCTTTTTAAATGCTTCTCGTTCTAAAAACTGCATTTGGATGATTTCTACTTTGTTTTCATCGATCACAGGTAAAATGCGTTGATATAATTTTGCTGCTACGCCTTCTCCAGTGAAACAGGTCACAACTACTGCTTTCTTAATATCTTCACGATTTTGCGGACTGCTTCTGAACTGCTCTCTAATAATACCTTCAAAAGACATTTGGATATTTTGATAAATATCTTCTAAACTTCGTCCCACACTTGCCATACGTATCGCTTCTAAAACGATCATCGTACTCGTCATTGTGATCGCTTTTGTCCGAATACCTGTTTCTTCAAAAATCAGGTTTCCAAAAGAGTTCAGTGAGCCCATATCCGTTAAAAGTAACATACCATTTACGAGTTTATCACGATGGTTCATGACAAAGCTTTTTAGCTGTTCATACATGGTTTGAACTTCCATCGTAAGTGGCATGTTCATTGCAACACCGGTTTCTGTTCCAAGTAATTCCTGCGCTGTTTTCAACATACTGGAAGCCGTAGAATCCCCATGCATCAGAACTACTACCCCAACATTATTGGCATGGACTTTTTCTTTACTGCCAACATTGATGGATAAAAACATACTAATAAAACCGATTTCATCAAAAGGAATTTCTATATTGTTTTCTTCTTCGATGATAGCAGATAGATCCATTGCTACTTGAAATTCTTTTTTCATTTTTTTTCTGACGTTATTTAAATTGGGATGAACGATAACATGCCCTTCTCTAACTCGTTCGATCGTACTTTGTAAATGCAATGCAAAGGCAAAACGGGCTTTTTCATTATAGGTACGTTCTAATCTTTTTTCTGCGATATCATATAGATGATCTGTCAATTTCCAAATTGGTTCCGGCAACAATTCTTTATGCACAGGATTTTGCGTTAATTCATCCACGTAGGTTTGAAAATAAGCATCCATATCGCTTGAGATCAGCTGTTCTAAATTGACATTCTCCAATTCGTTCGCTGATAATGTCGCAACTTTTTCTTCAATTTCATTATAGACTTGCATATCTCGAGCTGGATCTTGGGACCAAACCACTTCATTAGTGCCTGGCTCAAAACTCAGATAATTGCTTTTGCTGTCAACAAATCGGTCTAGACGATCAGAAACCTCTTTGATTTTTAATAAGCCTTTTTGTACTTGCAGTGGCAAGTCACGTTTTTGGATCACTAAACTAGATTCATCATGTGTGCGGTAATGAAGAAATGACTTGGCGCAAACGAGCTTTAAATCTCGTTTTACTTGACCAATATTGCCTTCCGCATCGTACAGCATAAAGGCTAGGATTGCTTCTCTTTTAATATCGATTCGTTGATTTAAGCGGTTTGCTTCTTGTTTAATAAATAATGAAATAATGTCATAACGCTCATCAAGTGAGCGTGCATCTAATGAAGGTAGCGTAATCGCCATAGGAATTCTACGATTAAAGGTTGTCAAAAAGCTTTCAGAAGATTCCGTTGTTGCACCAATGATTTGAACAGAAGCCTCATAAGTTTGACCGCTTTCACCAAGCGGACGATAAATCCCCTTATCAATAAACGTAAACAACATTTCTTGCCCTTCTGGTGGTAAGCGATGAATTTCATCAAGGAAAAGAATTCCCCCATCAGCTTTTGACATTAAACCTGGACTGTCTTCATTCGCACCAGTATAAGCCCCTTTTTTAACCCCAAAAATATGGCCAAAAAGTAATTGAGGATTCTGAGCATAATCTGCACAGTTGAAAGAAACAAACGGAGCATCAGCTGCCAGTGTTTTAGAATCAACCGCAAAATGATACATACATTCAGCAAATAGTGATTTTCCGGTTCCAGTTTCACCAAAAATAATTGTATGTAAGCCCCGCGGCGGATATAATATCGCTGCTTTTGCCTGTTGGATGCTGACCTTCAAAGAATCATGGGATCCTACTAAGTTATCAAAAGTCACCTCGCTGGAATTATCCACGTGAACTTTGTCTTCTTCGGTTACAACTGAATAGATGACTGGCCGGCCATCACTTTTAACGATTTTGTGTTCTTTAAACAATTCACTTAAATAGCGACTAGCATTGCTTCGATCGATTGAAAGATGACTAGCGACATCGGCCGCCGTCATGCCTTCTTTTTTTAATTCTAAAACTGCTAAAATCTCGTCTTTTCTAGATTTCATGGATAGCCTCCTTAAATCATGACGTTTCTTACCTTTTAACGATTACTCAGGTTTAGACGATTTCCGTCTAGCGCCTTTATTTTTATTGTTTTTTGGACGATTTTTAGGTTTTGCTGTTTTTTTCGTTGGGATTTGTTTTGTTGGTTGTTCTTTCTTAACTGTCACTTTTGAACTTGTCGTTTTTTCTTCAGCCGAACTTTTTTCTTTTCTAGTTAGATGGATTGCACCATCGTAAAGAAAAATTTCTTTTGAAGGAAGCTCTATTTTTTTCATCAATCGTTGATAGTCTCTTTTGGTTGCATCATTAACAAATGTAATGACAGAACCTGCAGCTCCCATACGTCCAACACGTCCAGCTCGATGGATATAGCTTTCTTCTGACAAAGGAACTTCAGCATTCACAACAAATGGGATTGCATCAAAATCCAATCCTCTAGCAGCAATATCTGTTGTCAGAAGCATTACGGCTCTTTTTTTAGAAAATTGATCAATGGCTAATTTACGTAATGTTTTATTTTGATCTGAAGCAAGTCCAACTACTGCCAATCCTTCATAGATTAATTTTTCTTCCACTGAACCTAGATCAACAACTTGGTTGAAGAATACCATCGCCCGATAATTTGCTGTATAAGCTAAGCTTCTTAAATAATCGCTTTTCTTTCTAGGAGACAAGGCCATGAAATAATGATTCACAACTCCGGCTGATTGATCTTCATCCGTTACATCAATGATCAACAATTGATCCGTTAATTTCTGTGCTTCTTCTGCCACACGATCGGCTGTTGCTGAATAAAAAACTAATTGAAATTCTGTTGGCGCACTTGCCAGAATTTGTTTGGTCAAATTCAATTCCTTTTCATGGAATAGTTGGTCCACTTCATCCATCACAATAGTCTTTAGCAAATGACTTTTGATTTTCTTTGTTTTGATCAATTCCAATACACGGCCTGGAGTTCCTACTAAAATTTCTGGTTTCTTTTTTAATTTTTCGATTTGACGACCAACATTCGCACCACCGATAAGACTTTGTGTTTTTAGTTGAAGCAATGTCGCCCAATCACGTACAACTTGGCTGATTTGCACCGCTAATTCTTGTGAAGGTGCTAAGATCAATAATTGATTCCCTTGATCTTTTTCTACATTTAAAAGTAAGGGTAAAACGTAAGCTAAGGTTTTTCCTGATCCTGTTGGAGAAATTCCCAAAACATTTTCTTTGTCTTTTAAAGGCTGAAAACTTTTTTCTTGAATCAATGATGGCTCGCTAAAACCAGAAGCTTGCCAATGTTCTTGCAAAGCTTCTGGTAAATTTTTGATAAATGTCATAATAGTCCTTTCCTCATTAAAGCTGTTTATTCTTTATCCGCATCAAAAACAATGCCGGCACTTTTTCTCAAAGTTGTTACTACTTTATTCACATTACGTGATAATTCCACCCATTCTTCGTAAAGTACACCCATTGTTGGATCATTAGGATTTTCAAGTACATCTGCAAAATCATTGGCTTCTTCGATCATTGGATTCTCTTCGGTTGTGACAGATATAATATCACGTTCTTGATGGTTTCGATCATAAAACTCTGCTTTAGAAATGGCATTCACACTATCTAAAATCAACGTGCCACCCTCAAAATAAATTTCAGAATCTAAGAATGAATCCGCATTTTTACCTGTTTGTAATGTTACGTCAAACAAGTCATATCTTAAAATTGCCGTACCTATTCCATCAACATCTGTTGGAATTTTTCTTGCAAAATAATGACTTTCATTCGGCATACCAAACCAACCCACAGCAGCATAAACTAAATAAACACCAAGATCGGCCATAGCACCTCCTGAAAAATGTGGAGAAAAGATATTTGGCTCTTTTCCGTCAAGTACTTGGTCATAGCGTGAAGAATATTTCATATAGGTAAAGTTTGCGCCTGTAATTTGATTTTTTAAAGGTAATAAATCGCGAATTTTCTTGAAGCTTTTCTCATGAATATTGCGAGCCGCTTCAAAAAAGAAAACTTTTTTCTGATTCGCTAAGGCAATGATTTCTGCCATTTCTTCTGGCGTTGAGAATGCTGGCTTTTCAACAATAATATTTTTCCCTGCTAAAATCCCTTGTTTGGCTTGCTCAAAATGAAGTGAATTAGGGGAAGCAATATAGACTGTGTCCATATGTGCAATACCGAAAAATGTGTTTAAATCCGTTGCATATTCAACATCACCATATTCTTCACCAAATTTTTGTGCTGTTTCTAACTTTCGTGAATAGACGGCTGTCAGATCATAGCGCTTTGTTTCCAATGCTGCTTTGACAAATTGATGACTAATCCAGTTTGTTCCAATAATACCTAAGTGAATCATATTTACCCTCACCTTTCTGAATTTGGATCTTCAAACATTTTTGTGACATCAAATGGCACCTGATGTTCTATTGCTATTGTATCAGGAGTGACGCTACAATTGTAAGCAATGACGCTTAATCCTTGTTTTTGCCCTGATAAAATCATTTGTGCTAAAGCTGGCTGCATGTCTGTGTGAATCGTTGCCAGTTCAATTTTTTCAAATTGAACGACAAACAATACATAGCTTTGATACCCTTCTTTCATCGCTTCAATCAGCTCGGTCACATGCTTTAAACCTCGCAATGTTGGCGCATCAGGAAAAGCACCTAATGAGTGATTTTCTAAAGTCATTCCTTTCACTTCAACAAATGCTTGTTTGCCAGTATCTGTTTCTACCAATATATCAAATTTTGAGTGGGCAAAACGTTTTTCTCGTTTTACTGAAACAATTTTTCCATTTAAATCTGGCAAAGTAATTATACCATCTTTGATTGCTTTAGCCGCTAATGCGTTTGGAACTTGGCTATCGATATTAAACCAATCTGTGCCTTTTTTAACGGCAATCAAATCATAATCGGTTTTTCTTTTAGGAGAAGGTTGATACGTCAAAGCAACTTCAACTTCTGGATAAAATAATTCTTTACAGCGTCCAGTATTTTTCACGTGAACCGTTACCATTTCACCTGTTTTTTGTAAACGGCACTCTGCAATGAAACGATTTGGTCTATCAATAAAATGTGCTAAATGCACGTTCGGATATGTAATCATTGTAACACCCTTTCTTCAAAACAATACCATATTTTAGATGAAAAAGCATCGTCAAACTTTTCAAACAAATCCTCCATTATATAATAGAAAAGATGTGTATAAAATCCGTTCAAAATAAAAAATGATACGGACTTCATTAAGTTTTTTTATAGGAAAAGATTTTCGAATAGTTTGTTTTTTAATTTCGTGCTATGATTGTTTTGAAGGAGATTGATAGTATGAAAAAACATTGGTCATTATTTTTAGGTGCATCACTTATTACAGGTATTGCCGGCTCATTGTTTTTGAAAAAGAAACAAGAGAGACTGCAGACCGATGCAGATATCCCTAATTTATATAAAAGTTATTTAGGTAGCTGGTGGTTTGTTAATAAAGCAAAAGCGACTCAGCACACCTTGCAAATTGAAAATGATTTGCAGATCATTATTGATGGCAAAAAATTAAGTTACATGTTAGTAGAGTTGACGAATAAACGCTTAGTCGCCCAAGATGAATATGGGTATCATTTGATTGTTCAGTGTTTGAATGATAAACCTGCCTCCCTTTATGATGAAGCAGATGATGCTACTTATGTTTTGGAAGCAACGGATTCTTTAGATTGTCCAATTGAAAATTAAAAGAAGCAATCCCCGTAATTGTTTTATGTGGGACGCTTCTTTTTTTTTAGTTATTTTATAATTCATCGATTTGTTTGCGTTCTTTAGTTTTACTTAATTTTCCTTCTCGTTTTTTTAATTCCGTTTTGACAGCTTCTAAACTAATGTCTTTTTCAGCTAACAAAACTAACATATGATAAATTAAATCCGATGTTTCAGAAATTAATTCTGCTTCATCATTTTTAGCTGCAATAATGACTTCTGTTGCTTCTTCCCCAACTTTTTTTAAAATTTTATCTAAGCCTTGTTCAAATAGATAATTCGTGTAAGAACCTTCTTTAGGGTCTACTTTACGAGCTTGTATTTCTTCATAGAGTGTCTCGATCATTCTTTTCCCTCCGTTATCCTAGCTAATTACATTGAAAAAACAACTATGTTTGCCAGTATGACAAGCGGATCCTGTTTGTTCAACAGTAATAAGTAAGGTATCTTTATCACAATCTGTAACGATGCTTTTTACTTTTTGGATATTGCCACTGGTTGCTCCTTTGTTCCACAATTGTTGACGGGAACGTGAATAAAACCAAGTTGTTCCAGTTTTAAGTGTTTTTTTATAGCTCTCTTCATTCATGTACGCAAGCATCAAGATTTCATTTGTTTTTGCTTCTACAATAATTGCGGGTAGTAGTCCTTTCGTGAAATCTGGTTTCATCGACGTACCTCCATTCCCTTGAGCGCTAATGCTTCTTTCACATCTGGGATATTTACCTCGCCATAATGAAAAATACTTGCAGCTAAAGCGGCACTTACCTTAGTTTGTTCAAATACTTCCACGATATCTGCTGCATTACCACAACCACCTGATGCAATCACAGGCACATTTACAGCAGAACTTACGGCTTGATTTAATGCAAGATCATAGCCATTTTTTGTACCATCTGCGTCCATACTTGTCAGTAAAATCTCACCAGCACCTAACGCTACAGCTTCTTTTGCCCATTCTATCGCATCTAAGTTAGTCTCTTCACGCCCACCTTTAACAAAAACAGACCAAGACTCTCCTGTTTGCTTAGCATCGATTGCCACAACAATACACTGTGAGCCAAATTTTTCAGCGCCTTCTCTGATCAACTCTGGTTGTTGGATAGCTGCCGAATTGAGTGAGATTTTATCAGCTCCCGCTTGCAGCATTTTTTTCATGTCAGAAACCGTGCGGATGCCTCCGCCAACAGTCAAAGGAATGAATACTTCTGCTGCTGTTCGTTCAACCACTTCCATCATCGTTTCGCGGTCATCACTAGTAGCCGTAATATCTAAAAAAACGAGTTCATCTGCGCCTTGTTCATTGTAGGCTCGTGCGATCGCCACTGGATCTCCGATATCTTGTAAATCAACGAAATTAACGCCCTTGACCACTCGTCCATCAGTGACATCTAAACAAGGAATAATGCGCTTAGTTAACATTGGTCTCCACCTCCAACATATCGGCTAAAGTGATAGCGTCATTATAAAAAGCCTTTCCGACGATCGCTCCATATAACCCTAATTCGGCTAATTTCACTAAGTCCTCTTTGCTGCTGACACCGCCAGAAGCAATAATCTGCACGTCTGGCACAACTGCTGATAGCTTCATGTAATCTTCAAAAGTGGGGCCCGCCAAGGTTCCATCTTTAGTAATATCTGTGTAGATGATCGTTTTAACACCCATCTTTGCCATTTCCTTAGCCATTTGTAAATAATCTGTTTCACTAACATCCAGCCAGCCACTAATGGCGACTTTCCCATTCTTAGCATCGATACCGACGGCAATTTTATCTCCATGTTTCAAAACAGCTTCTTTAACTAATTTGGGATCTCTCAACGCAGCAGAACCGATAATGATTCGATCGATTCCAAGCGCTACATAAGTATCTACTTGTTCCAATGTGCGGATGCCTCCGCCAACTTGGATTTTTAAGCCCGTTTCTTTTTTCATTTGCTCGATCAAAGCAGCATTGGAAGCTTTCCCCATCAAAGCACCATCTAAATCAACCACATGCATCATCTGGATACCCGCTACTTTAAATTCTTTTGCTTGCGCTACTGGATGATGATTGACGATCGTTTTTTGCAAAAAATCACCTTGAACTAGTCGAACAGCTTTTCCTTCTCTGATATCAATTGCGGGTAAAACGTGCATGCTCTACTACCTCCTTAAATCCTCTTAAAATTGCAAGACCGGCCTCACTACTTTTTTCTGGATGAAATTGCGTTCCGTAAATATTTCCCTTTGAAATCATTGCAGGTATTTTGATTGAATATTGAACCAATGCATCGATCACATCAGGCTCACAATCCGTATAGTAAGAATGAACAAAATAAACATACTGCTCATCTACCTCTTTTGTTAATAACGTTTTTTCGGTTACAACTAGTTTATTCCAGCCCATATGAGGAACAGGTAAATCAGGATCGTCCGGCAATTTTTCACAGATCCCCTCGATCAATCCTAAGCCTTCTGTAAAGCCATTTTCCATACTGCCTTCTAAAAGCAGTTGCATCCCCAAACAGACTCCTAAAATAGGTGTGCCTTTTTGAGCTGTTTCTTTTATCACATTAACTAATCCACGCTCTTTTAATTCTGTCATCGCTAACGAAAAAGCCCCGACACCAGGCAGAATCAAACCATCTGCTGCTTTTATTTCATGAGGATCAGCGGAAATTTTATTTGCTAAACCAACATAATCTAAGGCCTTTTGAACATTGCGGGTATTTCCAGTATCGTAATCAATGATAATAATCATTTACAAAATTCCCTTCGTTGAGTTGACGCCTTGAATGGCAGGATTCTGAGTAATTGCCTCTCTTAGCGCTCGGCCAGTCGCTTTAAATAATGCTTCTATTTTATGATGGGTATTTTTCCCATGTAAAATTTTTAAGTGAAGGTTCATTTGAGTGTTAAAAGCCAATGCTTGAAAAAATTCTTCTGTCAACTCTGTGTCAAACTCTCCAAGCTTAGGATTATCGAACGCTGCATCAAACACTAGATAAGATCGCCCACTTAAATCTAAAGAAGCCATACCTAAAGACTCATCCATCGGCACAAAACTTGTCCCGTAGCGATTGATTCCTACTTTATCTCCTAAAGCTTCTCGAATACACTGGCCTAAAACAATCCCAACATCTTCTACCGTGTGATGACTATCTACTTCTAAATCACCTTCTACTGTTACTTCTAAAGAAATACGACTGTGACGGGCAAATAAAATCAACATATGATCAAAAAATCCAACACCAGTTTGAATACTGACAGGTTCTTGACAATCTAAATCAAGTGTCAACTCGATTTTTGTTTCTGCAGTTTCTCTTTTTAAATTAGCTGTTCTCATTCCTTTTCCCCCAATATAAAAATCTATTTTATACGATCAGTCAAAACGACATTCAATTGCTCTAGCATGTGCTTCCAAGCCTTCTTTTCTTGCTAAAAGAGCAATCGCATCTTTCGCTTGTGCCAAGGCTTCTTTTGTATAGTAGGTAACCTGACTATACTTTACAAAATCATACACACCCAATGGCGAATAAAATTTTGCTGTACCACTTGTTGGCAAGACATGATTTGTCCCTGAGAAATAATCGCCTACTGGTTCTGATGCATACTCTCCCAAAAAGATTGATCCAGCATTTTTTATTTCATGTAAATAACTGATTGGATCAGCTAATTGTACTTCTAAATGCTCTGGTGCAATCTCATTCATAATTGTAAACATGGCTTCGACTGTTGATGCAATAATGATCAATCCATGATTTTTGATCGCCACTTCAGCTATTTTCTTACGAGGTAATGTATCTAATTGTCTGTAAATTTCTTTTTCGACTTGCTCAGCAAGCTTAGTTGAATCTGTCACTAATATCGCTCTGGCAAGCGTATCATGTTCTGCTTGAGACAGCAAATCCGCTGCAATATAAGTGGGATTTGCTGTTTGGTCTGCTAAAATGCCAATTTCAGATGGACCTGCGATCATATCAATTCCCACTACACCAAATACTTGCTTTTTAGCAGTTGCTACATAAATATTGCCAGGCCCTACAATTTTATCTACTTTGGGTACTGTTTGTGTTCCATAAGCAAGTGCGGCAATACTGTGCGCTCCGCCAATTTGAAAGATTTTATCTACTCCTGCAATCTTTGCAGCTGCCAAGATCACATCAGGTATACTATTGCTTGAAGGTGGTGTGACCATGATGATTTCTTTAACCCCTGCAATTTTTGCAGGCAGAACGTTCATCAATACAGAAGACGGATAAGAGGCCGTTCCCCCTGGTACATACACACCGATACGAGCCAGCGGCAATACCAATTGTCCTCGTAAAACGCCCCTTTTTTCTGTGTCCATAAAATCATATTGCTTTTGTTTTTTATGATAACTAATAATGTTTTCTTTCGCTGCTTCTAAAGCTTCGATCACTTCATCTTCTACTCGCTGATACCCTAAATTAATTGCTTCCTCTGATACTAATAAGTCCTCTAACTCAACTTGATCAAACCTTTTAGAATACTCCTTTAGTGCTTGATCGCCATTTTCAATAACTTGCTTAATGATCTGGCGGACTTGTTCTTCTACATGTTGATTATCCTCTTGAGTCAGCTCTGCATCCTCATTTAAGGCCGCTAAAATTTCAGTTGTTTCCCCCACTAGCCATTTCATGTTCCATCACTCCTTCCAATTACAGCTTCTAATTTATCAAACAGCCGAAATATTACTTGACGCTTCCGTTTCAGCATGGCTTTATTTACGATTATTCGAGCTGAAACTGGACAGATATCTTCAAAAATTTCCAAGCCGTTTTCTTTTAGTGTTGTGCCTGTTTCAACAATATCCACAATTGCATCTGCCAGTCCTAAAACAGGTGCAATTTCTACTGATCCTTCGATCTTAATGATTTCAACATCCTCGCCCTTTTTACGAAAATGTTCAGATGCAACAGTTGGATACTTGGTTGCAATTCGTTTTCGTTTATAATCATTCGGTTGATAATTTTTTGTTGATGCCACGGAAAACTTGCATACGCCAATCTTTAAATCTAGCATTTCATAATAACCAACAGGTTGCTCGATCAATACATCTTTTCCAACAATTCCAAGATCCGCCACACCATGACGAACATACGTTGTCACATCAGCTGCTTTCACTAAAAGAAATTTAAAACGTTGATCTGGACTGGTGAAAATCAATTTTCGTTGCTTATCATGCATAAATGAACTATTGATTCCTGCTTGTTCAAATAGTGCTAATGTTTCCTTCTCCAAACGTCCTTTTGTTAATGCAATCGTCAATTGTGTCACTCTTGATCACCTACCTTGATTACATGAATTTTATCTTGAGTTATTTCAATTACTTGTTGATATTGCCATTTTTCTCCATAATTTAGAGCTTCTTCTACTGTTTCAAATAATGATAATTGATAGCCAGGATCCTTTTTGACTAGTAAGTCCGCTTTTGCCAACTGTGCTAAAGAGCTGTGAACTAACGTTGTTGGTTGATCCAATGAAGCAAGATTATTAAGCTGATATTGCAAAGTGACTAAAGTATCTAAATTGATCCCAAATCCAACAGCTGGAATTGTCGAATGCCCGAATTGTTCTGCTAAATGGTCATATCGTCCGCCACGCAAAAAAATATCGGGTACTAAATCGGCATATCCACTAAATAAAACACCTGTATAGTAATCCATTAAAGCAACCAAACCTAAATCTACAGTCAATGAAATGTTTTGATGATAGGTCTTAATCGTGCGCATTAGCATTTCTAATTCATCGATGATCGGTATAATCTGTGACTCCTTAGGTAACAGTTCTTTGGCCATTGCCAACACTTCATCTGCCTCACCAAATAGTCTTGGAATTGCACAAATAAATGCATCTAATTCACTTGGAAATTTTTCTACAAAGCGGTGGAGATCAGTTAAACTCTTATTATTAAAATAGAGTTGAAGTTCTAATTTTGCATCATTCTCTATTCCTAGTGACGTCACAATAAAACGGAAAATTTGTGCGTGACCTAATTCAAAATGAAAGTTTGGTACATTCAGAGTTTCTAAAAGTTCAACCGCACAAGTGATACATTCAACTTCAGCTTTTAAAGAAGAATAACCAATCAATTCAATTCCAGCCTGAGTCAGTTCATTTTGTTCCCCCAACATATCATCATTTGAGCGAAACACTTTTCCACTATAGGATAATTTAAGTGGCGGATGAATCCCCGTCGTTGCAATCACTCGGCCGATTGGCATTGTCATATCAGGTCGCAGAACAAGTAATCGCCCTTGCTTATCAAAAAAACGATAGAATTCTTTCTCATTTTTTTCTTCACTGTAAAATACGTCCTCAAACTCGATTACCGGTGTATCGATTCGCTGATATCCTCTTTTTTTCAAGATATCATTGACTTGTCTTTCTAATTGATAAGCGCCGTTTGCTTCTCGGAATAATTTATCTTTTGTCCCTGATGGTAAACTACGATTCCACTTCATTAAATTCCCTCCTTGTTTTTTAGATAACTTATTAAATAAATTTGATCGTGTCATTCTCTGCTACAATCAGATTTTATATTTTTCTACGATACTAACTTATGAAACTAAATAAAAAAAACGCCCCCTTGGCAAATAAGCCAAGAGGACGAGAAATTTTTCACGTGGTCCCACCTCAGATTTGTTTTTACTTCACAGTAAAAACCTCTGTTAGTTCGATAAACTAAGGAGTGATAACGGACTCACCGATTTTTCCTACTCATCTAGAAAACGAATCAAACTTCGCTAAACTAAACTTCTTATTTCAGAAAAACAACTTACAGGCGTGTTCGATGATGATTCGTTATTTCCTTGCAGCAAACGGAAACTCTCTAAAACAAATCGATTCACCTACTATTCTGATCATTGTCCTTTCATTTAATTCTCATTTATTTCTAAATAATTTATCACGAAATACAAATTTAGTCAATAGCCAATTATTGAAAATTTTAATTTATCAGGATTTTCTACATAATTTACGCGTAAATTTTAAACTTTGATTACTGTATTAGGGTAAAAAAATATATGATATCCATCTAATTTTTTCCTTATCTTTACGCAAAATCGGTTTATGATTTTAACGTAGTCAAAATGAATATCTAGATTAAATAATCATCTTACCTCTTACTCTCAATTTTGTAAGACATTTGTTCGTTGATTCCCACGCCAAAAACAGAGATTTTATTTATACTAAAAAAAGTTAAAAAATAACACTTATTTAGGAGAATGAAATGAACGGAAATCAATTAAAACTAATTATGATGGGCTTGATGCTCCTTGATCATCTTGTTCCATTTTTACCACCACAATTTGGTGCCCCCATCCATATGTTGACGCGCTGTGTTGCTGTATTTTTTGCTTTTATGGCAGTTGAAGGTTTTCACTACACAAGAAACCGAAAAAACTATCTGCTTCGTCTTTACGGCTGGGCCACAATCATGTTTATAGGAAATACAGTGATCAATACACTCGTTATCAAAGAACCAATGTATTTTTCTTACAACAATATTTTTCTAACACTAGCGGTTGGTGTGACTATTTTATCGCTGATTGATTTTGCCAAAAACGTGAAAGAACCTTTCTTAAGAATCTCAGCAACGATTCTAGCAATTCTTTTAACAGTAGCCATTTTCTTAGGTTTAATCCCTGCAGAAGGAGGATTTGTC
The DNA here is from genome assembly GCF_000407165.1 of Enterococcus haemoperoxidus ATCC BAA-382. Classification (NCBI taxonomy): domain Bacteria; kingdom Bacillati; phylum Bacillota; class Bacilli; order Lactobacillales; family Enterococcaceae; genus Enterococcus; species Enterococcus haemoperoxidus. The sequence continues at coordinate 419,653 of NZ_KE136479.1, read as the reverse complement.
GTTATTCCATTTATGTTACTCAGTTATTTCTTCAGAGATAATGCTAAAAAACGTGACATTTCCTATCTGATTTTTGCTATTCCTTTACTTATCATGCCCTTGCTTGGATTACCTGATTATTCTTTCGAGATGATCAAAGTACAGCTTGAAGGAAATCCTGAATTTCTATTTATTACTGTGATTCCTTTTATTCATTTGTATAATGGAGAAAAAGGCAGCAATAATCCTTTCTTTAAATATTTATTCTATGTATTTTATCCTGCGCATTTATGGATTATCACATTGGTTAATTTTTATCTACATCAAGGTTAATTTAACAAAAAGAGGACAAGAAAAAAACGTTTAGCTCCAAGAATTACGAGAGATTTACGATAATGGGTACCTACTTGGTGCTCTTCAAACCTTAGTTCCTTGACATTTAGAAACACATGCGATCGAGTAGTTACTTTTTCTCGCCGTTTATTCTGATTTAGAACGTGGGATAAAACAAAACTGATTTTTTGTTTTATCCCACGTTCTAAATCTCTGATCATTCATACTTCATTTGTACTTTTTTTGGCAACTTTCTTAATACCAACTCATAAGATTTCCTCAAAAAACTAGCCAATTGTTCCTCAGTAAAAGATGAATTTTCCAGTAAAAAAGAATTCCAATGTGTTTTATTGGCATAATAGCCAGGAACTACATCTGAATATTGCTCGCGCAACAACTCGTTTTCTTCTGGATCCCCTTTGACTGTCATTACCCAATCACCTGCTTTATTTGTTCCAAGCATGCAAAAACATTTCTTCTCGAGCCCAAAATAATCGCAATCCCAATCTTCTCGATAATCAACCGTTGCTCCCGGCCATGTTTTAGCCGTATCTTTTAAGTACTGGATTTTATTTTTCATCGACTTGTTCCTTTTGATCATTACAAAATAAGCTTAACAGATTTCCATCTGGATCTTTGATGATTGCGTAATATTGCCCCCAAAATGCTTGCCACGGTTCTCTAAAAATGTCATAACCAAAGCCTTTCATTTTTTCACATAATTGATCGATCTCTCTAGGAGAATCACAAAGAAAAGCCAGTTCAATTTTATCCCCTTCACTTTTTGGCGGGTAACCGTAAATTCCTTCAATCATTTTTTTAGTATTTAATGAAATTCGCATGCCTTTATTATCCACTTCTACGTAATCAGCCTTTTTTTCTCCTAAAACCTCAAAACCTAAACGTTCGTAAAATAAAATTGCTTGTTCCATCGACTCGACAATGATTCCAACCATATCCAATTTCATAATATAGCCTCCGTCCTTTTTCCTTGATTATAGTCCTCTGTTCACTTCTTGTCTTGTAAAATTCCGACATGGCGACGAATCGCTTGGGGTGTTAACCCAGTCATTTTTTTTAATTTACGAGTATAGTGAGCTTGATCAAAAAAGCCATATTTTTCAACTAAGTCCAGATGACTTATATCTGGCTGTTTGATTAGTTCCTGATAAACATGTTGAAAACGTAAAACATCAAATACTTCGTAAGGAGACAGTCCAGTTTCTTCTCTAAACAGTCTTTGTAAACTTCTTTCAGATAACAAACTTCTCGTTGTATTTTCAGCATAGCTAAGTAAATTAGGTTGGTTTTTGATAAACATTCGAATCGGCACTGAGACTGTTTTTGCAGATAAACGATTCAAACGTTCTAAAAAATACTGATCCGCACTTTTAACCAACTCGCTAAGTGAATGCTTACCAGACAATTTATCTCTCAACGCTACCATCATTTCCTTTTCGACCATCCCTAATTCAAAAAACTGATTCTTCCATCCTTTAAAAGACTGATTAAAAAAAGGATACATACCACCTAAATAATACCGAATCCCAAAATAAATAGTTACCTGATCTGAATTAGAATAAAAAAAGTGCGTACTCGGACCACATACATTAATTTGTAAAACATCTAATTCAGGATTTAGTTTCACAATCAAGTCCGAGCATAAATCCGGAATAATTCTATCTGGCATACTAGATGAAGTCACATAACTAAACCAATAAGATTGTATATATGGCTGCAGACACACGTCAGGAGCAAGTTCGTGATAGTCGTTTGTATAATCTTGCCAAACTTTTGGTTGATAATCCATCCCAAACTCCTTTCTTGCTTTGATTGTGAGTTATTCTGTGCTCTTATACGCCATGGTTGCGTGTACTGCTCTTTTCCAGCCAGTATACAGTTCAGTTCGCTTTTCCCTAGTGATTTGCGGTTCAAATCGTTTTCCCTGATGTGCAAATGCTTTGATTTCAGCTAAGTCCTTCCAAAAACCAACAGCCAAACCGGCTAAATAGGCAACACCTAAAGCTGTTGTTTCAGAGAAATCCGCTGCTTCAAATGGTTTGTTGATAATATCTGCTTGAAACTGCATCAACAATTTATTTTTAGACGCACCACCATCCGCTCTTAGCAATTTGATAGCAATCTTAGAATCATTTTCCATTGTTTTGATTACATCTGCGGTTTGATAAGCAATTGATTCTAGTGTTGCTCGAATCAGATGTTCTTTTGTTGTTCCTCTTGTTAATCCAAAAACAGATCCTCTTGCTTCTTGATCCCAATATGGAGCACCTAAACCAGTAAAAGCCGGTACAACATACACTCCATCCGAATCTGGTACTTGACTTGCTAAAACTTCAGATTCTCCAGATTCTTCAATCAACTTCAAGCCATCACGTAACCACTGAACAGCAGAGCCTGCAACAAAAATACTTCCCTCTAGAGCATAGTTAACTTTGCCATTGATACCATATCCAATCGTTGTCAATAACCCATTTTCAGATAAAATAGCTTGTTCACCTGTATTCATCACAATAAAGGCACCCGTGCCATACGTATTTTTGACCATACCTTTTTCAAACGCTGCTTGTCCAAAAAGTGCAGCCTGTTGATCACCTGCCATTGCGGCAATTGGAATATTTTCTCCATAAAAATGATAATCTTCAGTATATCCGTAAACTTCTGAATTCGAGCAAACTTCCGGCAACATTGATTTCGGAATAGCTAAAATAGCTAAAATCTCCTGATCCCAATCAAGGGAATGGATATTAAACAACATTGTCCGACTGGCATTCGTGTAGTCTGTTTTATGGACTTTTCCACCTGTAAGTTTCCATAATAGCCATGTATCAATTGTTCCAAATAGTAACTGCCCTGACTGGGCTTTTTCTTTAGCCCCTTTCACATTTTCCAACAGCCACTTCACCTTAGTTGCAGAAAAATAAGAATCAACAATCAAACCTGTCCGTTTTTGAATAAACTCTTGATAGCCTTTTTCCTTCAGTTCGTTGGCCAGTTCATTCGTTTGCTTAGATTGCCAAACAATTGCTCGATGAATCGGCTCTCCTGTATCTTTATCCCATACAACCGTTGTTTCACGTTGATTGGTAATCCCAATTGCTTTAATTTGATTAGGCTTTAACTTTGACTCAATCAACACATCAGCAATGACTGACTGAACAGAATTCCAAATTTCATTCGCATCGTGTTCCACCCAGCCAGGATTGGGAAAATACTGTGTAAATTCTTTTTGTGCTTTGGCGATTTCTTGTCCATCATGATTAAAGAGAATGGCTCTTGAACTCGTTGTTCCTTGATCTATTGATAAAATATATTGATGTTGTTTCACGTCTTGTTCGCTCCTTGAAAATGATACTTTTATTATAAAGCAAAGTACCATTAAAAGTCCCGTTCTATCATAAATAAAAAGATAGCCTATGACTTTTTATAAATCCTTAGGTTTAAGCACGCATAAAAGAATATTCAAGAGCCCTCGTATTTAAAAGCGAGACAGAATCCCTATTTTTCTCAAAAACCATAAATTCTAATCTATTTTTAACAATCCGTTTTTTATAAAACCACGTAAAAAACTTATCCACAGAAGATCAAAATAAATTTTTCTAGAAAACGTTATCAATTATGCGTTTGTTCCATATTTTAATAGTCAAAAAAATAAAATATCCATTTTTTTAAGATTAACATATTATTAAATGGTCAAAAAAACAATTTTCTGATAAACTTATTCTGATGGCTTCTTTGAAAGGATGAAATATATGACCCCCAATCGTGAAGACTACCTAAAACTAATCTTTGAATTAGGTGGCGATGAAAATAAAATCAACAATAAACAAATCGTCTCTGGTCTAGATGTCTCAGCGGCATCAGTGAGTGAGATGATTTCCAAACTAGTGAAGGAAAAATTAGTTGAACATTCACCTTATCAAGGTGTCCAACTAACAGATCTAGGACTAAAAAAAGCGAGTACGCTTATTCGCAAACATCGATTATGGGAAGTATTTTTAGTGGAACATTTAAACTACTCATGGAATGAAGTTCATGATGAAGCAGAAGTATTAGAGCATGTTACCTCACAAACATTAGCCAATCGTTTGTCTGCGTACTTGAATCAACCCAAATTTTGCCCTCATGGTGGTGTAATACCTGGAGATGATCAGCCTGTCCACGAAGAAAAGCGTCAAACTTTAATAGACTACCCTGTTGGGACTACAATTCGAATCGCACGTGTATTAGATGAAAAAGAACTACTGGACTACTTAGTATCAATCGACTTACAAATCCATGAAGAATATACAATCAATGAAATTGCCGCATATGAAGGCCCAATCAGTATCAGCAATAATAAAAAAGAATTGGCAATCAGCTATAAAGCAGCAAGTACAATTTTTGTTGATCGATTATAAAAAACACCACTATGAAAGCGGGGAAATGAAATGAACGAAAAGATAGCTTTATTTACTATATTTGGCGGCACTGGCGATTTAGCAAAAAGAAAACTTTACCCTTCTTTGTTCCGTCTATATCGTAAAGGAAATTTAGCGAACCACTTTGCGGTTATCGGCACTGCAAGAAGAGACTGGTCTGACGATCACTACCGTGAAATTGTTCGTGAAACGATTAAAGATCTTAATCCTACTGTAAAAGAGGCAGAAGAATTTTCAAGTCACTTTTACTATCAATCCCACAATGTCAATGATTCTGAGCATTACGATACTTTAAAAAAATTATCTGATACTTTAAACGATAAATACGAACTGGGTGGTAATCATATCTACTACTTAGCAATGGCACCTCAATTTTTTGGAACAATCGTACAACACTTAAAATCACAAGAAATTCTAACAGATAACGGATTTGATCGTTTAGTCATCGAAAAACCATTCGGCTCAGATTATGACTCTGCTTATCAATTAAACGAAGAAATTCGTGCTGTTTTCCCAGAAAAAGATATTTTTAGAATCGATCACTATTTAGGAAAAGAAATGATCCAAAATATTTCTGCGATTCGCTTTGCAAATAACATTTTTGAGTCACAGTGGAATAACCGCTATATCGATAATGTTCAAATTACATTTGCTGAAAGTCTTGGAGTTGAAGACCGCGGTGGCTATTATGAACACAGCGGTGCTTTAAAAGACATGGTCCAAAACCATATCTTGCAAGTTGTAGCATTATTAGCGATGGAGCCACCTGTTGCTTTTTCAGAAGCTGAAATTCGCGCTGAAAAAGTCAAAGCATTACAAGCAATTCGTCTTTATTCTGAAAAAGAAGCTTTGGAAAATTTCGTTCGTGGGCAATACGGTCAAGGTAAACTTGATGATCAAGAATTTGTTAGTTACCGTGAAGAGCCGAATGTAGATGAACACTCTCAAACTGAAACATTTGTTGCTGGCAAATTCCTAATCGATAATTTCCGTTGGTCAGGTGTGCCATTTTATATCCGTACTGGTAAACGTCTAACAGAAAAAGGCACACGTATCAACATCGTCTTCAAGCAAGTACCAGTCAATGTCTTCAAAGACGATATCGATAAATGTGGTGAAAAAACAGACTTACCGCCAAATGTCCTAACAATTTATATTCAACCTACTGAAGGTTTCTCAATGACCTTAAATGGTAAGGAAATTGGTCAAGGGTTTACAACAACTCCTGTAAAATTAGATTACCGCCATAGTGCGGAGACAACAGGCAATAGCCCAGAAGCTTATGAAAAGTTACTATTGGATAGCTTAAACGGCGACGGTACAAACTTCTCACACTGGGATGAAGTGGCTCAAGCTTGGCGTATTGTAGATATTATTCGTCAAGCTTGGGATAAAACCTCTGTAGACTTCCCTAATTACCCAGCAGGAACTATGGGGCCTGAGGCTGCATTTGATTTATTAAAACAAGATAATTTTACCTGGGATTGGCAACCTGATATTTGGTATCGTGAACGAGGAAAGCTTTAAAAAGTACAAAGAAACATCGACATATTTCTAAATAAAAAGACAACATGAAAAGATACCTTCTGTCATTGTAAGAGCGTGGGACAAAACTAAAGATTAGTTTTGTTTCGCGCTCTAAATCCGAATAAAAGGCGAGAAAAAAGCTACTCTCTCTTATTTCTCAGAGCTAAACGCTTTTTTCTCAGCCTCTTTTCTACATGTATGAAAAAACAGTGGCAATGCATAATGGAATTTTTAGTTTAAAATTGTATAAATCACAAAAATCATAGGTCTTTCTTTTTAGCACTTTAAGATAGTTGGCTAAACCTTCAAAAAATCTCTTTTCTGCATAGTATACATACCCCAAATAATATACTTTACGGTTTTACAAACAGATAGAAGAAATTGTTGGAAGTAGCATTCAAAAAGATAAGCGACATTTTTGAACTATTTTGCACAAAAAAAGATGTCAATGATTTCTCACCAACATCATAAAATATAGAGTAAAGCTACCTAAATAACTTGAACCATTAAGTCCCTCCTTATTGTTTATTCCTGATTTAAACTTGATAATAGATTCTCGTCTCCATCATCTGCTATTATAAACAAATCCAATCACCTTTTCTTTTGAAACCAATCCATAATGACGGCTGTCTGTCGCGTAGGGACGGTTATCTCCCAACACAAAATAATACCCCGCTGGGATCGTTCCTTTTTCTATCAAAAATGAGCCTAGTGTAAAGTCCTCTGTATAGTTCTTGCCATTTCTTTGGCTTTCATTCACTTCATCCACGATAAACTTCTCATCCATCGGCTGACCATTCACGAATAACTCATCCTCTTTAAAGGCAATACTCTCTCCTGGAAGTCCAATGATCCGAAGAACTTGTCTTTTTCCTGATCCGTTATTAAAAACCGCCAAATCAAATCGTCTGACCTCTTTGGTTTTCTTCACCAGTACATATTCGCCATTTCGGACTGTCGGACTCATCCCATATCCTGTTACTTTCATGAGGCTAAAGAAAAAAGAACACACTATCAAGGTGCTCCCAAGCCCAAAAAAGACAGCGACACACAAGTCTTTACCCATTTGTTTCAATGACGTCTTATATCGTCTTTGAACCCTGTCTCTACGCCTCTTTCTTTTTTGGGTATTCTTTTTTTTCGCCATACGGACTACTTGCTTTCTTTGAGAAGGGACTCATCTACTTTATAATAGGTAAATGCTGCTTTTTCATAGGTTTCTACCTTGGCACTATCTGTTAAAAATTCTTCGACTAAAGAGGGATTTTCATAAAAATTATTCGTTTGCGTACTGACGTTCATGCCTAATTCTTTTAATGCTTTATAATAACGGTTCAACACTAATTGCCCTTCTTCCGTATTCACTGAACTCGCTTTTTTAGTCCCGTAACTCGCCATTGACGTGCCTAAATACCGAATGTTTTTCTGCAGCTTTTCTTTGTCTTCTTGTTTGGCCTCAACTTCTGCCAGTTCCTTCTTAAAATCACGAAGCAAGTAGTACCCTTTCACTAAGGAATCGGAATCGTCTGTTCCTAACGTCATTGACTGGTAATAGGATAGACCCATTGCCCCTACTGAGAAACTGAGAAAAAGAACCAAGGACAGGACAAAAGCACGAATACTTTGGCGTTTTTGAGCCAACAGTTCTTGACGGATACGCCGGATACGCCTCTGCTTCTTCTTATTCCTGAGTTTCTTTATGGGAAGCTTCTTTAGTTGTCGTTGTTTAAGAAAGAATCTGTAAAGAAACAGACTTGCCCCTATCAAGGACAAGATCGCTAAAATGATGCCTCCAGTATATACATAATCCAATGTTGTCATCTGTTTTCAGCTCCTGTTCATTTACGGCTCTTTTTTCGTTTCTTTGTCTCTGCTTCTTTTTTCTTTCTAAAGAAAACCATCACACCAAATAAAAGCGCGGTAAAGAACACAATGCTTCCCACGATCCAGCCAATCATCGTCCAGTCCAGTCCTTTTTTCTGAACTAAGCCTACATCTCGCTCGTTAAATTGATTCGCTTCTTTATCTGTAATCGTAAAGTCTTTATCCCACGTCCATTTTTGATCTCCTGACGTAACTAAGATGGCCGCTTTGTATTTTCCTGGAACCATTTTTTCGCCATTCATACTGACAGGAAAATTAATAAATGAGTTGGGCGCCATTCGCATCGCCGTTTGTTTTCGTTCGTAAAGGACCTCTTTGCTTTTTTCTGACGTGATCTGCACCTCTGCAGTCAGATCATTCACATACGTTGCTGTAATGTTTGAAAAATGAACATACACCGTATTTCGGTAATTGCTTTGCCCGGCCATAACAGTGTTTAATGCCAGTTCCGGCGTGACAGGTTTGTCTGATTCCTGTAGTAAAACTCCAATCACATACGCATACTGATTAATGATTTTTGACCCTTTATCTGTTTCATCCGCTTGATCTTGGCCCGTTTTCATCAGCTGGATTCCGCCAGAAAGTACCCCTTCATACGCGGTTTCCGGCATTTGAATCGTCAGTTCGACCTCTTTTGTTTCCCCTGCTGCTAATGCGACTTTATCTGGTCCTGAAACGATTTTTTTGAAATCATAGGCCAAAGACGGATCATTTTTTAAGGACGAGTCTCCGTACTCAATCACTCCATTGGGGTTGGTTTTGGCACTATTTAAACTCACTGCCACCTCCACGTTTTCCTCGCTGGGATTATTTAACGTAATCGACAGAGTTTGTTTTTGATTTGGGGTCATTTTTAAATGGTAATACCCTATGTCTTTTTCCATCTGATTCTCTGGAAAATGGATACTGTAGCTAAAACCTGCCGCTCCTGCAGCGTTTGGTTTATTCTCTGCTTGTGCTGTTTGCGGGGATAAAAACCCAAAAATAGCTAAAATAAAGATCAAAAAGGTGATTCGTTTGTTTAAATAAGTCATACTGGCTCTCCTTCAATTGTGTTTTTGTTGTTATGTACTAAAGCGAACGTTTCGCTTCCATCTATTTCTATATCATAGTATTCTTCATAAAAAATTCAGGCTTCTAAGTATTTTTCTGACCCTGCACACGAGTGATAACGAATGAACAGGGTCAGTCCAATTACTTAAACCTGAATGTCTTTCTTTTACAGCTGATGTTGGTTAAACTGCTGCAACGATCTTCCATGTTACAACGGCATTATACGTATCTAACACCATATTTGAGGCTACGGTAGCAGGAACAGTCAACGTCACAGCTGTTTTATCCGTGCCTTTTGTGCCATCCGTTCCTGTATATTTATCACTTTGACCAAATTCCATCACGTAAGAGCCTTTTCCTTCAAGCTTTGCTTTATCAGCTGTCACGACTGTTTTAGCCCCACTATCTTTATCTAGTTCGAACGCTGTCGCTACATTTGAGGGCACTACATTTTCATTTGATGCCGCTGGGACAGCCATTCCATTTGTATAATTAAGTGTCGCTCCTGTTAAGGCGTTTGATGTATCAGGGGTCACACCGGTAAATTGTTTTGTTAATTCCGCCGTGATCGTATAGCCGTAAGTCCCGCCTGAACGAACGTCTGACCAGCCAACGATCGCACCACGTGTTTCTCCTTCTGATAATGTAATCGGTGCCGCATTGGCCTTTATTTCTGAACCAGAGGTTTTGATCGTCCCAAAGTTCATCACTGACACACGTTGCAACACTAATGAACCAGAATCTGGGTTAACTGAAATATCTGGATTTTCTGGAAGGTTTTCATCTGGTTTTTCTGGATCTGGGGTTGGATCTTCTGGACCAATCACCCCTTCTTCTACAATTGTTTTCCCTTTTGAATCAAGTTTTGTCTCTGGTGTTGGCTTGGGCGTTTCTTCTTCTGCTGCAGAAACACTCATTCCCCCTAATAGTACTGATGCTAAAAGAGTCACTGTTGCTAAAGTTCCTTTTGTCATTGCGTTCATTTTTGTTTCCTCCTATTTTCTGTTTTCATTTATTAAGGCAACTCGGCTAAGAGCCAAGTTATCTTCGTTTCATAATGGACCGGATGAATCACGGTCGTTTCTGGAATCGTCAGCGTAATCGCTGAATTTTGGTAGACGGGTTTATTGGACTCTTTCTCTAGAATCGGTTGCCCCGCTTCGTCTTTGACTGGGGTCAAGGTTGGCTTTTGATGCCCCGTGTTGGTATCAGAAGCCCCAAACGAAATGGTCCAAACCCCTTGGCCTGTCCCCGCAGCGGCTGTCGCCACTTCATAGGTGCTGCCTATAGTGTTCAGGGCAATGGTTTCTCTTGTCACCACAGGAGCCTCACTGGAACTGCTGGAATTGGCCCAGCCCTTGTCTAAGGACAGCACGGCGCCCTTTAGTTCTTGTTCTCCTGCTTCTTGAATGATGGGGTTGCGAAATTGTGTTTCTTGTTTCACCTGTAAGGACCAACCCGTACTAAGAGCCCGCTGGTCCGTTAGTTGAATATAGCTGCCTCTAGGTCCGATGTCTGTATAAAACTGTTGGGCTAACGCGGGATACACCCGATCTGTTTCACGAATTTTTCTTTCGCCAAACTGGAGTGGCGACACATAATCGATCCGCAATGGTCCTGATTCAGCCGTCCCAGGTCCCGGATCTGTCGGGACTTCCGGATTCTCCGGATCTTGGAGAGAGGCACCTCCGTCAACCACCGAAACCGTCCCGGACTGTTCAAGAGAAGTGTCCGCATGGACAATGGTTCCCATCAAGCCTACCGCCATAGCCCCCATTAGGAACAGCAGTCGGCTGAGGTTCAAATACCGTCTCATTGTTTCGCCTCCTTTCGATGCCGTCTCCATAGAAGCCATAACACAAGAAGCAGAAGGAATACAAGCCATCCTCCATAGTGTTGAAGGAGTTCTCCTGTCTGAGGGAAGAGACCTTTTCGTCCTTCTGGTTTTTTAACCAGTAAGTCAGATTCTGTCTCACTGATTCGAGTTGGACGTTCCTCTTCTTCATAGAATGAGATTTTCCCATCGACCGTGATCTGCCCCTCTGCCGCCGATACATCTCCCGCTATAAATAAAAAGCAGGCAACCAACAGGCTCGTGAATAAAATAACGTTTTTTTGTTCCTTCATTAAATCACTCCCCTTTCCTTATGGCTGTCCCGGCATGATCTTCCACGTGATCACGCCAGTATATTCACCGGTATAGACGGTTTCTGACGAGTCTAACTGAAACTTCACGCCGTCACTTCCTTTGGTCGTTCCCCAGTTTTCACTGACAGAATAGCTTTCTGGGATCGTGGGAGTAGTTGCGGTATACACGACTTGCGCATCTGAACTCAGCGTCTGTTCTTTGCCTTTATACACATAGCGCAGTGCGTTTTTCAATAACTTGTTGTCGACATTGGTCATCGGTGTCGTGACCTCAGCGGTCATGGTCCAGCCATCTGCTTTGTCCGAACGGGTATCTCTGACCACTAAAGGATCCACGTAGGACGGATTCTCCACTCGTTGGGTTTTGGTCGTGTACCGAATCGTACCAAAGTTTAAAACTTTTGGGACCGAGGTTAAACTAAGGGTACCGGAAAAGGTATAGGCGGCGGTCGTGCCGCCTTCAGCCACAGTGAGCGCTGTTTCATTAGCAGGACGTGTCACGAGATACCCTTTGTCTGTTAGGCTTTTCACCGCTGTTGTGACAGCTGGAAGTTTGGTCAGATCCACTTTACTGCCCACTTCATACGTTTCTGTCACAATTGGCGCATGAAGCTCCGTTCCTTTGTCACTTTTAAAGGTGACTGTGATCGGTTGCTTGTTTAGTACGGTCAATTGTCCTTCCGACGTTACCGTCAAATCTGTTCCAGCCGCAGTCGCCGGCCACTTGATTGGAACTCCTTGTGGGGCATCCTTTGACGCAATGAGGCTATAGGTATGCATTTTATAATACCGACCGGGAGCGAGCGTTGAGGCAAAACGTCCCATATTAAACGAAAGTGTCCCTGTCCCAATCGTTAGCTTATCATCTGGAATTGATGTTTTCCCTTCCATAAAGGAACCAGGTTTAAAAACAAAACCTTTCGGAATTGGTGCAGTTAAGGTGATGTTTTCCCACCCTTTTACTTCTACTGTATAACTCGTCTTAATATTCACCTTAAGCTCATGCCCAGTTTCAGTCGTTGTGACTCCTATGGTACCGGCTGTCACGTCATCAAACGTAATGGTTTGACTACCAATCATGTTAGCTTTGTAATGCAGGTTCAGTGTAAGATCTTCCACCCCGACTGTGCCACTAGCTGGGTCTACTCGTACAAATGTATACCCCGTGATTTCTTTTTTATAGGTTTCTACATTATAAGTATCTCCTACGGACAGTGTTTCTTCTTTGGTTTCTATCACCTGATTTTTGTCATCTAGATAGTTGATTGTCGCTGTTATAGTAGTTTTATACTGAAAAGTATAGGCAGCGGTCGTACCGCCTTCGGTCACAGTGAGCGCTGTTTCATTGGCAGGACGTGTCACGAGATACCCTTTGTCTGTTAGGCTTTTCACCGCTGTTGTGACAGCTGGAAGTTTGGTCAGATCCACTTTACTGCCTACTTCATACGTTTCTGTCACAATTGGCTCATGAAGCTCCGTTCCTTTGTCGCTTTTAAAAGTGACTGTGATTGGCTGCTTTTTTAGTACAGTCAATTGTCCTTCCGATGTTACCGTCAAATCTGTTCCAGCCGCAGTCGCCGGCCACTTGATTGGAACTCCTTGTGGGGCATCCTTTGACGCAATGAGGCTATAGGTATGCATTTTATAATAACGACCTGGGGTGAGCGTTGAGGCAAAATTTCCCATATTAAACGAAAGTGTCCCTGACCCAATCGTTAGCTTATCATCTGGAATTGATTTTTTTCCTTCCATAAAGGAACCAGGTTTAAAAACAAAACCTTTCGGAATTGGTGCAGTTAAGGTGATGTTTTCCCACCCTTTTACTTCTACTGTATAACTCGTCTTAATATTCACCTTAAGCTCATGCCCAATTTCAGTCGTTGTGACCTCTGTGGTGCCAGCTGTCACGTCATCAAACGTAATGGTTTGACTACCAGTCATGTTGGCTTTGTAATGTAAGTTCAGTGTGAGATCCTCCGCCCCGACTGTGCCACTAGCCGGGTCTACTCGCACAAATGTATACCCCGTGATTTCTTTTTTATAGGTTTCTACATTATAAGTATCTCCTACATACAGTGTTTCCTTTTTAGTTTCTATCACCTGATTTTTGTCATCTAGATAGTTAATCGTAGCCGTTCTAGCCGTTTTATAATGAAATGTAATCGTGATAGGTGTATTCCCAACCAAACCCTTTCCCGGATCATCCACTCGGTCAAATTTGTATCCGGTGAACTCTTTTTTAAAATCGAGTGGATTATAAGTGTCTCCTGTAAATAATGTATCGGTCACTGACTCAAGCGTTTTACCTGCATCATCGACATACTTATACATCACAGCTCTAGCTTTTTGTTCTGTGACAGATATTTCCAAATCGGATGACCCGATTTCATTTGGTCTCAGTATCGCTTGAGGATATAAATAAAGCCAGCCGGGATGATTCAGATAGGGATATTGAGTATCTGCTGCAATATCAACTGTTTCTTTTATTGGGTACATAACCCGCCAGTCTCGTCTAAAATAATTAGAAATCATTGCATAAGCATCATCATTTCCAATAAAAGAAACAGGAGGATTAGTTGAATTATCTCCATAATTTCCTCGATAAAAATATAAATAATAATTTTCCCCATCAAGAAGTCTTGTTGCTACCTTGTTTGTCTCTTGTTTAAAATAAAGACCTTCATTATTTCCTAGTGAATACATCATAGACTCTGTGTGCTTACCTTGAATATCCATATGTACACCATATGTTGATCCAAATAACCGGTTAACTGATTCTGTATTATAATATTTCATAGTAAATCGAATCCTACCCTTATTATTCACAGGTTTACCAGAGATTCGAACAGGAACTTTTAACCTTAATGCTTCTGTACTATCGTAAAGCTTTAAATAACCATAAGCATAAATTTCATGTTTTGCATTATTCGTCATTAACTTTTCAATAGTACCTATTTTAACTGAAGGAGTAATTCTACTAGGGGTAACAGTAGAACTTGCAGGATCCCCTGTGGCCCAGGCTACTTTGCCATTAGCAACGAACGGTAATGCTAAATCAAATCCAGAACCTAAATTCCCACCTCCAGGATATTCATTAATATAATCAAATCCATAACCAACCATTACGTCCGTAGGACCTTTCCCTCCAACAACTGATGGGAAATTCACACCCGTTTGACTTAAAAGTTTCCCAGTTGTTCCAGCTGTTCCAGCTTCAAAAGAGGCTTTTTTATCATTTTTATCAACCCCTCCAAAAACCATATAATAATCTCTTTTTAGTTTTTTATCTCCTGTGAGTCCTGAGACATCTATGGGAACTGCTGTGTTCTTCGTCTGTGAAACAGCTCCCTCAAGCTCCCCTGGACTATCAAAAATCGTCCAATCAAATCCCGCTACTCTTGTCAAAGGGGATTCTACTCCTGTAAACACTTCACTTATTTCTTCTGGATCTAGATCATGAGCAAATGCTGGTTCGTAAAAAAGACCGCTTACTCCGATAACTCCAATTACTATACCTGCAATTAAGCTATTTTTAAACTTTTTCATAAAAACCTCCATCTAAGTTAGAAGCAATATAATATCTATACTTCTAGCTATTTTACTTTTTCTAAAACCAGTTTTACTCAAAGCATCCGCTACAAAAAACATACCCAATCGTGCGGATCGTTTTTAAATACTTAGGATGGGCTGTACTTTTCTCTATCTTAGTCCGAATGAGAAAGACTAAATTTGCTACGCGGTAGCGTTGATTGCCCATTTCCTGTTGCCACAAAACTTGATAAATTTCTTCATAGGTCGCCCCCTGTTCTTTTTTACTTTTCAAGTAACTTACTAGCTTATATTCTAGCGGTGTCAGAAGGACTTCCTGCTCGTTTTCTAAACGGATAGAATGATTATAGACGTTTAATTGAAGTCCGCTCCCTACCTTTTCTTCTAAAACAGCTTGCCTCAACCCCACTCTTGGTTGGAGGAGATTGGAAACAATGATTCCAAATTCATTCGGCTTGATCTGATTATCAAAGACGATCGTCGCCCCCAATTGTAAATAAATCAACCGCTCCATCGGCGTACTCTGTTGTAATAGGATAAAGATCAGCGGGACTTCACTTTCTTTAAGACGAAAAAGTAACTCACAAATTTTTCCCAAGGATTCCCCACTGTTGCCTACCGAATGATCGAGAATCACTGCTTCTAGTGTTGTTTGTTTGTCTTTGTCTAGTTCTTTCTCTAATGGATAGAAGGTGCATTCTTTTTCCTTGAGTACTTCTATATATGATGAATAGGAATTTTCATATTGATATAAACCAATCGTACTCATTTAATTCGTCCGCCTTTCTTCTATTATTTTTTTTTGCTATACTACGTAGATAGAAAACAATCGCTTTTCTACTATTATTTTTCTCAGAATTAGTCATTATAAGAAGAAATGCTCTAGTCGTTATAACACGCTGCTTTTTTAGCTGTGATGACGCTTTTTTTGACGGTTATTCTTCTAAATTCAGTTCGGCATCCAGAATGGAAATGGCCTTTTCTCTGGTTTCCCATAAAGAACTGGCATACGTATCTAAGGTCAGCTTGATCGATTGATGGCCTAGTAAACGGCTTAAGGTGGCAATATCGCTTCCATTTTCAATACACCGTGTCGCAAAGGTATGCCTTAAAGCGTGGAAATGGATCGGCTCTATGTCAGCTTTGGCAAGGGTCTTTTTAAACCAATAATTGATCAGTCTAGGTTCTGCGTATGAGTGTTTATAGTTGATCACATAGGTACTGACCGCCTCCGCTTTTTTCTTTGTTAAGTAAGTAAGTAAATTTTGGGCAATCGGTATTTTCCGCACCGAACTTTTTGATTTGGGCAGATCAAATACAATCTCTGTCTTGGTTGTTTTTCCTGGCACAGACACTCTCTGGATTGTGCGGACCACTTGGATCGTTTTGCTTTCTAAATTGATATCGGACCACGTTAAAGCCCCGATTTCACCAATCCGCATGCCGGTGTACAACGCGATAATGATCGGTGAGCACCCTGGCTCTTTCAGGGCAGCTTTTTCTAATATTCGTTGTTGTTCCCGAGTTAAAATGGCGATATCTTTTTTCCGGATCGCTGGCAGGACAATGCCGTCACACGGGTTTTCTGGAATGGCTTTTTCAAAGTAGGCTTTATTCATGGCACTTTTAAAGATCGTCAAGACATTATGGATCGTGGTCAGACTTAATTCTTTATCCGATAAAAGAAGCATTAACGCTGTGATGTCTTTTTTCTCAATATGAAGTAATTTTTTCTTTCCTATATAAGGCAAGATATGTTTGCGCATTTTTGTTTGATACGACGCATAGGTCGACTGTTTGATTTGACGAACGATTAAGTGATCCAACCAGTACACGAGCCATTCCTCTACTGTCCCTTGAAATTGGGTCGTAAGCTGCTTTGAAAAAGTCTGGCGTGCTTTTAGACGTTCTAAGGTTTGTTTGACCTCCCTATATTTTTGACCGTAAATGTAGCCGTAGAGCAGTTTTCCTTGTTCATTTCGCCCTTTTCGGTAGCGCCCTTCCCAGCGGCCATCTTTTCGCTTATAAATATTTTCGCCTTTTTTAGTTATCGTAAGTTCCTCCTTCGTTTGACGAGAGAATTGACGGCTAGAAATCACAAAAAACCGTTTTTTTCATATTTTTTTCATTTTTACCCAATAATAAAACGATAAAAATTAAAGAACTTTTGTTTTTTTGTTATAGACTTTTCGTTTTCTTTGTATTAGAATAGAATTTAACGAACAAAACCGTTTATTTATAACAAAAAGAACTAAATTTTCTTTCTCATAATGACTAATTCTGAGAAAAAAAAACCTAGTTCTATTTTGTTTTATTTATGTTTATAAAAAGAGTATACCAAAGAAAAATACAACAGGGTGTCTCTTTGGAGCGCTTACATTTTTCTTTGGTGTTTTTTTATTAAAAAAATAAATAAAAACCATTACGTGCGTATAAAAATGATTGACTGAAACTGTTTATCACTATTGACCATTTTTATTTATTTTTGATTTCTACTATAAACTTGAATAGGTAACAAAAAAAGGACTCTATACTTTCTGATGTTGGTGAGAAATCACCGGCATCTTTTTTAATGCAAAATAATAGAAAAGACATCCTGTTTTCCTTTAGAATTAAGTCGACGAAAACCAATCAAAAGGGAAAACAAGATGTCCTATACAAATCTTATCAAAGAAACCTTAGATATTCTAGACTTAAACATCACTTTTAATGAAAATGGCTTAAAAAAAGAACGAATCAAAGAAAGAATCTGTCAGGTCTTCTCTGGTACGCTCGATTATTCAGCTCACGCTTGTCCACATTGTGAAGCAGAAGATAAAGTCGCGATTATTCGTTGGGGCTTTACAAGCTGTCTGATTTTATTGAATGATGTTTCGGAGTATCAAACGTATCTACGCTTGAAGAAACGCCGTTTCTTCTGTCAATCCTGCAATCGATCGTTCGTTGCTGAAACGAGTCTTGTTGAAAAACATTGTTCGATTTCAACTAAAGTGAAGCTATCTATTGCCGATCGGCTCAGAAAAACCACTTCGATGAGTGAAATTGCGCGTCAAAAGAAGGTCTCAGTTTCCTCTGTTTACCGTGTCTTGAAACGATTTTATGAACCGAAAAAAATCAATTACCTTACCTGAAGTCCTTTGTTTTGATGAATTCAAATCAGTTAAGCAAGTCGCGGCTTCTATGAGTTTCATCATGATGGATGGGCAAACAAAGCAGTTAATTGATGTTGTTGAAAACCGTCAGCTTCCTTTTCTAGAGCGTTATTTTTCACGATTTCCTTTGTCTGTTCGTAAAACGGTAAAGTATATTGTTTGCGATATGTATGCACCTTATTTTTCTCTCGTCAAAAAGTTATTTCCGATGGCTCAGATTATTCTTGATCGCTTTCATATTGTCCAACTCATCGGTCGAACCTTTTTAAAACACCGTATTCAGAGAATGAACACGTTTCTTCATCAGGGAAATACAGAAGCGAAAAAGTATCGACACTTGAAGAAATACTGGAAACTTCTTCAAAAAAATCAATCGAAACTTGATTTTGAAAAACGCCTTTGGCGTTCTTCATTCCGTGCTTATTTAACTGAAACAGAAGTCGTTGATCGATTACTTGCGTATGATGACGAGTTGAAAAGTGGCTACACCTGTTATCAGGACTTTCTTTATGCCGTACAGACAAGAGATTTCGCTCGGTTTTATGCACTATTAGACGAAGATTTCCGCCGTCTTCCTACCTACTATCAAACGACTATTGGTACTTTTAAGAAGTACCAAAATGAAATTAAAAATGCGCTAGAATTGCCTTATTCTAATGGACCATTAGAATGTTTAAATAATCATATTAAAGTGTTGAAGAGAAATGCTTACGGGTTTCGTAACTTTTACAATTTCAAATTGAGAATTTCTTTGTGTTTTGGCACAATTCTTTTTCAAGAAAACAAAAAAACCTAAAGGAAGTTTCCTCTAGGAATCATGATAATCGATTTAATTCTTTAGATTTTCTTCACCAACATTAGTTGACAAAGAGCCAAAAAAAGTATTAAACAATTTCTACTTAATACTTTTTTGTTAACAAGTTAATTATTCTTCGAATCCTTCAGCTACCGCTTCTGGATAATTTTCTTCAACAATTTTAGCACAACGTCCACATAAATGTGGTAATTTTTCATCCTCACCAACATCTGTGCGTACTGCACGACAACGGTCACACGTTTCACCTGCAGCTTTTTCCACAAGAATCGACATATCATCGAATTTTTCAACATTTTCAGGAACTTCTGCTGCTAAAGAAGCCACCTCAAAACCAGAAACAATCAATAATTGAGCAACATCTGCATCGACAGCTGTTAATAGCTCGCGGATTTGTTCGTTAGGATAAACTGTTACTTTAGCTTCTAACGATTTACCGATCAATTTAGAATTACGTGCTTCTTCTAAAGATTTTAGTACATTATCTCTAAAGTCCATAAACGCTGCCCAAGTGTCTAACAACTCTTGTTGGTTCGCAAACTCTTCATATCCTGGAAATTCAGCTAACTGAACATAATCTTCCTCTTCTTTTAGGAAGCTCCAGATTTCTTCAGAAGTATGCGGAATAATTGGCGTTAACAATTTGGTTAATGCAACAGCTGTTTGGTAGAACACAGTTTGCATGCAACGACGTTGATAGTTATCTTCTGCTTCAATGTAGACAACATCTTTGGCAAAATCTAAATAGAATGAAGATAGATCAACTGTTAAGAAATTCATCACTGAACGGTAGATTTGCATGAAATTGTATTTTTCATAGCCTTTTTCACGAATTTCTTGAATTACTTGATTTAAACGAACGATCATATATTTATCCACAGAACGTAATTCCTCATAAGAGACGGTATGTTCTTTTGGTTCAAAATCACTCGTATTCGCTAATAAGAATCGCATTGTATTACGGATTTTACGATAAACTTCGGAAACTTGATTCAAAATGTCCATTGAAACGCGTACATCCGCTTCATAATCAACACTACTTACCCACAAACGCAAAATATCCGCACCCATTTGTTTGATCACTTTATCAGGTAAAATTGTGTTACCTAAAGATTTACTCATTTTACGGCCTTCGCCATCCAACGTAAAACCTTGCGATAAAACAGCTTTATAAGGTGCTACGCCATTGATTGCTACACTTGTCGTAATACTTGAATTAAACCAACCACGGTATTGATCAGAGCCTTCTAGGTACATATCAGCTGGGAAAGTTAGTTCTGGACGCTCACGCAAGACAGCTTCATGAGATGAACCCGAATCAAACCAAACATCCATGATATCATTTTCTTTTGTAAATTCACCATTTGGAGATCCTGGATGTGTAAAGCCTTCTGGTAGTAATTCTTTTGCCTCACGTTTGAACCAGATGTTTGATCCATGTTCAGCAAATAAATTGGCTACATGATCGATTGTTTCAGGCGTAATGATTGCTTCACCATTTTCAGCATAGAAAATTGGCAATGGAACACCCCACGCACGTTGACGAGAAATAACCCAGTCGCCACGGTCACGAATCATATTATATAAACGTGTTTTTCCCCAAGGAAGAATCCAATCAACTTTTTCTACTTCATCTAAGATATTTTGACGGAATTTATCGATTGAGGCAAACCATTGCGGCGTTGCACGATAAATAACAGGTTTCTTTGTACGCCAATCATGCGGATAACTATGTGTAAAGAAATCCAATTTTAATAATGCGTCTTTTTCATCAAGTAATGCTGTAATCATTGGGTTTGCTTTATCGTAGAAAACTCCCTCAAAGCCAGGTGCTTCGTCAGTAAAGACACCACGATTATCCAAAGGTGAAAGAATGTCTAAATTATACTTTTTGCTTACGATATAATCTTCCTCACCATGACCAGGTGCTGTATGAACTAATCCAGTACCCGCATCCAATGTTACATGATCCCCTAACATCACTAATGATGTACGATCATAAAATGGATGCTGTGCTGTCATACATTCCATATCTTTACCAGAAATCGTTTCAAGTACTTCAACATCATCCCAGCCGATTGCTTCTTTAACAGTTTCCAAAAGATCTTTAGCAACAACGTATTTTTTGCCATAAGCTTTTACTACAATATATTGATAATCAGGATTTACTGAGATTCCTAAGTTTGCAGGAAGCGTCCAAGGTGTTGTTGTCCAGATCACAAATGATGTATCTGTGTCTAAAATGCCTTTACCATCAACGACTTTAAAGGCTACATAAATAGAGGCAGATTTTACATCTTTATATTCGATTTCAGCTTCAGCTAATGAAGACTCACTTGATGGAGACCAGTAAATTGGTTTTAATCCTTTGTAGATATAGCCTTTTTCAGCCATTTTTCCAAATACGCGAATCTCAGCTGCTTCGTATGATGGGTCCAATGTAACATAAGGATTTTCCCAATCTCCAGCAACACCTAAGCGTTTGAAATCAGCACGTTGTGTGTCTACTTGCGAACGTGCATATTCTTCACATTTTTCCCGGTACTCCGCTAATGTCATTTCTTTTCTTTTGATCCCTTTATTTGTTAGTACTTGTTCGATTGGTAACCCATGTGTATCCCAACCAGGGACATAAGGCGAACGGAATCCTGACATAGATTTTGAACGGATAATGATATCTTTACTGATTTTGTTTAATGAATGACCTAAATGGATATTCCCGTTAGCATATGGCGGTCCATCATGAAGAACAAATGTTGGTTTGCCCTCGTTTAATTCTTGACGTTTTTCATAGATCTTTTGTTCTTCCCAATCTTTTTGCCATTCTACCTCACGGTTTGGCAAATTTCCACGCATTGGAAAAGCTGTTTTTCCCAATTGTAATGTTTCTTTCATTTTCATTATCATTTCCTCGCTTTCATTTCTAAATGTTGATTGAAAAATAAGTTACAGTGTTAACTAGTTTAAACTAATCCTTACTAAGTTTTTCAACAGGTATTTTGGTGGTTCAATAGTAAGGAAACTTCTCTCACTTCACACGCCTTGTACTGTTCATCTCTTCGTGTATTCTTTGAATTTAGCTCTTACGAAGTCAGAACTTAACTTGTATTGTATATTAGCTACTCATTCTGTTTTTGTGATTCACTAGTATGGAAACTTCTCTCACTAGGTTCGCCAAGTACTGTTCATCATCCACTCTGGCAGAGCCAATCGTGGTGATTCACAGCAAAACAAAAAGTACCTCCATCCCAAGGGACGAAAGTACTCGCGTTACCACCCAAATTTAAAACAATCGATCAACTCAATTATTTCCTCTGTTAATTGTTAACGAAATCACTCGTCAAGTTTTACTTGATTCAAACTTGAGTAAAATAGAGGATCTTTTCAATACCAGGATCTGTCAAACTTTCACTATCATTGACTCGCTAAAAGAATGGTTATTGACTTTTCTGTTCTATTTATATACGAAATTATTTAGGATCTTTATTTAATAAATCAAGCATTGCTTTTGGATCCATTGCAGCTTGTTCAAGTGTTGGTTCTTCTTCAGCAACTGTAACTGACTCTGCAACTACGTCGTCACTTTTATCAAGTTCTTGCGCCAGTACTTCTTTGATAACAGTATGGGAATCACTTACGTAACTTGAGAATGGTTTTAATAATTCATTCCATTCTTCACTCTTCACTTGTTCTAGTTGTGCTTCTAACATCAAACTTAAACGTTGGTGGAAGACACGTGTTTTCTTCTTCAAGTCGTCTGTTTCAGCAGCCAATTGACGAGCTCGATCAGTCGCATCCGTTAGAATTTCTTTGGCTTTTTCTTCAGCAGATGTAATAAGATTGCTTGAGCGTTTTTCAGCAGAAGAAATCATTTCGTTCGCTGTATTTTCAGCCGAAGTAACGATTACCTCTGATTCTTTATTCGCACTCGTTTTTACTTTATCCGCAGTATCTTGCGCTACAATAATCGATTGATTCAATGCATCTTTTAATTCATTGAAATATTGTAATTTTTCTTCAGCATGTTTTAATGATTTTTCAAGTTCACGTGTTTTTTGAAGAGAATCTTCATAATCTTTCGTTACTTGATCTAAGAAATCATCGACATCGTCTTGGTTGTAACCTCTCATTTTTGTAGAGAAATTCTTATTTTGAATATCTAATGGAGTTAATGCCATATTCCTTCACCTCTTTGGATTATTTTCGTAGAACTCCCAGTAACAAACGAAACTTGTCCTTTTTCGTCTTTCCCTCTAACTCTTGAATTTGGATTCGGCCAAAACCTCTAATAGATACGATATCTAACAGATCCACTAGAAAATCTGGTCTTGTATTTTCCGTCCAATTCACTTTTACTTTTCCAGATTCAATCAATTGTTTTGATCTCTGTCTAGATATATTATATACGCTAGAGATCAAATTATCCAGACGTAGCGAACTTATTGTTGTTCGTTCGTGTGTCCAGTCATCTTTAGGACGTATGATCTCTGTATATTTTCGTTTTTCTAATCTTACAGAAATTTTCCCGATTTTTTCTACCTGAGTTACAATAAAATTTGCTATTTCCTTCGCAACAAACACTTGCCATCTGTCACTATCAGAAATGATATCACCAAAATATTCTCGTTTGATCCCAGTATTAAGTAAGGTACCCAACACCTTACCATGAGACAATGTAGAAAATTTTACAGGATAAACGATTTCTAATACTTCTACTTCAAAATCTTCCTCTTTTGGTTCATAATAATCAGGATAAATCAGACAACGTTTTCGTTCAGCTTGTTCATATCCACCGTAAAACTGAAATTCAAGCTCACTATTTTGTCGTATCAACGTTTCCAAAATATAAGCTTGCCTAGGATCTAAAAAATCTGATAAGTAAGGAGCGTATTGACTTTCAACTTGTTCTAACCAATCTCCTACAGAATCAATAAAAGGATGTTCATCTTTTCGAAAATGTTGATACACATTTGCGTTCATAGATAAACCATCCTTTCTTTTATTAATACAAGATTGATTGTAAAATCCGTCCCAGTCCACTCGCAGCTAAATTCAACACAATGATTGCAATCATTACATTAAAACCAACCATACCTATGCTCAAATTCAATCGATCAAACAAACTTAAGTAAGGTTCAGAAATTCTTGAAATCAAACGGCCAAACGTAGAATCATATGCTCCTGGAAACCAAGATAATAATGCATATATGATTAAAACACCTGAATAGATTTGAACACCTTTATATAATAGAAATATAAATAGAGCGATACTCATTACCTCCTAACTAAAAATCAAACATTTGTTTCTTAGCTAACGATTGTGCAGTGGCACTATCGATTTCTATGTTTGATGGTGTGCAAAGAAAAATTTCATCGCCTACGCGTTGAATGTCTCCGTCTAATGCATAAACAGTTCCTGTAAGAAAGTCAACAATTCTTCTTGCTTGATTCTCTTCCACTAAATGAAAATTAATCAATACAGCATCACTTGCAATAATATGTTTAGCAATATTCATTGCTTCAGAATAAACTCGTGGTTCAATTATTGTAATTTTTCCAGGTTTACTTGAATTATGTGTATCTTGCGATCGTTTAGAATTTGAGTTATTAGAACTACGCATGGAGACAACCTTTTGTTCATTAAATGCTGTTTCCTGACGGCTTTCTTTTTTATCTTGATGCGTTTCTGTTGAACGATAACGAGCAGATGGTTTTTCAGTTAAAGGCTCAGTTGCAGTCGGTCTTTGTACCTGTGCTTGTGTTTGTCGAACCGTCTGTCTTGGTTGTTCGTTGACAACCTTTTGTTCCTCGTATTCATCATAATTATCATATTCATCTTCACCAGATAATCCAAAAAAGCTCGATAACGCATTTTTACTAAAAATTGACATAGATTCCCCTCCTTTACGCACCTCTAAATATTGCTGTTCCGATTCGTACAAAAGTTGCACCTTCTTCAATAGCGATTGGGAAATCATTACTCATTCCCATGCTAAGCTCTGTACACGGTGCATATGACAGATGCTGATTATTTATTGCTAATTGCAGTTTTTTTAGCTGAGAAAACACTTCATGAAGAACTTGTTCAGAAGCATCCAACGGCGCCATAGTCATTAATCCTACGACCTTTATGCGATCAAACTCAGCTAATTGATTTATAAAATCAAAAACTTCCTCTGATCTGAACCCGTGTTTACTTGCTTCACCAGTAACATTCACCTCAACGAAACAGGAAATTTGCTTCTCTGATCGCTTTTGAATTTCTTCTGCTAATTTTAAACTGTCCAAAGCGTGAAAATAATCTATCTCATTTATTATTGATTTTACCTTCCTACGCTGTAAATTACCAATCAAATGCCACTTAATAGACGAAAAATTTTTAAGGGCTTCTTTTTTTTCCAGTAATTTATCGACTCGGTTCTCAGCCATATTCTTGATACCAAGTTCAGCAAGTTCCTTGGCACTATCATTTCCCACTGATTTAGTCACGGCAATCATCGTTACATCATTGTCTGACCGCGCTGCTTTTTGGCATGCTAGCCGAATTTCTTGATTTATTTTTTCTAAGTTATCAACTAGCATGATCAAAAGTCGCTCCTATCTTTTTCTGCGGAAAAATGGTGGTGTATTTAACTCATCGTCATTGCTTTGTGATGGTTCTTCACGATGAAATGTTTCAAAATCTTTTTTCTCAACATTTTCAAATGTCGTATCTTCGACTTTAGGTCGTACGTTTTGTTCACGACGGATATCCCAGTCACCAAAAGCACTTGTCTCTTCTTGTGGTTGAGGTTGTGATGGTTTTGATTGTTCCATATCCAAAACAGGTGCTTGTTGCACTGTTTGGATTTGAGTAGGTCTATTTTGACGTGGAGATTTACGATCTTTTTTTGAAGGATCGATTCCTGTCGCAATAACTGTAACACGGATTTCATCGCCTAAATCTTCATTGATAGAAGTACCTAGAATAATATTTACATCACCAGTTGCAGCACTTGTCACGATATCAGAAGCATCTTGTGCTTCAAATAATGTCATGTCTAAGCCACCCGTAATGTTCAATAGTACTTGTTCAGCACCATCAATAGATGTTTCTAGTAATGGAGAAGAAATAGCTTTTTTAGTGGCTTCGATCACACGATCTTCACCGCTAGCAACACCAATTCCCATCAAAGCAGTTCCTTGGTTTTCCATAACTGTCTTCACATCAGCAAAGTCTAAGTTGACATACCCTGGCGCTGTGATTAAATCTGAAATACCTTGTACTCCTTGACGTAATACGTTATCTGCTTCACGGAATGCTTCAAGCATTGGTGTCTTTTTATCAACAACTTCTAATAGACGGTTGTTTGAAATAATCAATAATGTATCAACGTTTTCTTTTAAAAGA
This sequence comes from Enterococcus haemoperoxidus ATCC BAA-382, assembly GCF_000407165.1. Classification (NCBI taxonomy): domain Bacteria; kingdom Bacillati; phylum Bacillota; class Bacilli; order Lactobacillales; family Enterococcaceae; genus Enterococcus; species Enterococcus haemoperoxidus. Next base: position 393,385 of record NZ_KE136479.1, on the reverse strand, counting down.
GCAATACCTTCTGCTGCGTAGCGTCCGCGTTTTGGCCCTTCAAAGCTAAATGGTCTTGTAACAACACCAACTGTCAATGCACCTAATTCTTTGGCGATTTTAGCAACCACAGGAGCAGCTCCTGTTCCTGTTCCACCACCCATACCAGCAGTGATAAAAATCATATCAGCTCCTTGTAAGGCATCTGAAATTACTTGCTCACTTTCTTCTGCTGATTTTTGGCCAACTTCAGGTTGAGAGCCAGCACCTAAACCGCGTGTATACTTAGGTCCAAGTTGGATCACTGTTTCTGCTTTTGAGTTTTTAAGGGCTTGTACATCTGTATTGGCTGCGATGAATTCAACGCCTTTGACGTTTTCATCGATCATACGGTTAACAGCGTTTCCGCCACCGCCGCCTACACCGATAACTTTGATGACAGCGCCATTGTTAATGTTATTGTCTAAAGAAAATTCCATAGTATCGTTTCCTCCTGTTTTAATTGTTAGTCAAAAATGTTTGAGAAGAAGTCTTTGATCTTACCTGTAACTTTTTCACCCGATTCATGTATTTCAGAATCATCGTAATCATCTTGAGTTGTATCTGCATAAGTATCATATTGTACTTCTTGTTGAACAGCAATTGGTTGTGAAGATTTGATCTTCTCACCTGGAATCGCGCCCTTAGCAATATGATAAATGTCATTTAATTGCGCAGAATATTCTACGATACTAATCACATTTGTAAAGACTGGGTTACGTAACCCCATATGATTAGGCACGTATAATTTTACGCTTGCATCAAAGATCTCTTGAGCTAAATCGACAACACCAGGAAGGCTTGCACCACCACCAGTTAAGATTACTCCGCCTGGAAGCTCCAATGCATCGATTTCATCCAATACTTCTTTTGATTTTTTAAAGATTTGTTCTACTCTAGCTTCAATCACTTCTGAAAGGTAACGTTCATCAACTTTTACTGGTTCAGATTTACCGATCACATCAACTGGAAACTCTTCACTAACTGATGTTCTTTCTGGATAAGCATCACCATAATTGATTTTCAATGCTTCAGCGTTATTAAAGGATGTATTCAACACAATGGAAACATCTTTAGTGACAAACTCGCCACCTTCTTGATTCACATGAGTAAATTTCAATTGCTTATCATGCATCACAGAAGTTGTTGTTTGTCCGCCACCCATATCGATAACGATCGTTCCAAAGTCTTTTTCACCGTCTGAGAGAACTGTTTCCGTTAACGCTAATGGCATAATAACTAATTCATTAACTGTTAAACCTGCTTTTTCAACGCATTTTCTTGTATTGTGAATAATTGTTTTCGGACCTGTAAAGACCACTCCGAACATTTCTAAGCGAACGCCAATCATCCCTCTAGGATCTTTAATTCCTTCGAATCCATCTACTGTGAATTCTTGAGGTAAAATTGCTACGATTTGGCGTTCAGGAGGAGTTGAACGAACCAGAGCTGCAGATGCTACGTTTCTTACATCTTCATCAGTGATTTCTTTTGACTCACTACTTACAGCAATCATTCCTTGGCAATTTTCAACTTCAAGTAAGTTTGCTGGTAACCCCACATTCACACTTTTAATTTGAATTCCCGCTTTTTCTTCTGCTTGTCTTACTGCTCTTTGAATCGCATTTACTGTTTTATCTATATCGACAATGATCCCTCGATTTAATCCATCAGATTTTGCGTTTCCTACGCCAATGATATTCATTTGACCTTCGATAAACTCAGCAACTACAACTTTTACTGACGTTGTACCAATATCAAGGCCTACATACATTCCTGTCTTTGCCATGAATGGGGTTCCTCCTCCTATTAATTCCAATATGTAAGCGGGCATAAAACACCCGTTTAAATATATATTTTTTTATGAATACTCACTTCTTTCAATTTTACCATAAACATAGGCTTTTTAGAAAGTAGATTCTACTATTTTATTCTTTTATTTTTCTTAACTTTACTCTAACGCCTGTGAAGATTCTTCTACGGTTTCCTCAGTCTCCTCATTATTAAAAGGATATGAGAAAATCCCAACTTCCATATCGATGATTCCTGATTTCTCCATCTGACCGGCTACCTTCGTATAATACGCCATTTTCTCCACTAATTGAGAGATATTTACGATTACTTGGTTACCATCTTTCATATGAAGATTGATCAATTCTTTATTGGCATTAGATGGAGCATAACGAATTTCTGAAATATTTTTTTTCATATCCTCAGGAAGTTTATTGTAAGAATTCATTAAGTTTTTAATAACCGACTGCTCTTTAAAATTTTGAAAAACTGGCATGCCGCTTATCGGTGCTTTCATTTCTTCTGGCAAAATTTTCCCATTTTCTAAAATAGGATGATAAACATTTTCGACAGATTCTAACGCAACGACCTCATACTCAGTGATTTTTATATTAAATGAGTTAATTCCACTTAGTGAGATCGTCGCTTTTTTAACACGCGGTAATTGACGTTCGATTTTTTCTTCATAAATTTTTCTGTCTCCAAATTGCTCCCACAAACTCTGGCCTTTCTCTAATTTAGATTGAGCAATAATTTGCTGGCTATCGACAGCTTCACTTCCCGTCACGCTGACACTGCCCAACTTACTGAGTGGAGAAACGAAATAAAGGACAATCAATATCGCAATCAAAAAGACAGAGACGATCAATGTCAATCTGCGAAATAATCGTTTATTTCGAACTTTTTTGATCTTTGGTAAGCGGTCTGCAAAAGATTCGTAAGTTTTCTTTTGTTTTTCTTCTGTTTCAGGCTCATCCGAAGGGAATTCCTCCGTTTGGGCTTCTTCAGCCTCATCAGCTTTTTCTTCTTGCTCTTCTGTTTCACTCTTTACAACAGATGGGCTCCAAACTGGTTGATCTCCTTGTGTTTTTAAATATTCTAAATTTTCTCTTTGCCATGGAGTCAGATTTTGCTCATCTAATTGGTCAGTGGTATCCACTGTTTGGTCTTCTTGTCCCTCTGAAACATCCTTTTTCTTACTAATCTTCTACACCCCCTATCAAGTTATTTCTTTGACCACTTTGTAAAGTCGTTCAGCAGCATCTGGGATGCCTTCTTTTTTTGAGGCCTCAGCCATCGATTGATGACGCGTATCATCCAATAAAACTCCATCGATTTCAGTTACTAGCTTGGGACCTGTAAGTTCTTGATCCGTAATCATTTCAACTGCTCCGGATCTAACTAAGCTTTGGGCATTTTTTGTTTGATGATCATTTGTGACGTATGGACTTGGAATTAAAATCGCAGGCAATCCTAACGCTGTAAATTCTGCAATAGAGGTTGCTCCGGCTCGACCAACCATCAAATCAGCTGCAGCCAAGACCTCTGCCATTTTATCAATATAAGGCTGAATGCTTATATTTGTCAATTTCTTTTCGGAAAGATTTAAAGTTTCTTGTAATTCTTTATAATATCGCTCTCCAGACGCATAAAGAACTTGATACTCTCTTTCTTCAAAAAGCGGAAATGCTTCGATAAACGCTTGATTAATTTTCAATGCGCCACGACTGCCCCCAAAAATAACGACTGTTTTCTTCTTGGGATCTAACCCATATTCACTTAGGACATTTGTTTTTTCAATCGTTACTACTTCTTGAGCCCGGGGATTACCTGTCAAAACAACTTTTTCTTTAGGGAAATACTCAGCAACATCTGGAAAGCAAATAGCTACTTTTGTCACGTATCTGCTTAAAAACTTGTTAGTCATCCCAGGTATGCTGTTTTGTTCATGGATGATTGTTGGAATTTTCAGTTGCTTAGCTGCATAAACGACCGATCCTGATACGTATCCACCCGTCCCAATAACAATATCCGGTTGAAAATCTCTGATAATTTTTTTAGCTTTTCCAATACTGCTCAAAAAAAGATAGACAGTTTTAATATTTTGAGGACTAAGTGAACGACGAAATCCTTGGATTTTAATCGTTTTAAAAGGAATATTATATTTTGGAACAATTTGACTCTCTAGCCCTGCTTGCGATCCTACGTACATGAATTCTGTATTTGGTTCCACTTGTTTTACATGGTTAACTAAAGCTAGCGCAGGATAAATGTGCCCGCCTGTTCCGCCACCGGTTATCAATATCTTCATAATTCTCTCACTTTTCTATGTCTTTTAGCTGGTGCATTGCGTTTATAAATGCCTCTCCACGTAACTCAAAATTGGGGTATTGATCCCAACTTGCGCACGCAGGCGATAATAGAATAGTATCATTTTTTTCAGAAAAATCATAGGCATCACGTACAGCACTTTGCACATTTTCCGTTAATCGGATGGTTTGGATGCCCGCTTCGACTGCGGCTTTGTGCAATTTATCTTTTGTTTCTCCAAACAGAATAATTGCTTTGATTTCTTTTAATGAAGGAACTAACTCATCAAAACTGTTTCCTCTATCTAAACCACCTGCTAATAAAATAAGTGATGAATGGTCAAAACCGCTTAGAGCCATCTCAGTAGCAAGTATATTTGTCGCTTTAGAGTCATTATAAAATTTCCGTCCAAATACTTCTCCCACATATTGTGTGCGGTGAGGTACGCCTGTAAAAATCATTAATGTTTGTCTGATCACATCATTTGAGATGTCTTTTAATTTAGCAACAGAAATAGCTGCTAATGCATTTTCAACATTATGATGACCTGGTACACCTAACTCTGTTGCTAACATGATATATTCATCTTTATAGTATATTTTTCCATCCAAAAGATACGCCCCTTGGACTTTTTCTTTCGTTGAAAAAGGAATGATTGCAACTTTCGTTGTTTTACTTAATTCTTGAATTTCTTGTTGATTCCAATTTAATACCAGAAAATCACTTTCCTGCATATTTTTTTGGATTGCCCATTTAGCCTTCACATACTCTTCTCTTGAACCATGATAGTCTAAATGCGCTTCATAAATATTTGTAATTACAGCAATTTTCGGACGGAACGTTTCAATACCCATTAATTGAAAACTTGATAACTCCATCACGATATCATCTGTTGAAGCCGCCTCCTCGGCAACTTCACTAGCAGGATAGCCAATGTTTCCAGCTAAACGAGCAGTTCCAGATGTGCGGTCTGCATTTAAAAGTAATCCGATCATGGTCGTTGTCGTTGTTTTACCATTTGTTCCGGTAATTCCAATAATTGGACATTCAGCGATTTGATACGCCAACTCCACTTCCGTGAGAACAGGTAAATTCATACTCAAGGCTTTTTCTACTAAAGGATTTGTATATGGAATTCCAGGATTTTTTACAATCAACGAAAAATCTTCATCTAAAAGTTCAATTGGATGTCCGCCTGTAACAACACGAATACCCAAGGTTAATAAATCTTGGGCTTCCGGGTTTTGATCAAATTGTTTAAAGTCATTGACTGTCACTAATGCACCTAACTCATGCAACAATTTCGCAGCACTAACACCGCTTTTAGCAAGTCCAAGAACAAGGACTTTTTTATTTTCATACTCTGTTATTTTTTTCATTATAAATTCCCCTTATCTTAGAAAAGCTGAAAGAAGCGATTAGTTTTGTAGAAAGTTAGAAATCTGAAATTGGAACGCTTTTTGTTCCGGTTAAAGACTATCTACCTTGCTAAAGTCTGCTTCTTAAGGTCAGATGTCGTCAATGTTCTACTTTCTTTACAGTACGATCCATAGTGTAATAGCTGAACAGACAGCGCCCGTTAACCAAAAAACAATATCGATTTTCCATTCAGACCAGCCACACATTTCGAAATGATGATGAATCGGCGACATTTTAAAAATTCGTTTCCCAAATAATTTAAATGAGGTAACTTGTAAAATAACACTAGCCGTTTCACAAACATAAACAAGACCAATCAATAATAGCGTCCACTCTTGACGTAATATAATAGAAATGGCTGCTAACAACCCACCTAAGGCAAGTGAGCCAACATCTCCCATAAAGATTTTAGCTGGCTTTCTATTATAAGGAAAGAACCCTAATAATCCACCGATCACACTTAAACATATGATCACTACATCGAATTGTTGCTGTTTCCAAGCAATGATCGCATAGGTAGCAAATGAGATCGTACCCAAACCGGCAACAAGTCCATCAATACCATCCGTCAAATTCACAGCATTTGAAAATCCAACTAACCAAAAAATGACAAACACACCATAGAAAATACCTAATGGTAATGTAACAACACCAAATAAATCTAATGTATCTGGTAATCCTTCAGAACGATAAACAAAATAAAAAACCAAACCACCAATAATTTGTCCAATCAATTTTTGACGGGAATTTAACCCCATATTTCTTTTCTTAAATACTTTGATAAAATCATCTAAAAACCCTAATAGCCCATAAAGAACTAAAATAAACAAAATAATCAGTAAAGAAGGAGTGAGTTCTTGTTTCCATAATCCCACTAATAACGACGTAATAAAACTTGCAACTAGAAAAACCAACCCGCCCATCGTTGGCGTACCTGTTTTTACGTTATGCCAAGTTGGACCATCTTCACGTGTTGTTTGACCTTGTTTTTTCATTTGGAAATAGCCGATAAACATTGGCATCACTGCTACTGTTATTGCAAAACTACATACTATGGGAATAAAAATTTGTGTCCACTCCATGATATCTCTCCTAATTATTCAACTCGTATTGATTTACTTTTTCATTTATTTGGCAGGTTCTACTGTTGCATTTGACTCGCTATCCATTGAATCCATTACTACTTGCATCAAAGGATTAGCAATTTTAGCAAGCGCTTCTCTTGTATACGTTTGAGGTTTTTTCATTGTAAGATATAAAATATATTCTGGATTGTCTGCTGGAACCATCTCCACAACTGAATAGGTGTAATCGGTCAAACCAGCCATGTAACCATTATCTCCAGTAATCTGTGCAGTACCTGTTTTAGCGGCTATATGATAACCTGGTATTTTATACACATCATAAGCAATACCATAATTTGGATCCTCTACCGTGTCTATCATATAGGTACGAATATCACTCGCTGCTTGAGGTGTTATAACAGGTTGACCCACTTTTTCTGGTTGTGTTACTTTTTCTTCACCCGTACCTTTATCAACAATTTTACTGATATATTGCGGTTTCAGCATAGAGCCATCATTGGCTATCGCTGTGTAAGCTTGCATCATTTGAAAATTTGTAACAGAGATTGCTTGACCAAATGAAGACATCGCTTGGTCGACCCAGTTATCGCCGGGAAGTTCTCCTGCTGATTCACCTACTAACCCTGAATTCGTTGATTTACCAAATCCGAATTTCTCCAGATACTCTTTCCATTTGTCTCCACCCATCATTTGCTCTAGCGTAAGCATGCCTACATTACTAGACCAAGAAATAGCCTGACGGAATGTTAGTGGCCCCACTGCACCGAAATCATGATCATTTACAGTTCTATCATCTAGTTTATAACCCCCAGCAGGATAAGCAAACGTTGCGTTGGGATTAAATTTACCTTCTTGCATTGCAGCCGCAGCTGTGAAAAGCTTCATAGTAGAACCTGGTTCAAATTTATCTTCTACTAATATATTACGCCAAACCGTATCTTTGCCTAAACCTTCTTTTGTTTCAGGGTTAAACGACGGACGTTGTGACATCGCAAGTATCTCACCTGTTTTAGCCTTCATAAGCATAGCTGTCATATCTTCTGGCTTAAATTCTTCAACAACTGGATCTAGTAATACCTCTAAACGACTTTGAATTCGACTGTCTAGAGTTGTATAAATATCTTTACCATCTATTGCTTCTTTTTTACTAGCAACAGTTCCCGGTAATGGATTTCCGTATACATCTTTTTCGTATTCGATTTTGCCATCTTGCCCTTTTAAGATATCGTTGTATGATTCTTCCAAGCCCATTTTCCCTACTAAACCTTTTGAATCATCTTCAGCATCAACTGAATCTGTATAACCAATAAAGTGGGAAGCAAAGACGCCATTTGGATAAATCCGAGCTGGATGTCCTTCAAAATAGAGTCCTGCTAGTTTATTCTGCTTCAATTCATCTTCAATTTTTTGTCTGGTTTCCAAAGTAATGTTTTTCCCTTTAATACCAAATTCAACTTGAAACTTCACAGAACCATCTTCATTCACACCGCTATTTAAATATTTTAGGACTTCATCTTTAGTAAGCTCTGTATTTCTATCCAATATTTCTGCTAAAGCTTGAAAATCCTTTTTCTGTGCATACAGCTTTTTATTTTCCTCACCTAGATAAGATTCAGATAAAATCGCATAAACAGAATATGAAGTAGCATCTTCTGCAATTACTTCACCGTTTCTATCTAAAATCGCACCCCTTTTGGCTTTAACAACTTTGCTGCCTTGATAGAGATTTGCAGTTTTTTCTGGTAACGAAACGCCAGCGACTTTCCCTACAGCTACGATGTAGGTTAATCTAAAGGCAAATAAAAAGAACAATCCAATACTCGTAGCAAATAAAATAATGCCTACTTTTTTACGATTGTTCATTGGATTTAAGTTCTTCTTTTTGACAAAATTCTTTATTTTATTTTTTATGCTCATTTATTTCACTTTCCTTATATTATCAAGGTTATCTGAAAGGCCTTTGTTCTTTGCAACTTCCTTGATTCTGTCGGCTTTTGATAATTCATTTTTTTGTTGTTCCAATTTTAAAGCAGACTCTTCTTTTTCTTGGATCGTTGCTTGCGTTTCAGTGATTCTATTTGTCATTTGTGTAATAGAAGTACGTACTTGAATGGTGAGAATTGCTATTCCAATAATCGCTACTAACAATAAAAAGCCGATTGTCTTTTCTAAAAGTGAGATATTTCTCAACTTCCTTTTTGGAGATTGGGGTAGGTCTATATTTTTTTGAACTTTAGGTTCATGTTCAGGACCTATGACTGGTTCATCCATCATTGGAATATCGTATTGGAAATCATCCACTTTTTTTAACTCAGCCATGTCGTTACCCCTTTCTTTATAAGATTAATTTAACTTTTTCGGCAATTCTTAGTTTAGCACTTCGTGAGCGATTATTCTCAGCCAATTCAGTCTCACCTGGTAAAATCGGCTTTCTAGTAATTACTTTTAATTCTGGTTGAAACTCTTCTGGAACTATAGGTAATCCAGGAGGTAAATCCTGCATTGTGCTATATTCTTTAAACATGCTTTTCACGATTCGATCTTCTAAAGAATGAAAAGTGATCACACTAATCCGACCATTTATATTCAATAAGGAAATAGCCTGTTCTAAAGATTCTTCAACAACACCTAGTTCATCATTGACCGCAATTCGAATTGCTTGAAAAATTCGTTTTGCAGGATGTCCACCTTTACGCCTTGCTGGCGCTGGAATTGCTGATTTAATAATTTCTACTAGTTCTCCAGTTGTCTCGATTGGTTCTTTTGCCCGAACTCGTTCGATTTCTCTCGCAACTTGTTTAGAAAATTTCTCTTCACCATAACGAAAGAAAATCTTCACTAATTCATGATAACTGTAATTATTCACGACCTCGTATGCAGACAATTCTGCCTCTTGATCCATTCGCATATCTAATGGTGCATCTTGGTGATAACTAAAACCACGCTCTGCTTCATCTAACTGAGGTGAAGAAACACCTAAGTCATATAAAATACCGTCGACATGATAAACTTCATGATTGGCTAATTCTTGTTTTAAATGTCGAAAATTCGACTTGATAAAGGTTACCATCCCTTTATCAACATATTTTTTTAATCGTTGAGCTGCAAAATCCAATGCTTTTTGATCTTGGTCGAACGCGTATAAATGACCTCGTTCATTTAGTTGTGAGAGTAGGTACTCACTATGACCTGCGCCTCCCAATGTGCAATCGACATAAATGCCGTCTTCTTTCACATGTAAGCCGTCAACTGTCTCTTTTAGTAAAACAGTGTAGTGTTGAAAATCCTCTGTCATGATGCTCCTCTTTCTAAAAACCAAAATCAATCATTGTTTCTGCAATTTCATCAAAATTCTCTTCAGCTTCGGTAGAAAATTCTTGCCAACGTGCTTCATCCCAAATCTCAATTCGATTTGAAACACCGATGATTACACAAGCTTTTTCTAAACTACCATGCGTTCTAAGTGCAGCAGGGATATTGATTCTACCTTGCTTATCGATTTCACATTCTGTGGCAGCCGAGTAAAAAAAGCGGACAAATGTACGGGCATCCTTTTTCGCTAGAGGCATTTCTTTTAGTTTTTCCTCTAGTTGTTCCCATTCGGACATTGGATAACCAAATAAACAGCCATCCATTCCTCTAGTTACCACAAACTTCTCACCTAATTGGTCGCGAAATTTAGCTGGTACGATGAGTCGGCCTTTGGCATCTATATTATGTTGAAATTCACCCATAAACATAGCCAATTTTCCCCACTTTTCCACTTGATAGAAACAGTCTACCACATCCCGCCACTTTCTACCACCAAAAACAATAAATCTTCCTTCTTTTAATGGTTATTTAAAAAGTTTGTAATATTTTAATGTACGAGATTTTTTCCAAAAAAACGGTACCAATACCTATGTAATTGACTTTATAAGGAATTTTCTTTATTAATTATATGTTGAAACTCTCATAAAAATATTACAAACAAAAATGGTGGGGAGTAGTGGGAGAATTACTGCCCGCCACCATTTCATTTTTATGAAAAATAATGGATGATATTCAATAAAATAAGAACTGCATATAGCATTAGGCTCAAAAGAAATACTAACCGCCAAAACATCTTAAAATATCTGCCATAAAGGATTTCGCCATAATAGTATGCTTGAAAGACCGCTACACAAATACCAAGTAGTAAAACTGAGATAACCATGTAAGGCACTATTGATTGTCCATAACTGTCTTTGGACAATTCATTTAATCCTATGAATAAAAATGGGATTGAGATATCTGGTGCTTTTACTTTAAAACGTTCTGTCAACGAAAATGTTGAAATAATAAAATTGCACGCAAATAAAACAATTAATGGAAAAACATACCAAAATAGCATAATGACTGAAAACGACACCATTTCCTAACAATTCCTTTCGTAACACACTGTGTTAACTATACTTTATTTTCTTTACATTGATGTTTCATTTCGTTTAAAAGTTCGTGCCTAAATAATACCAATTTATAAGGGCTTTCTTTCCCCAAAAACACCTCAACTCTATTATAATAGAAATAGAGTAGCACTATAAAAAAAGAGGTGACAATTTGATTAATTACTTAAAGATAGAAAATAGTCAGCTGATTCCATCACAAACTGATACGGACGAGACGGTCTGGCTCGCTGTTGAGAAACCGACTGAAGAAGAAATCGACCAATTAGTCACAACCTATAAACTCCCTAAGGATTATATCACAGGTGTGCTTGATGATAACGAAAATTCTCGATTTGAAGGTTTGCATCAAAATACATTAGAGGAACCCGCATTGATGTTGCTTCAATATCCCCATGCAACAATTAGTCCTAGCGGGTACACTCAATTAGACACTTTTCCGTTTGCAATCATTTTAACAACAACTGGAAAAGTGATTACCGTTATCAATAATTCGGCAGATTTTTTAAAGCAAACCGTCAGGAGTCCTGTCCCAGATAGTCAATTACCCATTCAGGAGACCCTGATTCTATATTTATCATGGCAAATATCGACCAGCTATAATCGTTTTTTAAAAGAATTGATCAATCAGACAAATAAACTTGAAGGTGAATTAAAAGTTTCAACAGAAAATAGTCAACTTTATCAAATGATGGATATTCAAAAAAGCCTAGTATATTTTGAATCCGCGATAAACTCTAATTTAGAAGTCTTAAATATGCTTTACAACGCCCGAATATTTACTGATCCCAGAGCACATTTACCACGGCTCCACGATATTCTAGTCGAAACAAAACAAGCAGCCACGACGACTAAGATCCAACTAAAACTTGTAGATAAAGTGAGCGATACTTTTTCAGCAATTGTTTCGAACAATCTGAATAACGTAATGAAGATTTTAACCTCCCTAACTATCGTTTTGACCATTCCAACGATTATCGGAGGAATCTTCGGTATGAATGTAAAATTACCGTTCGCCAATCGGGAAGATGCTTTTTTTTGGATCTTTGTTGTCACAACTGCAACATGTATTTTTGTGATTCGACGGCTAAAAAAACGAAACCTTTTGTAAAATTTCTAGTTGCTGATTTTAGTAAAACGATGTAAACTAGAGAAAGTAAAGAATAAGGATGTGTATAATCATTGAACGATAAAAAGACAAGTAGATTTTCTAAAGTCACTAAAATCGTTGTTTGGTTGATGCTGATTGCCATTGCTGGCTCAACAATATTGACTGCAATAATGAGTTTAGGATAATCAACTAAATAAACAGTAAATGGGAAGAGAAATTGATGGTTGACATCGTTTTTCTTCCCATTTTTTTATAACTTTCAAATACGAATAATCCTTTGAACCTAGACGAGACAAAATTGTTTAGATGCGAAGGCCATCAACTCTTAGAAGCTGATGGTCTTCAAAATGACGTGTAGTCTGCTTTTTTCGCTATTTAACCGGATTTAGATCCTAAAAAAGCAGATCACTTTACTTCGTTAGCTTCTTCGTTCATTTCCTGCCATATTCAATAATTCCTTTGCATGTTCAGTTGTTAGCTTCGTAATTTCGCTACCTGAAAGCATGCGCGCAATTTCTGCTACTCGTTCATCTTGTTTCAATCTTCTGACCTTCGTTTCTGTCCGCTCACCAATAATTTCTTTTTCAATAAAATATTGATAATCTGCCACGGCAGCAACTTGGGGAAGGTGAGTAATACATAGCACTTGCGAGTTTTCAGAAATCTGATAAATTTTATCTGCAATTGCTTGTGCCACTCGGCCACTAACGCCTGTATCAACCTCATCAAAAACAATACTTGTAATGCCTTGTGATTTAGAAAAAATTGTTTTTAATGCTAACATCACACGAGAAAGTTCTCCGCCAGAAGCAACTCTTACCAAGGGTTTTAATGGTTCTCCTGGATTTGTTGTGATGTAAAACTCAACTTGATCCAGTCCTTCTTCATTGAACTGTTCTTCTGGTAATTCAGTAAAACGGATATCGAACACTGTTCGCTCCATGTACAATTCTTTTAGTTCTTTTAGAATATTTTTTTCTAGTTTTTTTGCAATTTTTTTCCTAACATCACGCAATTTCAAGCCATTTTCAATTACTTGATTTTTCTTTTCTACAAGTAATGACTCTAATTCACCCGTGCGACCTTCTAGGAAATCAGCATCTGCCAATTCCTGTGTAATTTCCTGGTAATAATCAAGAATCGACTCAATCGATTCGCCATATTTTCTTTTCATTTGTCGAATAAGTTCAAGTCTAGTTTCTACTTCATTCAAACGATTTTCATCTAACTCCAAGCTATCAATATGCCGAGACAAATCTCCGCTGGCTTCTTGTAAAAGATAATAACTATTTTGAACCGCCTCAGATATCGCTTTGTATTCTGGGTCAAGCATCTCGATCGATAGCAATTCATTCATCGCATAACCAATCTTATCTAGACTGCTATCTCCATCTCCATTGACCGCTTCATAGCTTGCTGCCAATGCATCTGCGATTTTTTGAAAATTGCCTAGCTTATTTCGTTCTTCGATCAATTGTTCTTCTTCACCTAAAACCAGTTCAGCTGCAGCGATTTCATCACTTTGAAATTGGAGCATGTCCATACGCTGAGCAAATTCTTTTTCGTTTTTTTGTCTGTTCCTGACTTTCTTTTCGATGAGACGGTATTCTGAATACGTTCCTTCATATTGCTCTTTTATCTTGAATAACTCTTTGCCGCCAAAGTCATCTAACATACCTAAATGTTTTTCACTTTGCATCAATTCTTGATGTTCGTTTTGACCATGGATATCAACTAGAAATTCACCAACTTTACGTAAATTAGAGATGTTGATGATCCGACCATTCACTCGGCAAACATTCTTACCCGAGGTTGAAATATCACGTTGAATCACAATCGATTCATCATCTGTTTCGATCCCTAATTCTTCTAAAAGGTTCACTAGCTCTTGATTTTTTGGCATCGTGAAAAGACCTTCCAACGTGCATTTAGAAGCGCCTTGTCGAATATAATCGCTTGATCCACGACCACCAGTCAGTAATCCCATTGCATCAATGATAATAGACTTCCCAGCACCTGTTTCACCTGTTAAAACTGTCATTCCCATCTGAAATTCTAATTGCAAAGAGGATATGATCGCAAAGTTCTTTACAGAAAGTTCTTGCAGCATTAATATTCACCTCGATTTTATAAATATCGGAAAAATTCATTCTTTAAAAATTCAGCATCTTTTTCGGTTCGTGCAATGATCAATACACCATCATCGTCGTTGATTGTGGCAAAGACAATTTCTTTATAGTGTTTTTCGATCAAGTTAGAAGCTGCCGCAGCGTTCCCTGGTATAGTACGCAAAATAACCTGTTTTTCCATTTGATCGACTGAAACAAATGCATCTTTCATCAATTTTTCTAGTTTTATAGATGTATCTTCCTTTGTCTCGGCCGGAACACTATAGCGGTAACCTCCATCTATTGAAGGAACTTTGATTAATTTCATTTCTTTAATATCACGGGAAATCGTTGCTTGAGTTACGTCAATTCCTTTTTCTTCTAAGTAAGTCACAAAGTCTTCTTGTTTTTGAATATTTTTATCTGCTAATAAACGAGTAATAAGGCGATGCCGATCTTTTTTTCTCATACTAATTTACTCCTTTTCCTAATGATCCGTCTTTCAAATTTCAGTGATTCAGCACTTAGAATTAAAAAGCAGTGTCACCTTCTCTACCTCTTGAACAGAAACACTTTTATTCGATGCATTTCCATTTTATCATAGCGTATTTTTATTCATTTTGAAAGCATAAAAAAAAGACTGAAGAACGCTTAGCGCCTTCTTCAGTCTTCTTGATCACTATTCGCAATTTTAGAATCTGTTTTTACGAACTAACCTTTCAATTTCTTATGAGCCGCTTCAACTACTGCAGTAATCTCTGTTGAAAGATCTTCTGGCTCTGAATCTTCGCTAGAAGTCAAATAAGCTAAAAACTCAATATTGCCTTCTCCACCAGTAATAGGGGAATAATCCAACCCACTGATTACATAGCCATGTGTTTGAGCAAACGATAGAATATCGTTTAAAACCAACATATGCGTTTCAGGTTCCCGGACGATTCCTTTTTTACCGACTAATTCCTTACCTGCTTCAAATTGAGGTTTAATTAATGCAACCACTTTACCACTTGGTTTCAATATTTTGTGAAGTGGCGGTAAAATCAATTTCAGTGAAATAAACGATACATCAATGGTCGCAATATCTGGTACACCTTCTTGAAAATCTTCTGGTTTACTATATCGAAAATTCGTTCGTTCCATCACAACTACTCGTTCATCTTGGCGAATTTTCCAAGCCAATTGATTATACCCAACATCTAATGCATAACTTAACCGAGCACCATTTTGTAAGGCCACATCAGTAAAACCTCCCGTTGAAGCCCCAATATCCAACATAGTCTTATCTGTCACGTCTATTTCAAAAACTTCTAATGCTTTTTCCAACTTTAAGCCGCCTCGAGAAACGTACGGCAATGTTTGGCCTTTTATTTGTAGTGGTGTTTCAATCATAATTTTCTCACCGGGTTTATCTAATCGCTCATTTTTATCGTTATAAACAAGCCCTGCCATCACTGCACGTTTGGCCTTTTCTCTTGTTTCAAATAACCCTTGATTAAACGCTAAAATATCGACGCGCTCTTTTTTCATAAGTGCCCTCTTTCTATCCTAACCGCAATTGTTCTAATAATTCTTGTAATAATTCTAAATGAAATTCCGAGCTGGTTTGTTTTATTGTAGCTAAAGTATCACTGCCAAGTGTTAATTGTTCTTCCAGCGCCTTTTTAGCGCCCTCTAATCCAAGTAAACTTGGGTAAGTACTTTTGTTTAAGACTTCATCACGTCCAACTTGCTTGCCTAATTCTTCTTCAGAACTGGTTGCATCCAGTAAGTCATCTTTGATCTGGAAAGCTAACCCTAAATGTTTGGCAAAAACACCTAATAAATCAACAATTTCTTCTGGCTGCTCAGCTAAAATTCCACCAGCTAAAAGAGCAAACTCGATCAAAGCCCCAGTTTTCTTTTCATGAACATCCGCTAGCTCAGCTAATGACAATGATTGTTTTTCCCCTTGTAGATCCCCAGCTTGCCCTGCAACCATGCCTTGTGTACCAGCTGCCTTGCTTAATAGCTGAATCAACAATATTTTTTGATCTGACTCGATTTGGCTGAGTGCTACTAGTTGAAACGCAGCGGTAAGCAATCCATCGCCTGCTAAAATTGCATGAGCTTCACCAAATACTTTGTGATTTGTTGGTTTGCCTCTGCGTAAATCATCATCATCCATCGCTGGTAGATCATCATGAATCAACGAATACGTATGAATCATTTCCAAAGCTGCTGCAACTTGATAATCATGCGTCTGCACATTTTTATTAAATGAACGAATCGCAGCTAACACTAAAAGCGGACGAAATCTTTTGCCCCCAGCATGAATCGAATACAACATTGCTTCTTTTAACTGGTCATTTGTAGTGTATTCCTTGATGAAATTTTCCATTTCTTTTTCAATAAGCAGTAAACTCTGCTTACGAAAATCATTGAAAGCTTCCATCAATTGTCCTCACTCTCTTCAAATGAGACTTCTTCATTATTTTCTGTCATGACTTTTGTCAGTGTCTTTTCAGCTTTTTCTAACGTATCTTGGCACTGCTTGCTTAAAACCATCCCTTCTTGAAAAGCAGCTAGCGCTTCTTCTAAAGGAACATCTCCACGCTCTAAACGTTGGACGATTTCTTCTAATTCAATTAATGATTCTTCAAATGTTTTTTCGACTGCTTTTTCTTTAGGCATCTTTTTACTCCTCTTCAGCGGGTGTTATTTTTTCAATCACCGTATCTACTATCCCATCCACATAGTGGATTTGAATTTTTTCTTTTGGTTGCAGTTCATTGACTGACTTGATCACTTGCTGTTCTTTCGTCGTGTAGCTATAGCCCCTGCCCATAATTTTTAACGGACTTAATAAATCCAGTTGTTGGACAGCAGAAGTAAATTGTTTTTCTTTATCTTTCATGTATTGTTCCATACGATCATGAAGCGATTGGTTCAAATACTTGAGTTGCTGCTGTCCTTCTCTGATTTGTCCTTGGGGTGTTTGTTGTCTAAACTGGGCAATAATTTCTTGGGCTGTCCGTTGTTTTTGGTGATAAACAGTTTCCATCGATTGAATCAAGCGTTGTGTGATTCGATCTAATTTAATTGTTTGTCCTTCATATAAACGGTCTGGCTGCTTAAATACATATGAATTTCTTAAACGTTGATATCGTTCATTTTTTTGTTGTAATTGATAGAGAAAACTTTGCTCTAAGCGCGTTTGGCGATCTTTAACTTTTAGTAGTTCTTCATTCAGTACAGGAACGGCCAATTCTGCTGCGGCAGTTGGTGTTGCTGCTCTAACGTCCGCTACCATATCGGCAATCGTTACATCTGTCTCATGTCCCACAGACGAAATAACTGGGGTATTTGCCTGATAAATCGCTCTTGCCACTTGTTCTTCATTAAACGGCCACAAATCCTCGATTGAACCGCCACCACGACCAATGATCATTGTGTCAAAAGTTCCTAATTCTTCAATGCGCTGAATATTGCGGACAATATCGTCAGCAGCTTGATCTCCTTGGACTAACGTGGGGAATAACACAAGCTGTGCAATCGGATATCTTCGTTTGACTGTTGTAATGATGTCTCGGATAACCGCACCACTTGGACTTGTAACAACCGCAATTCGTTTAGGATATCTCGGCAACCTTTTTTTTGGTCCTTCAAACAAACCTTCTTTACCTAATTTCTCACGTAATTCCGCTAAAGCTTGATATAAAGCTCCAACGCCATCAGGTTCCATATGCTCTACATAAATTTGGTAAGATCCGCCGCTCTCATACAATGAAATACGACCAACTAAAAGAACTTTCATCCCTTCTTTTGGTTGAAATTTCAGCTTCTGAAACGCCGATTTAAACATGATTGCGGAAATCTTCGCCCCATCATCTTTTAAACTAAAATACTGATGAGCATTAGGGCGCAGGCGAAAATTAGAAATTTCCCCAGTCAAATAAACCCGTTCCAAGTATGGATCAGCATCAAATTTACGTTTTAAATATTTTGTTAAGGCTGTAACTGTTAAATATTGCTGCTCCATCTTCTCACCTTACTTTTGTTTTTTTGCGGCCTCTACCGTTTGATACATCAACATCGTGATCGTCATTGGTCCAACGCCTTTTGGCACTGGTGTGATAAAGCTTGCAATAGGTGAGACTTCATCGAATTTCACATCACCGATCAATTTTCCATTTTCATCTCGATTCATGCCGACATCGATCACGACCGCACCTGGTTTTACAAATTCTTTTGTCACAAAATGACCACGGCCGATTGCGACAACTAAAATATCTGCTTCTCTCGCTACTGCTGGCAAATCAACGGTTCTTGAGTGCGCGATCGTAACTGTAGCATTTTTCATCATCATCAGTTGCGCCATTGGTTTCCCAACAATATTACTTCGCCCAATCACAACGGCTCTTTTGCCCTGTAAATCAATATTATAAGCTTCAAACATTTTCATGATGCCATATGGCGTACAAGGAATCATCGTTGGTTCCCCAATAAATAGGTGCCCCATATTCATTGGGTGGAAACCATCAACATCTTTTTTGGGATCAACAGCTAACAACACTTTTTCTTCATCGATGTGCTTAGGTAACGGCAACTGAACTAATATTCCGTGGTATTCTGGATCTTGATTGTATTGTGCGATCACAGCAAGTAACTCAGTCTCAGAAATCGTTTCAGGTAAACGTTCGATTTTTGAACGGATCCCGATTTTAGCAGCTGCTATGTCTTTATTTTTCACATAGGTCTGACTAGCTGGATTTTCACCAACTAATAAAACAACTAAACCTGGACGAATGCCTTTTTTCTCAAGTTCTTGCACTTCTTCTTTGATTTGCGCCTGCATTTTATCTGCTAGTTCGCGGCCGTTGATTAACTCTCCCATAAGCTCACTCCTCATTTTTGTCTGTATTGTTTTATTTTAGCATAATTTGTTGGGTCTTAACACTTATCATTTCTTATATTTTCTAAATGAAAAAAGATTCAAAGTATCTCTACTTTGAATCAATATCTTTCATCACATTCGCTAAAACACCGTTTACGAATTTTCTTGAACGGTCATCACTGTATTTTTTTGCCAGCTCGATAGCTTCATCTAAAGCCACTGTGTTAGGGACATCCCCAACGTAAAGCATTTCAAAAATGGCCATGCGTAAAATAATCAAATCCATCTTAGCAATACGTGTGATCGACCAGTTGTTACCTAGATGCTTTTTGATAACCTCGTCAAGTTCAGCTTTTCGATCACAAACGCCGCCCACCAATAAATCTAAGTAAGTTGGGACAAATTCTTCCCCATCTTCACTAATGATTTCTTGATCATCTAACTCCAATGCATAAGAAATTGCATCTTGTTTTGTTAAGTCAACATTAAAATCTAAAGGAAACAACGCTTGAAGCGCCTTTTCACGAATCTCGTGACGAGTGAAACTTGGCTTACTCATTTTCTTCCTCATCTTCCGGGAATAATTCATCAAAATTTGGTTCAGGCAGTTTTTCAGGAACTACTGCTACTACGTGAATATTAACTTCCACTAAATCGATGTCTGTCATGAACAACACTTGCTGTTTTACACGATCTTGCATTTCTAAGGCTACTTTAGGTACTGAGATACCATAATTTAAGTAACAGTAAATGTCGACCTTAAGACCTTCTTCTTCAGCTCTTAAATAAACGCCTTTATCGTGAGCAGCACGGCCAAGAAATTCTGTTACATTATTAGCAAATGTTCCACGCATGCCGTAAACACCTTCTACTTTAGAAGCTGCAATACCAATAATGACTTCTATTACTTCTGGTGCGATAACAATTTCACCTAAAGAATCTTTTGTATTGATCACTAGATTTTTTTCTTCAGTCATTTTAATCCTCCTTATAATATAGGTAACAACGTTCCACTTCGCTGAACTTTGTACTTTTTTACATTAGGTAACGAATGGAAGCAATGTCCTTTCAGTCTCCTTGTACCAATCAATATCAACTCATAACTTCGTCGTATTCCTTGGCATGTTTCAAAGCAAAAGCGTAGCAGGCTCGTATTGTCTCAACAGGAAAATAGGAAAATCAGAGAATTCCATTTTTCGTCATAATTCAATTACCTATCTAAGTTTCCATTCCCTCATAGTTTATCATTAATCAGCTCGTTTCGCTACCAAAAAAACTATGAGAAATCAAGTCGAAAACAGTTTAATCAAAGAAAATAGTTTCCATTTAGAATATCTACTACTTCTTTTCTTACCAATGTTACAAATATTTTTATAAAATTATCAATTCCTTAGGTGAGTGTGTCAAAACACGGTTACCATCTTTAGTAATCAACAAATCATCTTCGATCCTAACGCCACCAAGACCAGGTAAATAAATTCCAGGCTCATCTGTGATCACATTCCCAGCAACAAATTGTTTATCTGCTCTAAAGGAAACATTTGGTCCTTCATGGATTTCTAAGCCAATACCATGACCTGTGCTATGTCCAAAGGCCTCGCCATATCCATAGGAAGCAATATGATCACGAGCAATCGCATCTAATTGAATTCCAGTTAAACCAGGTTTTGCTTCATCTAATACTTTTAACTGCGCTTCTAAAACGATTTGATAAATGTCTTTTAATTTACTATTCGGCTCGCCAATCGCGAAGGTTCGAGTCATATCTGAAACGTACCCTTGATAGTAACAACCAAAATCTAGTGTAATCAAATCACCTTTTTCGATGATTTTTTCACTAGCAACACCATGCGGCATTGCCGAACGAAGACCACTTGCAACGATTGTTTCAAAAGACACGCTAGTCGCGCCCAAAGAACGCATGTAAAAATCTAATTGATTGGCAATTTCGATTTCGGTCATACCAGGTTTGATCACTGTTAAAATATGTTTGAACCCAAGATCAGCAATGCTGCAGGCTTTTTCAATGATCGCTATTTCTTCTTCGTCTTTAATTTCACGTAATTCTTCGATTAGACCTGCTACCGGAATTAGATCACAAGGTGTAATTTCTTCCAATAAACTATATTCCGCAAAACTGACAAAAGTTTCTTCAAACGCTAGATTAGCCAACTGTTCCTTTTCAGCGATTGCTACAACTTCATCATAGATCGGACCAGCATTTTGAATGATTTCAAAACCTTGCGCTTGCTCTGCAGCTTGTTCTGTATAACGAAAATCTGTGACAAAAAAAGCTTTATCTAAAGTAATCACTGCAAGTCCTGTTGTTCCAGTAAAATTTGTTAGATAACGTAAATTATACGGACTCGTGATCAAAAAACCTGAGAGATCATTTTTTCTCATTAAATCTCTTAATTTATTTATTCTTACCATCATTTTTTTCATCCTTCTTTCAAAAATAATTTCTTCTCTATTATAGCAAATAATGATTTTGAAAAACACCGAAGAACTACAACCTCTAAATTATTCTAAAGTTTCTACGCTATACGCGATATTTTACCCTTTTTTAATCTCTTTCCGTTATAGTGAAAGTCGAAAGTGAGGTCTCGAATGAAAAAAAGATACTTTTTTTACTTATTTTTATTAGCCATTATTGGTATAATTCTCTACGCTTTTTTTATAGAACCAAAAAGAATTGTTACCCGTAACTATACAGTTGGAAACAACGATGGTCAAAAACCTGTCAAGGTCATCCAAATTTCGGATATACATATTCAAGAAAAATATCCAGCAGCGCAATTAGAAAAAATTGTTACAAAAGTCAATAACGAAAAACCCGACATCATTTTATTTACTGGGGATTTATTTGATAACTACGCCTTATACGGTCCTGCCGAGGAAGTGACGAAAGCTTTAAGTCGTTTAAGTGCTCCTCTAGGCAAATATGCTGTTTGGGGAAACCATGATTATGGTGGAGCTGCGGCCCATGTTTATCCAGAAATCCTCGGAGCAGCTGATTTTCAACTATTGGAAAATTCCGGCACTAACGTTTCATTACCTAATGGAAAATCGCTTTATATCGCTGGATTGGATGATTCATTACTGGGAAACTCTTCTGTCAATGATGCCCTTGCCGATCGACAAAGTGAGTACACTATATTACTAAGTCACGAACCGGATAAAGCAGATTCAGCGCTTGATCAAAATGTTCAGCTGATATTATCTGGCCACAGTCATGGAGGACAAGTTAAACTACCTTTCCTAACGATCAAAAATGTGATGGCGGAAAAATATTTTGAAGGTTTTTACAACTTAGCAAATGATACAACGTTATACGTCAACACAGGATTAGGCACAACAAAAATTCCAGCACGTTTTAGAGTGCCTCCGGAAATCGCTGTTTTTGATATTTACATTTAAAGCGCCACTACAAACGAGTACCCCGAAATAATTACATTTCGGGGTACTCGTTTCCTGTTAGTTTATTAATTTAGCCAAGTTCTTTAACTCGACCGCCAATCTTATCGGCAAATTTTTTTGCATAATTTTTAGTTTGAAAGATTCGAACACACCGTTTATCTCTTGTACGTTGTCCGTCTTTACCAATATACCCATGTAATACTTTTACAGCGTACATCACCATTCCCCCTTTCTTTTTGAAATTTGATGATAACTAACTATACTCAAAATAACTTAACTCAAACATAAGTTTTTTTGAATAAATGATGAAGAATGATTAAGAAAAAATAAAAGAGAGGCTGTGACATAACTCTATGAGTCATATCAAAACCTCCCTTTTCTAGTAATTATTTAGATATACAACAGAATTACTAGACAATAATGTCTTTTGTTTTTTTATCCATATGAATCCTAGCAGTCCAAGTCTCAAAGTTCACCAAAACAGGTTCTGAGTGATTCAATTCTTTTTGGTAAGTTGATAGTTTGGGTTCGATTACGTCAAGTGATTCAATTTGTTCAACTGTAAACTTCCCTTTTAAAAGCAGACTTTCATGTTCAATCTCCTCATAACAACAAACAGAACCATTGGGATTACATCGAATATTTTTAACGGTTTCTCCATTAGCATCCAAATAAAACTGTAGCTTCAACAAGCCTTCTCTCCATAACGGTTCTGAAACAGTAATAACCGTTGGGAAATCACGTTTATCAATTGTTGAAATCAAAAATACTGTACTTGAATTTAATAACCTGACAATTCGCTCATGTATTTCCATTATTGAAGGCCTCCCTGTTAATCAATATTCTATTAATTATAACAATTTTATATCAATTTTGGAAAGCTAGACCCCTTTGGAACGGGATTTCTCTTATATAATAGAAAATAGAGCGTAAGACAAAAACTCAAAATACATTTTTGCCTTACGCTCTACGTTTATACAAATGCTTTTGTGTAAGTATTTCGTTTTGCTTTTTTAATCATTCGTTTCTTTTAACCAGTTACTTTGCCGACTCATACTTAAGATCATTCTACAGAGTGGACCTACTAGCAATAACTGTAGCGGCAAAGCCATAATAAGGTTTTTAGCGAATGCATCAACATAATAACGCAAGAAATTTTCTGTAAAACCAAACTGCATAAAAACACCATACATTGACATAAAAAAGACCATTCCTAAAACCATACAGCTAGAAACTGCAATGATCAGCTGAATTTTCTTCTCTTTATTGACAGGCAAAGAAAAGGCAATTTTTTTAGCTGGCGATGAAACTACTAAGACATCAAATATAAACGCTACGATAAATCCTGGCACTAGTCCACCGAATAAATTACTTAATGAAAATTGTCCGTGTAGTAAGAGATTATAGGCACTCATTGAAATCACCATAGAAAAACAGACAATTGTTGTAAAAAATATTCCTTCTTTTTTGTTTTGTGGCATAAAACACTCTCCTTTAATTTTTTGAAGCAGAGTTTATGCTATCATATAAAAAAAATTCTCGTAAGTTAAATTTTTTTAATCTTAAATAAAAAAACTAATAATACAGATACTCAAACCTTAAAATATTGTCTAGCAAAGTAAGTATTAATTCTTCGCAAAATTAATTGAATCATCTAAAATAATACCAACATATAAATTCTTTGTTTTTTTCAATTCTACCTTATTCCCTACTCGCTTTATTTAGAAAGCATTAAGACATTTCCATTATTTGATTTTTTTGTTTCTTCAAGTTCATGAAAAACAACCCCTATAAGGGTACAATATTGTAACTAAACTGTACTCTTATAGGGGACCGCATTATTTATTTTATTTCAATTAAGAAGAATAAGCAGTTATTTCTTTAATTATTCTCCTACTATAAACTTTTAATCTTATTTACGATTTGGTGCGACTTGTTCTAATCTAGCGTACCATGGCTCTTTTGAATTCCAAGTATATTCTGGAATGTCTTTACCATTATTAGCTTTATAAATTTGTTTTAACAATTTCACTGTATCCATATGTTGGATGTGCACTGTATCAATGCCGTTGAAATAAAAAATCCCGGCTGAACCTCCACTTAATGGTTTCGTATATAAACATTGCATACTTATCTCTCCTTTTTTTGTTTGTTCTGGTGTTACTCCACTAGTGTTTTTTAATAAATTATACCAATTTTCAGCTTGTCTAGCTCTTGCTGGTTGATTAGGATATTCCGGGTGTTCATAAAATGCTATAAAATATTCCGCAGCAAGTTTTACATTTTTAAGTTGTGTAAATTCTCTAAATGAAATATTCACTAAGTCAAGACGTTCAGGGTTAGGGAACCATTGAATATTCCGTTCAACCTCCCACTGAATACGTCGACACTGACTTATCACATCTTGATAAACTAACCCATTTTGAGTTGCCCAGTCAATATACTTAGTTGCTGGTGTCCATTGAACTAATCCATATCCACCGTTCATATTTCCAATAATATCCCCTTGCCATCGATCTGCAATAACACTACTTTCAGATTGTATATTTCCTAAAAGACCTGCTATAGCTTCTTTTGTCCATCCTTGCCCTAGAAAATAGTCCCAGATTTGTTTAGCTGTTTGTTCTTGAGTAGCCATAAATACCTCCTTGTTCATTTTATTTGTAAGATCTTACAACATTAGTATATTAAAAACTATTGAACTAAAACTTTCGATTATCTGTCAATATTCTCCTTAATTTCTTCGAAATTTAATGTTAATAAGTTCTTAGAAAAATATAAACAGGAGATAGTAGGCGAGCTATCTCTCCATTTGTTCATGAAAATTTTTATTTACGGTTTGGTGCAACTTGTTCTAATCTAGTGTACCATGGCTCTTTTGAATTCCAAGTATATTCTGGAATATCTTTACCATTATTAGCTTTATAAATTTGTTTTAACAATTTCACTGTATCCATATGTTGGATGTGTACTGTGTCAACGCCATTGAAATAAAAAATTCCTGATGAACCTCCACTTAATGGTTTCGTATATAAACATTGCATAGTTATCTCTCCTTTTTTTGTTTGTTCTGGTGTTGATCCTTTAAGTCTGTAAAAATCATTTGGTGGACCACCCATCCAACCGCCTTCTGTTGACGTTTCTGAAATCCCGTTTGATCCATAGTTACAATGAATAATTCGACTATTACTTACAAATACCCCTGTATGTCCATTAGCTCCTGCACTTGTTCCTTTGCCACCTGAGATAAATATATCGCCTCTTCGTACCTCTGAACGTGAGATACGTTGTAGCAATGTCCCTTCTAATGTATACAACGATTCTGTGCTACCTATTCCTGTTCCTTTCGGAAGAAACCCTGCTTCAATCAGTGCGTAATACACTGCTGAACTACAGTCATAACTGTTTGGGCCTAACCGATTAGGGTAAGCCATGTCATATGTTACTTTGCCTTCCCTTGTCCTAAACCAATTTATTACTGATTCGATATTTGCCAAATTTTTTCCTCCTAACGTTTGTTTTTGTAAGATCTTACAACGTTAGTATAATATGTATTTTCATGTTCAAACTATCAAAAATCTTTTAACAATCTCCCAAACAGATAAAAAGCCACCGCATAAGCGATGACTATGTAGGCGCAAAGTACCCAGATATTAATTAATTGCTTCTGCAGCCATCGCCTGATCCACTGCTGTTTTAAACACCTTGCGATCTTCGTAATATTTTGCATCAGATTTAAAATATTCTTTTAAATCTGACACAAGCTCTTCTAATGTATCGTTATTATCAATAAGCATTGCGACATCATCTTGATGGATGCCTTCCGTACTTGTTAAGCCGATATATTCATCTTCTGTGATTTCCAATATACTCACCTCTATTGTCTATATACTATAACCATCTCAATCACAACATAGCGATTGAGTAATAAACGGTCAAACCGTTTTTGCCTTTATGTAAAACACCCACAGGCTGTAAACTAGGTCTTTACCTGTGAGTGCTGATAACCTTCTGCTGAACACTACCCGAACAAATCTGGTCATTCTGGAGCATTACAGTTCTGCATCAATCATTTTTAATTTACCAACGTTTCCTCTATAAATCAAACAGCCATTTTCTGCTAAAGATCGTATATTATTTTTAATATCTATTTTACCTCCCAAACCAATGGGTATATAGTTTGCCAAAAAATATACACCAACTATTCATCTTTACAAACTAGATACACTCAAATTGAAATCTTTGTATCTATTTATTAGAGTTATTTCCTTATTTTGCAACGTTTTACATGCAAAGCTCCTACTGAAAGATAACCTTACTTTTACTCTTTTCCAGTAAAACCTATTAAATCAGCGTTTCATAAAGTAACTTTGTATTGTTTTGAATAGCGCTTCTTGAACAACAAAGCTACGAAAGTAAAAAATGAAAACTTAATCTACGAACATTTTGCTGAATGGGATCTGACAATGTATAGAGTATTAGCGTTTACTGGTATACGTGGCGGTGAAACTTTAGCCTTAACATGGAACGACGTAGACTTTTCCCAAACAAGGCAATGATTTAGTCTTTGATGAAGAAATGAAAACTAAGACAAAAGAGTTTTTCTTTCAGAATAAAATCAAGAATAAAAATATTATTTTTCAGACTATGAAAGTAATTATTTAAATAGACAATCTTTATATCAACGTTCCACTAGCTTTACCGCTTTTGTTGGATTGCCTAACATCGGCACTCATAGGTAAAGACACACCTATGCCTAAATGTTATATGAAGCTAATGTTTCGATGAAAGAAACATAAAAACGACTGCGACATGCAAGCATAGAAATAACTAACTCAATCTATATACATCTTAGCGAAAGATAAAATAGTGCAGCCGCCGAAAAGCTGGCTTAATTCGCTAATTTTTAATAGATGGCATTCAAGTGTTTGTTTAACAAAAAAAAGCCCTACCCCCTATTACATAAAGGATAGAGCCATTCAATTCAAAAATTATTGAGCTACTGGGTAAACAGACACTTTTAAAGTCTAGTGCTGCTAGTTTGATCTACCAAATTTTAAAACGCCGTGTATCAGTTTTTTTAATAATTTACGTTTTCTATTTTAAGTTGGTTTTATTCAAAAGTATGGTCATTTTATAGGAATAATCTTTTTGTTTTCAACGAAATAAAATAATTTTCTTCCCTCTTCTACGTATCTATACGTAAAGGGGGATTATGGATCAAATAATTGCACTAGATGGTTAGTGAGTACAGTGCTGTACGGTGGGAGTTTTAATGTTTTCAAGATGCTGCAGAGTTGTATAGGTTGTTGAAGTTGAACGAAGAATCGAAAAACTATGTAGTAAAATCAGCATTTGACACTAAGAGTTTAACATAATATACTTTTAAATATAAAAAAGGGGGAATTGGTATGAAAAAAATTATTTTAGTGTTTGGGATTTTTTGTGCATTAAGTTTGGGAACTATAGCAGAAGCACAAGAAAAATTTGAAATTAATGAGGAGAACAACAATTTAATTGCAGAACTTACAGCATCAGAACCTGCAAATAAAGACTACATTGATAGCACTATTGAGATGTACTACGAGGCTCCATCGGAAAATGATTCTGCTGAAGATTTCAACTCATTTTTGAAATCTGCACTAATTGAATTAGAAAATTACGACTCAGACCAAGATGAAAAATTAGAGAGTGAAGTAGAAAGTTTAGATACCCTTCCGCAAAGTAGAGTTGTTACACCGTACCCGGCAGCTATCGCAGCATATAAAGTAGGAATTGCCATAGTTGATCGAGTTGGTCATTGGCAAACTGCTAACTACATGAGACGAGCAATAGTGCCATTGAACAAAATTGGATCTAATTACACACCAGCAACTTATTATAATAAAGATGATACTTGGGCAAGAATGGTGGATAGCGAAAGTCTTATGACTTCTTACTATGGACGTTTAAAGGCTGAGGCTTTCAGAGGAGGTAGAGCTTCTGGTTCATTTTCGGGCACGCATACTTTCCCTGGAGGTCACTTGTATACAGCATTAAGAGGTGTCTCATACACCGTATCTTATAAAAGACAAGCAAACGGAAACTATTTTACTACTGTTAAAGTGACGGATATCTTCGACTTCAAATGGGAGTTGAATGGATACAGCAAAAATTTTGGCGTAGCATTTGGAAATAACTATTGTGTATTTGCACAAACCTTAGGTGCAATTAAACCTTATAAAATTGAGATTGTCAGAACAATGTCTAGATAAAGGTGGCTGTTGTCATGACTGATAACAAAAAAATAAAAAATTTATATTTTGTTATTTTTTTAATGTGGATAATAGGAAATATCTTAACACTGAATTTCCTTCCAATGCAAGACCCTGAAACTTTAAAGCTAGAAGAGATGATTGAGCTACAGAAACAATTTTCTATTAATTTTGATCTAGGTAAGTTGCTTATAAAAGCTAGTGAAATTTTATTTATATCTTTAAGTGCATGGTTAGCTTACTCATTCTTTCTAAAAAAAAGAGCAACTTCAAAAAAATGAAGTTGCTCTTTTTAAAACTATTTCACAACAATTGATTGATTTTTACAACCAAGTATACCTAGTTAACACTATTTTATACAAATGTGGTAACTCCTGTTTAATTAAAGAAACCCCTACCCCATGTTATATCGATGCATCCATCATCAGTACCAACAGCAACATAGTTACGTTTACCGCTTCTAGCAACGTAACTGATCCAAGATAACCATTAGCCATCATATGGGGGTTGCCATGCCTGCATTGTAATAGTCTAACGCTGGGCTTACATTACCGTCCGGATTTGTATCTGCGCTGGCTGCTAACCGTCTGTCAGGATAAAATGTATCGCTCATGCTGACTCTAACGCCTGGATTTTGTGGTACTGAATCACAAAGTAAAGCAAGTAAAAAATGATAAATTACTCTACAAATATTTTGCTGAGTGGGATTATACAATATACAGGACTTTAGCTTTTACTGGTATTAGATGTGGTGAAGCGTTGGCTTTGAGTTGGAATGATATTTGATTTCAACAGTAAGATGTTAACCATAAACAAGATATTATCTAAAACGAGAAAAGGTTATGATCTTTTTCCGCCAAAGACAAATCACCTAATAGGACCATTTCTCTTGATGACAAAACTTGTGTAGTACTGAAGAAATGGCAACTAAGGCAAAAATAGTTTTTTTTTAGAATGGAATCAAGAATAAGAACATCATATTTTCCGATTATGACAAACAATTACTCAAATAGGCAAGCACTGTATCAACGCTCTGCTCGATTAGCTAATTTCGTTTCATTACCTAACATTAGTACCCATGGTCGGTGGCATACTAATGAAAGAAGTACAAGAACGAATAGGGCATGCTAGCCTAGAAATGACCAACTCAATTTATACTCACCTTAGTGACAAACAAAAAATGCTACTGCAGAAAAACTGGCTCAATTTGCTAATTTTTAGTAGACGGCATTCAAGTGCTGTTTATTCCAAACAAAAAAAGGGCTCTATAATTTATGGGACTGATGAATCAGAATTAATTCTTCAGTCCCATTTTCATTTTAGATATTAAAAAACATATCATTCTCTAGTATGATCAAATCACCGCAAAATAAACAACTGAGAGGACGATATGCTATATGAATGATTCTATCAAAAAAATGCTACGATTGACAGATAAAGATTTGATGATTAATGAGGTCACTTACGAGACTTTTCAGAATACAAAGACATTGATCGTCAATGCTGTTCTCTCACCTGCTCCATATGCCTGTAGAAATGTGGTTATTCAGTGGTAGATGGGAATGGGAAATCGATTGTGGTTAAAAATGGCAAGAAAGAAACCATTATACGTTTTGAACAATACAATCATATGCCAATGATTATGCGTCTAAAAAAGCAGTGCTATACCTGTAAAAACTGTCAAACCCATTGGACCACACAAAGTTAATTTGTCCGTTCAAGACATTCGATTGCGAATCATGTCAGATATAAAATTACTTCTTTACTGACTGAAAAAGTATCTTTATCTTTTTTAACTGAAACAGAAGTCGTTGATCGATTACTTGCGTATGATGACGAATTGAAAAGTGGCCACAGGACATTCTTTATGCCGTACAGACAAGAGATTTTGATCGGTTTCATACACTATTAGACGAAGATTTCCGCCGTCTTCCTTCCTACTATCAAATGACTATTGGTACTTTTAAGAAGTACCAAAATGAAATTAAAAATGCGCTAGAATTGCCTTATTCTAATGGACCATTAGAATGTTTAAATAATCATATTAAAGTGTTGAAAAGAAATCCATACGGCTTTCGTAGCTTTTACAATTTCAAGTTGAGAATTTCTTTATGTTTTGGTACGATTCTTTTTCAACAAAATAAAAAACCTAGAGGAAAGTTCCTCTAGGAATCATACTAATCGATTTAATTCTTTGGATTTTCTTTACCAACATTAGTTGACAAAGAGCAAAAAAAGCCCTACCCTTTGCCATACAAGGGATAGAGCCGATTAGTTCAATTATTATTGAGCTACTGGGTAAACAGACACTTGTTTTTTGTCACGGCCTTTACGTTCGAAACGTACTACACCGTCTACTTTAGCAAATAAAGTGTCATCTCCGCCAATACCTACGTTAGCACCTGGGTAAATTTTAGTTCCGCGTTGACGGTATAAAATTGATCCACCAGTTACTGTTTGTCCGTCAGCGCTTTTAGCACCTAAGCGTTTAGATTCTGAATCACGTCCGTTGGAAGTAGAACCTCCACCTTTTTTGTGGGCGAATAATTGTAAATTCATGTTTAATAACATAGTCTGCACCTCCTATTTTTCATTTATGGTTTTGACTTGAATAAAATCAAGATTTTCTTGCTCGACTGCTTGTAGACCTAATAAAAGGTTTTCCAAGAGAATTTGGGCAATGTTAGTTTGTTCCTGATTAGCATTTGAAATCACTTCAACATAAAGGTAACCACCTTCATCTTCGTTGGTTTCAACAATCGGTTCAAATCCAGCTAAAGCATCGATACCATTGACGGTACTGATCGTTAAAGCAGACACTGCTGCACAAACGATATCACTGCCATATGGACCTGATTCAGCATGCCCCGAGACTTCAAATGAAACGATTTGGCCTGCGCCATTTCGTTTAAAAGAACTTTTAATCATTGATAGGCCTTCTTTCCTATGCAACTTAAAAGAATTATGCGTTGATTGCGTTGATTACAACTTTTGTATATGGTTGACGGTGACCTTGTTTGCGGTGAGTGTGTTTTTTAGGTTTGTATTTGAAAGTCACGACTTTCTTTTGTTTGCCGTGTTTTTCTACAGTTCCTTCGACAGTTGCACCTGCTACAGTTGGAGCTCCTACTTTTGTAGATTCGCCACCCACTAAGATAACTTCGTCAAAAACAACTTTTTCGCCAGCTTCTACGTCTAATTTTTCAACGTAAATTGCTTGACCTACCTCAACTTTTACTTGTTTACCACCAGTTTTGATAATTGCGTACATGCTATACAGCACCTCCTTCTTCTAGACTTAGACTCGCCATCCCAAGTGATGACTAGTGTCATGCTTAAAAACT
The DNA here is from genome assembly GCF_000407165.1 of Enterococcus haemoperoxidus ATCC BAA-382. Lineage (NCBI taxonomy): Bacteria > Bacillati > Bacillota > Bacilli > Lactobacillales > Enterococcaceae > Enterococcus > Enterococcus haemoperoxidus. The sequence continues at coordinate 361,228 of NZ_KE136479.1, read as the reverse complement.
TGTTCTGTGCGGTTGTAGCTGTGGAGTCCACAATTACAACATTAATATTGTATCAAAATAAGAATACTGAGTCAACGAAAACTTGCCTTTTCTCTCCTACAAACTTCTTTTTAAATTTTTTTGTTGTTATTTCTAATTTATGATTGACTTTGTTATGTATCTTCATTATAATAAATTCTGTTGCCTTAACATTTTGCGCCAATAGCTCAGCTGGATAGAGCACTCGCCTTCTAAGCGAGCGGTCGGGAGTTCGAATCTCTCTTGGCGTATTATTTAAACGTTCATATCAAAAAACACCAACCATTTTATGGTTGGTGTTTTTTATTGCTGTTATGAAAGCTCAACTTTGCCTGTATAGAGTTGATGATAAATCCCTTTTTCTTCAAGCAAATCTTCATGACTGCCTCGTTCAATGATACGTCCATGATCCATTACCATGATCGCATCTGAATTTTGAATCGTCGATAATCGATGGGCGATAACGAATACCGTTCTGCCTTTCATCAACCGATCCATACCAGCTTGCACATGTTTTTCTGTTCTTGTATCGATACTAGAAGTTGCTTCATCCAAAATCATTACTGGCGGATCAGCAATCGCAGCACGCGCAATTGACAACAATTGGCGTTGTCCTTGTGATAATCCGTCACCGTCCCCTGTGATTACAGTATCATATTTATTAGGTAAATTATTGATAAAATCCTCAGCGTTCGCTAACTTAGCCGCTTTGATGACATCATCATCCGATGCATTCAATTTTCCATAACGAATGTTCTCACGAATCGTGCCAGTAAATAAATGAGTATCCTGTAAGACAATCCCTAATGATCTTCGTAAAGAACTTTTCTTGATTTTTTTCACATTGATTCCATCATAGCGAATTTTACCTTCTTGAATATCATAAAACCGATTGATCAAGTTCGTGATCGTTGTTTTACCGGCTCCAGTTGCACCTACAAAAGCTACTTTTTGACCTGGTTCGGCATATAGATTGATATCTTTTAATACCCGTTGCTTATCTGTATAGCCAAATGAGACATCTTCAAAGCGTACATCTCCAGTTAATTCAGTATACGTAACGGTGCCATCGTTATGAGGGTGCTTCCACGCCCACAATCCCGTTCTAGCTTCACTTTCAACAAGAGTACCTGACTCACGATTTACATTGACCAACGTCACATAACCATCATCTACTTCCGGTTCTTCATCAATCAAATCAAAGATACGGTCAGCTCCTGCTAACGCCATGATCACAAAATTGATTTGTTGAGAGACTTGGCTGATTGGCATATTTAATGAACGACTCAATTGAAGAAAAGAAGCGATCATCCCAATGGTCAGACCAGAAACGCCATATACAGAAAAAATGCCGCCGACTACCGCTAAAAGTACATATTGAATATTTAGTAAATTCATCATGATCGGCATTAAACTATTCGCATATTTATTCGCTTGAGTAGCACTCTGACGTAATTCCTCATTGATGACTTTAAATTGTTTGATTGTTTGCGGTTCGTGATTAAAAATTTTCACTACTTTTTGTCCATGCATGATTTCTTCAATAAACCCATTTACACTTCCTAAATCCCGTTGCTGTTTGCCAAAATAACGACTACTGCGCCCAGCGATCATTCGAATCGTCACGATCATTATAGAAACAGAGACGATCACCACTAAAGTCAATGGCACACTGATGGTAAACATGGCAATAAACACACTGATAAAGCTGACTACAGCGGCAATCAGATTAGGAATACTTTGAGAAATCATCTGCCTCAAGGTATCCGTATCATTGGTAAAGTGACTCATAATATCCCCATCAGAATTTGAATCAAAATAACGAATCGGTAATGTTTCTAGATGGGTAAACATTTCATCTCGAATCGTTTTTTGTGTTCCTTCACTAATACGAACCATAATAAGATTAAAGCCTAAATTTGAAATGATCCCAACGCCGTAAATCAGCGCCATCGTCGTAATTGCCTTCAATAATCCAGAAAAATTAGGATTGCTTTGTCCAAGTAATGGTGTGATATAGTCATCAATCACAACTTGTAAGAATAAAGAGCCTCGAACATTGGCGAAGGTACTTAGCAAAATGAGAATCATTACCAATACTAGACGAAACTTATATTTTTTAACCATATATGAAAACAGTCGCTTTAGCGTTTTCAAAGGATCTTGACTTTTGCGAATCCCTTTTGTTTGTTCATCACGCATTCTCTTCACCAAATCCTTTCTCCTGAGACTCATAGACTTCTTGATATATTTGATTCGTAGCAAGTAATTCGTCATGGGTTCCGATGGCATCGATCAAGCCTTTATCCATCACAATAATACGATCAGAATCTTGAACAGAAGAAACACGTTGTCCGATGATAAAGGTTGTCGTTCCTGGAATTTCTTGGCGCATTCCTTCCCGAATCAAACGATCTGTTTTGGTATCCACCGCACTTGTCGAATCATCTAAAATCAAAATTTTTGGTTTTTTCAATAATGCACGAGCAATACATAGCCGTTGTTTTTGTCCACCAGATACATTGTTTCCACCTTGGGAAAGCATCGTATCATATTTGTCAGGAAATTCTTCAATAAAACTATCCGCCTGAGCAATTTTACAGACTCTGATCAAGTCTTCATCTGTAGCCTCTTCATTTCCCCAACGTAAATTTTCTTTAATGGTTCCTGTAAACAAAACGTTATTTTGTAAAACCATACTAACTTGATCTCGTAATGATTTTAGGTCATACTCCCGTACATCATGTCCACCGACTTCTACAGAGCCTTGTGTGACATCATATAGTCTTGGGATCAGCTGAACCAAAGTTGATTTAGAACTCCCCGTTCCACCAACGATTCCGATCACTTCACCCGATTTGATTTCCATATTCGCATGCATCAAGGCTAGTTTTTCAAGATCATTGGCATAGCTAAAACAAACATCGTTAAAACGAACAGAGCCATCTGAAATTTCATAAAGTGGATCGGCATTGTTCTTCAAATCACTTTCTTCCGATAAAACTTCTGTGATTCGCTCAGCTGAAGTTCGTGCAATAAGTACAATCACAAAAACCATTGATAGCATGTTTAAGCTCATCAAAATCTGCATGGTATAGGTAAACATGCTGACTAATTCCCCAGTAGTCAATGTACTGCCTACGACAAATTTCGCTCCTAACCAAGAAATCAACAACATGCATGTATAAACTGCAAATTGTAAAATAGGGTTATTAAACGCAACAATACTTTGAGCTTTTGAGAAAGTTTTGTAAATATCTTTAGAAACAGTTCTAAATTTCTCGTCTTCATGTTCTTCTCTTACATAAGATTTAACGACTCGAATTCCTTGTAAATTTTCTTGAACGACGTTATTTAATTTATCGTAAATACGAAAAACTTTATTGAAATTAGGATGAGCAAAATAAATAACTAGCGCTAAACCGATCATCAAAAACGGTACAACACCTAAATAAATCAAGGACAGATCCTTGTTGATACTATAAGCCATCGCTAATGAAAAAATCATGATCAATGGACTACGGACTAAAAGTCGAATAATCATTTGATACGCATTTTGAACATTGGTCACATCCGTTGTCATTCGTGTGATCAAGCTAGACGTTGAAAAACGATCAATGTTTGAAAAAGAAAACCCTTGGATGCGAACAAATAATTGATCTCGTAAATTTTTCGCAAATCCAGCTGAAGCAACGGCGGCATAGCGACCTGACATCGCACCAAAAAATAACGCAATGATGGCACAAACAAATAGAATTGCTCCATACATCAAAATGGCTTTGGTATCGCCTTTTTCGATGCCGTTATCGATCATCATTGCCATAACCAATGGGATAATGATATCTAAAATTACTTCTCCAGTTACATAAAGCGGCGTAATGATACTTTCTTTTTTATAGACACCGATATTGGCGATCAGTTTTTTTATCATGTAATCCGTTCACCTTCCTTATTTATTTTTTTGCTATTTTCAGACAGTTTGTCCAATAATTTAAAAAAAATTACTAATTCTTCTTCTGGTATTCCTTGGACGAGTAACTCATCGAATTTATGTAGCTTCACGATGTTTTCTTTGACTTTTTGTTGCCCTAATTCAGTTAAGATGATCGTTTTGTAGCGGTTGTCTTCTTTGCAACTGCTTCGTTGGATAAATAGGCGTTTTTCCATTGTTTGTAGAACACCTGTCGCAGTGGATCGACGAATATCAAATTCTTGTTCTATGTCTTTTTGATAGACTGGTACTTGTTGGCTATTGCGTCGATGGATAAAGTTGAGGATGCGCATTTGGATGCTTGAGGAGGCTTCGCCATCGTCTTCTTTTAAAATTTCTGCTGCTTTTCGGTTAAGTTCGTTGGCTAGTATTCTGATTTTTAGACCGATTTTTCTGTCCATGATTTACCTCCTTGTTTAATAGTTCGGTTCCTAACTATATTACGACAGATATTGTGAAGTGGTCAAGAAAAATTTTTATAAAAAATATTCTAAGAAACACCATTATTTACTAATAAAATGACCCAACTATTAGATTTCATCTAATAGTTGGGTCGCCTCATTTATACAAACTTATCATCAATCGGGTACGGATCATTTGTAATCCAAGTTGCTTCAACGTAAGAATTTCCGGTATTTACATCTCCAGTAAAAAATCTTAAACCGCTATCACCTTTATTCCATTCGACAAATCCCCAAAGTTTAGAACGGCTAACTGTATTCCACATTATACAACTACATGGCGTAATATAAAAATTTTCTGCATGTTGATCTATCATTTTGTATCCTTTAGGTAGTTTGTAAATCATTTGCCCATCATTGTTATTGCTTATCAAATTAATTCTTAGTTGTAATTTGACTAAATTGCCTACTCTATAAATATTACCGTATAAATTACCAAACGAAGCTGCATTACCTGTTCTATCAGCATTAGTAATTTCTTTAAAATAAGTTTTATTAACTATCTCACGGTTATTCACTTGTATACCATCTTTAAAATTCTTAACCCCAGCAATATCTTCATTCCCAGTCTTTTTCACCACTGTCTCATCAAAACCATCAATCGCACTTGTATGCGTCTTCGGGTAAAGTAAATTTCCTTTTTCTTCTAATTGTACAATATCTGCCATTATACTGCTCCCACCTTACTAAATGTTATTGTTGGTAATGTATCTAATTTTTTCTTATCCGCGGCACTCATTAGTCCATTGACTGTTTGTGTTGCTGCAGCTGTTGTTGTTGCGTTTGTTCCAGCTGGACCTTGAGGACCTGTAGCTCCAGTAGCACCTTTTAAACCTTGTGGACCAACCGCTCCTGTTGCTCCAACTGCACCTTGTGGCCCTGCAGGACCTGCATCTCCTTTTTCACCTTTGATTGTTGTGATCCCTTCAACTGCACTGACGTGTGTTTTAGGATAAACAACAGCTCCATCACTTTTTAATTCAACGATATCTGTCATACTGTTCCCACCTTATCTATTGTGATATTTGTGCCTTGAACCCCTAAGTCCTTGGCCGTTAATGTAATATCGCCCGTTTTTCCGTTGATCGACGTTACGCCGGCTCCTACTGTTTCGATTTTATCTAAACCGAGGATTGCACTAACATGCGTCTCGGGAAATACTTGACGTTGTACGCCCGCTTCATCTGTTTCCATCACTTTTTTGATCTCTACTTCATGAGCCATTATACTGATCCCACCTTTCGAATAAAGAAGGTATTTTGCTTTTGACTGTCGATCTCAGCTATAACCAAAGCCGATACTTCTTTTTTATGAGTAACGGTTCTGACTTTAGTTACAGTATGATTCAAGCTAAACTTATCATCGCGAATCGTTCTAAGAACACCTGTCTCTCCACTTTTCAACGTAAAATGTGCTTGTTTTAGCTCCTCAATCAGATTCAAAAGATTTCCTGCAACATTTTCGTCTAAAATCCCTTTGATTGTAGCAAACCATTGATCAAATGTAGCTCGTTGAACTTCCGTCCATTGATCATAGCGCTGTTGACTGGTTGTGATCCATGTCTGAAACTCCGCAATGATGCGCTGTAGCTCTTCTTGTGCGACTAGATACCAGTCATCATAAATCTCTTGGCAGGTTTTCACCCATTCTGTGAAATAGCGTAAAATTTCTTCAAACGTCCAAATATAGTTACTATCTTTGATTCCTTCATCGTAAATACTTTCTTTAACCTGGTAAGCAAAATCTCGAGTGGAAAATTGTTGTCGCCAACTTAGATCTTTTTGAAGTTCTCTAAAGCTGAAATAAGCTATATTTTCTCCGACATTTTGCATATCGTAATTAGTTAATGTGTATTGTAATTTACCTTTTTTTGCATCAATGATTTTCGTGACTTTTTGCTCAGATAAACCAAGACCTGCATGATGTCCTTGTTTGACGCAAAAAAATGGGGTTAAATTTGAAATGTCTTTTGGTTTTCCGTGCTCTGTTACGGTCACATCCAAAACTTGCGTTCCTTCATCGAATTGACGAATCATGATTGATGGAATGTTATCGTTTGGTTGTGTGATTGATAAAAAAATTGGATATATAATTGACATTTGCTCACTCCTTTCTAAAAATTGCTTATTTGGGTGGGATTACGATCGAACTGATTTCGCTTGACCCGACCCATACGCGGTCGTATCTTTCGATAATTTGACCTTTTCCGATATTTTGTTCATACGTCTGAAATCCGCCAGCAGTTACTCCTCTGATGACGCCTGTATGTCCATACGTATAGTCGACGTTGAAGCCACCAATATTTCCGCCACGTTTCCAGTTGATTATGGCACCTGTCATCAAGTCTTTATACTCAGGTTGATAGATAACTTTCCAGCCAAGCGCAGCCCAATCATACGAGCTACCAATATCAGCTGCCGCTTCTGTATTTCCAATCACATGACTTAAAGGATAGTTCGTTTGAGCGCCCAAACCACAGCCTCCTAAAAAACCTGAATATTCTGCTGGTACAGCATAACATTGACCATTCCCCCAATAACGACCAACTAAGGATTCTAAATGATCCAGTCCTGCTTTTCCTGCTCCATTTGACGGTTTTAATTCTTTAAATTTGTTATACCATTCTTGTGCATAGCCCTGTCTTTCTGGGTGTGCATTTTTAGGGCGTTCAAAATTCATTTCAAAAGCATAAGCAGCTTTGGCTGGATCTGAAATCACCTTAAAACTGCTAACACTTGTTGGATTAACCGCACCGATCCACTGTCCGTTGTACATACACCAATCAATTAATTTAGCTTGCGCTAATGTTGATTGATAATCATTTGTGATACCCGCCGCTCCAATCAAACGTTTAACGTACTCGCGCCCATCCCAAGTTGGGCTGCCAATTAGCGGATAACTTGAGCCATCCCATTGCACCAAACCATAGGCTGGTCCACCAATTTGGTCTGTATTTGGGTCCATCGTTCCACCAGTTTCTTGTTGAACATTTCCTAAAATACCAGCGGCAGCTGCTTGGCTATAACCATTAGCGATTAGAAAGCTCCACAAATCCCAAGCAAATTTATCTGTTTGAGTGTTTACCTCAGGCGGATATGCACCACCAGTACTTCCGTTACCACCACTGCCATTCCCATTACTGGTGATTTCTTTGCCGTTTAGGAACAATTTCCCTTTAATGTTTAGATTGCCAGTAATATTTAAGTCACCATTAATTTCTCCTTGACCGTGTAATCGCCATATTTTCTTATTTGCGTTTGATTCTTTAGGGATTTCAAACACCGCACTCGGTGCTCTTTCTTCTTTAGAAACCGCTGAACCAATTGAAAACTTATATCCCGGAATTTGACAAATGGCAACACCCACTGGTTCTTTCGTTTTCCCATCTATTACAGCACCGATCCAGCCTTCTTCTTCATTCTTTTTTTGATTTCTAAAAGCAATGGTTCCATTTGACTGTAATTTGATTTGAAAATCATTATCTTTCTTTGTTTGAACAGTAACGCCTTCTAAGGTGCCAGCTTGAATAAAGTCAGCATTAAACTTTCCATCAATCGTCCAAGCTGTTTTAGGCGTATTTGTAAATTTATCTTTAACAAAGCCTATGCCATCAGAGTTCATGATTAAAAAATGTTTACTATTCTCTAACGAATTTCCATCCATAAAGACTTGTTGATAAGGTTCACGGTTATTGGATTTTCCTGTTTCAATTCCATTCATTAATTTTATAGAACCGCCTTTGGCACCACGAATAATATCATCTTGCCATTTGGAAATTTCTTCAGAATCATAAAAAGTCATCTTTTTCTCTTCCAATGAATCTACATTTCCTTTGAGATCCGAAGTAACTTTTGAAATGCTCTTCTTAATATTATCTCCTAAACCTGCTTCGACTTTCCCTGTTAAACGATCAATTTTCACCTTGAAGATTCGAGTTTGGTAATGATAGTTTCGATCATGACGATGAATCGTTACGGTATTACCAATCGTGTCTCCACCTAAAATCTCAGTTTTAAATTGAACGAGCGGACGAGAATATTCAACAAGCGAATCATATGTTTTTTGTAGCAATTTTTCTGGACTTTCTTCTTCATCAAATGTAATGACTTTTTCCCGTCTTCGCATCCCACCATTTTTTAGCGGGATACCATATTGTTTGGTCATCTCGGGAAATTCCAGCCAATTTTGTCCTTTGGGTTTATTCAAAGGCTTGCCATTGGCTTTTTTCCACTCTACATTAGTAAATTCGATTCGTTTGCCTTTACCATCGCCCACATCTTCGCCACGTCCGCGACCGATTAAACTTGTGTAAACCTGATTACGGTCTTGTTCTTTTACAATGCTTAACGCTTTTTCCCCATAGGTAAAACGTTGTTTGCTTTGTTCCCCAATTTCACGATAGACTTCCAGCCACTTATCCGTAATACCGATACCATCGATTTTATATTTGAACAGAATTTCGCACCCTTGTGCTTGAATATTTTTTAATGCATCACGCACAGATAGGAAGCTAAAATCTTCTGTTAATGAAGGCAAATTTGAATCGATTTTACCCAAACGCCATTCTGTTTCTGCCAACAGTTTTTGAATCGTATTTTTAATTGAGCCATTTTTCACTTGAACATTTTTGACAACATAAGAATCTAACTCGTCAGGTGCAAAACTAATACCTACAAAGGATAAAAGATTTTCCTCTTCACTATCTAAAATAATTCTATATAAACTATATGAAGTTGCTACTTCTTTCACAGCCATGTAGACCGCTTGTTTCAGCTCTTCGTCATATACGGTAGATACATTTAGCGTATCATTCATCAATTCGTTTTTACTCGATGTAATTTCTTTTTCCTGGATGACTTCTATCAGCTCATTTTCTTTAACGATTCGGAGTAAATGTTGCCGCTCATCAAAAAAATAAACGCTTTTATTCATAGCTGTACCTCCCGATAAGAGATGGTCATTTTGCCATTATTACACTGAACAGTTTGACCTTCTTTAATACTAAAATTTTCAAAATCGCTTTCTAAATCGAGTAAAAAAGTTTGATCCAATTCATTTACAAAAACTTTGCCTTTTAAAAAATCAAACACAACTTGATCGCCTGCGCTTAAATTGTAGCTAGTGATTTTAATTGTTTGGTCGCCGTTTGTAATCTTTAAAGGACCAAAAGCGACAATCGTCACTTTGATTTTTTCTGGTATCGTTTGATAGGGTAAATAGGTTGTAATGGGTCCGTCCGTTTTCAGTAACACCGAATATTTCTTGGGATCGGTACAAAGAATTTCAAAGCTTGCAATGATACTATTAGTATCTCCACGAACTTCATCTGTTGTCATATATTGTCCGTGATAATGATAATCTAATTCATCTTTAAAGCGAATTTCAACAGCCGACTCTTTATAAAGCAATTGCATCAATTGATGGTATTTTTTTTGAACCTCTTTAGCATCTTTTCCAATCAACTGATAGGTCACTTTAATTGTTCGAGCGGGTAATTTTTGATTTAATTTAATACTTCCAACTTGGGTTTCTTGCGTTTCTACCGTAAGTGACAGCATTTCTCTACCTGTTACCGCTAAAGTACGATAACCATCGATCATTTTTTCGAGATAAACACCATCATACATCATGGCTGAAGAAGGAAGGATCAAATCATCTTTATGGACTTTTTTAGTTGTGTCTTCAAAATAATACATGTTTTCCCTCCTTCTAAAATGCTAAGTTAATAGCAGAATCTTGTCCCATTGCTTCTGAAATATCAGAAACAAAGGCTTTGAATTGTTGATTGCCGAGTTTGATATTGAAGGTTGCAGGTTGTTTAGTTTGGATCATCATTTGTTTGCTGCTGGATTGGACAGATACATCTTGAATCGTTTCTAACTGTTGATCTAGGCTATCTAAGCTTGGCAGCATGATTTGAGAAGCTAATTTATCCATTGGTTGGTCAACTACATGAGCATTTCGTTCAATACCAATAGCTAGACCTGCTGGTAACATTGCGCCGATTTCGTCTCGCATCCAACGAGATGGTGAATGGATTTTGAAAAGACCTTTAAATGCATCTCCAATACTTTTACCAATGTTCATAACTGCATCTAATGCTGCTTTAGCCATCCCTCCGATACCGTCGATCAAGCCTTGAATTATATTGCCACCAATTTCAAATAAATCTACTCCTGTAAGTTCTTTGATTATTTCGTTACCCATTCTCAATCCTGCACTAGCAATATCTGGTAAAAGTCCAATAATCCCTTCAACAAAAGTCCCCAACAACTTACCAGCTGCTGATAAAATTTCTGGTAGATTATCCCATAATCCTTTGCACAACGTTGCAACAATTTTTATTGCTGCATCAATTAATGTTGGTAACTGCTCTAATAGTGTTCCTACTAAAGTTGCAATTGCTTCTATAGCGACTGGTATCAAAGTGGGTAATACAGAGGCGATCCCTTCTGCAAGTTTTGTTAAAACCTCAACACCTTTTTTAATAATTTCTGGTAATTTATTCGTGATATTTGTGGTGAATGCTTCAATAATAGTTGTTACAGTAGTAACAATCTGATCCTTATTCGCTAAAATCCCATCGACTAAAGCAATCAACAAATCTAATCCCGTCAATAATAGTTGTGGTGCTGCCGATAATAAACTAGTGGCTAATGATTCAATCAACATCAGTGCTGCTGGAATCAAGGTAGGTAAGCTTTCAATTACACCTTGAACTAGTGCGCCAATCAGATCAACTGCACTTTGCATGATTACAGGTAGATTTACAGCGATAGCTTCTGCCAAGCCGGCTATTAATTGCGTACCTGTCTCCATCAACTCTGGAAGCTTTTCTATAATTCCTTGTACAAACCCTGCAATAATAGCTGGGCCTTTTGTGGTTGCTGTTTCTATCATCTTGCCGATTTGACCATCAAACTGGCTGTCTAGCAATCCAAAACCAGCTAAAGCAACACCTAAAATAGCCGCTGGTCCTAAGGCTTTTAAAGCAAATCCAAAAACAGATGATAATCCCTGAACCATAGAAGTCATAGCTGTTGTTCCTACATTAGCAGACCCTTGTAAGGTTGTTCCTATTCCGCTAAATGTTGATTTTAACAATTTGGAATTTGTAATTGTATCGGTGAATTTCCCTCCCAAAGCACCAAATTTAGAAGTAACATTAGAAATCGTTCCACCAACTTGAGAAGACATATCTGAAAACTTGGCTCCTAATTCAGCCAAAGCTGGATGCTCACTTCTTATGTGCATCCCTAAGAGCTTCATTTGGTATCTTGCACTTTCAGGTAGACCACTCATATAATCTTTTACACCATTGAAGCCTTCACCAACTTGCCTAAATGCTGAACCCATCATTCCAGAGCTTTGATACATTTTTGAAAAACCTGTTGAAACTTTTGTAGAAACTGCATCAAACGCGGTACCTAATTTATCGATGGGAGAACCTTCTGTCCGCATAGCCATCGTAAATAACTTCATTTGATATTTAGTATTTTCTGTAAATCCAGTAAGATTTTGTTTCCAGTTTGACATACCTGAAATCATTTGTTTCTGCTTATCACCAAAACTTTGAGTCATTCCGCTAAACGATTGTGTTACTTTATCTATATTGCCGTTAATATTCCCAAAAACCGAGTCGTCTCCACTCATCATTTTTCCCAAGCTAGGCATGTGAAATTGTTTCAGCTTGCTGTTGATATCAGCAATTGTTTTATCGACAGTCTCTATCATCCCTGTCAAATTTGGCTTTTCAATAACTGGAGTAAATCTTTTTTTGAGTTTTTCCCCAAGGTTATCCACCATAGTTGAAGCATCTTGTGCACTTTGCTTGAAAATCTCGAAACTCTGAGGTGAGATATTATATGATGCTAATTTAGTAAAAGATTCGTATAAACGATTTGATGTTCCTTTAGTGTTGTTAAGTGCATCATCAGCGCTAGCTAATGTTTTAAAAAAATTATTGTCTACTGCTGATAAAACTGTCGTCACATTTTGTTTATGTTCCATCTTCCTCCTCCTTTCCTATGAATTAAAATTGGCGATCCAATTTTGAAGTTTTTCTTTATCAGGAGAAGTATGTTTTTGTCTGCCTAATAATCTCTCTTCTGCTTTACGATAATCGAAGAATTTATCAAAGGTTCTAAAAACAGGTTTGCCTTTTCGTGTTTGTCCCGCCATAACAGTTGCCCAAGCTTGTAGATGAATCTCATATTGTCGATCCAACTGTTTTAATTGATAGGCCTTCATACGTAGTTCGTAATTCGGAATCGTCAAACGATCTATTTCATTAAAATCCTCGATTTTCAAGAAACGTAAACAGTTTAATCGAACTTGCTCGTATACTTCATCAAAATCTACGGTGGTTACGCTTGTGCTTCTTCCAACATCTTGCTGGTCATCATCCCGGTATATTCCGACTTTTTTAGCTCATCGATCACTTCTTCAAACAGATTTTTTGTACCATTTTGTTCAACGTAATCTTCTAAAAATTTAACCGTCATCCGAGGTTTCTCTGTCATATTTGCAATCAATAAAACTTCAAAAAGAGTATCTACATCAGATAAAAGCAGATTTGAAACAATTGCTCCTACACCTAATTTCAACTGCATCCCACCACGTTCTACTGAATAACGTTTATTGATTTCTTTTAAAAAACCATAGCCAAATTTACAGCCAAAAACTTTTTCGTCCATTGCTAATTCCATATCTTTTCCTCCTAATTTTAAAAGCAGAACAAATCGGTTAAGCCTGTAGAAAATTAGAAAATTGGCATTGAAACGTTCCTATGTTTCAATGACGATTTATCTATTTTCCTAAGGATTGATTTGTGCAGCTAGATAGTTTTAATTGCTGAACAGGCTCGTTCAGCTCTGACTTAATAATAAGAAAAATTGATTGAGACGCTTTTTATCTCACTCTATTTTTATCTTTTTTCCGAAGAGCTAGCCTGGGAAGCTCAATAAAATTTAAAAACTACAATAATTGTCTCACTCTATAAAATGTGAAAGAGGCTAGAAATTAACCTCTTTCATAATAGTTATAAAATATTGCGATTATGCTTTCTGTTCCACTTTTACAGTGTCTTTAAATTCATAATCGCCACCTTCTGATGTATCTAGCTCTAATGCCGCAAAACCATTCTTACCTGCGCCCTCGATTGCCCACTCCAAAGAGTATTCAACTTTATTTTCTGCTGAATCAGTTTCTTCAAATGAAGTAAAATAGCCTTCAAAATATTTTGCTTTAAACTTGCCTTCATCATTGCCAGTACCAATTTCCTTGGTATTAATACGCCAAATCTGAACACGCTTGTTTTCATCCATTGCCGTTTCCAATTTGTCGATTTGAGTTGAACCGATTTTATACAATGTTGTTGCCGTCACTGTTGTTTCAGTCGCTCCTGGTGTGACCACGCTGCCATCTTTCGTAACAGTGGATTCACTTTCTTTTGATTTTGAATAACCATTCTCTGTGCTGTATGCTAAGCCCCACGCACTTTCATTTCCTTCATCTTCGGCTAAACGAAAACGCCACACTACATCTACTCCACTTAATGCTGTCATCTGTTCATTTCCTCCTTGTGTTTTACTGCTGTGTTATTTTTTTTAATTGAGATGCCAATTGATTTTTCCGTCGTTGTTCTGCCTTTACTCTTCGTTGCAGTTTTTCGATAATTTTTAACTGTTGTTTGATTGCCTTATCTTGCTGCTCAAAAGTTACGCACATCTTATTTTGCAAAGCAACATCCTCTACTTTCACTTTGACATCTCCTCTCATTTAAAGTCACGGGCGACTCTGTGAATCAAATATTTACAGCAGTTATTACTTGATGAACCTAGTATACAAAGAAATAGTGAGTTCAAACTCCCAGGAGTCTGTCAAAATTATCCCAAGATACTGTTACATTTCTTTCACTATTTAGAGTTTTAAACCTTCTTTTTTTCTGATAAAAGCTGTTACTATGGTAAAATAATGGAAACGACAAAAAAGGATGTGCTGAATCATGTTCTTACAAAAATATACCAACGATTTTTCAAAGATGATCCAGCAATACCAATTAAATGACGAACAATTGCGCTATACAGGAACGCCAGAAATGCCTATCAAGATTTCTTTGAAAAATCCGTTTATCCATCCGATAATAGGAATCGCTAATGATCGCTTGACGAATTTTTTTGTCTTAGATGAAAAGAAGGATGTTGCCTTATATACAAGCAATGAGCAAGCACTTTTACTTAGAACCTTCTCCACGGATCAAAGATACCAAGGACAAGGCTATGCGAAAAAAGCGCTCCAGTTATTACCGGAATTTGTTCATCTACATTTTCCAAATGCGAATGAAATTATTCTTGCAGTAAATAAACAAAATATAGCAGCGCAAAGTCTATATGAAAAAACTGGGTATCAACGGCTAAACAGAATCGTTGATGGAGAATATGGCCCTTTATATATCATGAGTGTAAGATTGGATTAAAGGAGACAAGTGATGCAGAATAGAATAATCGAAAATGACCAACTCTATTTAAGAGAATTCACATCCAAAGATTTTGAGGATCTATGTTTGATTCTCCAAGATGAAGAAACGATGTATGCCTATGAAGCAGCTTTTACAGAAGAAAAAGTAAACAATTGGTTGAGCTGGAATTTGAAAAGCTATCAAGAACACGGATTTGGTCTATGGGCTATCATCGATCAAAAAAGTAAAGACTTTATCGGTCAATGTGGGATTGTCTATTCTGATGTCGAAGATGAATCCCTCTTAGAAATCGGCTATTTAGTGAACAAGCGATACTGGAATCAAGGCTATGCAAGTTCCGCCAGCCAACTATGTATCGCTTATGCCAAAGATGAATTAAAAGCTGAAAAAATCTGTTCAATCATTCGAGAGACGAATCTCTCTTCTCGAAAAGTTGCAGAAAAAAATGGTATGACCATCATCAAACAATTTGATAAAGATTATTCTGGTCTGCCTGTTCGTCATTTTGTTTATAGTATTGATTTAATTAAATAATAGTTAAGAAGAAAGTAGTGGATATCTTGTTATTCTTAGATCACAGTCCAGATTTGAGTCCTATCGACTTAGAAATTTATAAATATATTGCCTCTCATATTGATGAAGTTGTTTATATGCGTATTCGTGAATTAGCGAAAGAAACCCATAGCAGCACCGCCAGTATTTTACGCTTTTGCCGAAAATTTGGTTGCGAAGGGTTCTCTGAATTTAAAATCAAATTGAATTTATATCGAAAATCCTTAGCTGAACCTGTCACGACGCACGCCGTAGATGAAACTTCTTTTACTAATTTTATCCAGCGATCTACTGAAGCGTTTTATCAAGAACGGATTCAGGCCGCAGCAAAATTACTATCTGAAAAAGATCTTGTCTTGTTTATCGGAACAGGCTCATCCAATATTATTGCTGAATATGGTGCATTGTATTTCTCTTCTATTTTTAGTATGGCTTTTCATATTGAAGATCCGATCAATCATCCAGTCAATTTTTTTAATAAAAGTATGGCGAAAAATGTGTGCGTGATTGCTCTTTCTGTCAGTGGGGAAAATGAAGCAATTATCAATTATCTGAATCATTTTATTACAAATGACAGTTCGATCATTTCGATTACAAATAGTGAAAAATCACCAATAGCCGCACTTTCAGATGTGAATATTCCTTATTATATTTCAACAGAAAGAATTGGCGATAGCGATATTACTTCGCAAGTTCCTGCACTTTACACAGTTGAATATTTAGCAAAAGAAGTCCAAAAACAAAAACAAGACCACTCATAAAAATGAGTGATCTTGTTTTTTTACTTACTTACCTTCTTTAAAAAAGGCTGGTAAATATTGCTTGTGCGCTTCCAATAATTCATCCATTACTTCTTTAGCAACATCGCCACTTGTAATTAATGGATTCATTGTAAATGCTTGTAACAATGTACCGTAATCGCCTGTAACGGCTGCCTCAATCGTTAATTCTTCCATTGATTTCATCACTTGTAGCAAGCCACGTTCTTGTGGTTTGAAGCTACCAAAGTTATAAGGAACTGGACCTTTGCCAGTAATCGTGCAGGTTACTTCTACTGCACTTTCAGCTGGTAGATCTGTGATTGTACCGTTATTTCTCGTGCTGACTGTCATTGTTGTACGTTTGTCATTATGAATAGAGTTGATGATTTCACATGCCGCATCACTATAGCGAGCACCGCCACGTTCTGCTAATTGCTTTGGTTTGTAGTCTAAGTTTGGATCTTTATATAATTCAAACAATTCATGTTCGATTTCTTTGACTTTTTCAGCACGTGTGCCATTGTTTTTGAAGTCTTCTAATTCTTCTGCTAACATTTTATCTGTATAATAATAGTAATTGTGGTAAGGACAAGGAACCATGTGTAGATTTTCAACTTGTTCCCAAATCAAATTATTGTCTTTGATGTTGGCTACGATCGATTTTGCATCGTCTTGTCCGTACATTACTTTAATTAGTTCATCTGTACGGTCTTTCCCGTTTTTATCTGTAATTGTATGCCAGTGTAAATGATTGATCCCAGCAAATTGGAAGAATAAATCACGATTGTCTTCTCCTAACAATGCTGCTTCTTCAAATACTGCATTAACTGGAATGTTACACAATCCAACAACTTTATCCCAGTTTCCATAACGTAATACAGCTTCTGTTACCATACCAGCTGGGTTGGTAAAGTTGATCAACCAAGCGTTTGGACAAAGTTCTTTCATATCTTCTACGATGTCTAAAATCACAGGAACGGTTCTCAACGCTTTAAAAATACCGCCAGCTCCATTTGTTTCTTGACCAATCAATCCATGGCTTAATGGGATGCGCTCATCTAAAATCCGTGCATCTAAAAGTCCTACACGTAATTGTGTTGTCACAAAATCGGCATCTTTTAATGCTTCACGACGGTCTAATGTTAAATGAACTTCACAATCCACCCCAGCTGCTTTGACCATACGTTTAGCCATTGCACCAACGATTTCTAATTTTTCTTTTCCTGCTTCAATATCAACTAGCCATAACTCGCGTACTGGCAATTCATCATATCTCTTAATAAAGCCTTCAACTAATTCTGGTGTATAACTTGATCCTCCACCGATAGTCACGATTTTAATTCCTTTTGACATTTCCTTCAGCTCCTTAAGTGTTTTATCTGACCTAAGTATAGCCTTTTACCAAGTAAGAATATATAGAGAAGAAGAAAGTGGTTACATAGTAAAGGAAGAAGTAACCTGTGACATTTGAGTAACGAGGTGTTACAAAAAAAGGATTGAACAAACTTTCTTGTTCAATCCTTTTTAACTCAATCAATCATCATACTCATTAAATGAACATCTAAAAATTCTCCGTCATCCGTTTTCGCACCTCGAGGCATGATTGCTTCTGTCGTAAAACCAATTTTTTCATAAACATGAACTGCACGTTGATTTCGATGTTGGACAGTTAATTCCAAGCGGCGAATAACTTCACTTTCTTGCGCCCATGAAATTAGTTCTTCCATCATTAAACTCCCTAAACCAAAGCCCCAAAAATCCTTTAAAATGCTGATACCAATCTCTCCAATGTGTTCCATGCGCTTTTTCGCTGATGCTTTGACAGAAGCCGTTCCTATGACTTTCCCGTCTGCTAAAGCAACCATCAACACGTTATTGGGAGATTCATACAAGTTTGCCAAGTTTTCACTCATCTCGTCTGTCGTCATTTCCATGCCTTTTTCATCCATTACAAGATAGGGAGTCTCTTTTCCAACGATTCTTAAGGCTTGTAGAATATCTGCAGCATCATCTGGAATTGCTTCTCGAATTGTAAATTCAACCTCTGTCATGTACGTTCCTCCATTTTTTGCTCAATACGGCTTAAAAACTGTTCTGATTTTTCCCCAAAAGCTTGAATTAGTAGTTTTCTTTTTTCCATGTCTTCTGGATCTTTTTCAATCGTGATATCTAAATAGTCAGCTGGTAAAAATTCTCCTAATAATTTCCCCCATTCAACAACACATAAGCCATCACCTTCAAAATATTCCTCTAAACCAAGATCGTCTGCTCCATTTTCAATACGGTAGACGTCCATATGATACAGTGGCAAACGTCCTTGCTGATACTCGCGTATAATAGTATACGTCGGGCTCTTGATCATCTGATCGATCCCTAGACCTAATGCGATCCCTTTTGTCATTGTAGTTTTCCCTGCACCTAAATCGCCAGAAAGAATAATCGTGTCTCCTTGATCAGCGACTGAACCGATGATCTTTGCTATTGCTTCCGTTTCTTTTGGATTATTGATCCTACTATCCATTTTTTCACCTGCCTATTTAAACATTTCGTATTTCTATGTAGTGTAGTATACCGAATTTTTGCAAAAAAAACTAGAGAACTAAGACATAACGCTAAACGTTTTGTTTTAGTTCTCTATAGCTTTTATTAGTTCATTAATGTTTGTGCAGCTGTAATAATAGATAATTTGTAAATATCTTCTTCATTTGCTCCACGAGATAAATCAGAAACTGGTTTGTTCAATCCTTGTAAGATTGGTCCAATTGCTTCAAAGTTACCTAAACGTTGTGCAATCTTGTAGCCAATATTTCCTGATTGTAATTCTGGAAAAACAAAGACCGTTGCTTGTCCAGCTACTGGTGAATTAGGTGCTTTTAATTGAGCAACAGAGGCTACGTATGAAGCATCAAATTGTAATTCTCCATCGATTTCAAGTTCAGGTGCTAAGCTTTTAGCAATTTTAGTTGCTTCAACAACTTTATCAACCTCAGGTGCTTTAGCAGAACCTTTTGTTGAGAAGCTCATCATTGCAACTTTTGGATCGATATCGAATAATTCAGCTGTTTTTGCACTATCAACGGCAATCTCAGCCAATTCTTGCGCTGTTGGATTCACATTGATCGCACAATCTGCGAAAATGTATTTTTCTTGGTCACGGCCACGAACCATGATCATCGCACCACTTGTACGGCTAACACCTGGTTTTGTTTTGATGATTTGTAGGGCTGGACGAACTGTGTCTCCAGTTGAGTGGATTGCACCACTGACCATCCCATCAGCAAGGCCCATGTAAGTTAGCATTGTTCCAAAATAGTTGACATCTTTCAAAATCTTGCGTGCATCTTCTTCAGTGACTTTACCATTACGACGTTCAACAAACGCTGTAACCATTTCTTCCCATCCATCATAATTATCTGGATCGATAATCGTAAAGTTAGATGCCTTGATTCCACGAGCATGTGCTGCTTCAACAATGGCTTCTTGTTTTCCGATCAAGATAGGTTCCATTAACTCTTCTGCTTTCAAACGAGCTGCAGCTCCTAAAATACGAGGATCTGTTGCTTCTGGGAAAACAATTTTGATGTTACGGCGAATGACTTTAAATTTTAAGCTATCGAATAATTCCACGATATACCCTCCAACTGATTATTTATACAATCTAATCATACACCATTCTCCAAGAAAATAACAGTTATTTATAGCTGTATTAGTGTAAAAAATGTTGATTCTGATATTATTTTCACAAACTTACCATACTGCACTATAACAGAGCGTCCTGTTTTATGACACTGTATCAGGCAATTGCCAGTTGATTGGAGTCTCTCCTAATTGTTGTAACGCTTGGTTAGTTTTAGAAAATGGCTTTGATCCAAAAAAACCACGATGAGCAGCTAGCGGACTTGGATGCGGCGATTTGATGATAATATGTTTGTTTGTATCGATCATCTTGATTTTTTCTTGTGCTGGTTTGCCCCATAAGATAAATACGATTGGCTTATCACGCTCATTTAACTTTTTAATAATGGCATCTGTAAGGTTTTCCCAGCCCTGTCCCCGGTGCGAATAGGCTTGGCCATTGCGAACAGTTAAAACAGTGTTTAATAAAAGGACTCCTTGCTTCGCCCAACTTTCTAAAAAACCATGTGAAACAGGCGGATACCCCAAATCTGCTTGAAGTTCTTTATAGATATTCATTAAAGAAGGTGGTGTTTTGACCCCAGGTTGTACAGAAAAGCTTAAGCCATGTGCTTGATTCGGTCCATGATAAGGATCTTGCCCTAATATCACAACTTTTACTTCTTCATATGGCGTTAGTTCTAATGCTGAGTAAATATTATACATATCTGGATAAATCGTTTGAACGCTGTATTCCTGTTTTAAAAATTCTCGTAAGTTTAAATAGTATTCTTTCGTAAATTCTTCTTCTAAAACTTCCTGCCAACTATTATGAATGATTGCTTTCATTAGTTGCCCTCCTTGATTAGATTGATTCCAATATTTAACTCTTAATAAGTAAAGCTTCTATTCTGACAATTTTCTTTTACACTTTTAGCATATCTGATTTTTTAAGATGTGACAAGAGAATTTTTTCTGCACTGAAATGGAAAAAACATGGTAAACTATAGATAAGTTAAATAAACGAGGGGTAGAAAATTTTATGATTAAATTGATTGCTTCAGATATGGATGGAACACTACTGGATTCAAAAATGGGGATTTCAAAGGACAATGTTTCTGCTATTAGAGAAGCCGAACGTCTAGGGATCGAATTTATGGTTGCCACTGGCCGAGCATACGCAGAGGCTAAACCTGCTTTAGAAGAAGCTGGGATCGAATGCGCGATGATTACTTTAAATGGTGCTAAAGTTTTTGATAAAGCAGGTAACTCACTATTCACTGCTGGAATCGAAAAAAAGACAGCCAATGACATCTTAGATATATTAGATGCCAATGACATTTATTTTGAAGTGTCGACTAATAAAGGGATATACTCTGAACAACAAGAAAAAAGAATTGAAAATTTTGCTTCTCATATCGCCACTACAATGCCACATTTGACCTATAAAGTAGCAATTGCGATGGCTGCAGCTCATTTATCATTGTTGGATATTACTTATATCGAAGATATGCGTACCTTGATTCAACAAAAAGATATCGAAGTTTTGAAAATCATTGGTTTTAGCATGGAAGGACCTAAAGTACTAGCTCCTGCAAGTACTCAAATCAGGGGACTTGCAGACTTAGTTGTTACTTCTTCTGCTCAAAATAATATTGAAGTCAATCATAAAAATGCACAAAAAGGAATTGCAGTGGCTCATGTCGCAAAAGAACGTGGGATTTCCGAAAAAGAAGTCATGACGATCGGTGATAACTTTAATGACGTCAGTATGTTGCAATGGGCCGACGTTAGTTTCGCAATGGGAAATGCCGAGTTGGAAGTAAAAGATCATGCCAAATATATTACTTCTACCAATTTAGATAATGGTGTAGGTGAAGCGATTTTACGAGCAATCAGGGAAGATTTATAATCGTTCAAGCTGCTTAACAATAACGAAAAGAGGTGAGATATGGTGTCTGAGTTTTTTATTCAAGAACAACAATTGAGTAAGGTCACAAGAACCCTTGTCAAAGACGAAGACGGCAAGTCCATTTTCTTACTTGTTGGCCGCTGGGGAACACGTGGAGACGCACTTTCTTTATACACGATGAGTGGTGAGTTAGTTGCTAGTATCAGGCAGACATCATTTGCCTTTGGTTCACGTTTTGATTTGTATAAAGGATTTGAAAAAGTTGGTGTCCTAAGAAAAATCTTAAATTTAAATGCTGATTTTTATTATATTCAACATATGCATTGGACTGTTTTAGGCGATATTAGGAATCATCGTTATTCCATTTATCAAGTCAATCGCAAAGTGATGGAAATGAGTAAAGCAACTCTTTTTTCTGGTAATTACTTTAGCTTGGAAGTTGCTGATGATGAAGATGCGCCGTTATGTATTTGTGTTGCTGCCGTCTTAGATTATTGGTTGTATAATAAAAAAAAGAATCAGAATCATAAACCAATCATTGGTTGGGGAACTTGTTAATATAAAGTAAAAATCAGCGAGTGTTATTCGCTGATTTTTTTCTGCATATGATCGTACAGATGGCCACTGATCATCATCTCAGTAACATCTTTAAAGCCTTTACGGCTATACAATTTTTTAGCATTAGGATTTCCTTTATCCACACTTAATCCAATAATCTCTTTACCATCTCTTTTAGCCATTTTTGGCAAAGCATCTAGTAATTTAGACCCAATTCCTGTTCCACGATATTTTTCATCGACAGAAATCGAATCTAAATACCATTCATTCGGCAATGTTTCGGGGTCGATAAATATTCTGATTTCTTCATCCAAATTGTATTTACTTAAAACTTTTTTTAGTGGTTCATCAATTATTGGCTCATCTTCATTTGGATAACCAAATGCAATTCCAGCAACCTGTCCATCTTCTTCATACACTAATCCTCGTTTATAGCCATAACGATAGATTGGATCTTCTACTGCTTCAGCCAAGACAGCCAAAAGCGTTTCTTCTGGAATGATTTCCAATAAAGGTAATTCCATATCTTTTAAAATAACTAAAATTAACGGAGCAATAGCCTCTCCGTCTTCTTTTGTTGCAAAACGAATCATTGTTATTCCTCACTTTCTTTATTGAAGTGTAACATTTATTTTTCTTTAATGCATTACATTCACTTTTTTTTTAATTTGTTTTAATAATTAGAATGAAGCGCTTGTGATTCCATTCAGTTCTCTAACAAAAATTGCTTTTCTTACAAAATGAGGTCGAGACGAAAGCGTTTAGATCAGAAAAATAAGAGGGTCTTCACGAAAATTGCCAAGTTTCACAGTGAGCTTGTGAACTGATGATAGTTGGTACCTACTTGGTGCTCTTCAAATTTTTGTGAACGAGTAGTATTGCGCAACATCAGTTCATTATATTCACTGTGTTTTACAACAATTTCAGCGTATTTCCGAAGCCTTCAAAACTTAGTGCTTTAGCACTTAGAATTCGATGTGATCGAAGCATAGTAGCTGTTTTTTCTCGCCGTTTATTCGTATCTAGTGCGCGAAATAAAACTAATCTTTAGTTTTGGTTCCACCCACAAAAAAAAGACGCTCAATGAGCGTCTTCATTGTTTTATTGAATTGTGACTTTAACATTATTTCTACGTCCCCATGTTAAACATTGGTCAACTGTAGGGAAATGAACGTCAATGATATTGCCTTTGATTGCGCCGCCAGTATCACCAGCAACTGCAAATCCATAGCCTTCTACTTGAACAAGTGAACCTAGCGGAATCACGCTTGGGTCAACTGCAATCACATTGCTTTGTGAGCGAAGATCAATCCCTGTTGCTGTAATAAAGCCAGAACCTGCTTCTCTCCATGAGTAAGCTGTTGATTGCATGTATAGAACACGACCATTTGCTTCACCATTCCCCGTCTCTCCACCAGTGCTTGGTACTTCTTCTGGTTGAGATGGAGGTGTAACGACTGGTTGTTCTTCACTGCTAGAACTAGAGCTTGAACTGTCGCTTGACTCACTACTTGATGAAGAACTGTTGCTTGAGCTTGACGATGAAACAATATCAGCTTTTCTTTGAGCTTCTTTAGCTGCCTCTTGTTGTTTGCGAGCTTCAGCTGCTTTTTTCTCATCAGTGATTCGTTTTTCTTCAGTCTGTTTTTGGCTGGCAATTTGTTGTAACGCTTCTTGATTATCAGATAATTGCTGTTTTAAGGTTACAACTTGTTCATTCATTGCTGATGCTTCATCCTGTAATTTTGATTCGTTGGTTTGTAATTCTTCTTGTTTATTTTTTACAGTTTCTTGAAGCTCAGATAATTTTTCTTTATCTTCAGATAGACGATCGATTTTTTCTTTTTCTGCATTTTGTAAAATAGTCATCGCATACGCTTTATTAAAGAAATCTGATACACTTTCAGCATCTAATAATACTTGCCATGTACGTTGTTCCCCGCTTAGCTGGACATCTTTCATACGATTTCCAACGACTTCTTTACGGCGTGCAATACTTTGTTCTGTCACTGTGATTTCAGCTTCAGAGTTTTTGATTGTTTCTTCAGCTTTTGAAATATCTAATTTGAGTTTTTCAATTTCAGCGTATTTTTCATTAACATCATTCAAAGCTGTATTGATATCTTCGCTAAGTGATGCTCCCGTTTGTGAAGCTTGCGCCTCTTTATCCTTCAGCTCGTCTAATGACTCTGCTGCGGCTCCAATTGGAAGAGCGACATTTACTAGCATGATAGCAGCTAAAAATGGTATCAATTTTTTTACTTTCACTGAATCCAACACCTTTCCTAACTAAATCCAACTCCACCTATTATACTAATCTATAGGGCTTATTTTATTTCAATACTGTTACAATTTGTTACGTTTTAGCGAAAACAGCCCTTTTCCTGTAACATTGTTCGCTTTAATTCGCCTCATTTTATTTCTGATAGTCTCATAAATACCCATATAAATCAAGGTTTCTATCAATTATGGAACACTAAAACAGACTGTTATACTCAATACATATTACTTACTATTTTTTTTGTTTTTATTGATGATTTGTTGAACTTCAGAAGGATTTTTCACATTTTTCAACTTTAAATTGGGATAATTTCGTACCCACCGTTTTTGATTGAAGCTCATATGTGTTAATAATTTTTTGATTGTTGGTGTGTCTTTAAACTCTTCCAACCAAGAAGTTCTTTCAGCTGCTTTTAGCTGCTTGCGCTCATTGAATTCTTCTGACACAGATTGTTTTAGTTCGGTTAGATTAGCAGACAGTTCATCCCGTTTTTCAGTCAACACAGCAGATAGTTCTTGTTTGCGATCTTCTACCGCTGTACTGATTTGTGCCGTGACTTTTTTAAAAGACTGCATGTTTACTAAAGTATAAAACAAATCACTCACGATCAGGAGCAATAAAATAATTGGTAGCAGAATACCAAATTTTTCAGATAAAAATCGTTCGAATAACATCACTTTGGGATGGATGACACGTACGATCAGTACACAACCGATTCCCCAAAATAACGAAACAGGCAAAGCGACGCGCCCATTAATATTCAGTGGTACATCTTTATAATCCCACCAAGAAGCATGAAATAACTTTTCTAACCCGTAACTCGTGATATACTCCAAAATAGTAACTAAAATCGTTGATAATAAATATAAAATGACAATATTTTGTTTTAGTGGCTCTAAAAAATAGAGAACGCCTAAAATACCAAAACCGTAGATTGGACAATAGGGTCCTAATAAAAAGCCTCGATACACAAACTTACCAGCTTTTAATGAGCAATAAACGGTCTCCCACAACCAACCGATAAACGAGTAGATAAAAAATAATAAAACGATTTTAATAAATTCATTCATATATTTTCTCCTTTAAATAAGCATTTGCTATTTATTGTATCAAAGAACTATAGGTTTGTGCGAGCAACTTTATTATCAAGAAAAATTGATATACAATAGAAGAGAAATCTTTTTATAAGAATAATCCGCTCATTATCCGTTTATTTTCAGCTAAAACAAAAAGATGTTAGCATGTAGTCTTTCGTTTTGCAGACTAACTTCTCGGAAAAGATAATTGAGCCGGCACACTTTTAAACTTAGGAGGAATCCCATGTTCAGTCTACTTACTTATGCAAAGAAATACCGCAAGCAAATTATTCTTGGACCTTTTTTCAAGTTTTTAGAAGCTTGTTTTGAATTAGTTTTGCCCTTATTTATGGCTCGTTTAGTGGATCAAGGGATCAGAAATAATGACCGATCTTATGTGCTACAAATGGCTGGATGGATGCTTTTGATGTCTGTGATTGGATTAATCTGTGTCATGATCTGTCAATATTATTCCTCAGTTGCGTCTCAAGGTTTTGGAACAGAGTTGAGAAATCAGTTAATGAAAAAAATCAACCAGCTTTCCCATGCGGAATTAAATAGTTTTGGAACTGACACTTTGATTACGCGTATGACCAATGACATCAATCAGTTACAATTGGCTTTAGCCATGTTGATTCGCCTTGTGATTCGTGCACCTTTTTTAAGTATTGGTTCTGTCATAATGGCTTTTTATATCAATGTGCAAATGGGATTGATTTTTCTACTTATGCTGCCAATCTTTTGCCTTATTCTTTATTTCATTATAAAAACGACAGTGCCCTTATATAAAAAAGTACAAGAAAAGTTGGATTTGTTAAACAGACAAATCAGTCAAAATTTAAGTGGTGTTCGTGTCATTCGGGCTTTTGCTAGAAAAAAAACCGAAGAAAAGCATGTCAATGAAGTAACGGATGATCTTTCTTCTATTTATATTCGTGTTTCTAACATTTCAGCCTTATTAACTCCTGCTACTACCCTAGTAATGAATCTTGGTATTTTAGCTTTGCTATATCTCGGCGGTATCAAAGTCGAAATTGGTGGATTACAACAAGGTGAGGTATTGGCTTTGATCAACTATATGAATCAAATGTTGCTTGCTTTGATTGTTGTGTCAAATTTGGTTATCATTTTTACTCGTGCTTCTGCCTCTGCGTCAAGAGTTAGTGAAGTATTATCTGTAGAGCCAAGTATTCAATCAGATAATGAGGATATTTCTATAAAAGGACAAACAGCAGGAATTGTATTCGATCATGTCTCATTTCGCTATCAACCATCTGCAGGATTAGCACTGACTGATATTTCTTTGAAGATTCCAGCAAATTCTGTGTTAGGTATCACTGGACCCACTGGCGGTGGTAAAAGCACCTTAACACAATTAATTCCTCGTTTTTATGATACGAGCGAAGGAAATCTATTTGTTGATGGTCTCAATGTCCGTGACTGGCCTCTAGATAAACTACGCAAAAAAATCGCAATTACACCTCAAACCGCTGTTTTATTTACGGGAACGATTCGAGAAAATCTTCAATGGGGCAAAGAAAACGCGACGGATGAAGAATGCTGGCAAGCATTAGAAACTGCTCAGTGCAAAGATTTCGTTGAAAACCTAAGTGACGGTCTAGATACAATCGTATACGAAGGCGGGAAAAATTTTTCTGGTGGTCAAAAACAGCGTTTAACGATTGCCCGTGCCTTGATTCATAAACCAGACGTTTTAATTTTAGATGACTCTTTAAGTGCTCTAGATTATCAAACAGATCTAAACTTGCGAACAGCTTTACGTCAAGATTTAAAAGAAACGACCCTGATTTTAATTTCACAACGAATCAGTTCGATTCAACAAGCGGATCAAATTCTAGTTTTGGCTAGTGGAAAACAAGTTGGTCTAGGAACTCACGAAGAATTATTACACTATTCAGAAGCCTACCAAGAAATTGTTGCTTCACAAGAGGAGGAAACTATATCATGACAACGAAAAAAACAACAATTAGTTCATTTACTCGTTTCATGCCCTATTTGCTCCGATATCCTAAGGAAATGATTGCTGCCGTTATTCTGGGTATTCTTAGTGGATTAACAACTGTTTTGATGACTTACTATATGGGAAAATCAGTTGATACAATGATTGCAAAAGGTAATGTTGATTTCTCGATTCTTTTGAAATTTCTGAGCACTTTAGCTGTTATTTTAGTGATTACAGTGATCAGCCAATGGTTGATTCAGCGTTTAGGTAACCGTGTTTCTTATCTTTCAGTTGCAGAACTGAGAAAAGATGCCTTCGCTCATTTAAATCGTCTGCCTTTAAATTATTATGACCAAACTTCTCATGGTAATATTGTCAGCCGTTTTACAAATGATATGGATAATATTTCTGTGGCTAGCTCTGCTGTTTTTAACCAATTATTCTCAGGATTATCTGTGGTGATCATTGCATTTTTCTTTATGCTTAAATTAAGCCCAATCCTTACTGCAGTTGTGTTGATTGCGACACCAATTATTTTTCTAGTTAATTGGGTCGTTGCAAAATCATCACAGAAAAATTTTTCCGCTCAGCAAAAAATCGTAGGTGAAATTTCTGGATATGTGTCTGAAATGGTTGGTAATCAAAAAATCGTCAAAGCCTTTCAGCAAGAAAATGTTTCTCAGCAACGCTTTGAAGCTTTGAATCAAACGTTATATGTACGTGGTCAAAAAGCACAGTTTTCATCTTCACTAACAAACCCACTGTCACGTTTTATCGATCATTTAGCTTACTTATCTATTGGTCTTGTTGGAGGTTTGTTATTGTTAAGTGGTCATCAAGCTATCACGATCGGTGTTATTTCTAGTTTTACGATTTATTCTAGCCAATTCTCTAAACCTTTTATCGAATTATCTGGAATCACAACCCAAATTCAAACTGCTTTAGCAGGACTTGATCGGACCTTTGAAATTATCAGTCAACCTGAAGAAAAACCAGATGGTGAACATGCATTTGCGTTAACTGAGGTTACTGGTAAAGTGGTGTTCGATCATGTAGATTTCGCTTATACACCATCAAATCCATTGATTCAAGATTTTAACTTAACGGTTCTTCCAGGAGAAACTATTGCTATCGTCGGAAAAACAGGTGCTGGTAAATCAACACTAGTTAATTTATTAATGCGTTTTTATGAAGTAGACAACGGGCAAATTTCGATCGATGATCACAAAATCACCCAAGTCACAAGGGATAGCTTGCGGAAAAGTTTTGGAATGGTTCTACAAGACACTTGGTTATTTGATAGTACGATCCGGGATAATCTGACTTATGGAAAACCTGATGCAACTGATGCGCAAATTGAAGCAGCTATGAAGAAAGCCTATATTTTTGATTTTGTCACCCGTCTACCTGAAGGTTTAGATACGTTGATTGGTGCTAGCGGAATCAAAATTTCCGAAGGCCAAAGACAACTGATGACAATTGCTCGAACAATGATCAGTGACCCACCCATGTTGATTTTAGACGAAGCGACTAGTTCTGTTGATACGTTGACGGAAAAAAACATTCAAGATGCGTTCTTACAGATGATGGATGGCCGTACAAGCTTCGTAATCGCTCACCGTCTTTCCACGATTAAAAACGCAGATAAAATTTTAGTCATGGATCAAGGTTCTGTGGTTGAAATCGGTAGTCATGATGAATTGATCCATAAAGAAGATGGTTATTATCATGCGTTATATGACGCTCAGTTTAAAAATCAATTATAAGTAGAATAGGTATTAAAAAACCTCAAACTTCCTTGGGATGTAGGATAGTTTGAGGTTCTTTTTATTTAAAATTTGTTAAGGATTTACTCAAAAATTGCTTATAAGGAACTTTATTCCCTAAATAGTAAGTAGCAACTACTTGTATCGGGAAAAAGATGATATTCTTCACGATTCTAGGTGCCCACCAAGCAAGATTGGAAATATTCACACCGTACATCAGTCCAAGCCACAATGGGGTCAAAAACATGTGAATAATCAAAGTGACTGATAACGTCGCCATGATTACTCGTTTCCAAGTTAATTCCTTCTTGTAATAAAAGAACCCATAAATTGCACCAGAAATAAATGCATTCAATGTGAACCCAGGAAAATAGGGTCCTTTGGGAAATAACAACATACCGACTGTATCCGCTACGGCACTGCCTATCCCAGTCCAGAATGGCCCAAAAAGAATGCCCATCAATGACTCTGGAATAAAGGTCAAACTAACTCGTAAAAATTGGGTTTCAAACGAAATAAATCGTGTGAAAACTACCATTAACGCAATCAATAAACTCATCAGCGTAATGGTTCGTGTATCAATTTTTCTTTTCTTCATTTCTAGCATCTCCTCTAAGAGCTGCTACACAAAATATGCAGCGAATGCGAAAACAAAACCGCGAATACAGAAAAGCGGAACGAACTCGTTCAGCTCTGACAGAAAAATAGGGAATACTGATTGTGGCGCTTTTTGCCACTAGCATTATTCATCTTTTTTCCGAAGAGCTAGTTCGTGTAGCTAGATCATAAAACTGGTCTAGCCATTTCACTATTCTTATGTATTCTTCGTCCGAAAGGCAACATCCCATCCTTTCAGCACTTAACGCTTTATTTCCTACTCTGATTTATTTAGGCCTAAGCCTAAGTGAAATATAGCATATTCCCTACATTGCTGCAACAAACTTTGACTAAAATAGTTAAAACGATAATGGTCTATTATCTGTTTCGTGAACCACATTTCTAAAGTCGACAAACCCCGCTTGCAATCCTCTTAATAAAATTTCAGCCGTTCCGATATTGGTTGCCAAAGGAATCTCATACACATCGCTCAAACGAATCAGCGCTGTAACATCAGGTTCATGAGGTTGTGCTGCTAATGGATCTCGTAAAAAAATCAGCATATCTAATTTATCTTCTGAAATAATTGCCCCGATTTGCTGATCTCCACCTAATGGTCCAGACTTAAACCGATGAACAGGGAGTCCAGTAGCTTCTGAAATTTTCAAACCAGTCGTTCCCGTAGCAAAAAGTTCGTGTTCTTTTAATATCGGTTGATACGCTAAGGTCAGCTTGACCATCAATTCTTTTTTACGATCGTGTGCTATCAATGCAATTTTCATCCGTGATCCCTCAATTCATTTCTTTTTCTTATTATAACAAACTCTTCCATTATAGAGTTAAAGGAATGTTTGCTTCTTTGTCACTTTGACGAAAAATTGCATTCTTTCTTGTGCAACCTTCCGTTGAGAATGTACAGCGCTTTCATTTATACTAAGGATACAATAAAAAAGAAAAGAGTGACGACGATGGTAGAAATGGCGTTAAAACATGTCTATAAAAAATATGATAATGCAGAAAATTATTCTGTAACTGATTTTAACTTAGAAATTGCTGACCGTGAATTTATCGTTTTTGTAGGTCCTTCTGGTTGTGGTAAATCAACTACACTAAGAATGATCGCAGGACTAGAAGATATCACAGAAGGTGAACTTTCAATTGGGGATAAAGTAATGAACGACGTTGCACCAAAAGATCGGGATATCGCAATGGTTTTCCAAAACTATGCGCTATATCCTCATATGACTGTTTTTGACAATATGGCTTTTGGTTTAAAACTACGTAAATATGACAAAGCTGAAATCAAAAAACGTGTAGAAAATGCGGGAGAAATTTTAGGGCTGACTGAATATTTACACCGTAAACCGGCTGCTTTATCTGGTGGGCAACGTCAACGTGTCGCCTTAGGTCGAGCAATCGTGCGTGACGCGAAAGTGTTCTTGATGGATGAGCCTTTATCCAACTTAGATGCAAAATTACGTGTCGCAATGCGCGCTGAAATCGCAAAATTACATCGTCGTCTAGAAACAACGACCGTTTATGTTACCCATGACCAAACAGAAGCTATGACTATGGCTGATCGGATCGTTATCATGAAAGACGGCTTTATCCAACAAATCGGATCACCAAAAGAAGTCTACAATACACCGAATAACATCTTTGTCGCAGGCTTTATTGGATCACCTGCTATGAACTTCTTTAACGTTACATTAAACAACGGAGTCATTCGTGATGGACATGGATTGGAACTTATCATTCCAGAAGGGAAAAATAAATTATTAGTTGAAAAAGGTTATGAAGGAAAATCAGTTATTTTTGGCATCAGACCAGAAGATATTCACAGCGAGCAAGTTGCCTTAGACACAATGAACGATGCGGTGGTTCGCTCTGAAGTTGTGGTATCTGAACTATTAGGTGCTGAAACAATGCTTTATACAAAATTAGGCGATACAGAATTCATCTCAAAAGTAGATGCTCGTGATTTCCATAAACCTGAAGAGATGGTCGATTTAGCATTCAATATCAATAAAGCGCACTTCTTCGATCCAGAAACGGAACAAGTGATTAAATTGCCTTAATTGCTATATAAAAAAATGAGTAGCGTATAAATCCGCTACTCATTTTTTTATACCATTGTTTCTGTCTCTTGGGGAAGGATGTTTACTTTTGCTTGTTCCAATTTTTTAGCCTGACTAAATATTGGAATATCAAATTGTTTACTTAATGCATTCGCTACAAAATAAGCAATGTTGTAATCGATCAAACTATGGATCAATCCGCCAATCCCCATCAACAAAAAGATCGAGTACATGTACCCTTGTGAATAATAAGTTTCCGGCATATTTCCCATTGTATAAAAAACACTTACTACAGCTAATTCAGCAGCAGAATGTATTAAGCCAATTGCAAAATTAAATAATTGAAAACGACCATTGAATATAACAAATTTATTTTTAGTCAAAACGATCGTTGGATGTTTTTCCAAATAAAACGCCCCTATGAGTGCAAAAAGTAAATGAGAAAGTGCTCTTAAAGCTATGATCGGTGTTGCCGACAGAAAGAAACCAAAGCCTGTACCTAAACTAACCGCAATTGCAACTCCGGGTGAAAAAAACATCGCTAAAAATACTGGTACATGACTAGCTAATGTAAAAGAAGCTGGTCCTATCGTGATTCGCGGCATAACCATTGGAATGATGATCCCCATTGCAACAAGTAAAGCTGAAATCGTTAAATGTCTGACTGAATTCTTTTTCATGCTCTCCTCCGATGTGTCTTGACATGTATGATACTATTTATTTTAAGGGAGAAACACTTATGTGTCAAGACACATATCCGTTTATTTAATTAGAGGAAGCCGAGACAAAAGCGTTTAGCTCCGAGAAATAAGAGGGAATTCACGAAAATGGCTTTTCAAATTTTTGTGAATTCCAGCTTATTTCCGAAGGATCTGTTTTTTTCTCGCCGTTTATTCGGATTTAGAGCGCGAAACAAAACTTTTTTTTAGTTTTGTCCCACGCTAAATTCGGTTTTTGAACCACTATCATTAAAAACCTCAATCATTCGATCTGTACTTGATCAAATGATTGAGGTTTTCGTTTATCACTTAATTGTTGGATTCATTCTAGAAAAGACCCACAATTTTCCCATCAGAATCAACGTCAATTTTTTCATAAGCTGCTTTTTTAGGTAATCCAGGCATCGTCATCACTGTTCCTGTATACGCAACGATAAATCCTGCTCCAGCCGAAATCTTGATGTTACTGATCGTAATCGTAAAGTCAGTTGGTCTTCCCAATTTAGTTTGATCGTCTGACAATGAATATTGTGTTTTAGCCATACAAATTGGCAAATGACCAAAACCAAGTTTTTCCAGTTTAGTGATTTCTCTTTCAGCAATCGGGTCATACCTTACAGCGCTTCCACCGTACACTTTTTCCACAATTGCACTAATTTTTTCTTTGATTGACAGTTCATCTGGATAAGCAAAAGAGAAATGATTTTCTTGCTCTGACAAACGAACAACCTCTTTTGCTAGTTCTTCTCCACCAGCTCCGCCATTTGCCCAGACATCTGAAAGAACCACATTCACATTGCGTTTTTGACATTCTTTCTTCACAAGATCAAGCTCTGCATCTGTATCTGTAGGAAATTTATTGATTGCCACAACCGTTGGTAAGCCAAACACAGTCGTTGTATTTTCGATATGTTTTAAAAGATTTGGCAATCCAGCTGTTAATGCCGCAATATTTTCGTCGCCAAGTTGATTTTTGGGCACGCCACCATGCATTTTAAGCGCACGGACAGTTGCTACTACAACGACAGCTGAAGGACGAATACCCGATTTTCGGCATTTGATATCGATAAATTTTTCTGCGCCTAAATCTGCACCAAAACCACCTTCCGTCACAACATAATCAGCTAATTTTCTAGCAGCATTGGTTGCGATCACACTGTTACAACCGTGAGCAATATTTGCAAAGGGTCCGCCATGAATCAAGGCAGGATTATTTTCCAATGTTTGAACTAAATTAGGTTTGATTGCCTCTTTCAATAAAGCCGTCATTGCACCTTGGGCATTTAATTCTCTCGCTGTAACTGGCTGATTGTCGTACGTATACCCAATAATAATATTACCTAAGTTTGTTTTTAAATTTTCGATATCATTAGATAAACATAAAATGGCCATAATTTCTGATGCCACAGTGATTTCAAACCCATCTTCTCTAGGAACACCATTGACCCTAGCACCTAGACCATCAACCACATGTCTTAATTGACGATCGTTCATATCGACTACTCTTTTCCATGTAATTCGGCGATTATCAATTCCTAATTCATTTCCTTGGAAAATATGATTATCAATAATAGCTGCTAGCAAG
This sequence comes from Enterococcus haemoperoxidus ATCC BAA-382, assembly GCF_000407165.1. Classification (NCBI taxonomy): domain Bacteria; kingdom Bacillati; phylum Bacillota; class Bacilli; order Lactobacillales; family Enterococcaceae; genus Enterococcus; species Enterococcus haemoperoxidus. The sequence continues at coordinate 326,815 of NZ_KE136479.1, read as the reverse complement.
TTGTTCGCTGCACCGATTGCATGAAAATCACCGGTAAAATGAAGATTGATATCTTCCATCGGCACAACTTGAGCGTAGCCACCGCCAGCGGCTCCTCCTTTGATCCCAAAAACAGGTCCTAAAGAAGGCTCTCTCAATGCAATAATTGCATCTTTGCCAATTCGATTTAACGCATCCCCTAAGCCAACAACCGTTGTTGTTTTTCCTTCACCAGCTGGTGTTGGTGTGATGGCGGTAACTAGAATAACTTTCCCTTTTTTGTCGGCTGTTATTTTTTCAACTTCGATTTTTGCTTTATATTTTCCATATAATTCAAACTGGTCTTCATCCAACCCAATTTTTTCTGCTACTTTGGTGACAGGTAACATGGTTGCTTCTTGTGCAATTTTAATATCTGTTTTGACCACTTTTTCTCCTCCGCTTCATTACCCGTTTTTTATTAAAAAGTATCACGAATTTTAGTCTTTTTTCAACCAGGACATTGCTGTATCTGCGTAAACTTTCGTTCCCTCGACTAAGACTGATTCATCAAAAATAATCGCTGGATTGTGAAGATTGATATTTTCTTCTGATGCCACCAATAGAACGGTCGTTGTTGGAATCAATTGACTGATCTCACCAAAATCTTCACTCCCCATAAGAGGAGTTGATGTTGGAATAGCAACAATTCGTTCAGCTCCGAAGGTTTCTGTTAATGATTCTTTCGTAAAAGCCGTCAACTGTGGATCATTCACATTCGTTGTACAACCATTGGTGAAGATCACTTCCGCTTCGGCGCGAAACGCTTTCGCAATATTTTCTGCCATGACTGTCATTCGTTCTTTGACTTGTGTACGAACATCTTCTTTTAAGGTACGTAGTGTCCCTTTCATCACGGTTGTTTCTGGAATAATATTCGAAGCACCTGGGGTACCTCCAGTAAACTCACCGATCGTTAGTACAAAACGTTCTTCTGAACCGATTTCTCTCGCTGAAAGTTCTTGTAAGGCTGTATAAATATGAACGGCTACGTTGATTGGATCGATCGATGTCTCTGGTTGAGAGCCGTGCCCACCTCGTCCTTTGATATTGATTTCAAACCAGTCAGCACTGGCCATAAAAGTTCCAACTGGTGTCGGCATGATTTGTCCGGCTTTATATCCTTTAAAAGGAAAAACGTGGATCATCATCCCTGCATCTACTTTAGGATTTTCCAATACATGATTATCGATACAGTCTTTTGAGCCAGAAAGAATTTCTTCACCTGGTTGAAATAGTAATTTTACTTGACCCTCAAGTTCATCTTCGAAATTTTTTAAAAGTTTAGCGGCTCCAAGTAACATCGTTGTATGCATATCATGACCACATGCATGCATATAGCCATTTTCAGATTTAAACGGAAGATCAGTTAATTCACGAATCGGTAGTGCATCCATATCCCCTCGCAGTAAAAATGTTTTCCCAGTCTTTTTACCAGCGATAACTGTGATACCTGATTCTCCACAAGGATGTGGCTCATAACCATACTCTGTGAGCTTCTCTTTTACAAAAGCAACCGTATTTGGCAACTTCATACCGATTTCTGGATTTTGATGAAGATGTCTTCTAATTTGAATCAGTTCGTCTTCTAAGCTATCGGCAAATCTCTTTTGATTTTCTGTCAGCATTATTTTTCTCCTTTTCATTTAAAGCTAGTAGCTTCTGATGCCATTGTAAAAACCAATAATACAAACAAAACTAACGGATAAGAAGCTTCTCTTATTATAGTACCAAAGATTTCAGATTATTGGTCCTATTTTTTTATTTTTTAGGAATTGTGTGGATTCCAAGACCTTGAAGATTCTCATACGCTTCTCCTATACCTTCATTATAAGTTGGATGCGGATGAATGATGGCAGTCACTTCATTAATCGTTAATCCATTAACAATCGCAGTTGTAAACTCACTGATCATGTCCGTTGCTCGATCACACATCAACTGTGCGCCAATAATTTTTTTGCTCTGTGCATCTGCAATGACTTTGATAAAGCCTAAAGAAGCCCCTGCAATCATCGTCTTCCCATTGCCTGCCATATTGTATTTGCCGACTATTACTGAACTGTTTTGATCTTTTGCCCTAGTTTCTGTGATACCAACAGACGCGATTTCCGGTGTTGTATAGACACAAGAAGGAACAACATTTAAGTCATACTCAACAGGAAGTTGATTCATTGCTAAAACAGCATTCACACCTTGAGCAGAAGCCAAATGTGCGAGTTGTATGCCACGACTCGCTACATCTCCAATCGCATAAATACCTTTGATGGATGTTTCAAAATAATCATCAACCCAAATGCTTTGATTTTCAATTTTCACATTCAACTCTGGTGCAAAAACCCCTTCAAAATTTGATTTCCGACCTGTAGCAATCAAAATTGCATCAGCTTCTACAGTATTTTCTTTCCCTTTGGTAGTGTAAGTACATGTCAAATACTGATCTCTAAAAATAGTTGTAACAACGGCCTTTGTAACCACTTTGATGCCTTGTTTCTTCAAAACCAACGCTAATTTCTTTGAAATCTCATTATCAAAATTCGGTAATAATGTAGCCGCCGTTTCAATAATCGTTACTTCACAGCCCAACTCATTAAAAATCATAGCAAACTCTACACCGATCACGCCACCGCCGATAATAGTCATTTTTTTATAATCATTTGGTTCTGTTAAAAGTTCATTGCTCGTTAATACGCCTGGTAGATCAATTCCTGGGATCGGTGGAATAGTTGGGGTGGAACCTGTCGCAATCATGATTTTTTTGGTCTCGTAAGTAGTTTCATCTATTTTGATTACACCTGCTTTGATAACTTGAGCTTTCCCAAAAATCAATTCGATTTTATTTGCTTTGACTAAGCCTTCAATTCCTTGAACTAGATTATCGACGACTTTATTTTTCTTCGCATAGAGTTCTTCCATATTGATTTGAAGATTACTGACCTTGATACCATTTTCGCTAGCGTTTTTGATTTCACGGACTGTTTCAGCCGAATGTAATAATGTTTTAGTTGGAATACACCCTTTATTTAAACAAGTACCACCAACACGATCATTTTCAACAAGCGCTACTTTCATGCCCAACTGAGCTGCTTTGATTGCCGCAACATAACCACCTGGACCCGCACCGACCACAATCAAATCATACTTCACCTTTTTATTCTCCTCTCCTTAATTCGCTTTAAAATCATACCGAACAATTGGATGTCTAGCCGCTCTTACTTCGTCTACTCGATGGATTTGCGCGTGTAATGGGTAAGCATGAAAGGCTTCTGGATTTTTATGTGCCTCTTCATAAAGCTTACGGTAAACTGCAATTGCATCATCCATTCGTTCTTTTGACTCAGTTTCAGGAGGTTCTACCATTAACGCTTCTGGCACCGTCAGTGGGAAATACATTGTTGGTGGATACATATTATGATCCAGAATTCCTTTAGCTACATCTAATGCTGAAACACCTGTTTCTTTCTTCAATTTATCTAAACTCATAACAAACTCATGCATACAAGATTCACCATATGGCACTTCAAAAATATCTTTTAATTCATGGAGCATATAATTAGCGTTCAACACTGCACTTTTAGAAGCTGATGAGATCCCCTCTGATCCTAGAAATAAGATATAAGTCAATGCCCGCAAGAACACCGAAAACTGACCATAAAATCCTTTAACCATCCCAATTGAATACTCCGGTTTGGTAAAAGTGATTTGCGAACCTTCTTTGACTGGATAATAATTAGGTAAAAATGGTTTTAATAAAGTTTTACACCCTACAGCGCCAGACCCTGGTCCACCGCCGCCATGCGGAGTTGAAAAAGTTTTGTGTAAATTTAAATGAATGATATCAAACCCCATATCTCCCGGACGTGCAACACCCATAATGGCATTTAAATTTGCACCATCATAATAATTCAACCCACCAGCATCATGAACGATTTTTGTGATTTCTAAAATATTTTTATCAAAAATCCCTGCTGTATTAGGGTTTGTCAGCATCAAGCCGGCCGTGTCTTCTCCAACTGCAGCTTTTAAGGCCTCGATATCGACACATCCGTATTTATCGGAAGGAATGTTGACCGTAGTCATGCCAGTCATCGCCACACTTGCAGGATTTGTTCCGTGAGCAGAATCAGGTACAATAATTTTATTTCTTTGCCCCTGACCATTTTTTTCATGATATGCTTTGATCATCAATAAACTCGTAAACTCCCCATGAGCTCCAGCTGCTGGTTGAAAAGTAATCGCATTCATTCCAGTAATTTCTTTTAGCAGCATTTCTGTCATGGTAAAAACTTCTAGTGATCCTTGAACAGTATGTTCCGGCTGCAATGGATGAATAGCAGCGAAAGCTGGAAAAGCGGCCATTTCGTCGTTTATTTTAGGATTATATTTCATCGTACATGAGCCCAGTGGGTAAAATCCATTATTGATTCCAAAAGTTGCATTGGCTAATTCTGTGTAATGACGGCTGATTTCCGGTTGAGGAAGTGAAGGTAGATTCAGTTCTGTTTGACGTTTTAGTTCTTCTGGGAGATCGGTAGTCGGCACATCACAAGGTGAAATCATTTCATTATAATATCCTTCTACGCTACGTTCAAAAATCAATTTCATTGAACACATACCTCCTTCACCAATTCAACGGCTTCATCTATTTGTTCTTTAGTATTCATTTCTGTAACACACCATAATAACCCTTGCTCTGTAGGATAACCACCTAAAATATCATGTTCTTCTAATTTAGCTAGTATAGATTCAGTTGCTACTGGAAATGTTGTAACGAATTCATGGAAAAAAGGGTTCTCATTATTTCGTTTTACGCCATTGATTTGACTTAATTGATCAGCAAAATAGTGTGCTTTACTATAACATTGCTCTGCTACTTCTTGAATCCCGCGTGCACCCATCGTACTCATGTAAACAGCATTCGTTAACGCGCAAAGTGCTTGATTTGAGCAGATATTAGAAGCTGCTTTCTCTCTGCGGATATGCTGTTCACGTGCTTGCAACGTTAAAACGAACGCACGGTTACCAGCTTCATCTACCGTTTCTCCAGCGATACGACCTGGTAATTTTCGAATCAATTTTTCTTTGGTAGCAATAAAACCAATATAGGGTCCACCAAAAGCTAACGGCAACCCAAATGGTTGTGAATCTCCTACTGCAATATCAGCATTAACTTCGCCAGCTGTTTTCAAAATTGTACTAGCAACTGGGTTCACGCTCATAATGAACTTAGCTTTTGCTGTGTGAACCATTTCAGCTATCGCTTCCACAGGCTCGATCCCGCCATAATAATTTGGCTGTTGAACGATGAAACAAGCACTTGTATCATCTAATTTTTCTTGTAAAACAGCTAAATCGGTCAGCCCGTCTTTTTCTGGAATCATGATAAATTCAATATCTCTAGAACTAAAATAGGTCAATGCAGTTTGGATCGTCATGGGATTAGTCGTTTCTGAAATCAGCACTTTCAACCGTTTTTTCTCTAAACACATATTGATTGCTTCTGCTGCCGCTGTTGCACCATCATAAACAGAAGCGTTCGTAGCATCCATTCCAGTGATTTCACAAATCATCGTTTGATATTCAAAAATCGACTGCAATAAGCCTTGACTGATTTCAGGTTGATAAGGTGTGTATGATGTCATGAATTCTTCTTTCGCTGAGATTTGTTTTACAATAGCCGGGATATAGTGATTATACGCACCTGCACCACGAAAAATACTTGAGAAAACTTTATTCTTCTTCCCCATGTTTTCCAAAATACGTCGCACTTCAAACTCTGACTTCCCTGCTGGAATATCTAGTTTTTCTACGATCATTTCCTTTGGAAGAACTTGATAAAGATCGCTCATCTCTTTTAAGCCGATCGTCTTTAGCATTTCTTGTTGTTGTTGTTCTGTTGATCCAAGATAGTTACCCATTCCTTATGCCTCCTCAGATTCTTCGCAGAATTTCTTGTATTCATCAGCGCTCAGTAAGTCTTCGATTTCTTCGACTCCTTCCACCTCGATCAACCATGACTCTAAAGGTGCTGAATTAATCAGTTCTGGACTATCCATCAACTCTTCATTGATTGCTGAAACCGTCGCTGTGATTGGAGAATATGCTTCTGATACAGCTTTAACAGACTCAATATCAGCAAATGACTCACCTTTGATTACCTCGTCGCCTTCATCTGGTAAATCAATAAAAACAATATCCCCTAACTGATCTTGTGCATAATCGGAAAGGCCGATCCTTACTTTATCTCCATCAAACAGTACCCACTCATGTGATTTTGAAAACTTCATTTCTGCTGTATTTGCCATATTAAACGACTCCTTTTCTTCCAATTATTTTTTTACAAACGGTATTGCGACAACTTCAGCTGTAATTTTCTTGCCCCTTACCTCTACATCAATAGGTGAACCTATTTCTACGATGCCTTTTTCAACTAAAGCCATCGCACAAGCTTTATTAATAAACGGACACATTGTACCAGAGGTTATTTGTCCAATTTTTTTACCATTGAAATAAATATTCGCCCCTTCACGTGCGATTCCTCTTTCTGTTAGCTGTAGACCGATTCTAGTGATTTTGGGCTCTCCTTTATCAAGGATTGCTTGTTTACCGATGAATTCTTTTTTATTCATTTTGACAGCAAAGCTCAGATCCGTTTCAAGTGGCGTGATTTCTTCCGTCATTTCGTGACCATAAAGCGGCATTCCAGCTTCTAATCGTAACGTATCACGAGCGCCCAATCCGCATGGAATAATGCCATATTTTTGACCTGATTTTAATAACAAGTCCCATAATTTAAGTCCATCTTCTGGTCGACAGTATAATTCATATCCAAATTCACCTGTATAGCCTGTTCGCGACAAAATACAGGACACACTCCCAACATTAGCGTCTTCAACAAAGCTATAATACTTTTTAGGAATCTCTTCCTCTTTGGTTAGTTGTCCAATAATTTCTTTGGCATTTGGTCCTTGTAATGCAATCTGAACAAACCGATCTGATTGATCTGAAAACTCAACTTCACCGAATAAGTGCTGTTTCATCCAAGTTACATCTTTTTCTCTATTTGCTGCATTGACCACTAATAAATATTTTTCAGCGCTACATTTATATACGAGTAAATCATCAATTACACCGCCGTTTTTGTTACACATCAAAGTGTATCTAACACGACCAATTTCCAAATTACTAAAATCATTTGTTAATACATACTGCAAATTTGCTAACGCATCTTTTCCTTCATAAACAACTTCCCCCATATGGGAAACATCGAATAGTCCTACTTGATTTCGAACGGCTAAATGTTCTTTGATCACACCGCCATCTTTATATTGGACAGGTAGCATGTAGCCAGCAAATGAAACCATTTTCCCGCCTGCTTTAAGATGTGCATCGTATAAAGGTGTTTTTAAATCCATCTTTTCTACTCCTTTGCTTCTTTTTATTTTTCGTTCTTTACTAAGACACCTCCAAACTAAAATAACGATATAAAAACAGAGGAGCAGGCATCTTTAAAAAATGCCTGCTCCTCTGTAAAAAACCTGAGAGATTCGTCTTCATATTGAAGAGTTGCTCCTTCGGTGCTTCCGCTTTCCAGAGTGATGTCCAATTACGGTCCTTTTTACCTGAGATCTTCACAATCAATAGTTTGCGCCACTGATCATTTATTCCTTCGGTGCTATGACTAGTCTCTCCCGTAATTCTCTTCCATCTAATTTAGATTATACCTAACTTCTATCTTTTTTTAGGCATTGAAAACTATTACCGTTCTTTCTTTATTCAAACTATTGTGGTGCTTAATTATGCCAGAATTTAAGGAGAATGTTTAGATCACGCGCTTGTTAAAGAATGGCGATTTTACATCTGAATATCGGGCGCTATCACCTCACTAACTTCTACCTGATTTTGAAGAATGGTTAAGTGCCAATCAACTTAGGGCAATGAGTTAAAACGCCTACAAGAATATCATAGTTTATCAATAAATGAGTTCTTGGATTCAATTCTAATAGTGATTTCCTACTTTAAACTTACTTGTGATTCCTGTAAACATTTTCTCATAACCTTTCCATTTTTTCAAAATCCTGAACTAAGATTCGTTATTTTTTTGAACCAGTAAGGTAATTCCTCCTGCAACAACGAATGAAATTCCTATAAATAAAAAGGAACTGAAGAAAGTACCATTTGAAAGTTTGATTAGAGCCCCTATAATCGTAGGTGCAACGAAACCACCTGATACACCAATTGCATTGATCGTTGCATATTTTGCAGATACTTCATCCGATGGAAATAGTTTCACCGGGATACTCATTAGCGTAGCAAATGCTAAACTAGCAAAAACCACAGAGAATGTTAACGCAATCATACTCATCAAAAATGTTCCGACAATTGAAACTAGAACAGAAAAAAGCCCCCCACCGATCGTTGCTACAAAAATCACATTTTTCTCTTTTCCAATAAAATATTTATTCACTATAAGACCGCCCAACATAGCTGCAGCCATTGTGAAAAAACCAATAATAGCTGCTACATAGGCTGTTTGGGTTAATGCCAACCCGTGTGCTTCAACAAGATATGTCGCCATCCAGCCATTGAGTCCATATAGCGCAGCATTGATAAAAAATGCTGCAAAAATCAAAATCAACACATTTCGGTCCTTCAACACTTCTCGAAATGAAATAACATTCTTATTTTTTAACTGGTCTTTTACTCCCCCAAAATCTTTAGGAATTACAAAAGACATTACAACGGCAATCAATAAAACAGCCACTCCTAAAAAATAATATGTCTTATGCCAACCAACTTGCAGTAATAACGGGGCAATCAATAATGGACCTACGATTGCTGCAAAACCTGATGATGCAATCATTGTGGATTGTGCCGGACCTCGCTTTTCCATAGGCAGTTCTTGTGAAATAAACGTACTTACTGAAGATGGGTAACCAGAATGTGCCACAGCTCCAGTCATAAAACGGATCAAAATCAAATATAATAAAGAAAAGCCGAATCCAAATAAAAAGAGGAAAATTCCTACTAAAAAAACGGAGGTGATCATCATTTTTCTCGTTCCAATCTTATTAGATAAATAGCCAAACGGTATTTGGAAGATCGTATATCCTAGAAAAAAAGCACTCAATACTAATCCTTTTTGCTGCGGATCAAAGCCTAAATCATTTGCAATCGTTACTAGTGACATACCAATTGTCGTTTTATCTACATAAATACACGTGTATCCCAAAAAGATAGCTGCTAGCATCCAACTAATATTTCTTGTTTTCTTATTTTCCACTGTCTCACTCCTAACAAAAAAGAAAGCGCTTTCTAACTATGATTATCCTTGATATTCAAAAAAAGTCAATAACCTAACTCAATTATTTTACATATAGTTAAAATAAATTGGTTTTACTCCTTTTTAAAGTTCATTTATTATGCGTTTTATTCTATTCCTTTGTTTCGTTAAATAAACGATTTATTCGGATTTAGAGCGCGAAACAAAACTGATCTTTCGTTTTATTTCGCGCTCTCGCATTTATTTTTTCAATTTTTGGACTCTTCTTCACGAAACAAAAACCATTACTACGCTAAAGCGCCCATTGGATCCCAAGGTGCTAGAACAGTTGGCTCTTGTTTCCATATTTCTTGTAATTCTGGTGACAAAAGTTCTTTACGAACAACGATTTGATACGTATATTCATCCATCCACGCATCACTCATCACAAAGAATCCTTTATCGCCAACTTTTTCGCCCCAACTATTTTCTACTTTCCATTTAGTTGACGCACCATCGATCATATCAACACCAGTTAAAACCATCGCGTGAGTCATTAGGCTTTCACCAAAATCCAAACGTTGTGCTTTAGTCATAGTGAAATCGATATCGAATAAATCATTCATGTCGTACGCATCTAGAGACATAATCCCACTATCTCTTGTTGAAGATTGACCTACATCGCAACCAAACCAAACAGATTCTCCTTGTTCTAATTGAGCAATTGCTAATTTTTTGAATGTAGTCATATCCACGTTGATATATTTGACTTCTTTGCCGCCTACAACATTTCCAAGCATTTCTACAGTATACGTTTGATTGTATGGTTTGTCAGCTGTTGGCGCATTGATTATACTCACATAATCATCAAGATTCACACCCACATATTTTTCATAAAAAGAGTGTGGTGTTAGATTTTGATCTAGATGATAATTTTTTTCTTCATCACGATATTCAAAGTCAAATGTTTCTGGAGGTGTTCCTAATGAAATTGCTAAAAAGTTATAGATTTCTTCTAACATTGCTTCTTTGGCTGTTTGAACGTCTGCAGCTGTTTTTCCGCTCGCGATCAACTCACGTAAAACTGTTGCATCTTTTCTTAATTTTTTGTTTAAATAATTGTTTAGGTCACGAGAATTTGAGCTATTGCTACTTTCAGGCATCGCTGTTTTCGGCACGACGCCATATTTTTGGAAAAGAGAAACGATCATATCCCATTGTCCACCATCTTGTTGAGGTGTTGCTAATAAGAAAGCTACTTTTCTACTGTCTAATTCTTGATCCGCTGTTGCAATAATATTTTCATAGAAGTAATTTGATTTTTCATATTTATCCCAGAAAAATGTATAGTTTTGAGAAAGTTCGAAATCTTTTAAATTAAAACTGTTGATCATTTTATGTCTAAACGTATTCAATGCAGCAAACATCCAGCAACGTCCACTTTGTTTTTGATTTGCTACTTTTCCAGTTGTGATGTCAACTGAAAATACAGGGACATTATTTACTTCGGCACTTTGATTTTGAGCTGAAGCGGTAATACCATTTTTGACAACCCCGCGTTGTAAGGCATTATGTTTATTGTTTTTCGCAAAGGTATCGTGAAATTTTTGTGTTACTGTTGGTTCGATTACTGACATATTGATTCATCCTTTCATTCATCCTATTCCTTATTTATTATATGCCTGAATCTTCAATCCCTCAAGCTTTTGATAAGATAAATTTGCTTCTTTGCATCACTTGTATTATTATATGTAATACAAAGGATTAAAAAAGAGGTGAAAATATGTTATTAGAAATAGATACTCAAAGCCAAATGCCGATTTATCAGCAAATATGTAACCAATTGATTCTTGGTATTGCCACAAATAAGCTGCGGCCTGGAGAAATTTTGCCATCTGTTCGACAAATGGCTGACGAAATTGGTGTAAATATGATGACTGTTTCAAAGGCTTATACGTTGTTAAAAAATGATGGCTACATTTTAACCGATCGTAGAAACGGAACCAAAGTGGCTGAAAAACAAACGATTGATCCGCCATTTCAGGAGCGTTTTTCAAAAGCGTTAGAACTTTTATTAGCTGAAGCTTCTATTCACAAACTTTCAGAAAGTATGGTACAAGAAAAAGTGAAACAGATTTATCAAAAATTTGAACAGTAAAAGGTGTGTTGAAAATGAATTTTTTTCTTTATTTATTACTTGTTGGGGTCAACTTTTTAATGGCATTTGCTGGGAGAATTCCTGCAAATCCGCATAAGAATGTTCTTTTAGAAACGACTTTACCTAAAGATAAACTGCAAGATGATCAAGTTTTATTGGTTAGTAGAACGTACAAAAAAAGATTGCTGCAATTGGCGTTAGTTTTCACTATTATCGCTCTGCCGATTGTTTTGATTCCTTATGATTCTTTGACATTGCTCTATTTTCTGGTAATGATCATTGGCATGATTGGGGCTTCTTTTTACTTACAAGTTGTCTATATTCGTAAAATGACGACAGTAAAAGTCAAAAATAATTGGATTTTACCAACAAGCCCAATTTTAGTTGATACAACGTTAGTAGCCAATAAAAATCGTAAATTGATTTCTGTTTGGTGGTTTTTACCTAGCATTTTGATTACTCTTTCAGGTTGTATTTATGCATTTACAACCCTTGGATTGTCTAATGGCACTTGGCTTATTTGCCTTATTTCTCTCCTTATAATGGGAATGTTTTTACTTTTTTATTATTTTATTGCACGTTTTCCAGTTAAATCCGTCACAAGCAATGGAACAATCAATCAAAAGGTCAATGACCAAATGCGTCATCATTGGTCTGTTTTGATGGCTGTTTCAGCATTTGTTTTGAGTCCTTTGGCTTTTTTGCCAACTAGTTCTCTAGTAGTTCCTTATGAACAAATGATGGCATTTTCAATTGGTTACACTATCCTTATACTTGTATTTGTCATTTTCACTTTTTATTATTTATTCTCCTCTAGAAAAAAACAAGATGACTTGATTGCACAAGCGAAGGAATACCGTTACAGTGATGAAGATCAATACTGGAAATACGGAATCTATATTAATCCGAATGATAAAAGAATCATGGTACCAGATCGCGTTGGGATGAATATCTCTGTCAATTTAGGCAGACCCGTTGGAAAATTAACTTTAGGTCTAACCGGAATTTTAGTTTTGGTTGCTCTAGTTGGAGCAAGTATCCCGATGCTGATCAGTGATTTTTCGAGTAATCCATTTGAATTGACTACAACTCATAACGGCATCTCATTATCCGCTCCATTAAGTCAACATAAACAGATTGCTTGGAATGAAATTGAATCCGTAAAATTGGTTGATAACCTCCCGAAAGACAAACTCCGTATTTTCGGAACAGCAACAGAAAATTATTTAACTGGAGAATTTCAGGTTAATTCTGAACCGGCTTATTTACTTGTTTTAACAGATAAAAAACCAATTTTAGAAATCAAGACTAAAGATAAGTTGTACTACTATACAAATAAAGATAGTAGCTTAACTGAAAAATACTATCGGACTATCCAGGATACTCGAAGAAAATAAGAATAAGTTAGGAAAACGAATATAGTTCAACTTTTCCTCTCAGCTCATACTTACTATTCATTTCTTTCAATGAAAAAGTTGCTTGATCCTCTAGAACCCCCCTCACAAATTTAGTGGATTTGACTAGAGAGGAATATTTTTTCTAAAAAAGACTATATTCTGTCAATTATACTTTGACATATTCCTATTATGTGATTAAACTAATCATAATGAATAGGAGTGAAGGAATAATGACTGTATTCAGTTTGAGAAAATATCAAAAATCTGATTTAGAAAACATACTTGCTATATTTAACGGAACTGTTCAAGCAATCAATAAAAAAGACTATACACAACAACAAATCGATCAATGGGTTCAACTAAAACCTGATTATGAAAAATGGCATGCTAGACTTTCGTCAAGCTATAGTATGGTCGCTTTGAATCGAATGGAAGTTATTGGGTTTGGCAATATTACGGATACTGGTGAACTTGATTTATTGTATGTAGATAAAAAATGGATCGGTTATGGCATAGGAAAAATGCTGGCTACAGATTTAATGGATCATGCATTAAAAGCTGGAGCAAAAGAACTTACTGTATACTCTTCCATCACAGCTAAACCATTTTTTGAATCTCTTGGATTTGAATTAGTGGAACAAAAGGTTAAATACCGCAACGGTGTTATGCTTATGAATTATTTGATGGTTTATCGTCAAGATAAAAATTAAGCAACTGATTTTGCCCAATTTTTTTACTGTACAAAAAGAGCCCTCATCTGAAATATTTTCAGAGAAGGCCCTTTTTTTGTATAGTTTTTTATGCAACAGTAAATTTTGTTTCTGACAATGAATTTTGTAATTCATCATTTGAGATTTCTCTATCACTTGTTACTGAAGCTGATTTTTTCTCTAAATCAACACTTGCAGATTGAACACCTGAAATTTTTTCGAAATTTTCTTTAACGATATTCACACAACCATCACATTTCATTCCGTTGATCGTTACTGTTTTTTCCATTGGTAAACACTCCTTGTAATTTTTTTATTGGTATTGCTTTAACTAACTAAGTGACACTGACATTGTCCAGGTACACAGTTGCAGGGGACTTCTTTTACAGCTGACTTTCGTTTTTCTTTCAATAGTATTTCTAACTCATCGATATCCTCAAAGCTCAATATACTATCATGAATTATTGATTCAAGAACACTGCCAACTTTTTTGCTGCACACTTTGGTCAACATCTCCTTAGAAAGTGCCTCAATACTTTTTCGTTCTTCTACTAAAGGAAAATAGGTAAACTTGTTACCATTACGCGTTGTTCCTAACATACCCTTATCAACTAAACGACTCAGTAACGTTTTCACAGTGGTGCTCTTCCATTCAGTTTTTTCATTAAGAATATCCGTCACTTCTTTACTAGTTGTTTCTTTAGTGGCCCAGGCAACACGCATGACTTCCCATTCTGCATCAGTGATATTTAATACTTTTTTATTATCTGACATAAAAAGTCTCCTTTTTATTGATTTCTTTACATAGCTCCAAGAACTACATGTGTAGTCAACTGGTAGATTAATAATAGCTCTTTTTTTCCAACTTGTCAAAGGGAAGATTTTATCTGTTCTTTTCTCGCCATTTGTTCGGATTTAGAGCGTGAAACAAAACTGATCTTTCGTTTTGTCCCACGCTCGGTTGGTTCATATTAAGCTACTGTTTTACGGCTGTTGTTCTTAAACTTAGTATAGTTTATAGGAATTTCTACTGGTTTCGATTGGAATAGGTTGTATAGACCATGTCATTTTTCACGTAGACTTGTTCAACTTTTAAATTCACTGGTCCATTGAATTCATTAAACAAACGAATCCCTTTCCCTAAAATCGTCGGTATCGTTGTAAGGATATACGTATCGATCAGCTTTGCTTCCGTTAATGGAGCAATAATACTTGCGCCACCCACAACCCAAATTGCTTCTCCCTCTTGTTCTTTTAATTCTTGAATCAATTCTGCAGGTCCTTTACTTGTAAAAATCAATTTTTCAGTATTTTCATCTGGATGACTCGTAATGATATACGACATTTGCTCTTCATAAGGATATTGATCTGGGGATAATTCATTGACTACTTGATCATAGGTTGTTCGCCCCATCACTACTGTATCGATTTTCCCCATCAATTCTTGATAGCTAGTATCTTCTTCCACTAATTCAATTCCGCCGCCTAAAAAGTCAATGCTGCCATCTGTTTCCGCAATATACCCATCAACACTTGCCGCAATGTATAAAATTACTTCTCTGCTCATAATAAACCTCCATCTAGTTTAAAATAGGTATAGCCTTCGAACTATTCATTGTACCTGTTTTATAACTTTCGTCAACTAGTTTGTCCAATAAAAAAAAGCCTAGTGGAAAGAGGCTAAAATTCTTGTAAAACACAGTGAATATAATGAACTGATGTTGCACAATACCTACTTGGTTCTCTGAGTTAAACACTTTGGTCCCAACCTCATTCAACTATGCTTCATTTCTTAACGTTGCGGTGAAACCATCTTTTATAATCGCCTGTCTTGTGGTTTGCCCTAGACAATATAATTTAGGCATTTCTTTTAAATCAGTTTTTCTATAAACAGCTAAAAATCGATGCCATAAAGACGGACTTGCTAGGTAAACTGCCGTTATTTTTTGGGTCAATAATGCTTCCTTTAGTAATTGTTGATTTTTTTTTGGAAAATAATTGTCGTAAAGGATTGGTGAAAACAATTGATGTCCCTCTGCTACTAATCCAGCTTCACCAGCGTTATCTGCTAAATTACTTTTTGGATAAAGAATCGTTGTCGGTTCTAAATAACAGGCTGCAAAAGCTTCAAATAAGTGTTTTTTTGTTGGATAAGGCGCTTGAAACGTTACAACTACATTATTTGTTAAAAGAATTTGAGCAGTCTTCTCACCAATAACAGCGAATTTTTTCGTTTCAAACTCTTTTTTTCTTAGTTGCTGAAAAAAGAATGCCGCAGCATGTTGACTTGTTAAAAAGACCCATTCACTCTGCTTTACCAATGATTCAAATGAATGTTCTACTGCTCTTTTTTTTAAGGTAAGCAAAGGGATTTCGACCGTCTCAAATCCTCTTTTTTGAAAATATAAACAATCCTCGCAATTATCTTCTGGCAGACGTGTTAGAAGAATTTTTTTCATAATGATCCCTGATTCATTTCATCTAATAATTCTGCTGCTATTTGCGCTCCAACACCTGATAATTCTTGAACAACAATAGTTTTAGTAAATGACTGCTGTAGCTTTTTATCCCCTAAAAAACCTGAAAAACGATAACCATTTTGTTCTTGAACAGCATAGGCACCAATCGGAATATCACAATTACCATTCAGCATTGCTAAAAAAGCTCGTTCTTCCATAACTAATTTTCTTGTTAACAAATCATCAATCGGGCTTAAAAAGTCATTCATTTCTTGATCTTGACTACGACATTCTACAGCTAACGCACCTTGTCCTACCGCCGGAATGCATTGCTCGCTTGTCAAAACGACATAGGGATGAGTAGGCACATCAAACCAATTCAATCGTTTTAAACCAGCAACAGCTAGAACGATACCATCTAATCCCTGTTCTTCCATCCGTTTTAAACGAGTGCCGACATTTCCGCGAATTGATTCGACTTGAAGATCTGCTCGCAAATTCTTCATGTGAAATTCACGACGCAAGCTACTTGTTCCGATTCTCGCACCTATTGGCAACGCGTCTAGTGAACTCACTTCTCTAAAAATCAAACAATCAGCAGGATCCGTTCTCTCTGGAATCGCGGCTAATGTCAATCCATCTGCGACTTTTGCTGGCATATCTTTTAAACTATGGACTGCAAAATCGATCGTGCCTTTCAATAAAGCCTGCTCTACTTCATTGATAAATAATCCCTTTCCTCCGATTTTGGACAAACTGACTGAAAGCATTTGATCTCCTTTAGTCGTCATTGGGATAATCTCTACTGGAAACTCTCCCTGAACTTCTTTTAATAAATCTAATACGATCTTTGTTTGTTTCATCGCTAAAGGACTATTTCTGGTACCGACACGAACAGTTTTCATTCAACTTACTTCCTTTTTTCTTTACTTATCTTCTAATCATACTGAATTTTATTTTTTTGACAACTGCCCTGTACCAACTTTATACGCTAAGAAATAAAGCCCAGCTACAAAAAAGCCGCCGCCAATAATATTGCCTAGATATACACTAACCATATTTTGACCAAAAGCTGACCACGTATTGCCTCCTAAAAGAATCCCCATCGGAATCAAAAACATATTAGCAACTACGTGTTGGAACCCACAAATCACAAAGCCCATGATCGGCAAGAAAATCCCAACGATCTTACCAATAAAATCTTTCGCTGCAAAGTTTAAATAAACTGCTGTACTGACCAAGAAATTACAGGCAATACCTGAAAGAAACCCTTGTAAAAAAGTATCTTTGGTTCGACCAAGGGACACCTGAATCGCCCGTTCAGCAAAATCTCCTTGCAACGCCCCACTCAAATATCCAAAGAAATAAGCAACAAATAAAGAACCAATCAAGTTGAAGATCGTCACGATCATAATATTGCGAAACCATTCTTTTCCAGTAATTTTTCTAGCAAACAACGCCATCGAAACAACCATCATATTCCCTGTGACCAATTCTCCTCCGGCAAGCAATAAACATATCAATCCAAATGGAAAAACAGCTGCACCGATCACATTAACAAGTGATCCCCACTCTTTAGGCATTGTCCCCATCGCCCGAATCATCGCAATACCTGCAACAGCAATAAAAACACCTGCTAAAAATCCTAATACCGCTAACGTCAAAAAGCTAGCGCGCGCTTTCTGAACCCCTTTGTCAATTGTCACATCGACTATTTCTGGTGGTTGAAGTGAACTCATAGATTTATCTCCTTTACTTAAAAGCTCCGTGGGTTTGATAAGTCTCAACTGAAAAATAGCAAAAATTAACTATGACGTTCTTTGGCACATTTAATTTTTATCTTTTTCTCGAGAATCTAACCCATAAAATCACCTAAACAAATTTTTTATTTAAAATATCCCACTGCTTTTTATACATTGTTGTTAATTCTTCATTCAAGTAGATTATCTCATCAAAATAGTGATCCCTTAAATACTGCTGATGCACTTCATCAAAACGCTGATCACGATTTTTACCAACTTGAATCGCGTATACATCCGCACCTTTTTGTGTGTAAGAAATGATTATTTCAAAATCGATTTTTTCTGTATCGATCAACAATATTTTGTGTCCAAATAACGGTAATTGTTCAAACCAATCTGCACCGTTTCGACAAGAAACAACATCTCCTAAAATGATCAGAGAAGGGTTTTGAATTTGATGTTCTTCGATTGCTTTGACCAGTGTTTGAACCGTTGCAGCGACTGTACGCTGACGACCTAAACTACCCCACTCCACGATTGCCACCGGTAATTGTGGCGAAACATCTTGCTCTAAAAGTTTCTTCTGCGTACTCTGCACTTTTTCAACGCCCATATATAAACACATCGTACCGTTATCTGTCAGATCTTTAAAATCAATTATTTCGCCAGCTTGACGATGAGCAGTTGCTAACGTCACTTTACTACTGTACGCCCGATGAGTTAAGGGAATACCGCTATAGCTACTAGCAACGGACGCAGCGGTAACCCCGGGAATAATCTCGTAGCCGATTCCTTCGCTTTGAAGTATGGAGATTTCTTCCCCTACTCGACCAAAAATACCAGGATCTCCACCTTTTAATCTGACTACAATCTGATTTTTACGCCCTTCTTCTAACAATAATTGATTAATGTTTTTTTGTTTCAACACATGATTTTTTGGGTACTTTCCACTGTAAATAAAACGTGCTGAATCCTTCGCTAAATATAACAACACTGGATGAACTAGGCGATCATAAATAATCACATCCGCTGATTCCAGCACTCTTTTTCCTTTAAGCGTCAATAGTTCAGGGTCTCCCGAACCAGCACCGACAAAATAAACGTTTCCCATAAACTACACCATGACATAAACGAGGTCATTTTCGACAATCGTTTCATATGCACGGACACAACCTTCATCTGGTTCTTGAACTTGCCCATCATTTAAATTGATTTTATAGTCATGAAGAGGACAAAAAACATACTCACCAGAAACTGTTCCTTCAGCTAATGGACCTTGTTTATGTGGACAAATATTTTCAATCGCTTTGACACGATCATCGCTTAAACGAAAAACAGCGATTTTCTGTCCCCAAACGATCACTTCTTTGCCCATTCTAGGTGCTAACTCATCTAATTGCCCAACAAAAATTTTCTCCATTTTATACTCTCCCTACTGTGTATAATTCTTGGCGTGTATTGTTATCCTCTACAACTTCGTCCCAAGGATTTCCACGACGTCCTATGACAGCCTCATCTAAAGCAGACAACAGCTCTTGACGTTTTTCGGGATCTAATAAGACTTCCTTCACAACATCAAATCCCATACGTTCGATCCATGGTGCAGTTCGTTCAGCATAAATACCTGTTTCGCGGTAATATTGCAGCATTGCCCCACAAATATCGATCACTTCTTGTTCTGTTTCAACCGTTGTTAACAGTACAGCTTCTTTGATTTCCGTTCCGCCATTACCGCCAACATAAATTTGAAATCCATTATCCACTCCGATGATACCAAAATCTTTCACACCACTTTCTACACAGCTTCTCGGGCAAGCAGAAACACCCATTTTAAATTTGTGCGGTGTATCGATAAATTCATAACGCTGTTCCAACTTAATCCCAAGCCCCATTGAGTCTTGGGTACCAAAACGACAGAAGTTCGCACCGACACACGTTTTAACAGAGCGAACAGCTTTTGCGTATGCACCTGCTGATTTCATGTCTAATTCTTCCCAGATTTTTGGCAAGTCTTCTTTTTTTACTCCGTATAGCCCAATTCTTTGACTACCTGTAACTTTAACCATCGGTACATCGTATTTTTCAGCAACTTTGGCAATTAGTAACAATTGTTGTGGATTTGTTTTCCCACCACGCATTCTTGGAATCACTGAAAATGTACCGTCATTTTGGATATTCGCATATAAACGTTCATTGACATAACGTGATTCTTTTTCATCCGCATGTTCTTTAGGCCAAGCCACGTTTAAATAGAAATTGACAGCTGGTCGACACTTAGGACACCCTTCTGGATTGGTAAAATTCAATTCTCGGTAAACTTCATCTGATGAGGTCAATTTTTTCGCATAGATTTGTGTGACGATTTGATCTCTGGATAAATCCGTACAACCACAAATTCCTGTTGGTGCAGACACTACTTCTCCACCTAATGCATAAGCTAAAACATCTCCGATCACTGATTTACATTTTCCGCAAGAACCGCCTGCTTTAGTATGTTTCGTGACATCTGCCACTGAGGTCAAGTCTTTTTCATTGATTGCCGTCATGATGGTTCCTTTATCGATACCGTTACAGCCACAGATCACTTCATCATCCGGCCATTCACTAACGTCCGCACTCGCTTCTTCACCAACCATATGCAGTAAAGAGACAGGCGTATATTCTTCAATACTTTCATTTTTCTTCAAAATATTATAATACCGATTTCCTTCACTTGTATCGCCATAAAGAACAACACCGACCACTTGATTTTCTCTCACAAAAATCTTTTTATACGTATAATTGATGCCATCAAAAGCTTCAATACTGTTGATCCCTTCTGTTTCTCTGATATTCCCAGCTGAATACAAATCACAGCCAGATACTTTTAACGAAGTAAAAGTGGTACTACCTTGATAAGGTTTCGCCTCTTTACCTGTCAACACATCCGCTAAGACTTTTCCTTGTTCAAATAAGGGCGCAACTAACCCATACACATTGCCATTATGCTCCGCACATTCCCCTACTGCAAAAACGTCTGGAACAGTGGTTTTCATAAAGTCATCCACAACGATTCCACGGTTCACTTCGATCGTTGTTGTTCTTGCTAGTGTTGTTTCTGAGCGAATCCCGATCGACATTACGACCATATCCGTTTCAATTGTAGTTCCGTCACTAAAAGCTAAACCAGTAACACGAGTCTCGCCGAGGATTTTTTGTGTCGCTTTTTCCATTAGAAATTTTAATCCTTGTTTTTCTAAATCGGCTTGCAGCATTTTACCTGCTTTTTCATCTAATTGAGTTTCCATCAGCCATTTTTCTAAATGAATAACTGTTACATCCATTCCTTGATCTAACAATCCTTTGGCGGCTTCTAGCCCAAGCAATCCGCCACCAATTACCACTGCTTTTTGGTATTTTTGAGAGGCTTCAAGCATATTTTCTGTGTCATCGATTGTTCTAAAACCGACAACACCAGGTAGTTGAGCGCCTTCAATTGGTAAGATAAACGCTCTAGATCCTGTGGCAAGAATGCATTTATCATAGAAAATTTCTTTACCAGATTGTGTAATGATTTTTTTATTGTCTGTATCCATTTTGACTGCTGGATCATGATTGATTAGTTTAATTTGATTTTCTTCATACCATTCGATTGGATTCGTAATGATTTCTGAAACAGACATCTTCTTTTGTAAAACATTACTGAGCATGATCCGGTTGTAATTTGGGTATTTTTCTTCTCCGATGATCGTGATTTGATAACGTTCGGGATCACGATCTAAGATTTCTTCAATCGTACGAACGCCAGCCATTCCATTTCCAATTAAGACAAGCTTTTCTTTCATTTTATGTAAACACTCCTTTGTGATTTTTTGAGCAATTTAGTCGATGCTTTGTCTTTTTTAGAATAGCAAGAATGACAGATGGTGGCTATTAGGGAATTACCTAATAACTTGGCTATTTTACCAATACTTTTTGAATTGATGGCTATGCTGCTTTTCCAACAAAAAAATCAACTGTCCTAAACTAAGTAAATTCCTCCTCTTAGTTAAGACAATTGATTGCTATTTTCACTATGATCAATGTTTAAACATTGGCTAGAAATTGTTCTCTTTTGTTTTTTGATGCAGTCTTTACATCAATGTATTTCCATTTCACATTTTTAATCCCAACATCTTTCAGTGTTCCTTTAATAAAAACAGACTTAACATAATTTCCTTTTACAACTGTTAGATACCACTTGGGCGCTGTTCCTGTATTGAGTATCGTCGTTTCTTTTATATTAGTAAACAACCCTTTTAAACTTAGTCCTGAGTCATCATACGCACTATTTTTCAACATCACTTTGTCGAAAAAACCTTTGATGATTGCAGGAAATTCATACCACCATGTCGGAGCAATAATGTATAGCTCGCTCGTTTCTCCCAGCATTTTTTGATACTGTTTAACAAGAGGATCTGTTGTGTCCCCTTTGGAAAATAAGGCGAGATCTTTTTCCGAAAAAACAGGATTAAACTGGTCTTTATTTAAATCAATTAATTGATATTCTTTTTGCTCGTTTTTTAAACGTGTTATTAAATTGCTCAAAATGGCATGATTAAAACTACCTTCCCATGGATGAGCATAAATAATGGTTGTTTTCATCACTTCTCTCCTAACTTCGACTGCTTGATTTCTTGATAAATATCGCTGATTTTTTTGTTGATTTCTGGTTCATACTGTTCATATTCTTTTGCAATGATCTTAGGTTTCAATTCTTTGATCAATGTTAAAACCATTTTTTCATGTTTGATCTTTTGTTTGATTTCAGCTTCTTTTTTAGTCAAAAGCTGTTCAGAGCGTTCACTGCATTCATCGTTTTCTGGAAACTTCAAAAAATTTAATAATTCTTTCATTTCTTCTATGGAAAAACCTACGTGCTTCATAACGATTAAGTACTCTAATAAAATTTTATCTGCTTCATCAAAAATTCGATAGCCATTTTCTTGCCGTTTTCCTATAACAATTCCTTGACGTTCATAATATCTGATCGTCGAAAGTGGAATAGTCATTTCGCTGGTTACATCCTTCATTTTGTACATCCTCTCAACTCCTTTTTTTATTGATCTAACTGCATCTTAACATTGCACCAAAGAACAATGTCAACAAAAAAGCTACTTCGCTAAAATAAGCAAAGTAGCTTAGTACATACCAAAGCTGCTCATCTTTTTTCAAGAACTCTGATCAACCATTGTCTTAATTTTTTTGTGGCTTTTGGCTGTTTTCCATAAGAAGATAACGCAATCAAATAATCTTGAGATTCGATCGTACTCATATTATAAAAATCACTGTTCTCTTTCTGACTACAGTCATTGACCCATTGAGATTCAGATGCATCGTCGACGATTTCCTGATTGATGGCTTTGGAATCAGTGCAAGCAAAAATTAGATGGGCTTCTTTGATATACTCAGCCATATAGGTTGCTTTAATCCGCTTTATATTTTCTAATTCATTGAATTCCTCTAAAAAAGTTGGTGCAACAAGCGTCACCTGTCCTTTAGCCCTTAAAATCGCGATGGTTTTTCGTAATGCGATTCGGCCACCGCCGATGATCACGATTTTCTTCCCCGTTAAATCAAGCATTACTGGATACATGTCATAGCCTCTTTCACAATTCCTTGTAAATCGGTTAAAATCCGCGGGTCAAATTCCAGTGTTCTTGTCATGATAAAATCCGTTTTGGGAAATGCTTCGTTAAGTTTATTTTTCATGATCGTAATCAAATGTCCATCGAATAAAAAGAAAGGAACAATCACTATTTTTTGATCCGTTGATACTTGTTTTTTGATATCTTCTAAGTAGTCTTCCTGCCCTTTCAAACTTGTTGGGATAATGGAAAAACCGACTTGTTGTTGGATTTCGGCTGCAATCTCAGTTAATACTTGTTGTGGTTCATCCGTTTGCTTGGTTCCATGAGCGACTAACATTCCCACTAGTTGCTCATCTGGATACGCCGCTGCTACTTCTTGGAATCGTTCCAACAATACTTGACGGCTACCATTTTTACTGCCGAAGGTTTCTGTTTGCTTGAATTGAACAGTTGGATATTGCTCTTTTACTCTCTCAACTTCAGCTGGGATATCAACTAAAGCATGTTTCGCTGCAAATAATAATACAGGAACAACAATTATTTGCGTCACATTGTTTTTGATCATTTCTTCGGCAACCTTCGGGATTGTATCAGAATGATTTTCCAAAAAAGCTGTTGCTTGGTAGATCGTTGGATCGAGTTTTGTTTTTAATTGATTAATAAAATCCATTGCTGCTTGATTTTTTTCAGCTTTCTGACTGCCATGAAAGACATAAAGAATTCCGATCATTTTTTCTCACCTCATAAGTCGATTAATTGATGTTTCATACTATATTGCAGTAATTCGCTAAACGTTTCAAATTCTAATTTTTTCATTACATGGGATTTATGGACTTCCACTGTTTTAACGGAAATAAATAAGCGTTCCGCGATTTCTTTATTACTATATCCTAGAGAAACGAGCGGTAAAACTTCACGTTCTCTTTTTGATAGGCGTTTGTATTTTTCATCCTTTTCCTCTTTATCAACTTTTTTTAGCCAATAATCTTTATTATGCGGACCAAATAAGGGGTCGATTGCAATGTTTCCAGCAGCTACTTGCTTGATTGCTTCTAATAAGACAATATCCTGTGAACTTTTAAGAATGTAACCTTTTGCGCCGTATTCTAATGCTGTGCGAACATATTCTTCTTCATCATGCATACTTAAAATAATCGTCTTTACATCGGCAAAATGCTCTTTGATACGACGTGTTGTTTGCAAACCATTTTCTCCTGGCGGCATCCGCATGTCCATCAAGACAACATCTACTGGATATTTTTCAAGGAGTAAAAAAGCCTCGGTGCCATCTGCCGCATCCCCTACAACGGTGATATCCTGTTGGCTTTCCAGTAATAAACGAAGACCACTTCTGACTACTGCATGATCATCTGCTATTATGATGTTCATTTGACTTCCTCCCATTGAATAGGCAACCGTAATGTCACTGTTGTTCCTTCTGATTTTTCCGAATGAACGATTAAATGACCACCGATTGATTCTGCTCTTTCCTGCATATTTAAAAGACCTAATCCCTGACTATATTCATTCACCTTTTGAAGATCAAAGCCTTTTCCATGATCCCGAACAGTCAGTATCAAATGAGCGGCTTGTTCACTCAATGTTACCCACAATTCATCCACAGAAGCATGCTTAACACTATTCATCACACTTTCTTGCAACACACGATAAGTGATCGTTTCCACACTATCAGGAAAACGTTTATTTTCGATCATCGGAATAAAATGAATCGCTACCCCAGTTGTTTCTGTCAAGCGATGTAATAAGGTTTCGATTGCTGGAATCAAGCCTAAATCATCTAAAGCTGTCGGCCGTAAATCAATAGCAAGTTGTTTCACCTCGCCAAGCAACGCAACAAAATCCTCGTCGATTTTTTGTAATTTAGTTGCTAAGTTGTCTGATTGATTGCTCCATTTTAACTGTCTGGTCTCCAACATCAAACTATAAATGCTTTGAGCTAATCCGTCATGCAGTTCTTGAGAAAGTGCTCGGCGCTCATTTTCATGTGCTTGATTGACGTATTCGATCAAGCGTTTATTTTGAATCACTTGCTGCAGACGATCCTGAACGGCTAGACGACGAATACTCAACAAGGCATTTTTCTGATCGATCACTGTATAACTACCACTGAATTGCTCCTGTCTACCTTTGGAATCTCCCAAAATCAAAGGAAACGCAGCTTGATCCCAATCGGCTCTCACTTCACAATCTAAACACTTTTCCATCGTAGAATGAAGCATACAACCTTCTCCTCTAGCGATTTCCAGAACTTTTTCTAAAGGAAACAGGTAATCATTTTCTAATTTAATTGCTGCTTTATTTTGCTGGATGCATTTGTTTTCTTCAATCAAAAACAAGGCATCTTTTGCTTTTTCAAATACTTTTTTCACTATAATCATTTCCATTTTTTCACCTATAAATAAACTACCAGTTCATCCGTTTTGTCTTTTGCAACTGTCAAAAAATCCTCTGTAATAATCGTTTTTTCTCGATAGCCAACTAGAAGAACACCTTTTACTTCCCCCTGCTCTAATGCAGGAAAGGCTGCAATACTTTCCAATTTTTCCATCCGTGTGATTGGTAGTTCCACTAATTTTTCCGGCTGCTTTTGTAAATCTGTTGCTTGGTACGCTCTACCGGTTCGCCAAACTATTCCACCAATTCCTTTACCGACTTGCAGACGAATACGCTGATAATAATGATTGGTATTTCCAGCCACGTACTTCCAGCGGATCACTCGTACTTTTGTCATCTCATTAACTGTGGATAGAGCTAACGCAACAAAATCGACTTGAAGTTCCTCTTTTATTTGATCGATTCTTTGCTGAATTTGATCCGTCATTTGACTACTCCTATTCCCTAATTTTTGACAAAAAGCTTGTTTTCTTCTAAATCTTCTCTTATTCTTAAGCCAACATCATCTTAATTTTAGAAGGATTTTTATATGAAAACAACTACTACTTTTAGTCCTAAGCATTTGGTTATGATTATTACCATGACTGTTTTTTCTTTTTCTAGTATGACAACAGCGTTTTTCTTAATGGGCATCAAGGCTTTCCCGTATTTTGTTGGAGCCGCTTTGTTCTATTTTATTCCCTACGCTATCATTATAGCAGAATTTACAGGCGTTTATAAAAATCATATTGGCGGATTGTATCAATGGTTAGCCGGTCACCTCTCTGAAAAAATTGCTTTTATTGCCGCTTTTTTATGGTACTGCAGTTATTTTATTTGGATGATCAGCTTGTTTATGAAGATTTGGATTCCGTCATCAATTTTACTTTTTGGTAAAGATTTTACTAAAAAAACCAGTTCTATCCCTTATTTTTCAACATCTGTTTTAATTGGACTTTTATCTATTTTTGCAGTTATCATAACGCTGTTTTTTGTTAGTAAAGGATTCAAAGGAATTGCTTCCTCGTTGTATTTAAGCGGAATCATGATGACTATTTTAATCGTTGCAAGCCTCGGCGGAAATTTGTTGTTATGGATTACTAATCGTTCAGACATTTTACCTAATCTTACCGCTAGTTTCAAAGGGATTCAAACAGATTCAACATCAGGACAACCCTTGGGCGGACAATTATCTTTTCTGATTTTTGCCATTACAGCATTTGGTGGTTTAGATACAATTGCAAGCTTAGTGGATAAAACAGGAAAACAAAAGAAGCAGTTTCCTAAATTATTGATTTACAGCAGTTTTTTAGTAGTTATTTGTTATTTTTTAGGCATTCTTTTATGGAGCGGTGGAACGAATTTAAACAATTTAAAAGCCAATAATACAGTGCATTTAGGGAATTTAATGTATGAATTAATGGAACATTTGGGTTACGCTTGCGGTCACGCTCTTTCATTGTCATCTACTCACTCTCAGATTCTAGCTCAACTATTTACTCGTTTTACGGCTTTGACGTTATTGCTTTCTTATATCAGTTTATTATCGACTATTTTTTATCTGCCGATTCGCACACTAGTAGAAGGGACACCTAAGCATTACTGGCATCCTCGTTTGAAACACAAAAATAAACATGACATGCCGATTTATGCTTTGTTGATTCAAGGCAGCCTGATCAGTTTATTTATTTTAGGCATTAGTCTTGGAAGTCAGTATGTGGTCTTTTTATATAACCAACTGACGTTGATGACAAATATTTCACGAGCTATTCCTTATTTATTAGTGGCACTTGCTTATCCATCGTTTAAGAAAAAACAATTAACAGACAATCCCACATCCGTTTTGATTCAATCAACGAGCCGTGCAACAGTTATTAGTGGCAGTGTTATTATAAGTATTGCTTTAGCGATTGGCTTCCAGCTCTATCAGCCTCTTTCCAAAGGAAATCTATTGCAAAGTCTAACATTATTGATTGGACCGTTGCTGTTTTCCTTGATTGCGTATTTACTTTATCAACGATTCCATAGAAGAAAAGAACTTACTGAAAATACTTAGGAACATTAGTTCTACTAAGCTGTTTTGTTTCTATTGATAAAAGATAGTAATAACAAGCGAAATAACAACGTTTCCTGTACAATATAGGTTGAACACTTTTTTTGTTTCTTATAAATAAAATGAAGGAACCACAATCTTTGTGCAGGAGGGATCTTTTTGTTTGATTTAGAAAAAGTCCAGTCGTTAAATGAGCTGGAAATGCTTGTTTATCATTATATCTTAGAACATATGAGCAACATTCCAAAATTAACGATTCGTCAACTTTCTACAAATTGTCATGTGTCCACTTCAACGATTCTACGTTTTTGTTCCAAAATGGGATTCGATGGTTTTTCAGAATTGAAATATGCTATAAAAAAGGAAGAACAACAACAAGAACATTCCTTTGAACAATACTATGATGCCACAATCCATGTTGATTCTTTTTTAAAACGTCTTAATCAACAAACCTATTATGAAACATTGAAACCAGCGATCACCTTAATTTCCTCTGCTCGCCATATTGTTTTTTCAGGGATTGGAACAAGCGGCATTTTAGGCACCTATGGTAGTCGTTATTTTGCTAATATGGGCATCAACGCCTACAGTATCGGTGACCCATTTACACCAATTCCTCAAAGGGGGTTTGAGAATACGTTAGCAATCATTCTCTCTGTTTCTGGTGAAACCACTGAAGTTATCAAACAGACGACTGATTTTAAACGGTCTGGTGCTAAAATTTTAAGTATTACCAATGATGAACATTCAACGATTGCTCGTTTAGCTGACTACAACATTTCCTATTACATGCCTGACGAACGATCTATTTACACTGATTCGTACATCAATATCACTACACAAATTCCAGTTATTGCCTTGATCGAACTACTTGCCCATCAAGCGGGTAAAGAGTTTGCTAAAATAGAGGAGCAAAAAAACAACAACCCGAGTAAATGATTTAAACAAATTATAATACCGAAATTTTGACAAAACACTTAAGAGTTGCTATGGTTTTTGAGACGGTGTACCAAGTATCTGGAGCCAAACATAGTTAAATAATGAAAGTACATCTGACCTATTATAAAAGAGGAGCGTGACGATTCATGTCTTTTAACATCGAGCATTTGGACAACGAAGTAATCACTGGAAAACAGTACAAATTTGCTATTCCTAAAACACCAGAAGATTTTGCTGAAGTGAATAACCAAAAACTAGAGATTTTGCCTACTGAAAAAAAAAGTATCCGAGCAATCATTATCAATGACCCTGATGAAAGCAATGGTACGTACAAATATTTTGTTGAAGATAGCGAAGGAAATCGTACCTTTACACTACAAACTGGCGATTACGCCGTATTCACAGGTCCTTGGGAAACTTTGGCAGATATTGATAACTTTATCGGCGCAAGTTATGGCGAGCTTTACCAATCACCTGAATATGAGATCGGTGGAACAAACAATATTCAACTACTTGATTTTGAAAATAAAAAAATCATCTTAAAACTACCTGCAGTTAGTAAATAAAAATACGACCTTGAAGTAAATTGCTGTTTGATTTATTTCAAGGTCGTATTTTGATTGATTTGTTTTTTTACACGGTACATGTTTCTGAACAAGCTTACCCTATTTAAAATACGCAAAAATTCTTTTATAGTAAAATTGTAAACGTATTCATTAGAAAAAAATCTTAGCGGCCGTTCTATTGAAATACTACTACAAGCACTTATTTTCCGTTACTTTAGTTAGCCAAAGGAGAGGTTTAGAATGAATGAATGGATCAATGAAAAAGTTCTACCACCCGTGTTAAAATTCGTTAATACTAAAGCGATTACAGCATTAAGAAATGGTATGTTATACACGATGCCATTTACGATCGTCGGTTCGATTTTTCTATTATTAGCCAATTTACCAATTGAATCTGTGGCAAAATGGATCACTGACAGTGGTTTAGTTGTTTACTTTAATCAGGCGTATGGTGCCTCTTTTGCGATCATGTCTATCTTTGCTGTTATTGGGATTGCTTATTCTTATGTTAAAACAGAAGGCTTTGAAGGATTACCTGCTGGAATGATTTCACTCGTTGTCTTTATATTATTTATGGCACCTGGTGTTACTGATTTAGACAGCGGTGTAACAATCGGCAATGTTATCAATAAAGATTGGACTGCCGGTAAAGGAATGATCACAGCAATTATCGTTGGGTTAATTGTTGGTTGGGTATACAGCTGGTTCTTACGTCATGATATTCGGATCAAATTACCTGAAGCCGTTCCTGAAAATGTTGCGAACTCCTTTACAGCCTTGATTCCAGCGGCAGCTTTAATTACTGGCGCAATGTTTGTTTATATTTTCTTTGATAAAGTCTTTAACACAACGTTCTTCGATTTCATTTACGATGTTTTACAATCTCCACTTCAAGGTGTAACAGATTCATTAGGCGGTGCCTTAGTTCTTGGTTTCTTAGTTCCCCTATTCTGGTTCTTTGGTGTTCATGGCTCAACGATTGTTGGCGGAATCATGGGACCGATCTTACAAGCGAACTCTTTAGAAAACACAGATATTTTAAAAGCGGGTAAAGAATTGACTGTTGCCAACGGTGGTCATATCGTAACACAACAATTTTTAGATCAATTTTTAACGGTGACTGGTGCTGGTATGACACTTGGCTTAGTCGTTTATATGGTGTTCTTTGCTAAATCTGCGCAGTTCAAACAATTAGGTCGTTTATCGATTGGTCCTGCAGTATTCAATATTAATGAACCAATTACTTTTGCGACACCGATCGTGATGAATCCTATCATGGCTATTCCGTTTATCTTAACACCTGTTGTTTCATCTGTTATCACGTATTTTGCGCTCTATACTGGTTTAGTCCCATTATTTACAGCGGTTCAAGTCCCTTGGACAACACCTCCTATTATTTCCGGATTATTGGTTGGTGGCTGGCAAGCAGCGCTACTACAAGCATTTGTCTTAACGTTAGGTTTCTTCATCTACTTACCGTTTGCTAGAAAAATGGATGCAATTAATTATGCACAAGAAACAAATCAACCGATCACTGAAGAAGTCTTAGAAGAAATTGAAGCAGAAGCTTAAAGAAATCCGTTCAAAACCGACTTAAACATCTCTGCCCAGCTGATTCCGTTCAAATGATTCCTCCTAGCTGTGCAGGGATAATAAAGTATTTCGTCAAAAAATAGTAAAGTTGTAAGGAGTAGATCACATGTCAATTTTAAGAGAAAATTTCCTTTGGGGCGGCGCAGTTGCTGCTCATCAATTAGAAGGTGGTTGGAACCAAGGTGGTAAAGGTGTTAGTGTTGCTGATGTGATGACGGTTGGCGCTCACGGTGTTCCTAGAAGAATAACAGATGGTGTGTTGCAAGGTGAAAATTACCCGAATCATGAAGCCATCGATTTTTACCATCATTATAAAGAAGATGTAAAATTATTCGCAGAACTTGGTTTAAATTGTTTCCGAACATCGATTGCTTGGACGCGGATTTTCCCCAATGGTGACGAAGTAGAACCAAATGAAGCAGGATTGCAGTTTTATGATGATTTGTTTGATGAATGTTTAAAATATGGGATCGAGCCTGTAATCACTTTATCTCATTTTGAAATGCCTTATCATTTAGTCACCGAATATGGCGGCTGGCGTAATCGTAAAATGATCGATTTCTTTGCGAAGTTTGCCCGTGTTTGTTTTGATCGTTATAAAGATAAAGTTAGGTATTGGATGACCTTCAATGAAATCAATAACCAAGCGAATTATGCGGAAGACTTTGCACCATTCACCAACTCTGGTATCAAATACCAAGAAGGCGAAGATCGTGAAAAAATCATGTATCAAGCGGCTCACTATGAACTAGTAGCCAGTGCTCAGGCAGTCAAGATCGGTCATGAGATCAATCCTGATTTTCAAATTGGTTGTATGATTGCCATGTGTCCAATCTATCCGTATTCATGTGATCCCAAAGATATGATGATGTCGGTCAGTGCGATGCAAAAACGTTACTGGTTTACGGATGTTCATGTTCGCGGTCATTATCCAAGCTTTATGGAAAATTATTTAGCTCGTAAAGGCTTTGATTTGGATATTACAGAACAAGATTTGACTGATTTAACCCAAGGGTGTGTGGATTATATTGGTTTTAGCTACTATATGTCGTTTGCGATTAAAGATCATGAGAAAGACCCTGCTTTTGATTATGATGAGTCGAAAGATTTAGTGAAGAACCCTTATGTAGAAGCCTCTGACTGGGGTTGGCAAATTGATCCGTTAGGCTTGCGTTATGCCATGAACTGGTTTAATGAGCGTTATGAATTGCCGTTGTTTATTGTGGAAAATGGCTTTGGTGCCATTGATGAAATTGAAGCAGATGGCACGATCAATGATCAATATCGCATTGATTATTTGAAAGCTCATATTGAGATGATGAAAGAAGCTGTTGAATTTGATGGGATTCCGTTGATTGGTTATACGCCTTGGGGCTTTATTGATTTGGTTTCTGCGGGAACTGGTGAGATGAAGAAACGGTATGGTTTTATCTATGTGGATAAGGATAATGAAGGGCAAGGGACGTTAGAGCGGTCTAAGAAGAAATCGTTTGATTGGTATCAGCAAGTGATCAAGAGTAATGGTGAAGAGTTGTAGGAGGTTTGGATATAAAAGTAAGGGAAACTAAATTGCATAAATACAATTTAGTTTCCCCTTACTTTTTTTACTATATAAGCAAATTATTGAGTATCAGAAATAGTAGTCAAAAGTTCCCTATGCTCCTCTGAATAATAATATTTGTTCCTATTTAGACTAGGAGAATGTAAACATGGGACAATCACAGGAATCTAACACAATCACTTATCAGGAGATTTTGGCAGTAAAAGCTACTTTGTGTGAGCTAAAATCATGGCATGAAGCATTGCATTTTATGTTTCATTTTCTTGATACTAAGAAAGTAAGAACCACTAGAGAGATAGAAGCTTGCTCAGAGATATTCGGTGTGGTTTATCAGAATTTTGGAACCTTATCTACAACGCTATTCCTATTATATGAAACCTTTGATAACGACTGATGTTCCAAGCGCTTATTAGGACAATGAATGAGCTTTTTGACATTGTTCCTACTATCAACTCCTATTTTTGATGAACTTCATAGTGATTATGAAATCAAAGAAAACGATCAAGCTTTTTTCGAACAATCTCAACTAAACATGAAAAATGTGCTTCATCTTTTTCAAAAAAACTAGTTCACTTTGATCAAGACTACTTACTATATAATAAAGATATTTAGATGAATTAGTTATCGAGTTAAGAAAAATTGGCTGGACTAAATACAGTATACTGACGACTTCAGCCCACCAATTGATTTTCTATTCGCTCTAACTTTTTTGGGGGTGGCGCTACGCTTCTGGTCCCAACTCTTTTTTGTTATTTAAGCTTAAGTTTTTTGACCAAGCAATAATGCCAGATAATAGCAACAAACTTAGTAAGGTCCCTTCTCTAATTAAAATCGGAAAATGAAATAAAAATGATAGTGTGAGTGAAGTAAGCACGAAGAAAATATCAAGTCCATAACGATACCATGCAAATGAATGAACGGTTCTAGCAGCCATTAATTCGCAAAATTTTTCGATGGGAAATTTAAGAACACCAATCGCTAACACCTGTCCAGTTCCAAAACCAGCAATAACCGTTCCTAAAATAAAGAGACTAACATTTAAGAAGTAAGTACTAATGGTAAAGCTAGCAAGAATATCGTAGAGGAAAAAATTAATAACAATGCCAAAGCAAATAAGCGCACTGAACATGAGTAGATAGTCTTTCAAGATATTTTTCTTAGAAAGAAACAGGCACAATAAAAGAAAGCCTAAATTAGTCGCAGTTGTAATAGTGCCAACTTTAATAGAAAGGACTTCAGCTAATGCGACATTCATGGAATTGAAGCTACTTACCCCAATACTGGCTTTAATGGTTAGACTGATACCAAAAGCACTGAAGACATAAAATATAAACGTTTTAATGATGTTATTCATGAGAAACACTCCTTTAATCTTGATTCCTTACCTTTTTAGTATAAACGAGAAGTGTGCTATGATAATAGGAGATATCTCCTATTATTGAGGTGAAAAAATGAAACAAACTAGTTTACAAGTTTATCAAGGATTAAGCACAGCTGATTTAGAAAGCATTAAATGCTATTTTTCAAATCAGATGCTAGACATGGCTAAAATCAGAGAATATAAAAATAATGAATATATTACGCAAGCAACGCAACCGTTAGACCAGCTTTTCTTTTTACTACAAGGTAGAGCAAAAATCTATGTTACTCACGAAAATGGGAAGAAAAACTTACTTCAATTTTTAACAGTTGGAGATTTTATTGGAGATTTAACAGTAGTTGGAGCGGAGAAGATACCTAAAGATGTATTAGCAATAGGGAATACAGTTTGTTTGGCTATACCAATGAGGGAGATTCAAAAATCAGAGGGGATTTTTTTCAAGAAGATAGCCCAATATATCGGAGAAAAGCTCCTTATTCGAGTAGAGCATTTTTCTAGAAATCAATCCTATGAATTAAAGTATCGGCTGGCAGAGATTATTTTACAAGCCCAAATTAATGGGATTTACCATGAAAAACACGTCGAAATTGCAGAATACCTTGGTGTTAGCTATAGGCACTATAAACATGTCTTAAAAAAAATGACGGAGGAAGGTTATTTGATCAAACAAGACAAGGACTATCTAATCAATAAGTCGCAATTAAAAAAGCTTATAAATGAAATGAATCATTAATAATTACTACTTACCACAATAGAAATTTACTAGGACATAAATAACTCTGCGTCTCACGTCTTCGCCACATCTAACTATACGGTAGGAGCAGAAGTAACTCTTTCTGAAATAACTTGAAATTCATAAAAAATTAAAGAAATCACCAAGTAGGTACCAATTATCAGCAGTTCACAAGCTCACTGTGATACTTGGCAATCTTCGTGAATTCCTTCTTATTGCTGTAAAACATAACAACGAAGTATGATTTAATGTTGACAGTACCTACTTGGTTCTCAGAATTAAACACTACTGTTAAACCTCTTTCTTATCATGACTCATGATTCAACACTTCATCTTGAATCATGCCACTGGCTTTCATAAACATATACGTCACAACAGGTCCGACAAAGGTAAAACCGTGTTTCTTCATGTCTTTAGCTACATTTTTAGATAACGGTGTGACATTTGGAACCTCATATGCTTCTTCATATACGTTCAAGCGAGGCACACCACCAACAAAATCCCACATATACTCGGCAAAACTTCCATATTCTTTTTGTACGCCTAAAATTGCTTGAGCATTTTGAATCGTCGCATTGATTTTTCTCGGATTGCGGATCATTTCGGGATCTTGCATGATTTTCTCCACATCGTCTGGCATCATACCAGCCACCTTTTGAATGTCCATATTGTGGAAGTTTCTCAAAAACACATCCAGCTTACCTGCTGCTGCTTTCCAACTTAATCCAGCTTGGAAGGTGCCTACTGTCAACAAGATAAAAAGTAAACGATCATCATGAGTGGGTTTGCCCCATTGGTTATGATACCAGTCAAATTTCGATGGTTGGTTTTTTTTCATCTCTTTCTCCTATCCTGACATTGTTTCATTTATCATAACACAAAAAAATATGGCTAAGAAAAAACGTTATTTTTTTCTCTTAGCCATTCTATTCATCTATTCAACTCAGACATCGCCTTCGAAATATCAACAGCTTTCAATCCATAAACCTCTTTCAAATATTCCATTTTCCCCACTTGACCAAATTGCTCTTTAACTCCGATTCGTTTCATTTTTACCGGATGATTTTCAGCAACGATTTCCGCTACAGCACTTCCTAAACCACCGATCACATTATGATTTTCTGCGGTTACGACAGGACCCATTTTAGCTGCTTCAATCACGATTTCTTCATTCATCGGCTTGATTCTAAACAAATCGATCACTTGTACTGAAATCCCTTGTTCCTCTAAATCGACCGCTGCCTGAAGTGCTTCTTCTACCATGATCCCACTCGCAAAAATTGTCCCAGCTGTACCTTCTTTCAGTTTAACGTATCCTTTAGAGAAATCTTCTTCTCCAGTATAAAGTGATGTTGCTTGTTTACGTATCGTCCGAATGTAGAACAACCCTTTTGCTGTATGCGCATACTCTAAAATCGCTTTAAACTGATACGGATCTGACACTTCATAAATATTATTTCCTGGAATCACCCGCATCAACGCAACATCTTCAAACGGCATATGCGTTCCGCCATTCATTTCAGCTGTAACACCTGGATCTGTCCCAACGATGACAGCATGATTTTTGGCATACCCTAACGAAAGAAACACTTGATCGAAAGAGCGTCTAGTCGCAAATGGCGCAAAGGTATGGATAAATGGTGTGAAGCCAGTGACCGCCAAACCAGCAGCTGCGCCCATTTCTTCTGCTTCCATAATTCCCACATTGATATAGTGTTTCCCCAGCTGTTCTTTCAATTTACTCGTTCCCATCGAACTAGCTAGGTCTGCTTCTAAAGCGACAACTTTCTGATCTTTTTCTGCTAAAGCTAAGATGGTTTCTGTATAAACTTGCCGCATTTCTAAGTTCTTCATTGTGGATTCACCTCGATTTTTTCAGCCAATGTTACAATGGCTTCTTTGATTGCTGCTTTGGCTGCTTCATCTGGACGTATATGGTGATTATCTACTAACTCCTCCAAATAAGGAACGCCTTGTCCTTTTACAGTATCTAAAACGATTGCTGTTGGTTTTCCCTTTACCTGTTTTGCTTGATCGATTGCAGCTTCAATGGCATCAACATCACTGCCATCTACCCGCCAACTGCTAAAACCAAACGCCTGCATTTTTTCAACAAAATCAAATGGATCACAAATATCTGTGGTATAACCATCTAACTGCTTCTTGTTATCATCGATCAACACAATCAAATGATCTAACTTTTGATGAGCTGCAAACTGAAACGCTTCCCAGCATTGACCCTCATTTAATTCTCCATCTCCAACGATCGCATAGGTATAATTACTTTTACCTAACAATTGATTGCCTTTTGCAATACCTGTTGCAGCGGAAATCCCTTGCCCAAGTGAACCTGTCGTCATATCTACACCAGGTGTTTTGATTCGATCAGGATGTGAAGGGAGATTGGTTCCATTTTGATTTAGACTGTAAAGAAATCCTTCATCAAAATAACCTTTTAAAAATAAGGTAGCATATAGTGCAGGTCCAGCATGTCCTTTCGACAGAACAAAATAATCACGGTCTGGATCATCTTTCTTTTCTGGCGATACATTCATGACGTTTCCATATAGAACCGCTAATGTTTCTACAATAGATAAGCTTCCACCAAAATGACCAAAGCCTAGATTGTCTAATTCCTTCATCGTATAAAAACGAATCTGATCCGCAAACTTCTGTGTATCCATTATGCGACCTCCTTCGTTTCAGTTGCTTTTTTCTTTCCAAATATGGTTAATGCCAATAATAAAGCTAAAACTGCCAAAACGCCTGAAACGATCGCGATTTGACCGCCCATATCGGCTAGTTTTCCAAGAAAAATCCCAGTCACGCCATAATCTGTATCAGAGAATGTTGATCCTTGAAAGCCTAGATCACCCATAACTGGCATCAATAAAATCGGCATAAAACTGATAATCACGCCATGAATAAATGAACCGACAACAGCGCCACGTACACCGCCTGTAGCATTTCCGAAAACACCGGCCGTCGCGCCACAGAAGAAATGCGGCACCACACCTGGAATGATTACAGTCGTACCAGTTGCGATCATTATAAACAAGCTTACGATTCCGCCAACAAAACTAGTTAAGAACCCAATCAACACAGCATTTGGCGCATAAGGAAAAACAATTGGACAGTCCAAAGCTGGAATAGAATTCGGCACTAATTTTTCTGAGATTCCTTTAAACGCTGGTACAATTTCAGCTAAGATCAAACGAACACCAGCTAAAATCACAAAGACACCTGCTGCAAACATCCCTGCTTGTTGTAAGGCATAAATAATATAATTGGTCCCATTGCTAAGGTTTTCAGAAATAAACTCATTTCCTGCAAACAACGCCACAATCGTATACACAATACCCATCGTCAATGTAATACTAACGGTTGAATCACGTAAAAACGACAAGCCCTTTGGAAAATTGATATCTTCCGTTGATTTTTCTTTATTGCCCACATATTTACCAATAAACCCACTAAGAGCATAGCCAAAGTTTCCTGTATGACCTAAAGCCACTGAATCATTTTTGGTAATTTGTTTGGTAAACGGTTGAGCAATTGCTGGGAAAATTGTATTTGCTAATCCTAGTGCCAATCCGCCTACTAAAACTAACGGTACAGCGCTCATTTTCGTCACGCTCATAATGACGGCAATCATACACGCCATGTAAAGGGTTGCGTGACCGGTCAAATAAATATATTTAAATTTCGTAATGCGCGCAATCAAAATATTAAACGCCATTCCTGCTAACATAATAAGTGCTGTATATGTGCCATATTTTGTCAAAGCCAAGGCAACGATCGCTTCATTATTCGGTACTACACCTTGCATATTAAAGGCATGTTGGAACATTTCGCCAAACGGTGCCAGTGACCCTTCGATCACGCCAGCTCCAGCTGTTACCACTAAAAATCCAACAAACGTTTTGATTCCGCCACGGACAACATCTGAAATTGGCTTTTTCTGCAAACCCAACCCAAGCACTGCGATCAACGCCACCAAAATTGCTGGGGTACTTGCAATATCGATCAATATATTTAAAACGCTATTCATCTTTTTCTCCCACCTTCTTTAGACTTTAAAGTAACCCTTCTTTGCTACAAACGGCTTTCACTTTTTCTCTCAATTCGTCCATATCGATAATACTGTCTAAAATAACTACATTTCCTAAATGCTGCGCACTATCTGCTAAATCCCCACCGACAAAAAAGACATCTGCCAAATCCGGTGTGGCACTTCCCATATCATAATGGGCCACCTCAACTCCTGTTACCCCTAATTCGTTCAACACACTGTTGATATTCATTTCTACCATAAAACTAGATCCTAATCCAGATCCACAAACTGCTGCCATTTTCATAATGATTCTCCTTCCTTTAATAACTGAATAATTGTTGCTTGATCCTTTGCTACTAATAGTCTTTCTAAATTCTCTTTATTGGATAAAATCTTCGTTAAACTTGCCAATGCTTTTAAATGCATCTCATTATCAACAGCCGCTAAACAGATAAAAATCGTTATTTCATGCTTCGGATCATCTAAAAGCAACACCGGTTCTTCCACTTTTAAAAGGGACATTCCTAATTGTTTGACCCCATCTTCAGGTCTTGCATGAGGCAAGGCGATTCCTTTCCCAATATGAATAAAGGCGCCATAATCGTTCACCTTTTTAATCATCGCTTCAATATAATTCTCTGTAATCTTCCCCTGCTCTTTTAGAGGTTGGGCCGCATAAGCAATCGCTTCTTCCCACGTTAATTTTTTATCCGTCAACTGAATCATTTCTGTCGTTAGCAACTCCGATAGCATTGGCTTCTCATCTTCTTTCACTTTTAGTTTTTTGATCATTTTTCGATTTAAAATTCTGTATATTTTTTCTTTGGTAACACCCTTTTTTAACTCGATATACGGTAATAACGTTTCAATAATTTCGTCGATAGAAGGGACAACGATTCCTGGTATCAATAACTCTTCTTGCACATGTCGGATCAAGTTATTTTTTTCTAACTGCGTCATGATTGGATTGATCAAATACGTTTTCTTTGGCGTATCTAATGGAACACTCGAAAAAATCACATCGTATTCAGATTCAGCAATACTTTCTAATTGATCAACGGTTGTTGTTAAACTGAAGTCAATCGTTGGAAAAAGCTCCTTCAACTCTGATTGCATGATTAGGCTAGAACTGATTCCACTTGGACATAAAACCAATGCTTTATAACGGATCACCCGATTTAACTCCCGCTGATTCCCGATTTCACCACCAAATAGAATCGTAAAATACCCCACTTCTTCGTCAGGGATCGCTTGACCTGTCAGCCTCTCTAAAGGGTGTAGCGCTATTTTGGTTAAGGCGAATAGCTCACCATATTGTTCTTTGATTTCTTCTATCAACACATTGGTCAGCGAAAAATGATACTTGATTCTAAAAAAAGCTGGCACTAAATGATAAAAAAGATCGAGTAGTAATTTTCGATAGGCTTTAAATTCGATGACCGCCAAACGTTCCATCTCATGAATGATTTGGCTCCCACATTCTAGTAAAAATTCTAGCGCTGTATCACGGATTTCTCCTTGTGTGATCGTCATAAAAATGACTGTGAAATAGAATTCTTCACTTTCAGAATCTAAGATGTTCGAAAATTTAGCTAAAAACAACTGACTTCCATGAAACGCATTCAGCTCTTTTAACCTCTCTTTTGCTTGTCTATCCAACTTAATTGAATGTGATTTCGCCCGCCTTAAAACATACGCCATAAAATAAATTGTTTCTTCAATTCGGCTGGGTACAATAACCAACTCACTTGCTTTGATCGTGTCAAAAAGATACGTACGAACGTCTGCTTCAAACGTTCTTGTATACTTGACCAAGCCTTTTTTTAAGCCCCATTTCCCTGAAACTGATGTGACGACTTTGGCAATCATCTGATGTGCTTGAATCCGAATCTGCTCTTCGTTCCCCGATAAATAAAACCCATTTTTTCGTGAATAGTCTAAACTGATTTGCTGTATAGCTAAGTGTTTCCGTAACTTTTTGATATCCGCTAAAATCGTATTTTTACTGACTTGAAAAAATTCTTGATAATGAAACACAGATAAATCCTCGTCTGCAGTAAACGTCAACAGATAAAGCAGCGCTTGTCTTTCATACTCTGAATAGAAGATTTCTATTTCCAACTTGCCAAAATGAAGTTCCAACCATTTATCAGCTACTTGCTTTGGAAAATAGAGTTTGTCTTTTTCCCAATAAATCGGTTCGTAGGAAAATTTCTGCAGCTGCTCATCAATTTTTCCTAACTGATCAATCACGGTTTCAGTAGGTAATCCTGTAATTTCGCTCAGTTCTTGAATGGAGCGCCCTACACTGTGCGAAATGTCGATAAGATAACTCATTCGATAATCAATCATCTTGCTCCTCCTGTATTCACTATATAATGTAAACGCTACAAATTAAAGAAACGTTGGGTCTAATCTATTTTTGAGTTTTCAAAATGATTGGACTCAATTAAAAAAATAACAAAATAACTATGGAAGTCAATTGTTAACGAACTCCATAGCTATTTTGTTATTTTTATCTAAAAATCTACTATCACATGATCAAGTATTAGGTTCTTCGTCTTTTTTATACGCAATAACCTTTGAGTCTTTATTTTCAGCGATTTCTTTTGCTCTTTCTATCGCTTGTTCTTTAGTATCAAATGAATCAACCGCTTTTTCAGCATTTTTCGTCTGAACATACCACCGATTTTCTTTATAAAAAACCAACACATCATTATCTAACAAATCTGTATTGATTTTTTTATCGCTGTGTTTGTCTGTCTTTTTAGGATCAGCCATCTTCTTAAAAGCAGCTTTTTCAGTATCGGTCGCTTCGTCAAGCCACTTTTTCGATTGTGAAATCGCAATCGGGATCGCTCTATCATCTGGATACCCTTCACTGACTAATGCATTCGCAATCTCAATGGCTTTCTTTTTTAATAAAGGCTCAAAGTTTTTAAACGAACTTGGATAATCTTTTAAATCCCAAGGCATTATCATTCATCTCCTTACATAAAGAAATTAGTTAGGCAAAGAAACTACCACCAGTGATCGAATAAACTTGTCCAGTAACATAACTGGCCTCATTTGAAGCTAAGAACACGTACACAGCAGCCAATTCAGCAGGTTGTCCCGCTCTGCCAATTGATTCTTGCTGTCCAAATTCTGGAATTTTTTCTGGTGGTTGTCCACCACAAATTTGTAAGGCTGTCCAAATAGGTCCCGGTGCAACGGTGTTTACACGAATCCCTGAAGAAGCTAATTGTGCGGATAAGCCTTTACTAAACGAAGTGATCGCCCCTTTTGTCGCGGCATAATCTAATAAATTTGCACTTGGTTCAGCACTTTGAATCGAAGTCGTTGTGATAATACTACCGCCTTTTGGCAAATAATCTAACGCTTCTTGCACTGTCCAATACATTGATATGATATTTGTCGTATACGTATCCATTATTTGTTGTGTGGATAAGTCTTTGATGTTCTCCACAGCTTGCTGCATACCTGCATTTAGGACTAAAATATCCAAACCATCTAACTCTTTAGCAGCTTCATGAACAAGTTTGCGTGTAAATGATTCTTCTTTTAGATCACCTGGTATTAACACAGCTTT
This sequence comes from Enterococcus haemoperoxidus ATCC BAA-382, assembly GCF_000407165.1. Classification (NCBI taxonomy): domain Bacteria; kingdom Bacillati; phylum Bacillota; class Bacilli; order Lactobacillales; family Enterococcaceae; genus Enterococcus; species Enterococcus haemoperoxidus. The sequence goes on along the minus strand of NZ_KE136479.1, from coordinate 284,597 downwards.
ACGTCCTTCTGCTTCAATCAATGATTTAACTTCCTTCGCATCTTCTTCTTCAAAAGGTAAGTAATTGATTGCCACATCTGCTCCTTCTCTTGCATATGCAATGGCTGCAGCACGACCGATTCCAGAATCTCCACCTGTAATTAGTGCCTTACGCCCTTCCAATTTGCCAGACCCTTTATATGAAGTTTCTCCACAATCAGGTACAGGTGTCATTTTTTGTTGTAATGCGGGTGCTTCTTGTGATTGTTTTTCAAATTTCCCATCGTAGAATCTTGTTAACGGATTTTCGATTTTTTCTGTCATCTTGATTCCTCCTATGAATTTGTTGGCAATAAAAAAGAACTACCAGCTTACTCTTTTACCCTAATACAAAATACTAGAGCTGACAAATGATACGTTTTTACACTAAACAAGTTTTCATAAAAAGTCGGTTTCTTTGGCTTATCGCTTAAAACTCCTTATAATTAACAATATAAAACCATCTGTTTATAAAAAATAGGTCTTAAGTTGGATGTCAAAACATTGCAAAAACATTACAATATCATTACATCAACTTTAAAAGGCTCGTTTCACGAGCTCACTTAGTTTTTTAATTTTAGGAGGAAAAGACATGAAAAACAACAAAACAAGATTTGGCTTGATCGCTGTAATCGTCATTGTTTTACTAGGCGTTTTCGGGGTCAGTCAATACAACGGATTAGCGAAAAAAGAACAATCAGTAGAGTCTCAATGGAGTCAAGTAGAAAACGTGATGCAGCGTAGAGCAGATCTCGTGCCAAACTTAGTCAACAGCGTAAAGGGAAGCATGCAGCAAGAACAAAAAGTCTTTGGTGATATTGCTAAAGCTCGTGAGGCTTATGGTTCTGCTAACAATGACTCAGATAAAATCAAAGCTAGCCAAGAGTTGGATCAATCTGTTGGAACGTTGATCAATGTCATCAATGAAAATTATCCTGAGCTAAAATCAAATGATAATGTGCAAACATTAATGACACAATTAGAAGGCACTGAAAACCGTATTTCAGTTGAACGTAAACGTTACAATGAAGTCGTGAAAGAATACAATGAACAAGTGGTTTCTTTCCCTAAAAATATCTTTGCAAATATGATGGGTCTAGGTAAGAAGGATTACTTTAAAGCTGATCCAACAGCTAGCACTGTACCTTCCGTGAATTTTGATAATTCTACTAGCACTTCTAGTGGGAAGTGATGATCGATGAAACGTTTTAGACGAGGTTTATTCCCTAGCCTATTATTTTTCCTTGTCACCTGTTTCCTTGGCTTTCAACTACCTGCTTTTGCTGAAAACTTACCTGCTTCACCCGATCATTTTTACCTGGACCAACCAGGAATTCTGGATGAAACAACTAAAAATTTAGTTGATCAAAAAGGCAAGCTTTATAAAGAAAAAACAGAAGCTCCACAAGTTGTTTTGGCTGTGATTGATTCGACTGATGGTGACAGTATTGATAGTTATGCGCCCGATTTATTTAAAAAATGGCAAATCGGTAATCAAAAAGAAGATAACGGCGTTTTGATTCTTTACGCAGTCAATGATGGCGAACGAAATGTCCGGATTGAAGTTGGTTATGGTTTGGAAGATGTCATTACCGATAGCGTTGCTGGAAATATTCTGCAACATGCTAAAGATGATCTGAAATCATCTAATGATACTTCGATCAATAAGGGACTACAGTATACATTTAATGCAGTCACTACTTTAATCGATAAACATTATGACTATCCTGTTGATAAAAATGCTTTGTCAGATGATGAAATAGATCAATTTGCCTCAGAAGACAGCTCTGATGGCGAAGGATTCTTCAGTGTTTTCTTCGTTCTCCTTATTATCCTGCCTCTCATATTATTTGGGGGACGTGGCGGCCGAGGTGGTCGCGGCGGTGGTCCTTGGTATTGGGGTGGCGGTTTTGGCGGTGGCTCTTCAAGTGGTGGCGGCGGCTTCGGCGGTGGAGGTGGCTTCTCTGGTGGAGGCGGTTCTTCCGGTGGTGGCGGCGCTAGTATTTAGAAATTGAAGCATTCCGATTTTATCTAAATAAATCAAGAAAAGAGCAAACCCTTGAGGTTTGCTCTTTTTTCATCCGCATACATATATATATTCATTAAAGATAAAAGTATAGACATTTAATAAATAAAGTGGTATATTACTTTTGTAATCGATTACAAATAAACTATAAAGGACTGATTAGTATGAATAGTTTTATGGATTCTCTTGGAGAAAAGATCATGCCACTTGCCAATAAACTTGGACAAAATCGTTATCTTTCTGTTTTAAGAGATGCTTTTATGTTGTCTTTTCCCTTAACCATGTTCGGATCAATCATTGTCGTTATCAACAACTTACCTTTTTTTAGTGACACTACCAAAGGAACTTTATCCTCTTTATTTGGTAACGGTCAAAATGCGACAATGAGCATTATGGCAGTCTTTGTTACGTTCGGTATTGGCTATTATTTATCTAAATCTTATGACGTTGAAGGCATTTTTGGCGGAGCAGTTTCATTTGCTAGTTTTCTACTTCTAACTCCATTTATGATGACACTTGAAGATGGTACAGAAGTATCTGGTGTCCTATCTTTAGATCGTTTAGGCGCTAAAGGGATGTTTATTGGGATGATTGCAGCCTTTCTTGCTGGTGAAATTTATTGTAGAATCACTAAAAAGGGTTGGCAAATTAAAATGCCCGATGGTGTACCACCTGCTGTCGCTAAATCATTTGCTGCCTTGATTCCTGCTATATTAACGTTATCTGTTTTTCTGTTTATCAATGCAATCGTTACTGGTTTGTTCAAAACTAATCTTCATGATGTCATTTATGAAGTTATCCAAAAACCGTTAGTCGGCTTAGGCAGCAGCTTACCGGCAACTTTAATTGCTTTATTCTTTGTCCAATTTTTATGGTTCTTCGGTTTACACGGACAAATCATTGTTAATTCTGTAATGGATCCTATTTGGAACACTTTAATGTTAGAAAACTTAGATGCTTATAAAGCAGGAGAAAAATTACCCCATATCATTACAAAACCCTTTATGGAAACTTTCACTGTTGGCTTGGGTGGTTCTGGTATGACTCTTGCAGTTATTTTGATCATGGCCTTTGTCATGAAGAAAAAACAATACCGAGATATTGGTCGTTTAAGTTTAGCGCCTGGAATTTTCAACGTAAATGAACCCGTAATTTTTGGTTTACCAATCGTTTTAAATGCGACTATCCTAATTCCTTGGGTACTAGCTCCACTGATCGTTACAGTGCTTAATTATCTTGTAATGACGGCAGGCATTATTCCACCTCCAACTGGTGTATCTGTCCCTTGGACTGTTCCAATTTTCTTTAGTGGCATGCTAGCAACAAATTCGATCTTAGGCGGTATCTTACAACTTATCGATCTACTCCTTGTCGGTCTGATCTGGTATCCATTCTTACGTTTATTAGATAAAGAAAAAGAAAGTGCGATTTAATTGCACTTTTTTTCTTTAATTGTCTATACATTCATAATCAGTTACAATACACAAGAGGAGGTTGTAACGATATGAAGCCAAAATATGAAGAAATCGCAGATACTTTGCGTGAACGAATAAAGAATAATATTTATAAAACAGATACCTTGATTCCTAACCAAACAGATTTGGTAAAAGAATTTAATGTAAGCCGAATGACAGTTAAAAAAGCAATCGGTATTTTAGTCATGGAAGGACTTTTATACTCTCAACGAGGTTCAGGCACCAAAGTATTGAATCGCTCTTTTTGGGACAAAGATACTTCACCAGCTAATGAATATGATGGGCTTAGCAAACAAATGCATGATCGCCATAAAAACTTAAAAAGCCAAGTGATCTTATTTGAAGTCGAATTTCCTTCTAAAGAAGTCCAAGAACGTTTAGCTATTTCTAAAGAACAGCCTGTTTACAAGATCATTCGTCTTAGGATTCTTGAAGATGAGCCCTTTATTTTGGAACATACGTTTATGCCTTGTGATTTAGTCCCTGGCCTCACAACAGATATTTTGAAAGACTCTATTTATACGTATATTAAAGAACAGTTATCTCTCGATTTTGCAGGAGCCTATCGAAATATTCAAGCAGATAAATCTGATGAATACGATCAACACTATTTAAATTGCAAAAAAGATGATCCTGTACTTGAAGTACAGCAAGTTGTCTATTCAAAAAATGGTCGTCCCATCGAGTTTTCATATAGCCGAAATCGGTACGATCAAAGAAGTTATTCTATTTTAAATGTTGATTATGCCTAGTTAAAAAAAAGAATGTGACACAAAACGGATAATCCATTTTGCGTCACATTCTTTTTTTATTTATCTGTTACTGTATTTGTTTGGGCAACCGTTTTAAACCAATGACCTGATTTTTTGATTGTTTTGATTTGCGTATGAATATTAGTAGAGATGAAACCATAGCGATTCTTATAGGCATTTGCCCACGACCAACAATCGATCGGTGTCCATAAATGATAACCAAAACAATTAGAACCCTCTTCGATTCCTTGATGAACCCATTCTAAATGTTCTCGAATAAAATCAATACGATACTCATCTTGAACAACACCTACTTCATTCATAAAACGTTCCTCGCCAGAAATTCCCATTCCATTTTCAGAGACAAACCACGGAATATTATTGTAGTTATCACGAATATTGATGGCAATATCATATAATGCTTTAGGATAAATTTCCCAGCCTCGATCGATATTCATTCGACGTCCTGGCATATTATACTCATCAAAATAACGATTTGGAAGCCAAGCTCCCACACTATTTGGTGCAATATCCGGTGCTTGTACACGGTTAGGATGATAGAAATTAACTCCCAAAACATCAATTGTATTTTCTTTGATTATCACTAATTCTTCTGGTGTACTTTCCCAAAGAACACCATCTTTGATAAATAAATCAACTAACTCTTGTGGAAATTCTCCATGTACTGCGGTATCTAAAAACATTCGATTATTAAATAACTCAGCAATATTGGCCGCAGCTACATCTTCGGGTGAATCAGATGCAGGATAAGTTGGGGTTAAATTTAGAATGATTCCAATTCTACCACCTTCATTTTGCAGCCCCATTCTTCTGAACGCTTGAATTGCTTTGGCAGAAGCTAAATTCAGATTATATGCAACTTGTACTGCTTTTTTACCATCCACGATTTTTGGATAATGGAATTGATGTAAGTATTCTCCTTCAACAACCACAATCGGCTCATTATGAGTAAACCAATCCTTCACGCGATCACCGAAAAGTTCAAAACATTTTTCCGCAAATTTTACATACAAATCAACGACATGTTTTGATTCCCATCCACCGTATTTATGGTACAGTTCTACAGGTAAATCAAAGTGATGTAAATTCATCACAGGACGAATCTCAGCTTCTAAAAACGCATCAATCACTTCATTATAAAAACGAACCGCATCTTCATTGACCGTTCCAAGCTCCAAATCATCAATCAAACGACTCCATTGAATCGAAGTACGAACACTATTCAAGCCAATTTCTTTCATCAATGCAATATCTTCTTTGAAACTATTATAAAAATTAGACGTCACATCTGGACCAACTTGATCATAAAAATCGGTTGGTTCGATCTCATACCAATAATCAAACATATTCGCATGTTTTTTATTAAAACGCCCTTCACTTTGCGGGCCTGATGTCGCAGCGCCCCACCAGAAATCTTCTTTAAATGTTCTTTGCATGACTGTCCCTACTTTCCTCAAAATACTTTTCGCGCATCCTATTCACTACTATTATAAAGCGAACTTTTTTAAATGTCTATACTTTTATAAAATAAAGTATATAAAAAAAGACAAGACAAAATTCATCTTATCTTTTAACAAGCCAATTATATAATCAATTGTTTTCTATCATTATAATACTCTTTATACGCTAAATAAGTTGCAATAACTGAACCAATGCTTGTAGCCGAAAGCAACATAAAGGTCACCATGATTTGATACTTGATTGCATGAACTGGATCAACTCCAGCAAAAATCAGTCCTGACATCATCCCAGGTAAACTAACGATCCCAACCGTTTTAGCAGAATCAATGGTTGGCGACATTCCAGTTCTGATACTTGCTCTAACAATCGAGCGAGAAGCTAACTTGATATCTGCACCTAATGCTAATTTTTCAAGCACTGCTTGCCTTTGATCATGAAATAAACTATCCATATTCCGATAACATAAACCAATCGCAATCATTGAATTACTCGCAATCATGCCACTAATAGGAATGATCTGCGAAGGAATAAACCGAATCGCACCTGATAAAACCAGAACACCGATCGTGACTCCTGTACTACAAAAGATAGCTAACAAAGAGATCCAAAAACCATTTTTCAGATGATTACTACGTTTCCCTGCATTCAACGCAGCATTGACAATAATGATTCCAGCCATGACTACGGTTAAAATCGCATTATCGATTTGAAAGACATATTTAAGAAGGTACCCAACTAAAACAAGTTGAACAATTGCCCGGCAAACACTGATTATAATATCTTTGGTAAAGCCTAATTTTTCTTTATAACTGATCAGTAATGCTACTACAACTAGCATTCCAGCAAATAAAAGTGACAGATCATTGACAGCTAGATTCATTTTGCGCCCTCCAAGCTACCCGCTATGATTTTTTTGACGATCGAGGCTTGAGCAATTTCTTCAGGATCATGCGTGACACGAATCAATGTTACATTTTTTTCCTGATTCAATTTTAACAACCATTGATTGACGATTGCTTTGCTTTCTTCATCTAAACCTGCCGTTACCTCATCTAACAGTAACACTTCAGGGAGAAAAATCACATTACGGATTAAGGCTATACGCTGTTTTTCCCCACCTGATAATTCGTTGATTTTTTTATCCAAATAGCTTTCAGGTAGTTTGACTTCATTTAATAAGTTTAATACATCACTTTCTTGAAACGCTATTTTACGTACCTCGTATGGGAACATAAAATTATCTCGCACAGTTTCACCAAATAATGAAGGTTGTTGAAAGCAGTAGGAAACTTGCTTGCGATACTTTTCTGGTGTTAAATCTGCAATATTTTGGCCATTAAACATAATGGCTCCTTTGGTAGGGGTTAATAAAGAAGCCAGTAATTTAAGAAAGGTACTTTTCCCACTGCCGGATGGTCCGGTAATCGTTGTATGGCTACCTTTTTCGAATGATGTGGTAATGTCTTTTAGGATTACTTGTTCTTCGTGTTGAAAAGAGATATGTTCAGTTGTTAACAAGATGATTCAGTCCTTTTTATTGTTATTAAGAAAACGTCCTAAATGTTTATTTTTGAAAATAATTTTTTTTATTTGAAGCTCTTCCTTACTACCTTGCCATAACGATAATTCTTCCATAATTTTTTCAGGGTATTTTTTACTGATATCCCTTAGCGCATTTCCGCATGATTTTCTAACGTATTCACTATCGTCGTTTCTAAGTGTTGCCAGCAAACGAATAGCACTTTCAGGATTGTCTTTAAAATAAGGACGATTCGTCCAAATTCTCACCCCTTCAGAAACAGCTCTTCTAGTATTACTATTTTCAAAGATTAACCATTCTTTTATCGTCACTAGTGCTTCTTCATAGCCTATTTCTTTACAAAAATGATCAAATGCCATTCCTAAAATTTCTTGCACTCGCCAATTGTCATCTTTTGAAACATTCTTTTTCAAGAAATTTAGCACCTCATGATTTTTTGATGCACGCTTTCCAAACAGAAAAACAGCGACCATTCTTATTTGATAAATTTCAGACCCGTATAACCTAAATGCTAGATCCTCTAATTCCTTTTCTGTCAGCTCTTTTTCAAGTGAATTGGTTAAGTGTTCCATTGGTTTGAACCCATTGGTAATTTTCGCGATTTCTTTCAGTTCTTCTTCTAAAGTCATTTTATGCTACTTTCACCTTTTCTGATTATATGGACGTCAAATCAGTTCACCTATTTCTAGTGAAACATAAAGAAGCATAGTGACTGGGTGATGAACACACAGCCAAGAAAGAATAGTGAATATACGTTAAGTATAATCGTTGTCAGTTGATAAATGTAATAAAATGTTCTTTCTCTTCCTACAAGTGGCGCAAATCTTGCTGTTTCTTTTATAGCTGTCGGACTAATAATAGCTAATAGTAAAAACCTTATTAACAATAATGGTATAATTAGAATAACTGCATTCAGTATTTGGACTCTTTCCAATTAATTTTTGAAATAAATATAGTTAATAAGCCTAGATATCAAAAAATCATCATTCGTTTCTTTGTCCAACTTTTTATAGACTTTTAACAACACTTCTTTTAGTTCTAAATAACTTTTCCCTTGTTTGTCGCCTATGGTATTATACAATTCATGGACCAATTTTTTAGCTTTCTTATTCATTCTAAACCTCCTAGATTATTTTTTGGAAGCTTTTAGTCTAAAACACATTCAACACCTTATTAACTGATTCTTTTAAATGCAAATTTCAGTTAGTTCATTTAGAGTCCTTGAATGTCTGTTGTCACAGTATTTATTCAATCATTTTTTTAATTTACAAACTACAGATTAATTTCTTTTTGATTATCGATATGCACAAACGAGAAGGTTGGGACAAACACTTCTCAAAAATCGTTCTTTATCATACAGTGATTTACTTGTTTTACTTTGACTATCAATTACTAATAAAGCTTTTCTCAAATTATTTTTCTTACTATTAATCGTTTTTAGGAATCACTTTTTTCTTTTTGCCAATAATGCTAATGTTTTTACACCCACTGTAAATGTTCCTAATAGAGCATACACAACATAATAGAACCAACTAACAGATAACAGTTTAATAAATATAAAAAGCAATACAATTACTACTATCCACGGTACAACCTTATCATTCAATCATCCTTTCTGATCGTTTTTGACTGACCAAAGAGTTATTTCATCATAAATCTTCTATATTGTATTCAGTGTATCCCTCATAATAATAGCTAACATCGATACCTTTCATGTATACTTCTCGATCATTTACTAAAGAGATCAAAGATTTCTTTAGTAAATGAGCTATCTCCAAATCGTTTACAGGGCTACGTTCCATAGCAGAAAGATAATCTTCTTTATTAATCAAGTTCCAATCAACAACTTTTTTGAGTTCTTTCTTAAGGATCAAATCTAACCATATTCTTGTACTACGACCATTCCTCTCGCGGAAAGGATGAGCGATATTCATCTCAACGTATTTTGCGATAATTTCATCAATAGTCGATTGTGACATTTGATCAATTTGATGTAGAGAAACTTCTAAATACATAACTGGTGCAAATCTAAAGTTTCCTTTAGCAATATTGGCGGTTCTAATTTTCCCTGCAAATTCATATATATCCGAAAATAGATACCTATGAATATCTGCTAGTCCTTTGTATGTTCCCACTTCCAACTTATTTATATCACCAGTATCGTATAATTTCTTTGCGTTTGACTTACTTATTTTTTCTTCAACTCTTGCAAGTTCAACTTGATTTGTAATACCTAACTTATTACTTAACATGTCTAATCTCCTATTCCTCAATCTTTCTATTTTGTGAAAAAACTACCCAAAGTAAATAGCACAAACGCTCTTAGAGCCTCTCTCTAATTACTGTATTTTCTTTTTTCAAGGTATCTATACAAAGTAGAAGAAGAAATTCCTGTCATTTCATGTATTTCTTTTCCTGAATACTGTTTTGTATCATATAGACTAATAGCTTGCTGAATTTTTTTATCTGACACTTTGGGACGTCCACCAACACGTCCTCTTGCTCTTGCACTTTTAAGTCCTTCTCTAGTACGCTCAACTATCAAGTCCCTCTCAAATTCTGCAAAAGCTTGAAATACAGTTAACATCACTTTACCCTGTGGTGTTGACGTATCAAATTTTTCTTTGTCACTGATCACTTGTACGTTCTTCTCAGAAAAGAAATCAACTAATTCCAAAAGATCTTTGGTACTACGTCCGAGTCTGCTCCAACTTTCTACCGCTACAGTATCACCTTCTCGAACAGATTCTTTTAATTTGTCTAGTTGCGGTCGACTTGCTTTTGTCCCATTAATTTTTTCAGTCAAAATCTCATCACAATTGTATTTTTCTAAAATATCAAGTTGCCGATTTAGTTCTTGAGACTTTGTACTTACTCGTGTATAACCATAAGTGTATTTCATGTCATCACTCCCACTAAAATTACATCATAAACGGGAGTTATTGACACATTGAATATGTTGTAAGTTTTGGGAAGGTAAAATTAAAATATTAAAGGATAAATGGGAATTATCCTTCTTGACCTAAAAATGACTGTTTTTGGGAAACCTATGTTGAAAAAATCTGGCACAATCAGTTTGCGTCAGAATTATTCTAATACTATAGTCTTTTAAAACAAGGTAATATTTAATAAACATATTGATATATAAACGATCATATGGTACGATATAAAAAAATGAAAGGGGTTTATTATTATGAAGAAATTTAAAGGTATGTTTTATTTTGTTGCTTTGTCACTTGTTTTGCTTGCACCAATTATTCCCACCGAAAACAACACTGTGGAGGCTGCAGCTGGTGTTACCTATGGCTATAAATGTAAAAGCTGCGGTTTTCATGTTATTGGTAACAAAACCATAGCTCAAAGACACGCGAACGCTTACAGGCATAGTTTAACTACTTATATTTACTCGATGATTGCATAATAAATGTATTATTTCGAAGAAGGAGAAATAACATCTCCTTCTTTTTGTGTGTCTTGAGGTAAGACTAAGTCTGATTTGTCAATAGTACTATCTGTTACTTTATTATTTAAATTCTTGCATCCGGAAGCGCTCACTATAACTACGCACAAAGACAAAAACAATATTGTTTTTTGTTTAAATTTCATTTTAATCCTTCTTTCTCGTATCATTTACTTAAAGTTAAGTTTAATCCTAAAATGATTTCTTTACTATCTTTATAAAGTGATGATGGCGATAGTGAGCCTGAAAATAATTTAGTTCTAATATCGGAACTTAGAACAATTAAATCTTTTTTATAGTCCTCGGAATAGTCTTTAAGAACTCTATCAGAGATCTCTTGATAAAAAGTTAAAATTACAGGTCTACCTACAGTCAAAAACTCTTTATACTCATTTTCGACTACAGCTTTTGAATATCTTCGTACACTACGCCCTTTTACTTCCCAGTATTGTCTGAACACATCTGTATTTATCCAAGCAGCAGAATATTTTAATCCTTGACTAGTTCTTTTACTTGACCGGTCAATATAACCTAGATAACCTGTTACTCCACCTTTAGCTCCTCTAGTTCTAAGTGCTTGTGAAGCGAAATTTGTACAATCTCCACCTCCATAATTAGTGACATGGTTATTTGACCAGACTCTACAAGGTGAAATTATTGGCACACTATTTTCTTGTTCAGAAGCTGTTTGTGAAGCCTCTAAGTTTTCTTCATCAACAATTTTTTTAACATCAGCTAACGTCATATCAGACGACTCTTCAATCGTTGAGACTTCCCCTTCTTCCGCAGGAAGTGTTTCTAAATATATTATCATATTTTGTTTAATTTAGTTAGCTCCTGTTCACTTGAACTAGTTAATTGATCATATAGATAGTCGGAAAAATCTTTAGAATGAAGTAAGTAGTTTAACCCTCGCTCTCTTAAATATGTCACTAAAACATCTTCAATTTCACCAAGTGTCATATCCATACCATAATCAACTTCACTAACAACCTCATTCGCGTAAACTACGTTTGCTCCAAATCTGATTGAACAACAAATTGCTAACTCTAAAATAAATTTTTTATACATTAATTTTCCTTATATTTATTATCAGTACAATTTGTACTATAAATAATAATAAGTGAATAGAAACAGCATTGAAATCTATTTTTAATTATTAGTTATATTTAAAGCGTTAAAAGAAATAATAACTTTCATTAGGACTTTATATTTAAGAAAACCTGACTCAACGTGCTTGTGTCAGATTCTCTTTTCACTTCAATTTTTCAAAATTTGATTATAGTTTGTAAAACTCCAGTTAATTATTTAAAACAACACCTAGTTTTTTTCACTTAAACATCATTTGTAGTAAGCAGTGTATCTTTTTTTATTTTCATACTTTGTTACAACGTATAGTTTCATTGATTTTCCTTTTTCTGAAATCTCTTCTGGTATTTCTTTATAATTTGTATAGTCCTTAGTAAAATATTCGCTTGAATCTCCATCAAAAATTTCTTCTGAGCTCAAAAATATCATACCACTTGGCGTTGTACTATCAATAGATTTTGATGTTTCTTTATTATTATTTTGTGTACAACCATAAAGTGTAGTTAAACTAATCAAAAGAAAAAGTACATACAATCTATTTTTCATGGTACACCTCCACTAAGTTGTAAGAATATTAGCCTAAGTATGCTGCAACTGTTCCAGAAAATCTAGCATAGTAGACAGTACAAGAACCGTTGTTTTGACTCCAAGCACTTTCTCGATATAAAGTTCCTGTAAATGGCGTTGTATATCCTGGTTCTTTTTTAGAATAATACATTGGTCCAGCAAAAATACCTGTTCCATTGTTTTGAACGACTTTAATATTACGATAAACCATATGGCCAACAGCGCGACTTTGTAACAATTCATTTTGAAGTGGGTAGTCTTCTGACTCCAGAATTACTTCAATTCCTTCAATCACATTCCCTTTACCATCATTTACAATGATTTCCCCATCTCTCATGTTACTGATATCCGCTGCATAAGAATCATTTGATAACAATACTACACCAACAGACATAAACATTACACTAGTAAAAACATACAAAACTTTTTTAAAACTAAACATCTCCTTTGTTAATTTATTTTATGTATTTATAATAGCATGCACGACAATCATTGTATACGCCTCTTTAAATTATATTCATCATAATGTATAACTTTATTTTAACAAGAATTTGTGATATAAAATCATATAAAAAAAACAGGAGGTCATGATATGAATAACGACTACAATTCTCCAGCACCAACACCAGAACCAGCAAATAAAAATGCCACACCCGTTCAAATTCAAAAAGAAAACAATGATTTGGTTTTTTTAGATAAAAGCAATGATCTTGAAGTAATATTTCCTAAAAAACATCAGTTATTGATAAGAAAGAGAAAGAAAAAGAAAAAAGAAAATTATAAGTGTTCTGGGTCAAAGTAAAATAGCTCTGACCTTATTTTCATTTAAAATTTACAACACAAAAGTAATCTCGTAGCAGCTGTATGAGATCACTTTTGACTATACTATAATGTTACATTGAAAGGATAATTCTATCCTTTCCAATTGATTTATAAATATATGGGTTTTGAAGTATTTTCAATACCTAGTTAAACGTACCCACTTTTTTCGCAAGTCAGTTCGTATGTCCTGAAAATATTCAGGCACAATTTTTAGTTCATGAACCATTAAAATTCTCCTTCCCAAAAACCGTCATTTTTAATATCTCCCCCTTATCCCTAAACAAACAAATCACTACTTTACAAAATCAAAAAAAAAGCCAACCTCCTTTAAGAAGTTGACTTATCCAACTCAATACCCAAACTTAATCTGCATCCCGTTTGGATCTTGAATCGTAATTTGTTCATTTTCATTCACATACTCAACAGCGGCTTCATCAAGCTGCTTAACAAACAACTCAAATACCTCTTTAGACGGCAACTGAAATGTATACCAAGCCAACCCCAACTGATTTTCACCAATCAAGTCTGCATTTCGGCTATTCCAAGTATTCGTCCCAATATGATGATGATATTCCCCTGCCGCAAAAAATTTAGCTCTACCGCCCAAATTAGACTTCAAGGAAAAACCAAGCTGTTCATAAAACTTCTCTGTTTCTTCTAAATCCGCGACTTGTAAATGTACATGACCGATTCTTGAGCCTAGTGCCATACCTAACCACGTTCCATCCGCTTCTGAGACAACGCCATCTCCATCCAACTCTTCCGTCACACCAATGATTTCTCCGTCTGCTCGAATATCCCATTCAGACATCGGTTTATCCCAATAGATTTCGATACCATTACCTTCTGGATCCGTTAGATAGATAGCTTCGCTGTAACCATGATCAGCAGCGCCAATTTCAATTTTGTTTTGCATCAGCCATAACAAGGTATTGCCTAAATCTTTACGAGTAGGTAAGAGAAACGCTGTGTGATACAAGCCTGTTGTATTGTATTTCACCACAGGATCAACAAGTTCTTCCAAAATTAGGATTGCTTCAGAAGACTGTTGTGCACCTAAGAAAGCTGTATTTTCTTCTTTTTTTAGTAAGACAAGTCCAATCATTTGTGTATAAAATTCTGTCATTTCATCCAGATTCTCTACTTTTAATTTTACTTGTTTTGCGATTGTTTCTTTAGGTAATGTATACACCATACATTTCTCCTCCATTTGCTCGTTATTAGTTAAATTCTAGGAAACGTGCGCTATCTTCCATGTATTCTTTTTCGCCAGCTTCTGCTTCGATTGAACCGAAAACAAGTTGTGCTCTTAATTTCCATTGGCTTGGAATAGACCATTCTTTCGCAACTGCTTCATCGATTACTGGGTTGTAATGTTGTAAGTTTGCACCAATGTTTTCTTGAGCCAAAGCAGTCCAAACATTTGCTTGTGTTAAACCACTTGCTTGCTCTGACCAAACTGGGAAGTTATCTGCATATAAGGCAAATTGTTCTTGTAAGTTTTTAACAATATCCATATCTTCAAAGAAAAGCAATGTTCCATATCCTGCTGCAAAACTTTGTAATTTCGCTTGTGTATTTGGGAAAGCTTCTGCAGGTGTTAAAGGTTTCAATGCTTCTTCTGTCATTGACCATAATTTTTTGTGTGCGTCGCCGAATAAGAAAACCACACGTTGTGTTTGTGAGTTAAAAGATGTTGGACTTTCTCTAACGATCTCTTTCACTAAAGCTGTGATTTCTTCTTGTGATTGTGGTAAGTTATCTCCTAAAGAGTAGATTGAACGGCGTTTTTTTAATGCTTGAATAAATTCTGTCATGTGTATTGCTCCTTTTCGATTCGAATTAGTTTTTAGATTACTTTCTTAGTATATCGTCTTACTAAAAGTAAGTAAAGAGATTTGACTTACTTTTTATAAGTTTTTTTGAAATTAAAAAAAGCCTAAGACAAGGAGGTTCTTGTCTCAAACTTTTCTCTCTTTATCTAAAAATAAATAACATTACTAACGTAATAATTGCTGGCAACCCTTGTTTTATCAAAATTGATTTGGATGAAGTCAGTCCACCATACACGGCAGCAACAACTACACAAATGATGAAAAATGTTACCACACTCCAACTATTTGCTGCAAAAAAAGCACCCCATAAAATTCCTGTAGCTAAAAAGCCGTTATATAGTCCTTGATTTTTGAATAGCGTTTGAACTCTTGGATCATCCAAAAATTCTTTATCCAAACCAAAGCTACGTTGTGCTGCAGGAGATGCCGTTTGAAACATTTCTAAATATAAAATGTAATAATGTTCAACTGCAACGATCACAGCTAAAACTAAAGGAACAATATGCATGGTCTTCTCCCCCTATTTCCACGTTGTGATATCAGCTGCTGGTAATCGATATGAAGGGTACCCCTCTTCATTTGCTTTACCAATTGAAACGATCATCACTGGATAATAACGTTCTTTATCCATGTCTAGCGCTTCAGCAATTTTTTCGCGTTCAAAGCCGCCGATAGGATTGGTATCATAACCATAAGCACGAGCAACTAACATTAAATTCATTGCAGCTAAGGCTCCGTCGATAATGGCCATTTCTTTTTTATCTTCTGTGGGCATATGCTCAAACAAAGGACTCAATGCTTCTAATTGACGCTCTTTCACTTCTGGAGGCATTAGGTTTTGTTCAACAGCCGTACCGTAAATTTTTTCAGCATGTTCAAAGCTATTTAAATCACCAAAAATCACGATCATCGCAGCAGACGTTTCATTTTGTAATTTATTAAAACGAACAAGAGGTGCTAACGCTGCTTTTCCTTCATCACTTTCGACAACTGTAAAGCGCCAAGGTTGCATATTCACTGAAGATGGTGCTTTAACAGTATCGTTGATGATTTGCTCCATCTCTTCACGACTAATTTTAACTGTTGGATCGTAATTGCGAATCGATCTTCTGCCTTTCATGATCGTGTCAAAATTATTTTCTTTATATGTGTTTTCCATAATATCCCTCATCTTTCTTTTCGTTCGATTATTTTCGAACATTAAAAATATATCACTACCTAAGCAATATGTAAAGTAGAATGTTTATGTTATAATCTGTTTATGAAAAATAAAATGACCGATAACAACAACGACCCTGTTCTTCAAGCGTTGCAAGCAGTCAGCGATCCCATTCGTTTGAATATCCTTACTTGCTTATTACTTGATGGTGAAAAACGGATTACTTCAGAAAAATACAATATTGTAAAATCCACCTTATCTCACCACATAAAATTGCTTAAGGACGCTCAACTGATTCAAGAAATCAAAATTGGGACAACTAAGACATATGTTTTAAATCAAGACCACATCCAACGAGAATTGCCTGGATTAATAGAACTGATCCGCTTTAGAGCGGGAAAAACAAACGAATAGGAGCGTGGGACAAAACTAAAGAACAGTTTTGTTTCGCGCTCTAAGTCCGAATAAACGGCGAGAAAAAAGCAGCTCCTTCGTAAATAAGCTGAAATTCACAAAAATTTGAAAAAGCAATTTTCGTGAATTCCCTCTTATTTCTCGGAGCTAAACGCTTTTGTCTCGGCCTCCTATTTATTTAGTCAGCCATTTTGATGACGATTTTACCTACAGCATGGTGAGTTTCACTTAATGCATGGGCATCGTAAACACCTTGTCTAGAGAAAGGAAAAACTTCTCCAACCACTGAAATTACTTTGCCTGAAGCCATTAGATCTGCAATTTCTTGTAATTGTTTTCCGTTTGTTTGAAGCCAGATACTTTCGGCTTTAATATTTTTTTCTTTCGCCAACTCTTCATCTGCAATACCAACGATTGAAATCAAACGTCCAGTATTTGGTTTTAGAACAGAGAAGCTTGCTTTTTGAACGTCTCCGCCCATCGTATCAAATACTAGATCAATATCTGTTAGAACATCTGCAAAATTAGTTGTATGATAATCGATTACTTCATCTGCCCCTAGTTTTTTAAGTAGCTCATGATTTTTTTCACTCGCTGTCGTGATGACATAAGCACCCGCTTGTTTTGCTAGTTGAATTGCATAAGTTCCTACGCCGCCAGCTCCAGCATGGATCAATACTTTTTCACCTTTTTGAAGTTTTCCATGGTCAAATAGTGCTTGTAAAGCAGTTAAACCAGCCAAAGGAACAGCCGCTGCTTCTTCAAAAGAAACATTTTCAGGGATTTTCGCTAATAGATTAACATCCACGATAGTTTCTTCTGCATACGTACCAAAACGAGTTGTTTCTGGACGAGCGAAAACTTTATCTCCAACTTTCCAGTCAGTTACGTCACTACCAACTGCTGTTATGACACCAGCCACGTCCCAGCCTAAAATAATAGGAAACGGCCAGTCAAACATTTGTTTTAAATAGCCTTCTCTTAATTTCCAGTCGATTGGATTGATGGATGTTGCATGTTCTTTTACGAGTACTTGGTTTCCTTTTAATTCAGGTAAAGTAACGTCTTGTTCAGTTAATTCTTCCTTACTGCCATATTGATTGATAACTACTGCTTTCATATTTATGATTCCTCCGTCTTTTAAACAAAATGTGAACTTAGTATACTCCTTATTTTTTATTTAGGTAAAAAATATGCTTACAAAAAATAAGAACAAAGCAAAATTGCTTTGTTCTTATAGTTTAACGCTTATTCATAACGTAATGATTCAATCGGATCTAATTTCGCTGCTCTACGTGCTGGCAATGTTCCTGCAAGGAATGCGATTCCCATAATTACCAAAATGATTACAGCAGAGGAAGAAGCTGAAAATTGAATCAAGGTAAAGCCTGTCAATGATTCCAAGAATGAATCAGCTGCGATTTGATTGATCAACGCACCTGCACCGACAGCTCCTAAAATACCTAAAAGAGAACCTAAAAATCCAATCAACGCCGCTTCCACACTGAAAATCGTAAAGACTTTACCACTGCTAAGTCCCATTGCTTTCATTAAGCCGATTTCTCTTGTACGTTCTTGTACTGACATATACAATGTGTTGATGATTCCGAAACTTGCGGCTAATAATGCAATGGCACCAAACATTGTTAAGACGCCTGTGATTGCATTGATTACGTTTCGGATCATGCCGATTTGATCTTCAACCGTTTGCCCCATATAGCCTGCTTTATCTAAACGTTCTTTTACATCTGCAATTTCTGATTTTGTCACATCTTTGCTCATTTCACCCATGATCAATCCATATTGTCCAGTCATCGTTTCTGGTAAACCTGCTTCGTTGATTTTTGAGATTTCATCAACAAGAGAACGATTCAATAAAGACATTCCACCTTGGATCAAGCTTGTATTTCTTACGCCAACGATAGTCGCTTCCACTACTTTTTCTTCTCCAGTAGCGGTAGAAGGTGCTGCGATTTTGACTGTCTTACCAATTGCTTCTTCACTTGATTTATAGCCTAAAGATTTCACATATTCTGGTGCTAAATTGATTTGGAATTCTGAACTATTTTGATCAAGATTTTTACCTGCTTCAAGATCTACATTCAATTCTTCCACCATCGGCATTCCTGAAAAGACATATTTTTCATTGTTCTTTCCAGAAATATAACTTGTTGAAACGGATTTCATTGCTTCCGCGTTTTTGATTCCTTTGATTTCTTTGATTCTATCAAGGTCTTTACTATCTAACGCTTCTTGTTGCTGCATTGAGCTTGTTTTTTTGTTCTCATCATATTTTTGTGGTTCACCATCTTCACTAGGTCCTCCAGTCATTTTTGGCTGGATCATGATTTGATTTTGTCCACCGACGCTTCCCACTTGTTTATCGATGTAATCATTAACACCAATATTCACTCCTGTTGTCAATGAAATGGTAAATGCTCCTATAAAAATGGCTACGATGGTTAAAATCGTCCGCCCTTTATTGCGCATTAAATTTGAACTGGCTGATTTTAAAATATCACTAAATTTCATCTACTCATCCCCTCCCACAATTAATCCGTCACGCACATGGATTTGTCGATCACAACGTGCCGCAAGTTCTGAATCATGAGTGACGATAATCAGTGTGATCCCTTTTTCTTTGTTCAAATCAAATAGCAGCTGCTCAATCTTCTCACCCGTTGTGGAATCTAAGTTTCCTGTCGGTTCATCCGCAAAAATAATCTTAGGGTTATTGACTAATGCACGTGCAATACAAACACGTTGTTTTTGGCCACCTGATAGGTTATTGGCTTTATTATTGACTTTATCCTCTAATTCAACTGCTTTTAGTGCTTCAAGTGCCATTTCTTTACGTTTACCATTTGAAATTCCACCGATTTTTAGCGGCAACATGACATTATTTAATACTGTATCTTTAGAGTTCATGAAAAATTGCTGAAACACAAAACCGAATTGTTTGTTTCTTGTTTTGTCTAGTTCTTTTTTACCGATGCTCGTTACATCTTGATTATTTAATAAAATTTCTCCAGAAGTTGGTTTATCTAATAAGGCCAAAATATGCATGAACGTTGATTTACCCGATCCACTTTTTCCGATGATCGCAACGGATTCACCTTCTTCTATTTTTAGATCAACACCTTTTAATGCATCAAATTTCGATTCATTACGGCCATAACTTTTCTTTATATTTCTTGCTTCAATTACAGACATGTTTTCCCCTCCACTGATTCTATTCACTTATTTTTCGTTATATAATTATTTACAACCCTATTTTCATTTTACTCCCTTCTACACTTATTCATTTTGAAGGAATTCACACTGATTGTCATGGTACTTAAGACCTATCTATTTATTAGACTTAAGTTAATAATCCGCTTACAATAAAAAAACAAGATTACTTGGTTTTCTAACCAGATAATCTTGTTTTTTTATTAATTGAATAATGTTACTAAACGAATCGTACGCTTTGAAGCACGTCTTAAATTTTCTCTTGCACCATTCATCGCTTCTTCTAATGTCGTAATTTGGTCGATTATTGGAATGATTACCGAAATACCTTCCTCTTGAAACTGAGTCTCATCTCCTGAGAACGTCCCTGCAAAAGCAATAACAGGTACACCATATTTCTTAGCTATTCTGCCAATGCCTACAGGTACTTTTCCTTGTAGACTTTGCTTATCCATTTTCCCTTCACCAGTAACTACTAAATCAACTTGTTGGATCAAGTTTTCTAAATCTGTTTGCTCTGAAATAAACTCAAAACCGGAACGGGAAGTCCCATGCAAAAATGTTCTGATGGCAAAACCTAATCCTCCAGCTGCACCATCTCCAGGTACTGAATGTTCCTCTTTGATTACAAGCCTTTGGTAGTATTTCATGGCTAATTCATAGTCGGTTAACTCTGATTGACTAATACCTTTTTGTTGCCCAAACATTTTTACAGCTCCAGTTGCTCCTGTTAATGGGCTTTTGACATCCGCTGCGATTTGAAAGTTGATCTTCGCGATTCTAGGGTCCAATCGTTTTTTTGAGAAACTGTGAATGTTGGCCAAATTACTGCCTTTAGCTGATAATTTTTGCTGATCTTTATCATAAAATTCGATCCCTAATGCATTCAATAACCCAATACCGCCATCAACTGTTCCGGTTCCGCCCAAACCAATAATAATTGTTTGGGCACCGTGATCAATTGCAGCTAAGATCAACTGACCAGTACCATATGAGGAAGTATTTTTAGGATGTGTCCTCACTGTTCCATTTAAAAATTGAATACCTGAAGCTGCTGCTGATTCGATTACCGCTAATTTCTCAGTTTCAAACCAACCAAAATGAGCAATGATCTTTTTTCCATCTAATGCTTGAACGTGCGCAGCAATTTTTTGACCATTATTATTTTTTACAACAGCATCAACCGTTCCTTCGCCGCCATCGGCTATCGCGACTTGCTGGACTTGATGACCTTCTTTCGTAAAAATATCCGCAATGATTTGATTCGCTTCAATACTACTTAAAGAGCCTTTCATAGAATCAATCGCTGTCAATATCTTCATTTTTGCCCCTCTTTTCAAGAATGATGTACTTCTTTATTTCTCCAACATGCGATAACCAATCCCGATCTCAGTTAAAATATAGTCTGGTTCGACTGGATTATCTTCGATTTTTTTACGAATATTGGACATATTTACTCTCAACGTTTGGCTTTCATTGCTATAAGGTCCCCAAACTTTTTGAGAAATATAGGTATGGGTCAACACTTTGCCGACATTTTCAGCAAGAACTTGAATGATCTTATATTCGTTCGGTGTTAAATGAATCACTTGTCCGCCTTTACTCACTGTATGATGTTCGATATCAATGCATAATTCACCATTGATAATTTTCTTTGCTTCACTTAACTTGGCTCCATTTACAGCATGTCTTAATGCTGTTCTGATTCTAGCAAGCAATTCTGGTGTGCCAAAGGGTTTCGTAATATAGTCATCTGCCCCTAAATCTAACGCTTCAACTTTATTATTTTCATGATCACGAGCAGAAATAATGATCACTGGCACAGGGGATGTTTCACGAATTTTCTTTAATACTTCAATTCCATCTTGATCTGGCAAACCTAAATCAAGCAAAATCAGGTCCACGGACCACATGCGAAAAGTTGATAGTCCTTCTAATGCCGAGTGAGCTATGTGAATTGTGTGTTTCTCTTTTTCTAAAACAGCACCCATAAATTCTGCGATTACATCGTCATCTTCAATAATCAAAATCGTTGCCATCACTTTTGCTCCTTTCTCTCTAGCGGTAAGGTAAAGGTAAAGACCGCCCCACCTTGTGGTCGATTTCCTGCATTAAGCGTTCCATCATGCGCCATGATGATTGTTTTAACGATAGACAATCCAATCCCCATACCACTTTTAGAATCAACTGGTGTATTTTGTTTACTCATGCCATCAAACAACAATTTGATTTGCTCCCCAGTTAAACCTTTCCCTTGATCAGCGACTTCAAATGTAACCTCTTTAGCAGTAGCTGTAACGCTCACAAAGATTGGTGAGTGACAATTAGAGTGGCGAATTGCATTTTCCATCAAATTGAATAAGACTTGCTCAATCAAAATCGAATCCATCGGAACCAGAATAAATTCGTCTGGAAGTGTAACACTGATTTCGCTTTCTGGATAACTTTTTTTGATACGCTGAATGGCTGATGAAACAACTTCTTCAGCTGCCTCTTTGCTTTTGGCAACTTTCATTGTTTCTTCATTGATCCGAGTGATCGACAGTAAATTTTCCACCATACGAATCAGCCAATCTGCATCCTCTTTGATACCTACAAGCAGTTTTCTTTTCGTTTCTTCCGGTAATTTAGTTGCTTCGTGGTCATCTAAAACTGTTTCTACAGAACCAGAAATCCCTGTTAATGGAGTTCTAAGATCGTGAGAAATAGCTCGTAATAAATTACCACGCATCCGCTCTTTTTCGTTTTCAAATAAAATTTGTTGTCGTTCTAAGGTTAAGTTATTTTGCTCGATTGCTAATGAAAGTTGTGTAGAAATCAATTCGATAAAGGTAATGATTTCATCTGTAATTGGATCTTCTTTGCTTTTTTCAATCCCAATAACAGCTAAAGTTACACCATTTGATAAAACAGGTAAGTATAGCGCTTTTGCCCCCATCAGTGTGTCTGTTCCATAACCAGCTTCTTTTTGATTAACAAAGACCCAATTGGCAACAGCCAATTCTTCTAAGCTTCTAAGTGGTCCTTTGATTGGCGCTCCTGTCGGATTTTTAAGTTCTTCCTCGCCATATAATACAACTTCTCGGTCTAGCATATTCGAGAGATATTCAGCAGTCGTTGCTAAAATTTCCTTTTGGTCATGGGTAACTAAGTACTTTTTATTCAGCTCATATAGAATTTCTAATTGATGCTCTCGTTTCATGGCATAAAATGCTTGTTTTTTGATCTGCATCATTAAATTACTCACTAATAACGCGACTAACAGCATAAAGATCAACGTAACTGGATATCCTTGTTTATATACGGTTAACGAATATAACGGTTCAACAAAAAACCAGTTAAACATCAAGACACTGGCAATCGATGCCAGTGCTGCCCAAAGATACCCAGTCGTTAATCGAGCAACTAGCAACACAAAAAGAATATAGATCAAGATCAAATTTTGATCACCAATATGAAAGTAAGAGCCAAACTCAGAAAGAATCGTTGCCACAGTAAGTAGTCCACATGTCATGTAAAAATCTTGCCAAGTGAAGATGCTTTTCAGATTCTTTTTCTTTGTAGCGTATTTATTCAATAAGTACTTACTAGATTGATAAGGAACTAAATGAATATCTACATCTGGAATGAACGCGACTAGCTCGTCTTCTAAATCAGGGCGATACAAACGAAGAAAGCGAGACCGTTTGATGATTTTACCCATGACTAAATCCGTAACGCCTCGCATTTTCACATACTGAATTATCGTTTCTCGTTGATTGTCACTCTCTAAAGTAACCACTTCGCCACCTAATTTTGTTGCTAACTTCGAATTTTCAGATTCGGTATGCTCCGATGTGTCTTCCAAAATTTCTAATGCGATCCATTCTGCCCCTAAAGCTTGAGCTAAACGAGCAGTCCAACGCAAACATTTTTTGGTCATATCCGGATTTTTTTCATCAATAATCGTTAGTAATTTGGAATGGATCCCTGTACTTTTTTGCGTTTCCTGTTGATTTGTCGTATTGATATGATCTGAAGCTTTACGAATGGCAAGCCCTCTTAATAACGTTAAATTGTCGGAGGTAAAGAAGTTTGCCATCGCTTTTCTAGCATTTTCAGAATGGTAAATCTTTCCTTGCTTCAATCGATCCAATAACTCATCCGTTTCAATATCAACGACTTTTAGCGAACTTGTTTCAAAAAATGTATCCGGAACTGTTTCTGAAATATGGATACCTGTCACTTGCTCAACAACATCATTCAAACTTTCGATATGTTGCACATTGACCGTTGTATAAACATCAATGCCAGCTTTCAATAGTTCTTCAATATCTTGATATCTTTTTCTATTTCTAGCACCAATAGCATTTGTATGGGCTAATTCATCAACTAAAATAATATCTGGTTTTTCTTTTAGTGCCGCATCCACATCAAATTCATTGATCTGAATCCCTTTATACTCATATGTTTTGGTGGATAGAGTCGGTAACCCATTCACTAAGGTCTGTGTTTCTGGACGTGCATGTGGCTCCACATAACCAATCAACACATTTTTTCCTTCTGCTTGTTGTTCATGCGCTTCTTTGAGCATTGCGTAAGTTTTCCCCACACCTGCCGCATAACCGAAGAAAACCTTCAGTCTACCAGACCTCAGGCTTTGTTCGTTCTTCTTCCATTTTGCTAAAAGTTGTTCTGGATCTAAACGTTCTTCTTCCACTTGTCGTTCCATCCTTTATTCCTAGGTTGAGGCAGAAAATTTTAACTCCAAGAACCAATTAAGCACTGTGCAACACTGTTTATCTGCTCTGAGCCTTTGAAAAGAAAGCATCAACTCGTACCTCATTGTGTTTTACAGCATTAAGAAGGAGTTTATTTGATTCCACCGTTTATTCAGACTCATCTAGCATGTGATTAACACCTAAAACATTCACACGTTGCGACGTGATTCCACCAATTTTCATGCCGATGATGTTTTGTTTGATTATAGCATGGACATCCTCTTTTTTCATATTTCTGGCAGCAGCGATTCGTTCGCTTTGAAAAAGCGCCCCTTCAACTGAAATTTCAGGATCGACACCACTAGCTGAAGCAGTCACTAAATCAACGGGAATATCTGTTGCAGCGATTTTTTCGACTCGTTTTTCAACTCGTTCTTTTTGTTCTTTTGAAACAGGTGATAATTGACTCACTTCACTTGGGCGTCCATGAAGATATCCGTCTCCAACAAATGATTGACCAATCAATTTAGATCCAATCACTACAGTTTTCCCAGCTTCTTGTTTTTTGACTAAACTACCGTTGGCTTGAGCTGAAAAGACAACTTGACCAACAAGAGTGACTGCAACTGTATAAACTACACCGCACAGTAAAGTGAATACTAAAATACTTTTTAATGATGCAATCATAATTTTTTTCACTATTTTTCTCTCCTAATCTAAAAGTGTAATGACCCATCGTTTTTCTAGTAAATCCTATATTTTTTGACATATTTCAACGTACTTAATACAAAATCAATGTCAAGAAAATATCGATCAATTTGATTGCGATAAATGGTGCCACGACACCACCCAATCCATAAACCAATAAATTGTGGCGTAAAATCTGACTAGCTGGTTTTTCCTTATATGATACACCTTTTAATGCCAATGGAATCAAGGCTACAATAATAAACGCATTATAGATGATCGCTGACAAAATTGCAGTAGTCGGGCTAGTCAATCTCATAATGTTCAACGCATCTAGTGCAGGATAAATACTGAAAAACAACACCGGGATGATCGCAAAGTATTTTGCAATATCGTTGGCGATACTAAATGTAGTTAAAGCACCGCGTGTCATCAATAATTGTTTACCAATTTTTACAATGCTGATTAATTTAGTTGGACTAGAATCTAAATCGATCATATTCCCTGCTTCTTTGGCTGCTTGTGTACCTGTATTCATTGCCACGGCTACATCTGCTTGAGCTAAGGCTGGCGCATCATTAGTGCCGTCTCCTGTCATTGCCACAAGGTGTCCTTTTTCTTGATACTCACGAATCAAGCTCATTTTATTTTCTGGCGTTGCTTCTGCTAAGAAATCATCCACGCCAGCTTCAGCAGCGATCGCGGCTGCCGTCATCGGATTATCTCCAGTGATCATAATGGTTTTGATACCCATTTTACGCATATCATCAAATTTTTCTTTGACACCATTCTTCACGATATCTTTTAAGTAGATCACACCGAAAACTTGGTTATTTTTAACCACTACTAATGGTGTTCCACCTTCATTGGCTACTCGTTGAACAATCAAGTCACACTCTTCAGGATATATACTACCGTTTGCTTCTACATAATTCTTCATTGTATCTGCAGCACCTTTACGGATTTCATCTCCTTGATAATTGATACCGCTCATTCTTGTTTTGGCTGTAAATTCAATGAACTCGACTTCGACGTCATTGAGTTCCCGACCACGGATATCAAATTTATCTTTCGCTAAGATTACAATACTTCGTCCCTCAGCTGTCTCATCCGCTAAAGAAGACAGTTGCGCTGCATCCGCTAAGTCATATTCTTTAATACCAGTCACTGGGATAAATTCGCTAGCGCGGCGATTTCCTAAAGTTATCGTTCCTGTTTTATCCAATAACAAAATATCAACGTCACCGGCAGCTTCGATTGCACGTCCGCTCATGGCAATAACGTTTTCTTTATTCAAACGACTCATTCCAGCTATCCCGATAGAAGAGACCAATGCCCCAATCGTAGTAGGTGCTAAACAAACGAGTAAAGCAATAATTACCGTTAAAGATAAAGCTGAGCCTGTTCCTACTAATTCGCTTGAGAATTTCGTGAATGGTAGTAATGTTGCCGAAACGACTAAGAAAATAATCGTTAACATAATCAAAATAATTTGTAAGCCGATTTCATTTGGTGTTTTCTTCCGTTCTGTTCCTTCCACCATTGAAATCATTTTATCTAAGAAGGATTCACCATTTTCAGCGGTAACTTTAATCACGAGGTAATCCGAAACTACTGTTGTTCCTCCCGTTACGGCACTGCGGTCTCCACCTGATTCACGAATCACTGGTGCTGATTCCCCTGTGATCGCACTTTCATCTACAGATGCTGCCCCATCGATCACATCACCATCCATCGGGATTTGTTCATTAACAGCCACATAGACAAGATCACCTTTTTTCAGTTCAGACGATTTGATTTGGGTGAATTTTTGATTTTTTGCATCCTCTAAAGAATCCACTTTATGTGCTGTAACATCTTTTTTAGCCTGTTTTAAACTTTCAGCTTGAGCCTTTCCTCGCCCTTCAGCAATTGCTTCAGCAAAGTTGGCGAATAGAATCGTCAGCCATAAAATAATGGCAATCGCTAAAATAAAAAACGGGTTTGCATCTGTATGGCCAAAAAATGTTAGAACATAAAGAATCGTTGTTAAGATCGCTCCTGTATAAACCACCAGCATCACTGGATTTTTAACTTGAATGTTTGGCGCAAGTTTTTTAAAAGAAGATTTAAAAGCATCCATATAAACATTGCGCTTATTTTGCGTATTTTTCAAAAGAATCCCCTTCTTTTACTTATTTTGTAATGAAATGTTCCGCAATTGGCCCCAATGCCATTGCTGGTAAGAAGCTTAATGCCCCAATAACTAAAATCACAATGATCAGCATTGTCACAAATGTTGCATTGGTTGTTGAAAGTGTACCTGAGCCAGTTGCTACGATTTTCTTTTTCCCTAAATTAGCCGCAAGATAAATGATTGCAAGCATTGGAATAAACCGAGAAAAAATCATGATCATACCACCTAGAATATTCAAGAATGTTGTATCTGCCGTCAATCCTGCAAAAGCACTCCCGTTGTTATTGGCTAGAGAAGAAAAACCATAGAGAACTTCTGAAAAAGCATGCGGTCCTGAATTCGTCAACCAACTCATTGCTTGCGGATTTAAGATGAATAACATTGTACCTAACAGTGTTAAAAGAAGCGGCGTTAAAATGACTAAACAAACCATCTTCATATCAAAAGGCTCGATTTTTTTCCCAAGGTATTCTGGCGTACGTCCAACTAGTAAACCTGCAATAAATATTGCTAATAAGATAAAAGCAATCATTCCATATAAGCCACTTCCTGTACCACCAAAAATAATCTCTCCTAATTGCATCAAAAACATCGGAATCAATCCACCTAATGGCATAAAACTATCTAACATGGCATTGATCGAACCATTAGAAGCAGCTGTTGTACTAACCGCCCAAAGACTAGACCAACCAACACCAAAACGCATTTCTTTTCCTTCTAAGTTCATTTGTCCAAGCACATGACTAAACTGTGGACCATAATATTCGCTTAATGTCACACCAATCATTGCAGCAATTAAAAAACCGAGCGACACGATCATGATCGTTCTGCCTTGTTTCCACTCTTTAACGTACAAGCCAAATGCGACGATCAAAGCAGCTGGAATCAGTAAAATCGAAATATTTTCCACAAAATTACTGATCAAATTGGGATTTTCAAAAGGGTACGTAGAGTTCCCACCATAAAAACCGCCGCCGTTAGTTCCTAATTGTTTGATCGCAACTTGGCTGGCAACTGTTCCTAAAGGTAAGAAGATTTTTTGTCCTAACTCTAAACTTGTCGTTTCAACTGAACCAGCAAATGTTTGAACGACACCTTGAGAAATCAAGATCAATGAAACAATAAAAGAAAGTGGCAACAAAACGTATAAGGTGATTCTTGTTAAATCTTGCCAAAAGTTCCCAATATATTTTGTTGTTCGATTCGTAAAGCCTCTTAATAAAACAAACAACACAGCAATTCCGACCGCCGCTGATACAAAGTTTTGAACAGTCAGCCCGAAAGCTTGCGTAAAGATCGACAATGTATCCTCTCCAGCGTATGCCTGCCAGTTCGTATTCGTCACAAAACTTGCAGCCGTGTTAAACGCCAAGGAAAAGCTGGTACCAGGAAGTTTTTCTGGATTTAGCGGTAAAAACTGTTGTCCCAACATCATTGCCATAAGTAATAACAGAGAAAATAAACTAAAAAATAATACGCTAAAACTATATTGTTTTGCATTCATTTCTTTTTGAGCTGGTGTTCCTAAAAAACGATAGATTGTATTTTCAATTGGATTGATGATTCTGGTCAGGAGTGTTTTTTGACCTGTCATCACTTTATGAATATAAAAGCCTAGCGGAACGGCTAAACCGATCAATACAATAAAAAAGATAGCTTGTTGAATAAAAATAGCGCTCACTGTTGATCCCCCCAAAATAGTTCATAGAATAAATAAATTAGCAGTAATGCTGCAATAATTCCGGAAATAATCGTCATCAAAATTCCTCTCCTTCATTTGATAAAAATAGGATATCAAATTTGATATAAAGATAGTGTTAAAGTTGGGATTGGTTCTTTATATAATCTTTATACTAGTAAGGGGTTTCAATTTATTCCATGCTAAAACATCAGAAAAAAATGAATTCACTTTCAGCTTTGCACATCGCCTATCTTACAGTCCTGCGACTGGATGGAGATCTGTAGCACTTGTCTGTACGCTTCTTGTTGGGATCCTAATCTCATTATTTGAGTATTGGCTGAATAACAAATACAGAAGTAACAGTAGATATGGCGACATTAGCCCACAAAAATCCCCTGGATATCGCACTATCCAGGGGATTACTCTTTGTATTTTTTCTTAGCAAGATCATTATATCGTGAGATGATTCATGATATCAAGAATAAAAAAAGTATTTCTTATAGTAATTTTTCAATATCTCCAGCAATTTTCTCTGGTTCAACGGTGGGCGCAAAACGTTTTACCACATTCCCTTCACGATCCACTAAAAACTTAGTAAAGTTCCACTTGATCGCGCCACCTAAAAGACCACCTTTTTCACCTTTTAAAAAATCATACAAAGGATCAGCATTTTCGCCATTCACATCGATTTTTCCAAACGTTTGAAACGTTGTTTGATACGTCAACTGACAAAAGTCACTGATTTCTTGGTCTGTACCAGGCGCTTGATGGCCAAACTGATTACAAGGAAAATCTAGAATCTCCAAGCCTTGTTCACGATACTTTTTATATAAGTTTTCCAACCCTTCATACTGAGGTGTAAACCCACAACCAGTTGCAGTATTCACGATCAAGAGCACTTTTCCTCGATACGCTTCCAACGAAACCGTCTCATCATTTGTTGTTTTTACTTGATAATCATAGATACTCATTTTGCTTCTCCCTCTCCAATTACCTGTATTGGTTAAATACTAACTAGTAAAAATGTATTCGTCAAGGAAACGAGTTTTACTTTCATTCTATGATTGGTGTCAACTCCAACAGCACGATACCGTTTGTATCTAGTGTCACATAATAATTAAACGCATCCTCAACTTGAGTATCAAAAACTTTGATCTTCGGTCTAGTACTATCTACAACATATTTTTGCGTTTCAAAATCAAGTGCTTCAGCATTACGGAACTCTTCATAAGTGTAAAATAACGCTCCATTGTGCCGATTAAAATCAATTTGCTTGATCTGATAATGCGCTAGTGTAACTGTTACTAATTCAATCTCAAAGGTCACAGCCTGGCTTTCAAGAAAAGCTTCTTCAGAAGAAAGATGAGGATCAAAATAATTCGTATTAAACAACAACAACTGGTACTTGCCATTGATGTAGGTCAATAGATACTCTTCACCTTGTGCCAAAACCTTCCCTTCCATCCTTCTAGCTAGCCATAAACAAAAATAGACAGGTCTTTTTCCACTATAAAAATGAAATAACTCCAATCCATCATTTTTTAAGGGGCGTTCTTGTGTTTGTTTCTCATACAACTCGATATTCAACCAAAAACCGAACCCATCTACCAATGTATCCAACATTAAAAGATCTTTTAAAATAATCGCTCCTCTAAAGAATGTTCCATTACTATTTCTTGTCATCCCAGTCAATGTGTTCCATTCAGTAAGATAAAGCGGCAGTTTGATTTCATATTCCTTTAGAATATGCTTGATATGCAGGGTTTTATTCAGCACATATTGATGATAATTTTTTAAATCCGGAAAGGTACTATCCAAATTTTGAAACACATAATTAGGTTCGGCAGAAAATGACAGGAATTCACACTTTATTGCAATCGTCTCACAAAAAAAACGCGTTTGCTCTGGATCCTTTTGCTCAAAAAACGGGTCAGGTGAAGGGATTTCTGCTCCTACAGCTATTTTAGGTGCGATCTCAACTAGTAATTTTTTTACTTCTAGAAATTCTGGATAGTATTCTACAAGATTTTGACCTTTAAAGAGACAATTAACCTTCCATTGCTCCGTCATTTTTGTTCCAAACTTATTTTGAACATGTCGGAAAAATTTACGACAAATCTGTTTCAAGCTAAGACTAAGTTGCTTAAATTCTACAAGTGACAACTGAAAAAGAAGTTCCAGCCGAGCATCTTCTAAAAATGTTAGAATGTAGTCCCACTGTTCAAACGCAGGAAATGAATTCATCCCAGCTTCTTGATGGATCTGAACGGATAAAGGGACTTGTGTAAATAACGATTGGATACTAATATACTTGATGCCAATTTGCTTTTTTATATTCAAAATCTCACTTTGTATTTTCTTAGAAGCTAACGCTTCCCATGAACCAACATGAATGATCACGTCTTTTTTTAAATAATCGACTACGGATTGTTCCGTTGTAATATGAAGCTGTTTAGTCTTTAACGATAATTCTGAAGGACGAGATTCTTCTAAACCGGTTTGAATATAACTATATAATGGAACCAAAATTTCTTTGATTTGAAGCTCTGTTGTTTGCGCAACTTGTTTGATTGTCTGCGGTGCTTTCGTTTGTTCTAAGTGAGATGAACGATAACTAGTTGGAGAATCATTAAAGATTTTTTTAAAGTGTTGACGATAGGTTTTGCTATTACTAAAACCACTATCTAAAGCAATTTGCTCGATACTTTTTTTCGTATACAGCAACTCTGATAAACTGTGTTTCACACAAATCGTCCGCACATAATGAGAAAAGTACTCTCCAGTTTCATTCTTAAAAAACTTCGATAAAGAGGAATCCGACATAAAAAAATATTCTGCTACATCAGATAATAAAACACCTTCATGATAATGCTCTTCGATATAGTCCAAAATTTCCCTTAATTTTTGATTGTCTGAAGGATGATATTCTGTCACTTCTTCTTTTTGAAAATGATGAACCAGAGACAAAATGATCTGAGTTAAAAATAATGTAATCTTGAGCCTTTTTGAAGGATCATCACTTAATTCAACTAAACATAACTCCGCAACTTGCCTTCTTAGAGCTGCAATCGCAGGCATTTTCCCATGTTCTTTTTGGATTGGTGTACAGTCAAATCGAGTATAGAAAAAAGCGGGAAATTGTGCCGCAAAGAAAACACTATTGATTCCTAATTGCAAATAAGTACAATTTTGTGTTGCCTCAGCAGTCAAAATTAAATGATCCCCTGCATTGACTACAAACACTTCTCCTGCACTTACTTGATTCGTTGTTTCTTCTATAGTAATAAACATACTTCCTTTTAAGACGATCAAAATGGTGGTTTCTTTGCAAAACATAGCTTGTTCTGCCTGTAATTGTTGATAATTGATCTGATAATTTTCATTTACAATCATTTACTTACCTCATTTATTTATTCTCCTTTCATTATAACACTTAAACAAGAAAATATCGTTCGTTCGACAACCTTTTTATTTCTGATCTATCTAATCTAAAAGGGATTTCTGAAATTTAGAAATTCTTAGCATTGTGAATTTTTTAATTAAGCATAGAATATGAGTTGTAATTTAAAGGAGAAGATCAAATGAACGATTTACGTACGCAATTATTTACAAAACTTCAACAAAAAGAATCAGACATGATCAAAATTCGCCGTCATTTCCATGAAAACCCTGAACTATCTTTTCATGAAACAGAAACAGCACGCTATATTGCTGATTTTTATGCAGGAAAAGATTGTACTATCCAAACAAATATTGGCGGTGGCAATGGTATTTTAGTCGATATTCATGGTGGAAAAAAAGGACCTGTTTTAGCGATTCGAGCAGATTTCGATGCTTTACCGATCCAAGAAGATACAGGACTGCCCTTCTCATCCAAAACAGCTGGTGTTATGCATGCTTGCGGACATGATGGCCATACAGCATACATGATGATCTTAGCTGATTCACTGATTGAATTAAAAGATCAATTAGCAGGAACGATTCGTGTGATTCATCAACCAGCAGAAGAAGTACCACCAGGTGGCGCTAAAGGGATGATCGAAGCTGGTTGTTTAGATGGGGTGGATCATGTTCTGGGAATTCATGTAATGAGTTTGATGCCGCTTGGCGATGTTCTTTATCATTCAGGACCCGTTCACACTGGTCGGGCAACTTTTAAAATTGTAATGCAAGGAAAAGGCGGGCATGGTTCAACACCACAAGATGCCAACGATACGATCGTAGCGGCTTCTCAATTCGTTACAGCCGTTCAAACCATCGTCAGTCGCAGAATCAATCCTTTTGACACAGCAACCGTTACGATTGGTTCATTTGACGGTAAAGGTTCGGCTAACGTTATCAAAGATTCTGTTACATTAGAAGGTGATGTACGAATCATGAAAGAAGAAACACGCGCCATCGTAGAGAAAGAATTCAAACAAATTCTAGACGGCATCTGTCGGACATTCGGCATCAGCTATGAGCTTGATTACGCCAATGATTATCCAGTTTGTGTCAATGATGCTAAAACTACTGAAATGGTTGCTAAAGCATTGACTGAAGCGCAAATTCCCGAAGTGAAGCAATTGGTCGAATGCGGACCACAAACCCCTTCTGAAGATTTTGCTTATTATGCCAAAGAACGACCAAGCTGTTTCTTTTTCGTAGGTGCGCATAAAGAAGGAACACCAATGTATCCACATCATCATCCAAAATTTTATATTGATGAAAATTGTTTATTAATTGCTGCAAAATCAATGGGTGCAGCTGTTCTACATTATTTATCTGAAGGAGTTTAATCATGAAAGCAACAACACATACAGCAGATGCTGCAACATATAAAGGGACAAACAAATTACTGATAGGCATCGTTTTAAGCGTATTAACCTATTGGTTGTTTGCCCAATCTTTACTAAATATGGCGCCAGCCGTACAAAGTGACTTAGGTGTTTCTTCTGGCGTTTTAAACATAGGAATCTCCATGACTGGTTTATTCTCTGGTATTTTTATCGTCGTAGCTGGCGGATTGGCGGATAAATTAGGCAGAATGAAATTAACATATATTGGACTTATTTTAAGTGTTATCGGTTCAGCAGCTTTGGTGGTTGCACACGGACCTATATTATTTGTGGGTGGTCGCATCTTACAAGGATTATCAGCTGCGTGTATCATGCCTGCAACGATGGCGCTAGTCAAAACATATTATGAAGGCAAAGATCGTCAACGAGCGCTAAGTTATTGGTCGATCGGTTCTTGGGGTGGTTCTGGTTTATGTTCATTCTTTGGCGGAGCCATTGCTAGTTCTTTAGGCTGGCGTTATGTCTTTATTTTTTCGATTATTGTTTCAATTTGTAGTGCATTATTGATTTTTGGTACACCTGAAAGTAAGGTTACTAGCGATAGTAATAGTAAATTCGATTCAATTGGGTTGCTTTTATTTATCGTTTCAATGGTTGCTTTAAACGTAGTTGTTTCGAAAGGCTCTGAACTCGGCTGGACAAGTCCGATCGTGCTTATTTTAGCCGTAGTCGTTATCATAGGGCTGATTGCTTTTTATAAAGTGGAACAAGCAATCGATAATAGTTTTGTTGAGTTTGCTTTATTTGAAAACCGCGGTTATCTTGGTGCAACGATTTCTAATTTCTTATTGAATGCTGTTGCAGGTACTTTGATTGTTATCAATACCTATGTTCAACAAGGCCGAGGCCTTTCTTCTGCTAAAACGGGTATGTTATCGATTGGTTACTTGTGTCTAGTTTTGATCACGATTCGAATCGGCGAAAAATTATTGCAAACAATCGGAGCGAAAAAACCAATGTTATGGGGAACGATTCTTTCCGGCACGGGTGTTGGTTTGATGGCGTTAACCATGATTACTGGCACTGCCTATTTCGTATTAGTTTTTATTGGCTATAGTTTATTTGGAATGGGACTTGGCATGTATGCAACACCTTCTACAGATACAGCGATTTCCAGTGTGCCAAATGAAAAAGCCGGAGTGGCTTCTGGTATTTACAAAATGGCCAGTTCTCTTGGAGGAGCATTAGGTGTTGCGATTTCTGCTGCGGTTTACAATGGATTTAGTGCTGGTGGTAATTATACACAAGGTGCAACATTTGGCTTACTGACAAATATTCTTTTCTGTGTTTTAGCCTTAGGTTCAATCGTATTTATTATTCCAAAAGAAAAACAAGTATAAGGAGAGAGCATTCATGGATAATCAAGAAGCATTACAATTATTAAAAGAAGTTGTTCAAATCAAAAGTATTTTAGGACAAGAAAAATTAGTTGCAGATAAACTGCAGGTTCTTTTTGAAAAGTATGACATCCCTTGTGAACAAGTAGAATATAGCGAAGGACGAAATCAATTAGTTGCGACTCTAAAAGGTACTGAAGCAGGACCTGTCCTAGGTTTTTCTGGTCATATGGATGTGGTTCCTGTGGGAGAAATCGCTTGGGATGAAGATCCTTTTGCAGCAATTGAAAAAGACGGTTTACTTTATGGACGTGGAACTTGTGATATGAAATCAGGCTTGATTGCAGCCGTTGTTGCGATGATTCGTTTAAAAGAAGCTGGTTCAAACTTTAAAGGAACCATCAAACTTTTAGCTACTGTAGGAGAGGAAACAAGCGCTATCGGTTCTGGTCAATTAGTTGATAAAGGCTATGCAGATGATTTAGACGCCTTAGTGATTGGTGAACCTACAAATGTCGAGATTGGTGTGGCTCATAAAGGCGCCTTATGGCCACGTATCACAACTTACGGGAAAACAGCTCACGGCTCAATGCCAGATCAAGGAGTAAATGCAATCGAGCATATGCTTTTAGTCTTAAATGCCTTTAAAGAAACCTTTGATTTTTCTCAATCTGTAGACGAATTAGTGGGGGCTTCGACTTCCAGTTTAGATATTATCAACGGCGGTAATGGAACCAATGTCGTTCCCGATAAATGTACAGTAGAAATCGACATCCGAACAATCAAAGCGCAAAATCATTCAGAGTTAAAAAAACAATTTAGCGATATGCTGGATAAATTAACAGCAACCGTCCCTGATTTTAAAGCAGAAATCGAGTTCATCAATGATTTACCTTCAATGAAAACTGAACTTGACGATCCATTTACTGTATTAACTCAAAAAGTTGTTTCTGACGTTACTGGTAAAGCAACGAATACGTTCGGTATGACAGGCTATACTGATGGCTCTCAATTTGAGCGTGTAAAAAAAGAGTTCCCCATTTTAATTTTAGGACCTGGTGAAACTAAATATGCGCATCAGCCAAATGAATTCGTGAACATCAATGACTTTTACCAAATGATCACGATCAATGAAAACATTGCAAAAGAATTTTTAAACTAAACAATAGAAAAAGCCGAAATGAACAGACTAAAGTTCATTTCGGCTTTTTCTATTGTTTCGGATTCTACTCAAAGCTCAAATAACTTTTTCGTCAGTCTCTCCAACTCACCTGTTGCAGGAAACTGCGAAACCTTAATACTTAAACAGCCTTCAATTGGTACTAGCATCACATGGTTATAAATAATCACGTCAATTCCTTCTCTTTTTATATACTCTTCAGTAATCTTTTCATTAAAAACCCAGATAACATCAAAATTACCAGGAATTCTTTTCTTTAAAATAGCAATCAAATGCTGAACATAACAGGCTTCACCCGAAATGCTTAAAAGAATTTTTTTATTATTTTCAATTGTCGTATCAATTAAATAGGAACTAAGCAGCAAACTCAAATTCGTTGCTACATCTTCCGGATATACTAATCGCGCATCATGAGCTAATTTGACTTGTTTTAATTTTACCAAACACGCTTGGTAAATCGTCGGAAATTCGCTTTTAGCGTACTGATTCAGCTCAAATGAGTTTCTTTGAAATAACGATGTAACTCTAGATAGCAAGCTAAGATTTTCTAAAAATGAATTCAAGCAATGATACATTTCTTTTCTTCTTGTAGGATCCAAAGGAATGCTTTCACCAAAATCAAAGAGCGTATTATACTGATTGTCGTAATTGGATTTCCGTGTCAGATTGATTGAGTAAATTTCCCCTTCTGGAGGTAAATAAATGACAGTTGCTAAGGTTGTGATATAAGCATAGATATGTTCTTCATAAGGGAGGTTTTCTATTGAAAAATACTTTTTCATCAATTGATCATAGATTTCAGAAAACACTTCAAAACGATCTGTCATCTCATATTTCTTATTTGCTTCTTGCTTTTTAGGGATGTACAAATGCTTGCCGACTCTTTGCAAAATAACATGGTGCCACATTTTTGCCCGATTAGCATCCAGTGTCAACACTCGTTGATATTTTTTTAGAAAGGCTTCTTGAAATTCATAATAAAACTTTTGAACCATTTCATCTAATTGAACATCTTCGTCTCTCCAACCACGTTGACTCGTATAATCAAAATACAAATACCGAATATCTGCTTCTTCTCCAATCAGAGCTAGAAATGGCGATAATTGTAAGGTTAAATTGTATCGCTCTAACACCTCAGTTAGATGAGGTAAATAGCGTCTTAAGGTTCGTTCTGATAGCCAAATCCGTTCACACCAAGTTTCAATTGAATATTCTTCCCCGTCCAACAGAGCGCTCAACAAAGTAAAAAGCGGCTGTTGATCGATAATATCCGATAAAATCTCTTCAATCGTGTAGGTGCTATCTCTATTAAAGATAATGGTTTCTTTTTTTACTTGTACAAATCCATCAATCACCGGATTGTATTCTTGTAATAGAGCGATATCACTTTTTAGCGTCTTTTTTGTCACACCTAAGTTGGTTGCCACATCTTCCATTGTTAGTAAATCAGAGGTATCCGCTAAAAAATAAATTAGATTGATCAATCGAATTGCTTTTTTATCTGTTACTAAATCTATATACAATTTCCGCATGTTTTTCCCCCTTGGATGTGCCGTTATTTCCCATTAAAAGCCTTTATATTAGTATAGCACGAGCCCTTTCAAAACACGCCTGATTTGATTTTTTCAGTTTTATAAAAGGGGTGCAAAAAGACCACATATTTTACCTTTGATTTTTTTCCAGGTACTTCTTTGTGCTAAATCTTGAGCGGTGATCCGTTTTGCATTGGTTCGATCCGTTTTGAAATCATCGGCTAATTTTTGAATTGCTTGGCCAGAATATAAAATAGCCGACACTTCATGATTGATATCAAAGCTACGAATATCAAAATTTGTCGAACCAATCGTTGCAACTTGTGCATCAATAATCATTACTTTGCAGTGTAAAAAAGCGGTATCATCGTATTTGTAAACATGAATTCCAGCACTAATTAAATCTTCCAAATAAAAGTCATTTCCATAATAAGAAAGTTTTCTGTCTCCTTTTCCCGGAATGATGATTTCCACACTCACACCATTACGAGCAACTCTTCTTAATAACGCCAATAATTCATCATCAGGAACAAAGTACGGACTGGCAATAGAAATTTTTTCTTTCGCTGAATCGATCAAATTAAACAAAACATCGCGAACCAATCGTTCTTGATCATAAGGACCACCGTATATCACTTGACCTTCATCGCTACCTACCTCAACTGTAGGGAAATAACTTTCCAGCATAAACTCACTAGCACTTCCAGCACTATTTTTCATATATAGCCAATCATAGAGAAAACTTTCTTGTAACTGTGTTACTAAAGGACCTTTTATTTGCAAATGTGTATCGCGCCAATGAGAAAATTTTGGGGTTATACCTAAATATTCATTTCCGATATTTAAACCACCCACAAACCCAAGCGTTCCATCAATGACGATCACTTTTCTATGATTGCGCCAATTTGCCCTAGCAATATGGTAAAACGATTGGATCGGATTAAAAATTTCTACCTCTATCTGTGCTGCTTTTAAAGAATCAAGATATTCATCCGATAACTTCACTGAACCTAACCCATCCACACCAAAACGAACCTTGATCCCTTCGGAAGCTTTCTTTATCAAAATTCTTCTGAGCTTATCTGCAAGTTCATCCTCTTTGATTATGAAATAAAACAAATGGATATGATGTTTAGCTTCGTGCAATGCTGCAAAAATAGCAGAAAAGGTCTCTTCACCATCTGTCAGCACTCCAAATTGATTACCTCCTACTACCGATTTTTTCGATAAGCGCTCATTTTTGTCTTCCAAACGACTCAAGGGTTTCAAAGGCTTTGTATTTACGTTTTGAACATAGCGAATCAGTCTATCCTGCTCTCGCCTTTGAACGGCATTACTTTTCAAATTACTGCGCCCAAAGAACAGATATAAAAATAGACCAACGACTGGAATAAAATATAACGTCAGCACCCATGCTACTTTGACGCTCGTAACATCTTTGCGTCTAAAAACAATGTACATACTTAATAAAATAGAAATCAGTTCAAAAAATGAAAATATAATCCAAATAAATTGTGGTAAAAAAATAAAAATCAATAAAAATGTGATTATAGTAACAAACAAAACCATACTAAATTGGCGTAACGTCTGATTCATATTTATCCTCCTTAAAATAACTAAAGTTTTTTTATAAAACTACTATAACAACTGTAGATTTATTTTTATAAAAAACTTGTTTATTCATTATAATAACGGATAAAAATCTAATAATACAGGCATTTTTTTCACTTTAAAGGAAAACATTGCCGGATAAAACGAACTATTCTAGCTAAGCCCTTGTCCCTATTGACTTATGCTTAAAATAAAACACAATAATGACAGAAAATGTCATTTCAGTCCTTTTTTTGCCATTCATTTTAGGAACTCTACATGTTAAATTTGTGACATAGAAAACAAGTAAGTTGGAATGGATGGTGATGAATCATGAAAATCGAGCAGTACTTTTCTTATGGATACCTTTTTGAAACCAAATTATTGAACAAACATGGCGAATCGATCACAAAGCAATTTGTTTCAATGGAGCCTAATGAAGAAATCGCCATGGAAAAAATTATTTCTCATATCTCTTTGTTGCAAGATTTTAAATTGCATCAAATCAAACTCGTCGATGAAGTCTGGATGGTCACTGAATAAATAATCATTAACAAGAAAGGATGTTTTATATGAATAAGCAAAGATTAGTTGATACATTTACTGAGTTGGTAAAAGTCGCTTCTGTTTCACGTCAAGAAGGGGAATTTGTACGATTATTAAGTACCAAATTAACTTCATTAGGGTTGACCGTCATAGAAGATGATTCAATGGAAACAACACAA
Source organism: Enterococcus haemoperoxidus ATCC BAA-382 (assembly GCF_000407165.1). NCBI lineage: Bacteria > Bacillati > Bacillota > Bacilli > Lactobacillales > Enterococcaceae > Enterococcus > Enterococcus haemoperoxidus. The sequence goes on along the minus strand of NZ_KE136479.1, from coordinate 244,281 downwards.
CTTGGCTCAAACAATTTGATTGCCAAATACACTGGAAATTTAGCGAAGGAGCCAATCTTCTTCTCGTGTCATGTTGATACTGTAGAACCAGGTGAAGGCATTGAAGTAGTTGAAAAAAACGATATTCTTTATTCGAAAGGTGAAACAATTTTAGCCGCAGATAATAAAGCGGGTATTGCGATTCTTTTAGAAATGATGGAAACGATTTTGGATAACAATATCGAAACAGGACCGATTGAGCTCGTCTTTTCTCCTGGGGAAGAAATTGGTTTGATTGGTGCAGCCGCATTGGACATGTCATTGATCGACTCAACATTTGGCTATGTATTTGATAATTCTGGGGCCGCTGGTAATGGGATCGTAGCTAGTCCTTTCCTCTATATGTTTGATATTGACGTTACAGGAAAAGCGGCTCATGCTGGTTTAGAACCAGAGAAGGGCATTTCAGCCTTTTCGATCGCTCAAACGGCCTTAGAAGGAATTCCGTTTGGTAGACTTGATGAGCATACTACTTCAAATATCGGAAAAATTTCCGGTGGCGCAGGAGTTAATGTTGTAATGGAACATTTGATGATACAAGGGGAAGTACGATCTATCTCGAATGAAAAAGCGCGTGACTTTCTTGCTACATTAGAACAAGCATTCAAAAATGCTATTAGCTTACACGGCGGTGACTTCACTCTTTCGGTGGATCAAAAAGCGACTGGTTTTCATTTAGCTGACGATTCTGCCCCTGTTAGAATCGCTAAAGCGGCAACAACTAAAATCGGCAGAACCTTTATACCTGAAATTAGTGGTGGCGGCAGTGACGCTAATATCTTTAATGCTCAAGGTAAACCAACATTGAATTTATCGATTGGATATGAAGACATCCATACAGTCAATGAATATATCCCAATTGATGAAATGCTAAAGTCAGTTGAATTAGCTTTGGCTATCGTCAATGAAATGCCAGACAGCACCATTTCAAGCAGGTCAGTAAAATGACTGCGCTACGTAAAGGTCAAAATATCTTGCTAATCATATTAGCTGTCCTACTATTGAGTATCTCTATTAATATGTTTTTAGGTCCTCATCAGATAGCGGCAGGTGGGGTAAGTGGATTAGGTATTTTGGCAGAAGCGGCCTTTTCGATTGATCGGTCGATCGTTGTTTTGGTTTTAAATTGTTTGATGTTGCTTTTAACGATCTTCTTTTTAGGTAAAAAAGTTTTCTTCAATACACTGATCGGTAGTTTATTGTTTCCATTCTTTTTAGCAATCGTCCCTGAAATCATGGTCACCTCAGATCGTTTGCTTTCTGTTCTTTTCGGCAGTGCAATTTTTGGGATCGGTGTTGCGATTCTTTATAAAATCGGCGCCTCTAGCGGAGGAACAACGATTCCACCACTTATTTTACAAAAATATTGGCACATCAATACATCAACCGGCCTCTTAGTAACAGATGCTTTTATCGTTTTACTGAATGTTTTTATCTTTGGTGTTGAATCGTTTCTATATGCGATATTGTCGATCATCATTACGTCTATTGTCATGACCTATATTGAAACAGGCGTAAAACGAAGAAAATCTATTTTGATTTTCAGTCAGGATAAAACATCTGAAATCAAACAGGAACTACTTCGGACAGTTAATCGCGGTGTGACTCTTTTCAACGTTACCGGTGGCAAAACGGAGCAGGAAAATCAAATGTTGATGATCGTCAGTTCAAATAATGAGTACCCTACAGTCATGCGAATTATCGACCAGATCGATCCCACTTCGTTTGTGATTGTTTCAAATGTTGCTGAGGTTCACGGGTTAGGATTTACTTACCATCCTATTCAATAAAAAATAGCCACTTAGAAAAAGGAGAGCGAAAATTATGAATTCTGTGTTAGCTTTTACGATTATTATGCTTGTTTGGACGGTTAGTGATTATATTTCTAAAAAAACCAAGTCGCTCTTGTCAACCTTATTGATTGCCTCATTGATCTTCTTGATTGGTTTTAAAACAAACTTATTTCCAGAGGATCTATTACCTAGTTCTTCGTTACTCGCTTTAGGAACAACTGTTGTTGGGTTTATTTTAGTCCACCTGGGAACAACAATCAGTTTAAAAGAATTTAAACAACAATGGCGAACTTTCTTGATTGGAGTAGCCGCAACTCTTGGGATTGTTGCAGCATTATTATTAGTTGGTCCATTATTCGAAGATCAAAGTTATGCAATTGCTGCAATCGGGGCGATTTCTGGCGGTACAATTTCAATCATCATGGTTCAAGATGCCGCAATCGCTGCAGGTTTATTGTCTGTTGCTGTTTTACCTGTTTTGATTTCAGCCTTTCAAGGGTTGATTGGTTTTCCATTGACTTCTTTAATTTTAAGAAAAGAAGCCAACCGTCTACATCAAGAATACCAAGAAAATCCTGATGCTTTTGCTAAAGCTGAAAAAGTAGAAGAAAAAGAACAAAAAAAGACACGTTTACCAGAACTTTTCCATACAACAGCAGGGACACTATTTGTTGTTGGAGTAACTGTTTTACTTGCTACTTTTGTTAATAATCTAACGAATGGCATGATCAACACATTCATTCTCTGCTTATTGTTTGGGATTGCTTTAAGAGAGTTAAATATTTTTAAGCCAAATATCTTGAATGGGATTGATGCGTATGGATTGATGATGTTAGCTATTTTGATTATTATCTTTGGTCCTTTAGCAACGATTTCTATACATGATTTGATCGAATTGATTTTACCTTTGACGCTTTCGTTTTTAGTCGGTGTAACCGGAAATGTATTGTTTGCGGCGATTGCCGGCAAGTTTCTTGGCTATAGTTTATCTATGTCGATTGCGATCGGTTTAACTTCATTATATGGTTTCCCTGGAACAATGATTTTGAGTCAGGAAGCAGCGAAAAGTATCAACGGCACACCTGAAGAAATTGCTCTGATCGAAGGACAAATTCTACCAAAGATGGTTATCGCTGGTTTTTCTACCGTAACGATCACATCTGTTTTCATTACAGGGATTTTAGTCAATTTGATTGGGTAACATAAAAGAGGCCGAGACAAAAGCGTTTAGCTCCGAGAAATAAGAGGAAATTCACGAAAATTGCTTTTCAAATTTTTGTGAATTTCAGCTTATTTCCGAAGGAGCTGCTTTTTTCTCGCCGTTTATTCGGATTTAGAGCGCGAAACAAAACTGTTCTTTAGTTTTGTCCCACGCTTTTTTAGATTTATCACTCAACGATTCCTTTTAACTCAATCATTTCTTTATCGTGTTCTTTCCACTCACTCGTTACTTTTTTATAGCGGTACCGAATGATTATTGCAGCAACAAAACCAATCGCAGTCAGAACAATGTTTAATCCAAAAATCAGTGAAACATTGATTTTTTCAAGTTGCCCTGTTATATAAGGGATGATCATCACAGACACAGAGGTCGCAATCGAATAATAGCTAGTGATTCGTCCCTTCCCTTTTGAAAATAGCTCTAGCAATACAGCCAGTCCCAACTGCCAGATTCCTCCTGCTGCAAAAACGCCGATACCGATCGAGCCAATCAAAAACATCGGTACACTTGGAAACAGTGTCATGCCAACCAGTAAGAATAATGAAATTAGCGTACACCAGACTAATAACAACGTTGGTGCAACTCCACGTTTTACAATCAATGACGTTAAAAATACAGATGCAAATGAACCAATACTATATGCACTAACTAAAACCAAACTATTTGAATGGTTCATAAGATTTAATGATTCTGCAAAAGATGGAACCCACAAAATAAAAATATTGAACGTAGATACACAAGTAAAGCTAAACACTAATAATGCTAATCCTTCTACTTTAAACAACGGTTGTTTTTTCTTAGCATCTACTTCTTCTTTGATCATTTGCGGTATGCTCACATCTATTTCTGCTCTTTCTGGAAATCCCAGTTTAGAAATATACAACAAATTAAGAAATAAACCTACAGCACATCCAATGAAAACAAGTCCAAAATAAATTCCATGATTCAACATAAATCGTGTTAGCAATGGTAAGATAAACTGCCCTAAAGAAATAAACGCTTTGTTCAGCACACTAAGAGAACTATTGTCTTTTTCATTTGGATAAGCTTCCATCAAGGTTGGATAAGTGCTTGTGTCCAAAAAGGCATTACTAAACCCAGCAAACAAGGCAAAAAAGAGACCTTGTAAATAATTTTGACTGATTAAGATTCCAAGGAAAAAAATCAAATAACTGATGATCCCTAACTGTACTGTTTTTTTACGTCCAAATTTATCCGAAAAATAACCAGCAAAATACAAAATCAGCACGCGTCCCAAACCGATACCGCTAATAACTAAAGTTACTTGTTGCACAGTTGCCTGCCAACTATCCATCAAAGCATTAAGATTTTGGGATAAAATAATTGCTGCCATACCCTGAAAAATAAAATTTGTATATAATGATCCGATCAAAGGGGTGTAATTTTTTTTGGTTGTTTCCATTGCCATTCTCCTAGCTGTTTAAAATTAACTTTGTTCAGTTTTTCACTATCTATATTTTAAAAAGAATCGTCTATAATATCTAATGCTTTATTTTTATGTAATTGATAAATACTATTTATCAATTACTTTCCTCTAAAGTGTAAGTAATTATCCTATTATTACTTACACTTAGCTGCAAGTCAACGTTTAATTTCTTCTATAAATAAATAATTAAATAAGCTGTAAACGAAATGTTATAAATTTCGTTTACAGCTTATTTTAATATAGATAACTTAAATCACTAGAAACCGTTGGATAAAGCATAATCATGTCATTGACTTTATCAGCTGGCAATTTTTGGTTGATCATCAGAGTAAACAGATTGATCAGCTGATCGGCCTCATTCCCTAAGACTGTTGCACCAACTAATAGACCTGTTGCTTTTTCAGTCACAATTTTAGCTTTTACTAAAGGCTCATTAAGACGCTTGTAAGTAAACCATTGAGTTAAATCTAAATCTTGCACTTTATATTTTTTATCCTCTAAAGTTGCTTGATCTGTTAAACCAACTTGCGCTAGTTTAGGCGAACTAAAAATAATGGTTGGCAGTGCAGGATATTTAATGGTTTCTTGCGACTTTCCGCTAAGACATTTTGCAAGATAGCTGCCTTCAAAACTAGAAACAGGCGTTAACTTGGGTTTATTTTTGTCTAAGCAATCTCCTAATGCGTAAATTGTTTCTACAGTTGTTTGCAAATACTCATTTACGCTAATGCCTTTATGGGTAAAGTCGACACCTATTTTTTCTAAGTTTAAGCCTTCCACATTAGGAATCCGACCTGTTGCGCAAAAGACACGATCAACCACTAATGTTCCCTGACTGGTTAGGGCTACTTCAAATTGTGTACCTTTCTTGACAATCGTTTCAGCCGAGTCATTAAAATGAAAATGAATTCCACGGAGCTTAAGATTTTCGATCAACTCTTTTGTCAACGCCTCATCAAATCCTTTTAAAGGTCGTTCATTATGATGCAGTAAATGTACCTCACTGCCACAACTATTAGCAATATTAGCAAGTTCTAGAGAAATATATCCTCCACCAACGAAGGCTATTTTTTTAGGTAACTCTTTCATATTTAAAAAATCAGTACTCGTACCAAAATTTTCTTTTCCTGGAATATCTAAAATAGCGGATCGCTGTCCTGTCGCTAAAATAAATTTGTCAGCCTGATAATTTTTATTTTCTACTGTGATCGTATGTTTATCGTTAAAACGAGCAAATCCAGTGATTGTTCGAATCCCTGCATTTGCTAATCCCGTTTTTTGTTCAACAGGTACCGACTGGGTAAAAGTCTCCTTGAACGCCATCAGATCGCTCCAATTAACTTCTGGTATCACATCAAAACCACTACCTTTTAATTGGCTAAGCATATCCTTAGCCTCAACTGCTCCATAAAGAACTTTTTTTGGATCACAACCGCGATTAGGACACGTGCCGCCCCATAAATCAGCTTCTACTACAGCAATTTTTTCCCCAGCAGCAGCTAAATCGTAAGCTGCCGCCATACCGCCAGGTCCGCTTCCTATAATAATTACATCAAAATGTTCCATTGTAGCATCCTCCTTTATTTCTTAACTTATTTAAGTTGCATCAACAAAGAAACTAATACAAACAGTACAACACAGATTAATTATATCAAGGGATCACGGAAAGTGCATATGATAGGGTTTCTTATATAAAGTTATATTTTTAGATCTTCACAGGAATCTGCGTTGTTTCATAGCGGATACAACAAGAGGATGGGACAGAACTGTTTAATCCTGAGAACCAAGTAATTACTGTGCAACATCAGTTCATTATATTCATTGTGTTTTACAGCAATTTCAGCTTATTTTCGAAGAAATTACTTTTGCACCCATCGTTTATTCTCACTCACTTTTCACTTATATTAATCGACCCAGCATATTGAGATAGTGATTTCACTTTGTTAAGCATTTGGATATTCATTACACCCGACAGCGCTATTATCATACTTGGCTTTATTTTTAAATTCCTTTTTGTGTTTCTTCTATTTATATACCTCTCATGATATATTTATTTTATTTTTTGATATATATATTTTCCGTACATATTTAAAACAATTTAACAATTCACGTAATTTTTTTCCAACCCTTTATTGACCCTAAAAGGGTTTTCCTATAAAATGGATGTTAGATAGAAACGAATAGGATAAAAAAAAGCACTTCATGATTTAGCTACCAACTAAATCACGAAGCCCTGAACAGTCAGTGAACACCTGACCAATCAAGTTGCTTAAGCCAATATTTATACATTGACATATTCCATTTTACTCAATTTTGACAGAAATTTCTAGAGGTTTATACTAGTTTTTTTCTGACTTGGAAATGTTTATGCTTATTTATTGAACTTACAATGGCGTTGGATGTGTGTCCAACGCCATTTTTTTATGTATTCGTTTCTATCATGAAGGAACGCTTGCTTACTTTTTAAATCATAACATATAACTGTCAACCAACCATTGACTATATTAAAAGCTGATCCCAACCAGTCTTTTACCCATTCTCCTGGATGATTTAGGGAGTAAGCAGCGATTCTTAAAAAATAATAGTCACATTACTACTCCCAAGTATTCATTAAGAAAACACAATGATCAAAAATCAACACAACCTTTTTCAATACTTCCTTTTATATGAATATCATTGTTTGTATTTTCTTTATTGATGACTATTAGGACTAGGAATAAGCTTGATTGCTTATTTCTAGTCTATTTTTATTTCGATAACAAATCAGCTTGCTTAAAATAAAGCATTTCTAGTTTTTCCAAATCAAGTTCATCAGTTAGATCAATAAAAAATGGCCTTTGCCAGTTTTGTGTGGCCGTAGCTGTTTTGTTCAACGCCTGAATCCAGTCAGGATATACTCGTAGTGCCATCTTTCCTCTTACTTCTCCATGTCTTAAAATCCCATTTTTTATTAGAACTTTTTTAGGGAACACAAATTGCCCGCTTTTTTCTTGATCCAATACAGTGATGACTAATTTATCAGGTGCTGTTGTAGAATGATAAGGTTGATTGTTACGCTCAGTATCCTTTTCCCAAAAAGAAACGAAATAGCCTATTTTTTTCGGTGTTCTTTTTGCTTTTCTACTTCTAAATGTTTGTTTTCCTAGCGAAAAAGTAGCTCCTTCATACTCTTTATTTTGCTCTTCAATTTGAAAATCTTCTAACGGTAAATCGCTTATTTTACTTACTAGTTTTGTTAGATAATCCAATGACTCCATTATTAAGTTCCTTTCTGATAGACTTCTATTTTATTGTATCACGTAAAATTTATAGAAATAAAGCCTTTGACATAAAAAAAAAGCATCAACTCGATATCATTGCATAAAATAAACACGACTAGCATCGCTCTCTAGTCGTGTTTATTTTATAGATCAATCCTAATAATTGTCTTAATTTTTTCTGAAGTAAGGAGTTTTTTGCTATTTTCATTGAGTATCTATGTAGTTATTACTTTACAGATCAATGAATTCTTTGAGAAATAGACCACGTTTCATATTCTGGCATATCAAAAATGTACTTTTCTCTATGTGTCTTCTTGTATTCTTGCTCAATCAGTTGGATGGTATCACCTGCCGAGTCATTTTCTAAGGCATACCCATTAAAAATATAAAAAATGACCAAGGTACATTTTTCGTCAATAGCCATCAATTTTGGTAAAATTGACGCTAACGTTGTTGCATTTATCTTATTGACTAGTTGATTGGCTTCTTCTGCTAAATCATGATAATAATCGATATACTCTTGGTCAATATTGATTGTTTGATCTACTGTTTCGATATACTCTTTTAGCTCCACATTCCATAAAAATGCTTCCATATTATTCCCTCCCGTCCTATATCCCATAGTTACTCTAATCATCTTTCCTGCCAAAACGTAAAATGAAAAACGCTATAAAAGCAATTTAGTTCTGTTATTATTGTCACTATTAATTTATCTTCTATTAAGATAGCACAAGCTACCTATTTTTTTCCATTAAAATGTCTATTTTATTAACATATTTAAAATATATTCTATTTTTTTTCCATTTTTTATCAATTTTAAGTCATTGCACTTTATTTTGCTGATAGTATTGACTGATATACTTTTCAATTGCTCGTAATTGAAAAGATTCAATATGTTGTCTCTTGATAAAATAAAACTTCCTCTGATAGTCTTGGTTCAATGAACGCCATTTTATTTTTTCATTCAACGCTCTCTTTGATATGATTGATTGTCCTATCCCTTGTTCCAAGCATCTGACGATCATTTCATTATTTTTGATTATCATTTTCTGAGGAGTTAAATTATGTTCTAAAAAGTATCGCTCGGTATAATGAAAAACACCAGAATTATTTTCACGAACCAACCATAGCCCTTGAGAAAAATCACCTGCATGAACTAGTTCATCCGATAAAATCTCTTGCCGTATAATGGCATCTGTTATCAACGGTTTTTCAATAAACCCAAAATGTGCTTGATGCTTTTCGATACTATCCAACACTTGTTCAGAATTATCCATATCTAAAATGAATGAAACCTCAGGAAATTCTCTAATTAATTGTTCCATTAATTCTGGGAGATAATACACTGCAAACGTATTTGAAGCAATAATTTTGCATGTTTCTTTTGGAATTGTTTGGATCCGCAACGCATGTAGTGTATCTTCCCAATCATCTGATAAATTAAGCAAATGATGATATAAAATATCAGCTTGTTTCGTCGTAATAAATTCTTGCCGTCCATTACGAACAAATAGCTGAATATCAAGTTCTTCTTCCAACTGCTTGATTTGATTAGAAACGGCCGGTTGTGAAATATATAAAAGTTCCGCCGCTTTTGAAAAGTTTCTTGTTTCATAAACAGCACGAAATGTTTTCAGTAGTTTAAACATAGAGACCCCTTCCATTCACTTTCGTTATAGATATCATTTTAACTATTTATTTCTCAAATGCAAATTATTTCGTTATACTAGATTTATAGATAGACAAACAAAGAAAGAAGATGAATGATTTAGTGGAAAACAATAATGTAAAACATTCTTATTTAACAAAGGCTATGATCATTTTACCTGGACTGATTACGGCTTTTATCGTAGCGGTTATTAGTAAAATTGTAGCCATCTGGCTGCCGACCTTAGGCGCCGCGACAATTGCGATTTTATTAGGGATTTTACTGGGCAACACTTTTTTGAAAAATCCAGTTTTAGAAAAAGGAACTAAAGTGGCTGAAGGTAAGCTATTAGAATTTTCAGTTGTATTATTAGGTGCAACCGTTACATTCCAAACCATCGCTCAAATTGGTGTCTCAGGTGGTATTTTTGTCCTTTTACAAATGAGTTTGACGATTATAGCTTCGTATGTACTTGGTAAAAAGATGCAGTTTTCAGATAACATGTCGTTATTAATGGCTGGCGGAAACGCAGTCTGTGGTTCATCTGCGGTGGCTTCGATCGCTCCTGCCATTCACGCAAAAGAAGAAGAAAAAGGGCAGATCATTACGTTGGTCAATTTGCTTGGAACCATCCTAATGTTGTTATTGCCTATTATCGGCTCCCTTATTTACGGCAGTGACATTCTAACCAAAAGCGCTTTGATCGGCGGTATCCTGCAATCTGTGGGACAAGTTGTTGCAAGTGCCAGTATGGTCAACGGAGAAGTTGTCGAGCTTGCTATGCTATTTAAAATCATGCGCATCATGCTACTTGTGGTCGTTGTTTACTTTTTTGGTAAATTTAAACAACAAAGGTCTGCGTTCTCTTCCACTGTAGAAGTAACCCCTAAGAAAAAAAACGGCGCTTTACCTTGGTATGTTGTGGGATTTGTTTTATTTTGTGTTATCAATAGTCTGGTTCATTTACCCGCACAACTAAGTGAGACTGCTCATTTCTTTAGTGGTTGGTTTGAAATCACTGCACTAGCTGCTATCGGATTACGTTTAGATTTCCAAAAATTCTTCAAAGAAGGAAAACGTTTCTTAATCTATGGATTATCAGTCGGGCTTATTCAAGTTATTTTAGCTATCGCGTTGATTTCTTTATTAAGAATTTAATTTAAAATCAGTAAAAGATCACTCAAATTTTCGTTGAGTGATCTTTTTACTGATTTTATTTATCTATTTTTTGACTATCATCTGTATGAGATTTAAATCCAACGTAGGATTTATTCCCACTTAAATTAAGAACAAACAACACAATAACCAATGATAAAATCGATACAGATAATAATAATGTTTGAACTGCATCACCATGTAATACCATTAACTGTCTTAAGATTGCCGTAATACAAATCAGAATCAAATATCTAATTGGAATATGATGACCTTCTTGAATATAGCGGATCACCATCATAATAAACTCAAATAACATGAAAAATGCCACCACTTCTTGCATCACGATCGATAAATTTTTAGGTGTCATTGGTTTGTTGATAAATGTAGCAATATCAATCAATTGACGAATCATAAAAATCAAAATAAGTAAGGCAAGTACTCCTAAAACGATATCTAACACCCAATTAACGTATTTTTTCATGATTCCAAATCTCTGTTCCTCTTTCATTTTTTTCTCCCTTCGTTTCAATGCAATTGCATCAGTCTATCTCAAGACATTCGCTATTCTTTCATTATAAGAATAATATAACATTTTTTTAAGATGATGTAAAAATCTAAATCTGGAAGAAAGTCATATCTGTCAATCACTTGGGCTCCTTTTTTTTAGAATCAAAGTAAAAAGTCTGAGTGAAAAATGCAACTAAAGTCCCAATCTTTTGTATATTACTTATGTTATTTTTGAATTAGAACGTTTGGAGGAATTCATATATGAACAAGAAATTAGATGCATTTCACTTGAAAGTTATTGCAATTGTTGCTATGTTACTAAACCATATAGGCAGTGGGTTTAGGTTGTTCGAGTATTCAGATCAATTATTTTTCTTTACCGAATTTATTGGTAAACTGACATTTCCGATAATGGCCTATTTATTAGTTGAGGGGTTTCATTATACCCGAAATGTAAAAAAATATGCTGCTCGACTCGCCTTTTTTTGGATCATTTCGATTTATCCCTTTCATGCCTTGTTTTATCAAGATCATCCTTTTAGTCCGACAGAGTTAGTCAATAATATTTTCTTTACTCTTTTAATGGGGCTTATTTTGATTACGCTGTATGATAAAACTAAAAATACAGCAATCCATGTTTTGCTCGTTATTATTTTTTCACTTACAACAGTAATGTCTGACTGGAATTTAATTGGTGTCTTGATTATTTTTGGATTTTATCATATTCAAAATGTTAAACTTAAGAAAATCTTGCCACCAATTTATGCCACTGCATTTTTATTTTTATTGATGTTGGTTGTTTACTTCATTTCACCTAGTTCAGTCCCCTGGTATGAACTTCTATCAGGACTTGGTATTCTGGGAACCATTCCGCTACTTTTAAATTATAATGGGAAACGTGGTTATTCTCCAAATTGGGTCAAATGGGGTTTTTATTTATTTTATCCATTACACATGATTCTACTTATCCTTGTACGTGGAATATTGTAACTTTTATTTCCTTTTGAATCATCCCTGCATTCAAATTTATTGGATACTCAATGGATTGGCTGCTAGGATGACTTTTTATTATTAAGCATTCACCAAAAATAAATCAGTCTTTTAATCAAAATAAACTGACTCTAGTGTATTGATTTTAGTAAATACATATTATAAAATAAATTTATACATCTTTATTAATTTAAAAATGTAAGGGTTTCCAAAAAAAGGAGGAACAACATGAATACTTTTTTAGATAAGTTACAAGCAAAGTTAGGTCCAATCGCTTATAAACTTGATTCTAATCGTTATCTTTCAGCAATCAAGAATGGGTTCTTTGTCGCGATGCCCTTGTTGATCATTGGTTCTATGTTTTTATTAGTCACACAACTACCGATAGAACCCTATACTAATTTTATGGCGTCTATTTTAGGGGAAAATTGGATGTCACTATTTTTACAAGTCAACGATATGACAATGAATGCGATGACCCTATTTGTGATCTTAGGGATTGCTAGTGAGATGGCAAAATATTACGCTGTTGATCGAGGGTCAACTCAGGCAATTGCTCTAGTTGCTTTTCTAGTACTAACACCGATCATGACAACGGATAACGGTTCCTTTTTACCGTTGGGAAACTTTGGGGCATCTGGTCTATTTGTCGGTATGATCACAGCTATTCTAGCGGCAGAAATTTTTCGTTGGGTCGTGCAAAAAGGCTGGACCATCAAAATGCCTGATTCTGTCCCTTCCAACGTTGCAAAATCTTTTTCAGCATTGATTCCCGGATTTTTCGTGGTGATCGTTTTTAACTTGATTCGTATTGGTTTTACCTTCACTTCTTATGAAACTGCTCAAAACTTTATTTTTGAAGTTCTGCAAACACCACTCTTGGCTTTAGGCAGTTCACTTCCTGCAACATTGATCATCTTACTATTTGAAGCGTTGTTGTGGTCCTTTGGTATTCACGGTTCAAATATTGTGGGTGCTGTCATGCAGCCGATTTGGATCGCGCTGACGGTAGAAAATGCCCAAGCTTTCGCTACAGGAGAAAAATTACCCAATATTGTGAACTATCAATTTTATAGTAACTTCGTCAAACTTGGTGGATCTAGCGCCACCATTGGTTTAGCTATCGCTTGTCTATTTTTCGCAAAATCCTCTCAGTTTAAAACTTTAGGGAAACTCTCATTTGCGCCAGCCATTTTCAATATCAATGAACCTTTGGTTTTTGGTATTCCAATCGTGTTAAACCCAATGATGCTGATTCCCTTTGTCATTGCGCCACTTTTGATGTGTCTGTTGGCGTATACTGCAATGGCAACTGGAATTGTTCCCTTAGCGAACGGCGTAAATTTACCGTGGACCATGCCACCTGTTATTGCAGGATTGATGGTTAGCGGCTGGCGAGGAGCTGTTTTACAGATCGTTCAGATTTTGCTTAGCTTTGGATTGTATTATCCTTTCTTCAAGATGGAAGATTTAAAAGCGTATCGAATCGAGACAGAAGATGAAACAACTAGTGAGACAGCAATCCTAGAGGAAGCTTAAAGTCTAATTATGAATAAAAAAGCGAAAAATCCTCCCTCGATTTTTCGCTTTTTGCTTATTCTTCTATTAAACTAGATCAGTCCAAATGCGATGACGATTGCAGCAAATATATTATTTAAAAAGTGAATAGATATACTAATCTCTAAACGCTGCGTTTTATAATACGCCATAGAAAGAATCAGACCCATCGAACCATAAATTAAAAAGCTGATTAGATTCGTCGGACCATGAATCAAACCGAATAAAATAGAACTAATTGCGATGCCAACTATCGGAAATTTTTCCAACCAAAAACCAATGATTCCACCTCTAAAAACGATTTCTTCCATTATTGGTGCAGAAATTCCAATTAATAATATGATCAATAAAGGATTTTCTCCAGTGAACATAGATTGAATCGCTGCATCATTTGCAGTACTTTCTGATCCTTGATTATTTAGTAACAGAGTTCCTCCAACAGCAATCACTCTTGCTAAAATAAAACCGCCTAGAATGATTCCAACATTTTTCTTAGTGAAAAAATCCCATTTTAAGTTTGAGAATCCTAGTTTTTTCCCTAAAAATATCAATAACCAGATATTCCCTATAACCAGTAATATCAACATAATCGATGCAAATAAAGACAGATTTGCTTCTCCCATCCCTAATGAAAATCCTTTAGCCACACCAAATGCTGTCATGCTAATTTGACTTACCAGAAATAAACCAACTAAAATAAAAAAATTTTTAACATACACCATCCCATTACTCTCCTTTTTATAAAATAAATTTCTTGTATACCACTTTATCTTATCAGACTACAGCTACAGAGTAAAATAGGCTTGAACGTGAACAACCTCTCTTCTGTTCCTTTTAATTTTATGAAGAGCTATTTCCTATCTCATCATATTAATCGTTCTAAATCGTTCATCTCTACTAAAACCTATATCACCATAGATTTTTAAATTTAGGAACCAAGTAGTAAATAATTGATTGACGTTACCTCAGTTTTCACTCTAATAAAAAACATAGTAAAAAAGAACAGTTACCCCAAACTTTTTCTTTTTCACTCAAAAACTAACTTTCTTTTTATTATTATTTGAATGGATCAAAGTACTTGATAATAATTACCTATTAATATAAAAAAACGTCCCTTTCTTACGAAAGGAACATTTTTATTCAATCATTATTTAGCTAATGCATCTTTAGCTTGGTCAGCTAAAGTTGTGAATGCTGCTGCATCGTTAACAGCTAATTCAGCTAACATTTTGCGGTTGATATCAATCTCTGCTAATTTCAAACCGTGCATTAATTTAGAATAGCTCAAGCCATTCATACGAGCCGCTGCATTGATACGAGCAATCCATAATTTACGGAAATCACGTTTCTTTTGACGACGATCTCTGTATGCATAACTATAAGATTTCATTACTTGTTCTTTTGCTGTTTTAAATAAAGTATGTTTTGATCCGTAATAGCCTTTCGCTAATTTAAGGATCTTTTTACGACGTTTACGGCTTACTACGCCACCTTTAACACGTGCCATGGTTAATTCCTCCTAAATATCTGTTATCTCTATGAGTTATTTTAATTGCTAAGTTGTTGCATGAATGAGTTCATTCTCAAATTCAGCAAGCTTTGTTACTAGTCGCCTCAGGAATAATCCTAAAAGCTTTTTTACTTCATTCTTGCTAATTGTTGACGAATACGTTTGAAATCGCCTGATGAAACCATTCCTGCTTTACGCAATTGACGACGTTGTTTTTTTGTTTTACCGTGGAAACGGTGACTTGTAAACGCACGGAATCTTTTTAACCCGCCGTTACCAGTACGTTTGAAACGTTTTGCTGATCCGCGGTGTGTTTTTTGTTTTGGCATGACTAATTTTCCTCCTACATTTTCATTTCGCATACAGTTCAACTAAATTAGTTGAAAAAGTTGAACTAGCATCCTCAAAAATTTTCATTAACTAGTTATCAGCTTGTTAGCTTAATTTTCATTCTTCGGTGCCAGCGTTAGGAACATGCTGCGTCCGTCCATTTTCGCTTTTTGTTCCACTGTAGCAATATCTGCAGTTTCTTCCGCTAAGCGATCAAGAACTTTCTGACCAATTTCTTTGTGGGTAATGGCACGGCCTTTGAAACGGATAGAAGCTTTCACTTTATCCCCTTTTTCTAAGAATTTACGTGCATTACGAAGTTTTGTATTGAAGTCATTTAAATCAATTGTTGGACTTAAACGTACTTCTTTTACGTTGATCACTTTTTGTTTCTTACGAGCTTCACGCTCTTTCTTTTGCGTTTCGAAACGGAATTTTCCGTAATCCATAATTCGCGCAACAGGCGGTTTCGCAGTAGGTGCTACTAGAACTAAATCTAGGTTGGCTGTTTCAGCAATTTGTAGTGCTTCCACTTTTGTTTTTACACCTAATTGTTCCCCATCTTGTCCGATCAAACGTAACTCGCGTGCACGAATGCCGTCGTTCACCATCATATCCTTTGCTATGGTCATTCACCTCCAAGTTTTTTAAGAGAAAATCAATGCTGAAACTCTTTTTCCAAAAGTCTGCTATTGTAAAAAATACAATAAAAAACAGGCTCTGTACACAGATCCCGCGATTGATTCAGATTCATATCATTTGATATAAAGAATCCTATATCTAGCCCAGTGACATTGTCAGCTAAGGCGAGAAGCGGGTGCTTCTGCTTTCATTTCTCAACTTTAATAGTATACGATATTTCCAAAAGCTTGTCAATGCTTTTTTCAATTTAAGACAGAAACCCTTAATTATAGAACAATGAGCTTCTGTCTCAAACTTTTTTCTTTAATTTCCAAGCAGTTCCTCTATTTTAAGAAGCACACCATTTTCATCATTAGATAAAATAATTTCTTTAGCTGCTACTTTGACCTGTGGTTGTCCATTACTCATGGCATAGCTATATTCCGCATGTTTTAACATTTCCAGATCATTGCCGCTATCACCAAAAGCTGCCACTTCATGATTTTTTATCCCCCACAGCTCTTGTAACTTGATCAAGCCGTACGCTTTATGGATTCCGGGAATAATCAAATCAACATCACCATGCCCACTAGAAACCGGAATAACCTTGTCTCCTAACGTTTGATACAGCTGTTCAAGCACTTCTGGCACTTGTTCAACAGGAAAACTCAAAGCAAACTTGAATAACGTATCGTCTTTTACGTCAAACAAATTAGGAACTTTTTTTAATCGATGGTAATATTTCTGACCATGTTCAATAAAAGAATCTGGTTCTTCTTCAGCTACATAAGCGCTGTTTTTCCCACAAAGAATCGTATGTCCTTGTTTGAACTCAGCTAAAATAGTTAGCACGTCGTGAATGACTTCTGGATCGATTTCGCCTGTGAATATTTCTTTTCCTTCACTAACAACGTACGCTCCGTTTTCTGCTACAAACGATAATTCGTTTTCAATTTCTGGAAAAAAAGATTTAAGTTGATAGTATTGATTGCCGCTAGCTATAACAAAACGAACCCCTTGTTGCTTCATCTCTTGATACAATTGACTAAATCTTTCTCGGTCGTAATCTTGTTGACTGTTCAAAAACGTTCCATCCATGTCTACTGCAATCATTTTTACCGTCATTTTTCTACTTCCTTTCAGTCTAATAATTCAAAATGTTTTAATCCAAAACAAATACCATCCTCCAGATGAGATTTTGTAATATAATCAGCATGGCTTTTTACATGAGGTGAAGCATTGTCCATCGCAATTGCCGTATTAACTGCTTCAAACATCCCTAAATCATTGTTTCCATCACCAAATGCGTATGTTGGTACATGAGCCAAATCCAATGTCTTAATTATTTCCTGGATGCCTGCTTTTTTTGACTGTCCCTTTGACACAACTGCCATTGAATAAGGACTATCTCTGAAAAAAGTAAATATATCCGCAAATTTTTCTCGATATAATGAATCTTTCTCTTCATCCTCTGAAAAAAGATAAACCATGTAAATCTCATGATCTTTATGAAACTCTGCTGAAATTTTCGGCAATGGTGCGTGATCTAAGCGATATAATTTTTCCATGCTCGCAGTTGAATAACAAGCAGCATATTCAGTTTCTGTATAACATGCCAAGGAATGACCAAACGATTCAGAAAGCGCCATCAATTCTTGAATCTGTTTCAATGGTATTGCATGTTTTGAAACAACTTCATTTTCAACAACATTAAACTGCCCATTTAAACTTACATAAGAATCGATTGCTACGCCTTTTGTGATTTGTTGGATTTCCTTTGGAGATCGGCCACTAGCAATCAATGGCAGGATATTGTTTTTCTTCAATTGCAAAATTGCTTGGTGATTTTCCTTAGATATAGTTGATTCAGCATCTAATAACGTTCCATCCAAATCAAAGAAAACAAGTGCTCTGTAGTTATTCATAGCTTTCCCCTTTTTCATCTTCTCTTCTTATTTATTGTACTATACTTTTTTAACGAACAAAAAACTTTATTCTGTTCTATCTTAAACAATTTCTTGTTTAAACGAGTAGAATAAAGTCCGATTTTTTATTTTTCATCAACTAATAATTAGTGAACTATCTCTATTTAACTAGAAATTTCCTAGAAAAAGACAAATGATCGACTAAACGCTATATCTATCTTATATGCCCTAGGCTATCCCTGTAGTCCCTACAGTTCTTCTTTTTTTAATTGGCCGTTGTTCCTTTTAATCCTTGGATCAACACTTGAATACTCGCCGCAGTCTCAGGATCATGTTTTCCTTTTTCCTCATTGACGTCTTGAGTAAATATTTGACTCACCAAATCATTATCTGAATGTTCCGAACATTTACCACATGCCGAAACCTTGATTAATCGTTTGTTATACCATGTCGCTTTATATTCAAGTTTTGAGACAAACAATGCCCAAGAAACATCTGAAACGCCTCGATGTAATTTAGTATTTCTGAAAAAATCAGCTTGATGAATATCTTCAATACAAATCAAATCATATTTCTTAACAATTTCTGTCGTGATTTTATTCAGAAAATCAATTCGTTGATTCATTAACTTTTCCCGCATTTTTGCTACTTTTAGTTTTTGTTTCTGATAGTTTTTTTGTTGTAACAGTTCTGTTCCTTTGGATTTAGCAATTTCTTTTCGCCGTGTTAATTTTCTTTCTTCTCTGGTGATCCTCTGTTCGAATTCTTTTGTAAATTTATCATTATCGATACGTCTACCATTTGATAATACAGCAAATTCTGAAGCTCCTAATGTTATCCCGATTGCTGAATAGGTCTTTTCAACTCTAGGAAGCTCCTCTTCACAAAGAATCGAAACGAAATATTTATTACTAGGAGTCAAAGAGATCGTCGCCGACTTTATTTTCCCTATTACCGGACGATGCATTTTCATTTTAATCAACGATTTCAGTTTAGGGACTTTTAAATATTTTTCATCAATAATTTTAATTGTGCCGTTTTGATTATTCGTTGTGTAAGAACTGACAGCATTTTTCTTTTGTTTTAGTTTAGGAAAACCAACTGACTTTTCTCTATAAAATTTTTTGAATGCTCGATCCAAGTAAACCTGCGCATTTGATAATGCTAAGCTATCCACTTCCTTCAAACAAGGATGCTCTTTTTTAAATTGAGCTGGTGTCGGTAACTTTACTTTTAAATCAGGATTTTTTTTCAACTCCTTATACAGCTGAATTCTTTCCTGCAATAAAAGATTATGCACAAGCCGAACACAAGAAAAAGTTTTTTTGATGAACTCTTCTTGTAATAAAGTAGGGTAAAGCCTGTATTTATACGCCTTTAATACCTTCATTAGAATACCACCCTACCAATAAAAAGCTGAATGGGCTCGTTCAGCTCCGACTGAAAAATAGGAAAATACGATTGAGGCGCTTTTTGTCTCACTCGTATTTTATCTTTTTTCCGAGAGACTAGCCCGTAAAGCTAGATTAGTTAAAAAGCTGAACGGGCTCATTTAGTCTCGAATGAAAAATAGGAAAATCTAACTGAGGTGCTTTTTGCCTCATTTAGATTTTATCTTTTTTCCGAAAGGCTAGCCCGTAAAACTATTACAAAATGATTATGTCACAAAGAAAAATGATTCATTCATCTTAGGTTTAAAAATTCTAGCTAAGAAAAATAGGTCTCTTCTTAGCTAGTCTTTCTTTTGCCAAACGACTATTCGTGATTCGCTCTGGCTTTTTTCTCTTCAATTTTTTTACGGTACACATCAACTTCATCTTCTGAACAATACACATAATGCTCAGGTGTGATTTCTCTTAGTTTACGTTCTTTATTGTCTTCTGCTTGCGGTTTATAAACAATACGTTTGCGTGTACGTTCATAATCAGGATCTGGTAATGGAATAGCTGATAATAAGCTTTCAGTGTATGGATGTACACCAAAGTTATACACATCATCACTTGACCCCATCTCCAATAATCTACCACTATGCATAACACCAATACGGTCACTGATGTGTTTTACCATTGATAAATCATGGGCAATAAACAAATAAGTCAGACCGGCTTCTTTTTGTAAGTCTTGCAATAAATTGACTACTTGCGCTTGAATCGATACATCCAAAGCTGAAATCGGCTCATCACAGATAATGAAGCGCGGATCAACTGCCAAAGCTCTTGCAATCCCGATACGTTGACGTTGACCACCAGAAAATTCATGTGGATAACGCGTTCCGTGGCTCGGATCAAGTCCAACGACTTTTAATAATTCGTTGACTTTAGCTTCACGTTCAGCGGCATCTTTTGCTAAGTGATTAATGTCGATTCCTTCAGCAATAATATCGTTGACTTTCATTCTCGGATTCAATGAGGCATACGGATCTTGGAAGATCATTTGAACTTCACGACGGAATGCTTGCATCCCAGATTTTGAACGAATTTTACTGATATCATCACCGTTGAAAATGATTTCGCCATCTGTTGGATCGTATAAGCGAATCACACTACGTCCTGTTGTTGATTTACCACTACCAGATTCTCCCACCAATCCGAAAGTCTCACCTTCGTAGATATGGAAACTGATATCGTCAACAGCTCTAACTTCGTCAGGGCGTCCAACGTTAAAATATTGTTTTAGTCCTTTAACATCTAAAAGTACTTTTCTTTTTTCACTCATTATTTAACGCCTCCTGCAGTCGTATTATGGCGCTCAGCATAAATCGCCCAACGTCTTACAATTTCAGCTGGAGGGGTAATTTTTGGTGCTTGTGGTGCTAATAACCACGTTGCAGCTTTATGAGTTGGTGATACTTCAAAATACGGTGGTGCTTCTTCTGCGTCGATCTTCATTGCAAACTCGTTACGCGGATAAAAAGCATCTCCTTTTGGAGGATCTAATAAATCGGGAGGTGAACCTGGAATCGCATATAGCTTATCTTCCGTTCCTTCCATTGTCGGCATTGAGCCAAGTAGTCCCCATGTATATGGATGTTGCGGATTGTAGAAAATCTCTTCTGATGTTCCTACTTCCACTAAACGTCCGCCATACATAACGGCTACACGATCAGCCACGTTTGCTACTACACCTAAATCATGGGTGATAAAGATAATCGATGTGCTGATTTTTTGTTGTAAGTCTTTTAATAATTCTAAAATTTGCGCTTGGATCGTAACATCCAAAGCTGTTGTCGGCTCATCTGCAATTAAAACTTCTGGGTAACAAATCAACGCAATCGCAATGACGATACGTTGACGTTGTCCGCCAGAAAATTGGTGAGGGTAGTTTTTCAAACGTTTTTCAGCGTTTGGAATCCCTACTAATTTTAATAATTCTAATGCTTGATCTAGCCCTTCTTTTTTCGACACTTTATTGTGTTTGATCAACGATTCAGCAACTTGTTTGCCAATCGGCATTGTTGGGTCCAATGAGGTCATTGGATCTTGGAAAATCATTGCAATTTCTTTCCCACGAATGGTTTGCATTTGTTTTTCCGTTTTGTGTACGATATCTTCACCTTTAAACAGAATTTCTCCATTGTCAATGTTTGCATTGCTGCTCAATAATCGCATGATACTTCTAGTAGTTACTGATTTACCACTACCAGACTCTCCTACGATCGCAAGAGTTTCCCCTTTGAACAATTCAAAGCTCACACCACGAATAGCATTTACTTTTCCAGCAAACGTATCAAAAGAAATCTGTAAGTCTTTTACTTCTAATACTTTTTCCATAGTCATTCACTCTACTCTTTCATCTTAGGATCGAAGGCATCACGTAGTCCGTCAGCTAACAAGTTGAAACAAATCATTACGACTGACAAAGTTACGGCAGGAATCCACATCAAATATGGAAGGAAACGGAACGTTTTATATCCTTCATTTAATAATGTTCCAAGAGAAGCGGTCGGCGGTCTTAATCCTAAACCGATGAAACTTAGAAACGCTTCGAAGAAAATGGCCGACGGGATACTGAACATCATTTGAACGATGATCACGCTTGAGATATTCGGCAAAATATGTTTTACGGCAATCTTCAAACGAGATTCACCTAATGTTTGGGCAGCTAAAACGAACTCTTGATCTTTTAATTTCAAGGTCTGCGCCCGAACGATTCTGGCCATTGAAATCCAGTTAGTAATAACCATCGCTAAAACGATCGATAAAATACCTGGATCAAAAACTGTCAGCATCAAGATCATGACAACAAGGTTAGGGATTCCAGAAAGAACTTCTAAAATACGTTGCATCACTGTGTCGACACGTCCACCTAATAGTCCTGAAATCAAACCATATGTTACACCAATCGTAATATCAAGTAAAGCTGCGATAAATGCGATCAATAATGAGATACGTGTTCCCATGAATAAACGGCTCAATACATCACGGCCTAAGCCATCTGTTCCAAGATAGAAATTCACGTTATCAGGAACGTTCGCTTGAGCGTACTTATCTACCATTTTACCAGCAACATTGGCTGTACCGTTAAACCCATTGATACTATCTAAAAACGGAATACGCGGTGGTAAATTGATGTACGCTACATTTTGTTGTGTTGGGTCATGTGGTGACACCCAAATTGTTATAATTGAAATAAAGATGATGATTCCTAAAAGAATCAAGGAAATCACAGCAGCTTTATTCTTTTTCAAACGACGCCAAGAATCTTGTAAAAAGCTTAGTGACGGCGTTGCAATTCGTTCACGTTCCTTGGTTGTTGATGTATCCAAAGGCTGGAAGTCATTTGCAGGTATGTTTTTGATTTTTTCTGGGACATTATTTAAGTCAACTGTTTCCATTAACCTTTGGCACCTCCTGAAACACGAATTCTTGGATCAATCAATCCATAAAGTAAATCAACGATCAAGATTACAAATACTAACAAAGCAGAATATAAAATCGTCACGGCCATAATTGTTGGGTAGTCATTGGTCATGATTGATTTTACGAACTGCTCCCCAATACCTGGGATCGCAAAAATATTTTCAACAACTAGAGATCCTGTCATCAAACCAACGGCTAATGGGCCGAGTAATGTAATCAAAGGAATCAAACTGTTTCTAAGTCCGTGTCTCACGGCAACTTGCCAGCGGCTTAAGCCTTTGGCACGAGCCAACTCTACATAATCACTATGTAAAACTTCGACCATCTCGGTTCGTATAAACCTGGCGGAATCGGCCATTGGACTCATTGCCAGAGCAATCGTTGGGAGAATCGTGTAAGCAAATCCATTCCACATTGCGATTGGCAACACTTTTAATTTCATGGCAAAGATATATTGCAGTAGTACCGCAAAGACG
This sequence comes from Enterococcus haemoperoxidus ATCC BAA-382, assembly GCF_000407165.1. Lineage (NCBI taxonomy): Bacteria > Bacillati > Bacillota > Bacilli > Lactobacillales > Enterococcaceae > Enterococcus > Enterococcus haemoperoxidus. The sequence goes on along the minus strand of NZ_KE136479.1, from coordinate 220,939 downwards.
AAGTTAGGAATCGAACGTCCTAAAATTGCCATTAACGTCGCTACTGTATCCACCCATGTGTTTTGGCGCATTGCGGCAATGATCCCTAGTAAAATACCGACTAGCGTACCAAAGATGATGGCTTGTGCGCCTAATTGGACAGAAGGCCCAATACGACCTGCCAAAAGTTTTGCTACTGGTTGGTTTTTAAATTGGAATGAAATACCAAAGTCACCAACTAGAAGATTTTTTAAGTAAATTCCATATTGAACGATCACTGGCTTATCTAAACCAGATTGCTTGTTCAGCATAGCGATTGTTTCTGGACTAAGTTTTTCTTGGTTGGTATAAGGAGTACCTGGTAATAATTGCATTAAGAAAAACGTAATCGTTGCGATCAGCCACAATGTGATGATCATGAAGAAGACCCGTTTAAGAAAATATTTTCCAAAACTGTTCAAGAATGACACCTCCGAGATTATTTTGACTTCATCAGTATTTTTCGATAAAGTAAGGATAGAAAATTAAGTAAGGATGAGCACATGAAAAATTTAAAATGGCCCTTGATTACCTCAGCGGTCTCAAGCATCGGTATTTTTACTTACCTATTGATAAAACAGTCACTGACTATCCGTTCTATATCTGATACCTTCTTCATCGTTTCATTATTCTTTCTGATTATCGGCTTAGCCATGTGGATTATGTCCTCAGGATTTTTTGATAATTTCCAACGTTTTATGAAAATGCATTTTCGTTTTAGAAAGAAAAATGAACCGAAAGAATTCATTCCATTTTCAGAAATTGGCAAAGCACATCAGCTTTACTGGCTTGAAACTGGAGGTATTTTACTGATTGTCTCTATTGTTTCTTTATTATTTTACTTTTTATGAGCAAAGATAGCAAGAGGACCGTTGCCTTTTTATTCAAAGAGGGCAAAGGTCCTTTTACTATTGAAAACTATTTCAGACTATTCTGAAATATAAGTCCATTTGTAATCGTATTGCGCACCTGCTGGATGGAAACCAACATCTTTCACTTTTTCAGCACGTAAGTGCGCTTCAGCTTTTTGGTAAAGAGGAATCACACCCATGTCGCCCATGATTATTTTCTCTGCATCTACTAAGTTATCCCAACGTTTTTCAGGATCATTAGCATTTGTAGTTGACGCAGCTTTTAATGCTTTGTCGTATTCAGGATTGCTGTAATGTCCACGGTTATATGGAACACCTGTTTGGAATAGATCTAAGAAACTACTTGGATCTACGTAGTCAGCTCCCCAACCACCGATAACTGCTTTAAAGTCACCTTTATTAGAACGGTCTAAACGAACAGCAAATGGTACTGGACTTACGGTTACTTTTGTTCCTTCTAAAGTATCTTGGATCGCACCTTGGATATATTCTACTGTTTTCTTAGATGAATCTGCATCAGAAGATAAGATATCGATATCTAATGTTTTGATACCCAATTCTTTCTTCGCTTTTTCCCAATGTTCTTTTGCTTTTTCTTTATCATAAGCAATTTTATCATCTGCCGCTTTCGTGAAGTCTTCTTTTCCATCTGGAGATTTAGACATATCTGCTGGAACTAACCCTTTAGGTTCTACTGATCCATCACCTAAGATTTGTTCAACTAACGATTTACGGTCGATTGAATAAGAAATAGCTTTTCTTAAGTTCTCATTTCTATATGGTGAATTTTCGTCGATTTGATTTAATTCCATATATTGAGTCGATGCTTCTTTTTGGATCACAAGAGCTGGATCATTGGCTGCTTGTTGCGCTAACTCACCAGTTAATGTTACATCATCTGCTTGTCCATCTTGGAATAAGTTATATGAAGTTGGTGCTTCTTTCACAACATTCGTTTTTACTTCGTCCAATTTTACAGAATCTGCATCCCAATATTCTTTGTTTTTCTTATATGACCATTCAGTATCCGTTCCTGCTCCATCAAATCCATCTAAGACAAACGGGCCGTTGTAAACTGAGTTATCGCTATTTGCTGCGTATTCTTTACCATATTTTTCCACGATGTCTTTTCTTTGTGGGAAGAATGATGGGAACGCTAATAGGTAATCAAAATAAGGCGTTGCTTTTTCTAATGTAACTTCTAATTCATAATCACCTGTCGCTTTGATTCCAAGTTCCGCTTTGTCTTTCTTACCGGCTGCGATATCCGCACCATTTTTTACAGATTCATAAAGGTAGGCATATTCTGAAGCCGTCGCTGGATCAACTGTACGTTGCCATCCATAGACATAGTCTTCTGCTTTTACGGGTTTTCCGTCTGACCATTTAGATTTTTCGTTTAGCTTGATTTTATACGTAACGCCATCATCGCTGACTTCAGCTTTTTCAGCTGCTCCAGCAGGTTCTGGTTTATTATCTAGATTCAAACGATAGATTCCTTCATATACATTGTTTAAAGCAGTGAAGCTGATAACATCTGTCGCTACTGATAAGTCGGCACTTGGCATTTCTTGTAAAACATTGACACGGAATACTTGCTCTCCGCTTGGTTTTCCATCGGCTGCTTTTGAGCTGCCTGTATCGTCTGTATTTCCACCGCCGTTACCGCACGCTGCGAGTGTTAAACTAAATAAAGTGATGAATCCAAAAGCAAATGACTTCTTTAACTTCATTCTTTTTTCCTCCCTAAAAGACCCTAAGTATTTTCTGAAAAATCAGAATTTAATAATTATTTACTGTACTGAGATATAGTTTACAATTTTTAAATTAAAAAATCAAGAATAATCTTATTTTTTTTTAATACTTACATCATTAAATTGTACCTTCATTAGAAGCAATTTCTTAGAAATGGTCATAACAAGCGGTACGTGCTCGTTTAGCTTTGACAGAAAAGTAGGAGAATGGCACTTTTGCCACAATCAAGCTTTCTCTTTTTTTTTCGAAAGGTTAGCTCGTAAAACCAGATTAGATAAAAAGCGATTGTTTTCTTATAAAAAAGTATGTTAGATTAGTAATGGAAGAAACAGACCGTACTGCTAGTAAGCCATCTTTTTTTTCGCTTTGGCTTATCTAGTTACCAACTAATTTTAAATATATTTTCCGTGTTTCATAACAATAGTAAGGAGTGATCAGATGCATCGTTCATCATTTTTCAAAGAATTAACTACATTCCACAAACCTCAAAAAGCACCTTTTCGCTTGATTGGTGCCGGTATCTGTATGGCCGTACCGCTATTTATTGGCTATTTCTCAAATAATTTATTGATTGGAAGTTTCGGCTCACTTGGGATTTTTACTTTTCTCTACTATCAAACTCTTCCATTAAACGAACTGCTGATTCGTTTAAGTTCCGTTGGTGGATTTTTACTTTTTGGCAACCTGATTGGTGTCTTGAGTACTCATATTCCTTGGGTTATTCCAATCGCTATAGCGTTGATTTCCTTTTTTGCCAGAATTATTTTTAGGTTGTATAGAATTGCAAAGCCTGGGGCTTTTTTTATTGTCATGGTCACCGCTATGGGTAGTGGGACTAAAATTCCTTTGGAAAAAGTTCCAATCATGATGAGTTATGTTTTATTAGGTGTTTTAACCTCTCTTGTGGTGGCCGTCATCTTATACTTTGTTGAAGGTCAAGTCGTTGAACCAGAAAAAAAAGTTTCCTTACAAGAGCGACTATATACAGATCCTGCGGCACTTTTAGATGCTTTACATTATGCAGCTATTTTATTTTTAGCAACCTACATCAGTCAGTCTTTACATCTAACGAATGCTTATTGGATGATCGTTTCGTGTGCTGCAGTTTTACAAGGGGATAATTTACGAGCAGTCATGCATCGAAATATTCAGAGAATCTTAGGGACAATGATTGGACTGTTGATTGCAGCTCTTTTATTGAGTATTTCTTTTACTTCTCTAGAAACAATTTTTCTGATTTGCTTTTTCTTTTTGACTGTAGAATTTTTTATCAAAAGAAATTATACGATTGCAAATTTTTTTACTACGCCAATGTCATTACTACTTGCTAACCTAGCTCGTCATCAATATTTAGTCAGTTTACTGAATTATCGTTTGATTGGGATTGTTTTAGGCAGTCTTTTAGGCCTTCTAGGAGCGTATGTGTTAACAACCTGCTTAAAATTTTATAATCGTGCGTATCAATTAAATGAAAATTTAGATAAAGAAACAGAATAGTTTTGCCTCATTCATCAATCACACTTATTTGGAGGGTTTATTTATGAAAATCAAAAAGCCTGTTGCACCGTTATTACCTAAACTAACTGAAACTGATTTTATTTCTCTAGATGATGAAGTTATTATTGAAGGCTTATCTGTCAAAGAGCAAGATCTAAGTTATCAAGATGTCCGAAATTTAGTTTTTAGGGAATGTCAGTTTGAAAAATTGACTATGAATCGAAATCATTTAGAGCGATTTGAGTGTAGCAATGTGATTTTTGATCATTGTGACCTATCAAATACAGAGTGGATTGGCGCTAGCTTTCATCAAGTCCATTTTCGTCAATGTAAATTAACTGGAACAAATTTTGCGGAAAGTTATTTACGAGATTGCTTATTTGAAGATTGTTTAGCAGACTATACTTCTTTCAGCGCTACAAATCAAAAAGTCGTTCAATTTAAACAAACCAGTTTGAACGATACAGAATTTGTTGAAGTCACTTGGAACAATCTATTATTAGATAATTGTTCATTGACTGGAAGTAACTGGTTCCATACAAAATTGGCTGGTCTTGATTTAACAAAAAGTACCTTTGAAAAAATTGCTTTTTCACAAGAATTACTCAAAGGATTAAACGTAACACAAGAACAGGCAATTACGATTGCTGCGGGTTTGGGCTTAATTATTGAAGAATAATTAAGCAGAAAAATCGGAGCTAAATTTCAGCTATTTTCCTTCGCTCTTTCTTTTTTTGCTTGTAGATATTAATGAGAAGTTAATTTTTTCCTTAAATAGAATCTAAAAATTTTATTTCATAAGCTTTTTTGGTAAACTAATGTAGCTTGAGAGCAATTCTCATTCAATAATAGGATTTTACAATGGACGATACTCTTAGGAATGGTGGCACATTTTTGCCAATTCTGTTTACTTCGATCATCGTTTCAATTATTACTTATATATCGCTATGAACTATACACATTACATGAGGCACTATTAGCTTTTGCATATATCTAGGGCTAATGACTATTTTAGGCGTTTTGCTGGTATGAATCGTTTATGGTACTCTTAATAAATGGACTGAATTTTTGGCGTTCATTTTATGATTCTTTATGCAGCAACTTAGATCATCACACACTTGATATTTAAACAAAGGACTGTTTATTAAAATGAATAAAGAAAAAATTGGTCATGGGCAAGCCTCTGGAAAGATTATACTGATGGGTGAACATTCTGTCGTTTACGGCGAACCTGCAATTGCCATCCCATTTCAGGAAACCTTCATTTCAACAAAGGTTGAACCTGACAGTACCATGATACTGGATTGTCATTATTATTCAGGAGCACTTTCAGAAGTTCCGCCACAATTAAAAAGTGTTAAAGAAGTCATCAATCAAGCCTTGATTGAACTTCACCAGAAAAATATGACGTTTAAAATCACCATCACTAGTACAATTCCAGCAGAGCGTGGTATGGGGTCAAGCGCTGCTGTTGCTGTTTCTATCGTTCGTGCTTTATTTGATTATTTTGAGGTTCCTTGTTCACCAGAAACACTGCTCCATTTAGTCAATCGAGCTGAAAAAATTGCTCACGGTAACCCTAGTGGTATTGATGCAGCTGCAACTAGTGGAAACGAACCGTTATTTTTCATAAAAAATCATCCATTAGAATCATTCCCAATGAATGTTTCCAATGCTTTTTTGATCGTTGCTGACACTGGAATCAAAGGACAAACGAGAGCTGCCGTCAGCGACGTAGCTCATCTTTTTGAGCAAAATAAAAAAGAAATCTCACAACATATTACTGAATTAGGTCGGTTGACTAAACTTGCGAAACAAGCTATTTCTAAAGACGATGTTCATACATTAGGAAACGTAATGAATCAGGCACACGATCAGCTTAAATCACTTACTGTCAGCAATGACCAATTAGATCAGTTAGTTATAACTGCCAGAGAACATGGCGCAATAGGCGCAAAATTAACAGGTGGCGGCCGCGGCGGCTGTATGATTGCTTTAGCAGAATCTAAAGAACAAGCAGTAAAAATTGCTGCTGCACTAAAGTCTGCTGGAGCTTTTGCCACTTGGATTCAATCATTAGGAGTGAAAAAATAATGTATGTTGGAAAAGCAAGAGCTTATACAAATATTGCGTTGATCAAATATTGGGGAAAAAAAGATGAACGCTTGATATTGCCTATGAATAGCAGTCTTTCTTTAACATTGGATGCTTTTTATACTGAAACTAGTGTCTATTTCGATAAATCATTAACAGAAGATCTCTTCGTTTTAGATGGAAAAAAACAAGATTCTAAGCAAACAGCAAAAATTTCTAAATTCTTAGATCTCATTCGCCAACAGCAAAATCTATCATTATTTGCAAGAGTCGACAGTCAAAACTTTGTCCCGACTGCAGCTGGTTTAGCTTCTTCCGCTAGCGGTTTAGCGGCTCTCGCTGGTGCTTGTAGTGAAGCATTAGATTTGCAGTTAACTGAGACAGAACTATCTCGTTTAGCTAGACGTGGTTCTGGATCTGCCTGCCGCAGTATTTTTGGTGGATTTGCTGAATGGCAAAAAGGCGACTCTGATCAAACCTCATTTGCAAAAGCGATTCCTTCTGAGGGCTGGGAAAACGAGTTAGCGATGTTATTCGTTTTAGTTGATGATGGAGTGAAAGATATTTCCAGCCGTGATGGTATGAAACGAACCGTTGAAACATCAAGTTTTTACTCTGGTTGGTTAGAAAATGTCGAAGCAGATTTAGCAATAGCCAAAGAAGCAATTAAGGAAAGAGACTTTAACAAATTAGGGGAAGTCGCTGAAGCAAATGGTTTGCGCATGCATGGTACTACCTTAGCTGCCGTACCACCGTTTACTTACTGGTCACCAGAAAGTCTTAACGTTATGCAGTTAGTCCGTTCAGCCAGACAAGCCGGTCTACCTTGCTACTTTACAATGGATGCTGGACCGAATGTTAAAATTTTAGTAGAAAAGAAAAATCTGACTGCTTTAAAGAACTTTTTAGCAGAATATTTGCCTGAGCAAAAGCTGATTACGGCTTTTGCAGGACCCGGAATTGAAGCAATTCCTATAGAAAGGTCGGAAGATTTATGATAGAAGTTTCCACACCTGGTAAGTTATTTATTGCTGGAGAATATGCCGTTGTTGAACCAGGACATCCAGCAATCATCGTTGCAGTGGATCAATTTGTAACGGTCACGCTTGAATCAGCTGAAAATGTCGGTAGTATTCAGTCTGCCCAATACAGTTCATTACCTGTACGTTGGACAAGAAGAAATAACGAACTCGTTTTAGATATTCGGGAAAATCCCTTTCACTATGTATTGGCAGCAATTCGCTTAACTGAAAAATATGCGCAAGAACAACATAAAGAGTTGTCTTTCTATCACTTAAAAGTCACTAGTGAATTAGACAATTCAAACGGACGAAAATATGGCTTAGGCTCCAGTGGTGCTGTAACTGTTGCAACTGTAAAAGCGTTGGGTCTTTTTTACGGCTTAGAGTTAACTGAAGAAGAAATATTCAAACTTTCCGCACTAGCTCATTTAGAGGTTCAAGGAAATGGCTCTTGCGGAGATATCGCAGCAAGCTGTTACGGCGGTTGGATCGCCTTTTCAACTTTCGATCATCAGTGGGTTAATGATCAGGCTCAAAAACAAACACTGACTGCATTACTTCAAGCAGCATGGCCAAAATTAATGATCCAAACACTGACAGTTCCCAAAAAACTACGGCTGCTGATTGGCTGGACGGGAAGTCCTGCTTCTACATCTGATTTAGTCGATCAAGTCAACCAATCAAAAGAAGTCCAAGAAACAGCCTATCAGCAATTTTTAGATGAAAGTAAATCGTGTGTCGAAACGATGATCACAGGCTTTCAGACAGAAAATATCACATTGATCCAAACACAAATCCGGAAAAACCGGCAATTACTCCAACAACTAACATCGATCACAGGTGTTATGATCGAAACTCCTGCCCTAAAAAAATTATGTAATTTAGCACAAACTTGTGGTGGTGCAGCGAAATCCTCTGGCGCAGGTGGCGGCGATTGCGGCATTGTCTTATTTAAACAAAAATCTGGTATCTTACCTTTAATGAGCTCTTGGGAAAAAGAAGGCATCACGCCTTTACCATTACATGTATATTTTTACGGAAAGCAGGAAAAAGATGAATCGAAAAGATGAACATATCTCTTTGGCAAAAGCCTTTCATAAAGATAAAACCAATGACTTCGACCAAATCCGTTTTGTTCATCATTCATTTTCCGAAGTAGCACTGGATGACGTTGATATTTCAACATCTTTTCTTGATTTCTCTTTCAAACAGCCGTTTTATATCAATGCTATGACCGGCGGTAGTGATCGTGCGAAAGAAATCAATCAGCAATTAGGCATCATAGCTAGAGAAACGGGTATCATGGTGGCAACAGGATCTGTTAACGCTGCTTTGAAAAATCCTGACGTAGCAGAAACTTACCAAATCATGCGCAAAGAAAATCCTGAAGGCGTGATTTTCGCGAATATTGGCGCCGGACTTTCTTTAGAAGAAGCCAAAAGAGCTGTCGAACTTTTTCATGCTGATGGACTCCAAATTCATGTGAATGTTCCTCAAGAACTGGTAATGCCAGAAGGAGATCGTGATTTTCATGGTTGGCTAGATACTATTGAAGATATTGCGTCTCAACTGTCTGTTCCAGTTGTTGTCAAAGAAGTTGGTTTTGGCATGAGTAGTGAGACGATTGAACAATTAGTTCGGCGCGGTGTCAAAGCAGTTGATGTGAGTGGCCAAGGCGGAACAAGTTTTACCCAAATTGAAAATGCACGGCGTAAGAAACGAGAGCTTGGCTTTTTAACTGATTGGGGGCAATCAACGGTCCTCTCACTCTTGGAAGCGGCGAATTGGCATCGTGACCTTGACGTTTTAGCCTCTGGTGGCGTTCGGCAATCACTAGATATTGTCAAAGCACTGAGTTTAGGTGCTAAAAGTGTTGGTATAGCTGGGACTATCTTAAATCAGCTAATGACACATGGTCTTGATAAAACGATTGCACTTGTTAAGCAATGGGAAGATGAACTTAAAATGTTGTATACATTACTAGGAAAGAAAACCACAGCTGAGCTTACAACAACTGATATTATTTTTTCTCCTGAAATCATTCATTGGTGCGAAAGTCGTGGGATTGCATATCAACCGTTTGCAAAGAGAAGTAAATAAAGAGCGCTAAACAAAACTAAAGATTAGTTTTGTTTAGCGCTCTTTATCCGAATAAACGGCGAGAAAAAAGCATTTTTATCTTATCCCTTGTACGCTTCTCTCAGTGCAGCTATGTCAATGCGTTTCATTTTATACAATTCCTGCATCACACGATAGGCTCTATCAGGGTCAGAGTGATCAAATAATTCTTCCATATCCGATGTAACAGTTTGCCAACAGACACCATATTCATCTTCCATCCAACCACAAGGCCATTCTTTCCCTTGAGCCGTGACTTCTTCCCATAAACGATCGATTTCAGCCTGATCTTTACAATAGACATAAAATGAAGTCGCCATCGTAAATGTAAACCCATGTGCCTCACCACTATCCATTACCCTAAACGGCTGTCCATGCATCGTAAACAAAGCTTGCGCTACAGTACCATCTGGATTTTTTTGGACATATTCGACACTACCATCACCGAAAATCTCGATCCATTGGTTCATCGCCTCTTCTGCCTTTCCAAACTGTTCTCCGGTAAATAAAAAGCTTGGTACAATAGACTGCGGCTTTTCAGCTAACACCAGCTGCCATGAAACACCATACTGATCTTTTAGCCAACCGTATTTCTTACTGAAAGGATAAGCCCCAAATTCCATCAATACTTCACCATTATGACTTAGTGTCTCCCATAAACGATTGATTTGCGCTTCTGTCTCACATTCTACGAAAAATGAAATTGCAGGAGTAAAATTAAATTCAGGTCCACCATTTAGCAAAATAACTTCTTGTCCTGCAAGTGTCAACGAGATTGTTAGAACAGATCCTTTAGGTTGATGTTCACTGTCTACATAGTAATCAACCTTATTGATTTTACTCTGTTCAAATGCGTTCACATAAAACTCAGCTGCTTCTTCTACTTTTCCATCAAACCATAAACACGGAGAAAATTTAGACATATTCAATCATCCTTTCTTGAATAAAATAAATCTAATACTTTAATCCCATTATATACACCAAATGATTTATTTGAAAAAGCAATGCTCCTTATTATTATTGAACAATATCTTACTCTAGTAACTACCTTCTTCTCCTTGAGAAGTTAAAATCACTGGCCCATCTTTCGTAATCGCTAAACTATGTTCATATTGGCAACTTAAGCTACCATCTCTTGTCTTAGCAGTCCAGCCATTTGGTTCCATTTCCATCTGCCACAAACCAGCATTGACCATCGGTTCTATCGTTATTGTCATGCCCTCTTTTAGTCGCAACCCCTTACCTGGTTCTCCATAATGAGCGAAAAAGGGTTCTTCGTGAATGGTTGGACCAATGCCGTGCGCTATAAAATCACGAACAACGCTGTAGCCTTCTGACTCCACATACGTTTGAATCGCATGACCAATATCGCCAACACGATTACCAACTTTAGCTTGTTCAATACCTAAATATAAAGCTTTTTTAGTGACTTCCATTAAATGTTTTGTTTCATCTGTGGCGCTTCCCACTGAGTAAGACCAACAAGAATCTGAAATAGCACCATTTAAATCAATACACATATCGACTTTTATCAAGTCGCCATCTTTTAATACTTTTTTCCTTGGAAAACCATGGCAAATTTCATCATTGATACTGCAACATGTTGCATACTCATACTCTTCAAATCCAATTTGAGCAGCCACACCGCCATGACTTTCAATATAATTACGAACGAATACTTCTATATCCCAACTTGTAATCCCTGGCTTGATAAATGTTCGTAATTGTTTGTGCACATCTGCTAATAATGCACCTGATTCTGCCATCTTCTCTACTTCTCTTTTTGATTTTAATGTAATCATTTGTTTCCTCTTTTCTTGTTTCGATTTATTTTGATTGAAATAATTTTCTGAAATTCACTTGCTTCTTCACTTTTTCATAGCCTTGATGCTCATAAAATTTATGGGCTTTAGTTCGCTCTACTCCTGAGTTTAGGCGAATACCTTGTGCACTATTTTCTTTTGCCCATTGTTCTGCGTGATTCAATAGTGATTTGCCTATTCCTTTTCCATGCATATCTTCTCCCACCACAAGTGCCATGACATTCATCAATCTTGGTCCATAAGTGCAGACATATTCACTGAGTTGGATATACCCAACTACTTTTCCTGCTATTTCTTTTACAAATAATTTATTGACCGGTGATGAAAGTAGATAGCTCAACTGTTCTTTGGCATCTTCTAATGGATATTCATGATTTAATGGATACGTATTTAATTGATTGATTGCTTCGATATCTTCTAGTTTTGCTTCTCTAATCGTCATTATCTATCCCTCCGCTTTTGATCTCTCTCATTATACTCCTTTTCATAAAAAAAGAAGAGTAACTTTTTTTAGCTACTCTTCTCACTTTATTCAATTAGCCATTGTAGGCATCAATGATGATTTGTTTCAATTCACTGATCAATGGTTCTTTTGGATTTGCTGTTGTACATTGATCTTCGTATGCTAATTCAGCCATATGATCAACAGTTGAATCAAGGATTTCTTGTGTCACACCTTGCGCTTTCAAGTTCATGTCGATTCCAACTGATACACCTAAATCATAAACAGCTGTTGCTAATGCATCCACTAATTCTGCTGTATTTTTTCCTTTAAGACCTAAGAATTTCGCGATATCAGCGTAATCTGTGTCTGCACGGAAGTAATCATATTTAGGGAACATTGCATGTTTTGAAGGATCTTTGGCATTGTAACGGATAATGTGCGGTAATAAAATCGCATTTGTACGTCCGTGAGGAATCCCATATTCTCCACCAATTTTATGCGCTACTGAGTGACAAATTCCTAAGAATGCGTTGGCAAAAGCCATACCAGCCATTGTTGATGCATTATGCATTTTTTCACGACTTTCAGCATCTGGACGTTTCACTGAGTTTTCTAAGTGTTCAAAAACTAATTTAATTGCTTGTAAACTTAATCCACGAGTGTAATCAGACGCCATTACTGAAACATAAGACTCGATTGCATGTGTCAATACATCCATACCAGTATCAGCCGTTACAGAAGCTGGAACTGACATCACAAATTGAGGATCGATGATCGCAACATCTGGTGTCAAAGCGTAATCAGCTAACGGGTATTTTACGTGCGTATCACTATCTGTAATAACCGCAAATGGTGTTACTTCTGATCCAGTACCTGATGTTGTTGGGATACATACAAATTGTGTTTTAACAGCTTTCTCAATTTTGTACGTACGTTTACGGATATCTAAGAATTTTTGTTTCGCACCAAAGAATTCTGTATCTGGGTGTTCGTAGAACATCCACATGCCTTTTGCCGCATCCATTGCAGATCCGCCACCTAAAGCAATGATTGTATCTGGTTCAAAATCAACCATGACTTTTGTTCCAGCATACACTGTGTTTGTAGATGGATTTGGTTCTACGGCTGAGAATACTTCGATTTGAACGTCGTTTTTACGTTTTTGTAATTCTTTACGAACTGTATCCGCATAGCCGAATTGAACCATTCCTGGATCACAAACAATCATGACACGTTCAACATTTTCCATTTTTTGTAGATATTGTAATGAATTTTTTTCAAAGAAAATTTTTGGCGGTAATTTAAACCATTGCATATTATTTCTCCGTTTCGCTACAGTTTTGACATTGATCAAGTTAACAGCAGATACGTTTTTAGAGACTGAGTTTTTACCGTAAGATCCGCAACCTAATGTTAATGAAGGAATCATTTCGTTATAGATATTCCCGATTCCGCCTTCAGCAGATGGAGAATTTACTAAGATACGGCAAGCTTTCATGCGTAAACCAAATTTCACTTGTAGGTCTTCATCTTCTGTATGGATCACTGCTGTATGACCTAAACCACCTAATTCAAGCATTGCTTCACATAAATCAAAGGCATGATCTGTATTTTTTGCTTTCATCATCGCTAAAACTGGCGATAATTTTTCACGAGAAAGTGGGTATTCTGCTCCTGCTCCTTCAAGTTCAGCAATTAGAATTTTTGTGCCTTTTGGTACTTTGATTCCAGCGAGTTCTGCGATATGTTCAGCAGAGTACCCAACGATTGCTGGATTAACAGCATATTTTCCTTCGTTCATCACAGCATCTTCTAGTTTTTGTAATTCGTTTGGTTTAACGAAGTACACTTGATGTGCTTCAAATTCAGCTTTTACTGCTGCATAAACTTCTTTATCTACGATCACAGCTTGTTCAGAAGCACAAATCATGCCGTTATCAAATGATTTAGACACGATCAAGTCGTTTACTGCACGTTTGATTTTAGCTGTTTTTTCAATATATGAAGGAACATTACCTGGTCCAACACCTAACGCTGGTTTACCAGTTGAATAGGCTGATTTAACCATAGCACTACCACCAGTAGCTAAAACAATGGCAATACCAGGATGATTCATCAAACCTGAAGTTGCTTCTAAAGAAGGTTGTTCGATCCATTGTACACAGTTTTCTGGAGCACCTGCTTTAATGGCTGCATCACGAACGATACGAGCAGCTTCAGCAGAACATTTTTGTGCACTTGGGTGGAACGCGAATACGATTGGATTACGTGTTTTGATTGAAATCAACGCTTTAAAAATGGTTGTTGATGTTGGATTCGTTGTTGGTGTAACACCACAAACCACCCCAACTGGTTCAGCGATTTCGATTAAGCCTGTTTGGTCGTCTTTATTGATAACACCAACCGTTTTATCATGCTTGATGCTGTTCCAAATATATTCAGAAGCGTACATATTTTTGATTGCTTTATCTTCGTAAATTCCACGGCCAGTTTCTTCTACAGCCATTTTTGCTAAAGGCATATGTTGGTCTAATGCTGCCATTGCCATTTGGTGCACAATGTGGTCAACTTTTTCTTGATCGAAGTCTTCCATTTCTTTTAAAGCAATATTTGCTTTTCTTGCCAACTCGTCGATCATTGCTGATACATCAGTCGTTTTGGTATCTTCTTTCTTCATTGTTTTAGCCATTGTGATCCTCCTAGAAAAATAAGTTAGTTATTTTTTGTTTGTTAACTATTTCACATACACATCATACAACATTATTTTTTTCTTGTAAATAGTTTTATTGTGATTTTTTTCACATTTATCGTTTTTTTATTCATCTTTTTCAAGTAAGCGCTTCTTATTATACAAAAAGAAAAAAGAACCTATTCTGTATTAGAATAGATCCGTTAAGTCATGCCAATCTTTAATCGTTAAACTGCTTGTTTGCGCAATCAATTGCTGATAATCAAAAAATTCATTTGGCTCAATATGTAAAATGTCTTCACGACAAGCTTTGATCGATGATGGAGCGTTCTTTTTCCAACGATAAGAAACGAGATAGTTCATCAATTCTGTTTCGTTGACTGAAGAATAACCAAGTTGCTGAAAAGATCGGCATTTGAGTTTTAACTCTTTTTTCAATAAGAACTTTTGGTGCCAGGACAGCTTTTCGATGGTTCTCCCCTTCTTTCCAAAAAATAATCTATGTCTATTTGCCTAGTTGCGTTAGAAAGAAAAAATTCCAGCAAGCTGGAATTTATTCTTTCGTTTCGTTGTTTTCAGAAGTTGTTGTTACAGTTGGCTCTTCAACAATTGTTTCTTCTGTTTCAACAACTGTTACGTCACTGTCATTTGTAACAACAGTACCTGGTTTGACAGTTTTGATTGCAGCACGATCAAATTCAAGGATGATTCCTTCACAATCGATCAATACTGTTCTTTTTTCGCTATCGATTTCAGAGATCACACCGTGTAATCCGCCGATCGTTACAACTTCATCGCCCACTTTCATTGCATCCAAAAGTGTTTGACGTTCATTTTGTTGTTTCTTTTGCGAACGAGTCATAAAAAACATCATTCCTGCTAAAAGAATTAATGGTAAAATAAACGAAAGTCCTCCGCCCATTATCTATTCACCTCTCTATCCTATAATCACTAGTTTACTGTAACAAAATTTCATGTACAACACTAGTCTTTTGATCAATTTTTTAGAAACTTTTTGGATTCTCTTTGTTAAACCCATATTCTTCAAAAAAGGCTTGTCTAAATTCTAACAAATTATCATCCATGATTGCTTGACGAACTTGTTTCATAAGGTTCAATAAGAAATAAAGATTATGATAAGACGTTAAACGAATACCAAATGTTTCATCTGCTTTGATCAAATGACGAATATACGCTCGAGTATAGTTTTTACAAGTATAGCAATCACATTTCTCATCCAACGGACGGAAATCTCTTGCATACTGTGCATTTTTAACAACCAGACGACCTTTAGAAGTCATACAAGTACCATTTCTAGCAATTCGAGTCGGCAAGACACAATCAAACATATCGATCCCACGAATCACACCATCGATCAATGAATCTGCTGTTCCCACACCCATTAGGTATCTCGGTTTATTATCAGGTATTAAAGGAGTAGTAAAATCTAACACGCGGTTCATTTCAGCTTTTGGTTCACCTACAGATAAACCACCAATGGAATATCCCGGAAAGTCCATACTGATCAAATCTTTCGCACTTTGACGACGTAAATCTTCAAATCCTGCCCCTTGGATAATACCAAACAAGCCTTGACGATCTGGATTAGCGTGCGCTTTCAACCCGCGTTCTGCCCAACGTGACGTGCGCTCGATGGATTTCTTCACATAATCATAGCTTTCATCAAACGGCGGACACTCATCAAAACTCATCATAATATCAGAGCCTAGATTATTTTGAATATTGATTGCTTTCTCTGGAGAAAGGAATAACTTAGACCCATTTAAATGGTGTCTAAAATGAACCCCTTCTTCTGTGATTTTACGCATATCACTTAATGAGAATACTTGAAAACCACCAGAATCTGTTAAGATTGGTTGATCCCAATTCATAAATTTATGTAAGCCGCCTGCTTCTGCAATCAAATCATCTCCGGGACGTAGCCATAAATGATAAGTATTGCTCAAAATCACTCCTGCGCCCATCTCTTTCAAATCTTCTGGTGACATTGTTTTTACTGTCGCTAACGTTCCTACAGGCATAAACATCGGTGTTGGAAACGTACCGTGAGGCGTGATGATTTCACCTAAACGGGCACCTGTATGTTTTTCTTTCTTTATTAAACGATAACGAATGGCTGGTTCTGTCATTCATTCTCCTACTTTCTTTTGTAAATTTACACTTTCCTCATCATACTTTTTTTTGTTCGTATTTGCAAGGTTTTACGGGCTTTCTTTAGGATATCCTTAGACAAATGAAACGCCGCTCTTCGCTCGCCAAGTATTGTGCCCCTTCAGCTCTGCAAGCAGTTACTGTGATTTACAATAAAAGGAGCTTAGATAAAAATTCATCTAGCTCCAGTGTTTCAACTACTCTTATTTATCGCTCATCGCTGTTTCAAGCTTCATCATAGCTCTTTTCACAATTTCAGGCGTAATCTTTTCTTTCATATAATGAATCGTTTCATGCGGCTGGGCAGCGCGCTCAGCAACACGCTGATAATCATCCTCTGATAAACTCATATTCATCTCTTTTAAAGAAATTGGTAAATCAAGGCTGTGATAAAACGGGATTAGTTGCTCGATTTCAGCCCACTTATTTTCAATCACTAACTGGACAAAAACACCGTAAGCCACTTTATTACCATGTAACTGTTGATGGCTCTCTTGCAAAATAGTTAATGCATCATGAATCGAGTGAGCGCCAGACGTTCGTCCATAATCATCACCGAATCCGCCAACCATTCCGCCGAGTAGAATATTCGTTTCGACAACATTTAAAAAGGCTTGATTGATTTCTTTACTTTCCATAGCAGCAAGCGCTTCTTGACTGTCAGAAAGCAAGACATCTCGGCATTTTTTGGCTGCAAAAGCAGCTACTTGGATTTCGATGGGTTGTACTTCTAATTGCGAAATCATTGCATCTGCTTCGTACCATTTAGCTAAAGTATCACCAATCCCTGCAATCATCAATGCAATGGGTGAATCCAAAATAACTTTAGGCTCAATTAAAACCAAGGCATTGCTTTGTGCAAAGACATCATAGCGATCCATAGCACCATCAGTCTTATAGATTACGCTAAGCGGTGTGTAAGCCGCACAGGTTGCCGCTAATGTGGGTAAAATCAAAATCGGTGTGTTACATTGGTTTGCCACCGCTTTACCTAAATCTGCAATTTTTCCACCTCCGACAGCAATGATTCCTTCTGACTGCTCTTGCTCAAACCTTTGCTTTAAAGCTAGCGTCTGCTCGTCCGTGCATTCTCCACCATAATAAACAAAGTGTGCATCTATATTCACTAATGTAGGAAAGTAAGATTTAGCTGCTTCCCATGAATCTTTCCCATGTAAAACCATTACCCGTTTGATTTTTCTTCTATTTAAGTGTTCTTCTAAATCATCCCACGCACCCACTCGGCATTCATATTCTTGCGGTGCTCCTCTTACTATCAATGATTGATTCATTTGTCTCGACCTTTCATTTTTTACTAATTTTTATACAAAAGCGAAAATTTTAAATTCTTTGATAAAATTCACTTTTCCTTTCCCTTAATCTATGATATGATAAAACACATCCAAAAACAATAAATTTTTATACATTTATACACGTTTTTTAGAATATTTATTGAAAAACTAGACAGTTATACTTACTCAACTGTTATCACTCTATCATAAAGGAGAAGAACAAATGAAATTATGTAAAAAAACCTTAGCACTTATTATCCCTATATTGCTGGTACTACTCACTTTTATCCCCATAACCACAGCAATTGCGGAAGAGCCTGATCCAGTCTATGACAGCATTATGAAACGTGGTGAACTGATTGTTGGTTTGTCTGCTGATTATGCACCATATGAATTTCATGCAGATGTAGATGGCAAAGATCAGGTCGTTGGATTCGATATCTCGATCGCGCAAAAAATCGCAGATGATCTTGGGGTCAAATTAAAAATTGAAGAACTGGGTTTTGATGCATTATTAGGTGCATTGAAAACAGGTAAAATCGATTTAATCATTTCAGGTATGGCACCAACTCCTGAACGTCTTCAAGAAGTTAATTTTTCAACACCTTACATGACCGTTCAACAAAAAGTAGTTGTTAGAAAAGATGACAAAGATACATTCAAATCAACAAAAGATTTCGATGGTGTAAAAGTCGGCGTCCAAAAACAAACCACGCAAGAAGAGTTGGCAAAGACAGAATTAGTAGGTTCGATTCCAACATCTTTACAAAAAGTACCCGACATCATCATGAACTTAAAAAATAAAAAAGTTAATGCTGCAGTTCTAGAAGGTCCGGTTGCTGAAGCTTACGTTGAACGCGATAAAGAGTTGACATTTGCTGACGTTACATTTGAACAGGGCCAAAAAGATGCCGCTGTTGCCATTCCCAAAAATGCACCTGTTTTAGAACAAAAGGTCAATGCTTCGATCAAAACCATCAATGATAATAACTTACTTGATGGTTATAAAAAAGAAGCTGGTAAATTAATGTTTACTGATGATGAGAGTTTCCTTGGAAAATACGGTAAATTCTATATTAGTGGTGCTGGTTATACAATTTTCTTAGCCTTTATGGGTGTATTATTCGGTGCTATCTTGGGTGGTTTATTAGCCTTAATGAAGTTATCTAAATCAAAAATTTTACGTGGTATTGCGATTTGCTATATTGAATATGTTCGTGGTACTCCTTTATTAGTTCAAATCTTTATCGTTTATTTTGGTACAGGTGTGTTAGGGCTTGATTTATCCAAAATCGCTGCTGGTTGTATCGCTCTTGCCTTAAATAGCGGGGCTTATGTTGCTGAAATCGTTCGTGCTGGAATCAACGCCGTTAATAAAGGTCAGTTAGAAGCCGCTCGTTCTCTTGGTATGAATCAACCGCAAGCAATGCGTTACATCATTTTACCGCAAGCAATCAAAAATATCTTACCTGCTTTAGGAAACGAGTTTGTAACTGTAATCAAAGAATCTTCTGTCGTTTCGGTAATCGGGGTTTCAGAGTTGATTTTCCAAGCCGGTAATGTTCAAGGCGCAAGCTTTAAACCATTTTTACCATACCTTGTAGTATCATTGATTTACTTTGTTTTAACCTTTACCATTTCACGCCTGTTAGGTGTTGCTGAAAGGAGAATGAGCACTAGTGATTAATATTAAAAATTTACACAAAACCTTTGGAAAAAATGAAGTCTTAAAAGGCATAGACCTAGATGTAAACGCTGGTGAAGTTGTCGTGATCATCGGCCCTTCTGGTAGCGGAAAAAGTACCTTTTTACGTTGTTTAAACTTATTAGAACAACCAACAGATGGAACGATTGAATTTGAAGGAAAAAATTTATTAGACAAAGATACCGATATCGACGCCCTTCGTCAAAAAATGGGTATGGTATTTCAAAACTTCAATCTATTTCCTCATAAAACAGTTTTAGATAACTTAACGATCAGCCCAATCAAGGTCAAAAAAGAAACAACAGATGCAGCGAAAGAAAAGGCTCTTGCCTTATTAGAACAAGTTGGCTTGAAAGATAAAGCTACTAGCTACCCTTCCAGCTTATCTGGCGGACAACAACAACGGGTAGCAATTGCCCGTGCGCTAGCAATGAATCCTGACGTGATGCTTTTCGATGAACCGACGTCTGCACTAGATCCAGAAATGGTTGGTGAAGTGTTAGCTGTTATGAAAGCATTAGCCGTTGAAGGAATGACAATGGTTGTCGTAACCCATGAAATGGGCTTTGCACGTGAAGTTGCCGACCGTGTGATTTTCATGGATGCTGGAATCATTCAAGAAGAAGGGACACCAGAAGAAATTTTTGGACAACCGAAAAATCCTAGAACACAAGATTTTTTAAGAAAAGTGTTGTAAAAACTACAAGAGGGCAAAGTAAGTAGAAAAACTTACTTTGCCCTCTTAAAAAAATAGTATAGAATGAAGTTAAGCAACAAGTAATTGGAGGTAACAAAATGGATCGACTAAATATTTCAAAGAAACATCAACAACCTGCTGAAAATATCTTGATGGATATTGCCACTTTAGCAAAACAAGTACCTGATTTACTGGACCTGTCGATCGGAGATCCCGATTTGATTACAGATGAACGAATTATTGATGCCGCTTTTAAAGATGTTAAAAACGGGCACACGAAATACACCGCTTCTGGTGGTAGTCAAGAATTTATCGATACTGTCGTGGCCTTTTACCAAAAACAATATGGCTTATCCTTTGAACCTAATCAAGTTCGAGCAACTGTTGGTGCTTTACATGGCATGTATTTAACGTTACAAGTATTGTTAGATCCTGAAGATGAAGTCATTATTCATGAACCTTATTTTTCACCCTACAAAGATCAAGTAATTTTTGCTGGTGGTAAACCAGTATTTATTCCAACTTATGAAGAGGATGGTTTTCAAATCAATATTGATGTTTTGAAAGCTGCTATTACAGATAAAACAAAAGCGCTTATCATCAATTCACCAAACAATCCGACAGGCGCTGTTTTTTCTCCTGAAACATTCAAAGCTATTGCTGATTTAGCTATTGAACATGATTTCTATATTCTTTCTGATGAAGTCTATGAAGCATTTTGTTTTTATGATGATTTCGTCCCAATGGCAACATTTGCTCCTGACAATACGATTACATTTAGCAGTTTCTCAAAAGCCTTCGCGATGACTGGTTGGCGTATTGGGTATATGATTGCTCCCGACTATATTAACGATGCTGCGAAGTTGATCAATGAAAGTATAACCTACTCAGCACCTAGTCCTTCTCAACAAGCTGGTATTTACGCATTAAATCATGCTGAAACACTAACTCCAACAGTTGTAACCATTTTTAAAGAACGTCTAGAATATTTGGAACAACGAATTTCGTCTATTCCGTTTCTCTCATTACATCCAGTCAAGGGCAGTATGTATGCGTTCATCAACATTTCAAAAACTGGTTTAACGTCTGTCCCCTTTGTTGAAAAAGTCTTAAAAGAAACAAATGTATTGATGATCCCAGGAAAAGCTTTTGGCGAAACAACTGGGGATAGTTACGTGCGTTTAGCAGCAACTCAAGACATAACTATATTAAAAGAAGCATTTGATCGAATTGAGAAAATGAGCTTTCAAATAAACTAGAAAAAAAGACCTACCACTAAATTCTGTCATTCGTATGAGTAGAATTTAGCTATAGGTCTTTTTTTATTCTATTTTAACCGATTTTATTCGTTACTTCTCTAGTAAATACTCTTTATTGAATAGTGGAACTAATCTAGTTTAATCAAATAATTTTTTGATACTATGGTTGATCCTTCAGCATCTAAAAAATCTAATCTTAAGTCTTTATCTGAAACTGTTTTATAAACTGTAGCCATAGGAATTGCTTTCCCTTGCTCTTGTTCTTTTGTAGATTCATCTGAAAGTTTTTTAATCTGTTCACTAAGTTCTGGATGATCTATAAATAACGTTTCCATCTCATTTTTATTTGATGCTTGGTTAGCTTGCAAATACTTTTCAAATACTTCTTGTCCTGATTTAAAGACATTTGTTTTATTAGTAAAGGTATAAAAAACTACGAGGTACGTTGCATTATCGTCTCCACTAACAACACTTGATCCTGTAAGCTTTGCTTCAAAGTCTGGGCTGATAAAGTTTTCATTATTTACAGCAAATGAATTGTCTGCTGAGGCATAATTATTTTCAGATACTTCTTTTTTTGCAATTTTTTCATGATCTGTTTTTTTTTTCTTAGATTCACTCTCATTTTTTGAGTTACATCCTGCTAACAATAGGCAGCATCCAAGAATTGCCAATCCAATAAGTTTCTTTTTCATTTACATTTCCTCCTACTTCACTTGAGTCAATCGACCTAGTTCATTTGTTTTATAGTCCCAACTATACGGTCGAGGCTCTTTTTCTTTTTCACCATTAGAGGTTGTTCCCATTTTTGGTTCGACAAAAACAGTTACCCAATATTCACTTGACTTACTATAATCTACAATAGGATCAGCTTTTACTATCTCAGAAGTATGATCAAAAGAATGTTTTTCTTCTAAATCTGTATCAGTTTCTGTTGCAATGGCTCCACGATACATATAATATTCAGGTACTAAATCAATAATCCGAAGTTTATCTATGCCAACGGAAATTCTTACTGTTGTAAACAATTCTTTTGTAATCTCTGCTGGTTTATTCTTCACAGTCGAACCAGTAACGAATTGGTACGTATTGACTGTGTTAGAACCTGCGAATTGCTCCAGTTTGAAATAACCTGTGCTAGGAACTACTAAAGCGTCATTCTGATTTAGTACGACTTGTCGTAAATGCAACCGAGTAGGCCTGTTCTCAACTTGATATGTGGTTGTTTTTCCGTGAACTACAGTTACTGGTATCCAACCTTTTTCGATTATCTGATAACCAGGTGGTGGAGCTGTTTCTCTGATATAATACGTACCCGTTGCAATAGCTGGAATAGATATTTTTCCTGATCCATCCGTTTTTTGATTTTTATACAGGATATTTTGACCTTTATCGTCACTTGCAATATCAAAAATAGCTCCTGACAATTTCCTATATTTTTTCTCTTCGTCTTGCTTGATGATTTGCAGCCCGCCTTTTTGACGTTGGTTCTCAAACAACACCTCTGGGGTTGTTTCTCCCATTTTCACCGTCACTACAACACTTAACGGGCTCGCTAATTCATAGTTTGCTGGCGCTGCACTTTCGTGAATTCGATAATTTCCTGCTGGTAAGTAGCCCGTTGTCACCGTCCCATCGCTTCCTGTCTTCACACTCGTTACTACTACCTTACCTTGACTATCCGTTACTCGGTACTCCGCTCCTGACAAAACTGCCTTACTTTCTTTGTCTACCTTCTTGATCTTGATTCGCCCTTGGCGATTATTTGTAAACGTCAGACTTGCCGTTTGATTCCTCACCACGTCTACAGTTCGATTATTTCCTTCTACTGGCGCCGCTACGTGTCCTGTTGGCGCTGCCGTTTCGGTTACCGTGTATTTACCTGTCGGTAAATTCCCTAATGTATACACACCATTCGCATTGGTTTGTCCACTTCCTACTTGGGCTCCAGCGGCGTTCTTCACTGTATATTTTGCCCCGGCTAATCGTTTTTTCGTGTCGTCTTGCTTGATGATTTG